>NZ_JBTRHR010000005.1:0-371308 GCF_054602495.1 Halomonas sp. WWR20
GCTCAGCGCCGATGGTAGTGTGGGGTCTCCCCATGCGAGAGTAGGTCATCGTCAGGCACTTCTTCCGAAACCCCCGTCCTCCCCGAGGCCGGGGGTTTTGTCGTCTGGGGCCCCGACGCGGCGATTGCCGGCAGGCCGCCCTCGTCGGACATGCGTCGGCCCCGCCTCGTGGGAGGTGGCCCCTTTGCCCTTGTGGGCACCAGGCCGCGCCTGCCTACCAAAGCCCGGGATGTCGGGCTTTGGGTGCCTCTACCGATTCATTGCGTCAATGGACGGCACATGGTCTCCAGGGCTTCTATCAAGCTATCCATCTCATCATCGGTGCCAATGGTGATACGCATGAAGTCGCGTAGGATTTGGGTGTCGAAGTGTCTTACCAGAATGCCGCGTTCGCGTAGGCCAGTGAATATTTCTCCTGCATCGAAATCGGCGTGACGGACCAGGAGAAAGTTGGCTTGGGAGGGTAGGGCGTCGAATCCTAGTGCTTCCAACTGCTGACGCGTCCGCTCGCGAGTAGTCATGACTCGCTCACGGCAGGCGTCGAAGTGTTCAGTGTCACGCAGCGCTGCGACACCGGCGGCAATGGCCAGGCTGTCGAGAGGATAGGAGTTGAATGAGTTCTTGACTCGCTCCAGCCCCTCGATCAGTTCATGCGAACCGATGGCATACCCTAGACGTAGTCCCGCCAGACTGCGCGATTTCGAGAAGGTGCCGGTGACCAGCAGGTTGGGGTAGTGGCTGACAAGCGGTACGGCACTTTCGCCGCCGAAGTCCACATAAGCCTCGTCTATCAGCACCACGCTATCGGTGACTCGCTCGAGAAGGTGGGCGATCGCATCACGGGTATAGCCATGTCCGGTCGGGGCATTGGGGTTGGCAAAGATCACTCCGCCCTCATCGTTGGTGAACGCCTCCAGCGGCACGCGCCACTGGGCGTCTAGCGACTCAAGACGGTAATCGATGCCATACAGCTTGCAATAGACCGGATAGAAACTGTAAGTAATCGCGGGCATTGCCAGCGGCCTGCGCTGCTGGAAGAAGGCTTGAAACGCCAGCGCTAATACCTCATCGGAACCGTTGCCCACGAATACCTGATCGAGCGCGACCCCGTAGATCTCGGCCAGTGCCTGGCGCAGCAGCGTGGCGTCGGGGTCCGGGTAGAGGCGCAAGTGGTCGGTGGGATACTCACGCAGTACCTGTTCAACGCCTGGGGCCGGCGGATAGGGGTTCTCGTTGGTATTCAGCTTGATCAAGCGTTCACGTGGCTGTTCACCGGGGACATAGGGGGTCAGCTCGCGAATCGCGGGACTCCAGAATTTGCTCATGATGGCTCGCACTGGTGGGATAGACTTTTAGTCATGGTGACGTGCGCGAGCAGGCCGCGCAAGAGCGGTCATGTTAGGCTGCTAGCTTTGCTTCGGCCGGATGCCGCCATGCTTGCCAAGATACTTTCGACCTTGTTGCCCGTCTTCCTGATTACCGGCTGCGGTACGTTGTACGGACGTTTCCGGACACCAGATATTCGAGGACTCAACACCTTGAACATGGAACTGTTCGTTCCGCTACTGGTGTTCGCGGTGTTGGCGGATCGTCAGGCTCCCTTGCAGGACTATACGTCGCTGGCCCTCGCTGCAGTCATTATCGTGCTTGGGTCGGGCCTGCTGTTATGGCCATTGGCACGTGCCTTGCGTCTGGACCTGAAAACCTTCCTGCCACCGATGATGTTCAATAATACCGGCAATATGGGGATACCGCTGCTGGTACTTGCCTTTGGGGAGGAGGCGTTACCCGCAGCTGTAGTGCTGTTCATCATCGAAATGCTGCTGCACTTTTCGGTTGGGCTTTACATGCTGGATCCCAGAACACCGCTGTGGCGTGTTCTGCGTATGCCCATTGTGTTTGCCAGCCTGGCGGGATTGGTCGTGAATATCGCTGAGATCCCGTTGTCGGCCTGGCTGTTGGAGGCGATGAATATGCTCGGCGGGGTGAGCATTCCTCTGATGTTATTCGCACTTGGCGTACGTCTGCTCGATGTCGATTTCAGTGACTGGAAGATCGGGATACTCGGTGCCATTGCCTGTCCGCTCAGTGGTCTGGTGCTGACTTGGCCACTGATTCACTGGCTCGGCCTGCATGGCTTACAGGCAGCGTCTCTTTGGGTGTTTGCGGCTTTACCGCCAGCAGTACTCAATTACCTTCTGGCAGAGCAGTATCATCAAGAACCCCACAAGGTGGCCTCGCTAGTGCTGATCGGCAATCTGGGCAGTCTAGTCATCATGCCGTTGATCCTGGCGATGATCTTTTACTATCAAACCAGTTGAAAACCTCAAGCATACAGCCACTTGATTAGTATCCTAATGGCCGCATCTTATAGGCATCGTGCACTCCACTAGGAAATCTTATGTCTTTCGATAAGCTGCTTTCGCCCGTCACCTTGGGCCAGGTTGAACTTCCCAATCGGGTGCTCATGGCGCCTCTGACACGTTCGCGCACTCCCGACAGTATCCCCGGCGACATGCAGGCGACGTATTACTCGCAGCGCGCCGATGCGGGACTGATCATCAGCGAAGCGACCAATATCTCGCCCACCGCCCAAGGGTATGCCTATACCCCAGGCATCTGGACCGATGCCCAGGAACAGGGCTGGAAAAAGGTCGTGGCAGCGGTGCATGACGCCGGCGGCCGCATGGCGTTGCAGCTCTGGCACGTGGGACGCATCTCTCACGAGATGATCCAGCCCGACGGGCAACAGCCGGTGGCGCCGAGCGCCTTGCGTGCCGAGGGTGCCAAATGCTTCGTGGAGTTTGAGGATGGCAGCGCAGGTCAGCACCCGAC
This sequence comes from Halomonas sp. WWR20, assembly GCF_054602495.1. Taxonomy (NCBI): domain Bacteria; kingdom Pseudomonadati; phylum Pseudomonadota; class Gammaproteobacteria; order Oceanospirillales; family Halomonadaceae; genus Halomonas; species Halomonas sp. WWR20. The sequence continues at coordinate 2,836 of NZ_JBTRHR010000005.1, forward strand.
CAGTACGCCGCGGGCGCTCGAAACCGACGAAATTCCCGGTATCATCGAAGATTATCGCCAGGCCGCACAGCGGGCCAAGCGAGCCGGTTTCGATATGGTCGAAGTCCATGCCGCCAACGCTTATCTGCTGCAGCAGTTTCTAGCCACCGGCTCCAACCAGCGTACCGACCGCTATGGCGGAAACCTGGTCAATCGTGCCCGTCTGGTACTCGAAGTTGTCGATGCCGTCAGTGAAGTCATGGGCGCGGGACGGGTCGGTATTCGCCTGTCGCCGTTCATCGAGATTTTCGGCTTGTCCGACGATGAGCCCGAGGAAATGACCTATTACCTGATGGAGCAGTTGTCTCAGCGCAAGATCGCCTACGTGCATATCAACGAACCCGACTGGACCGGCTCAGGGCCGCAACTGAACGATGAGTTCCGACGTGCCGTCCGTGACCGTTTCCAGGGAGCGTTGATCTATTGTGGCCATTACACTGCGGAACGCGCCGAAAAGCTGATTGGCGATGGCCTGGGAGATGCGGCGGCGTTCGGGCGGCCCTATATTGCCAATCCGGATCTGGTCGAACGGTTCCGCCAACAGGCGCCACTGAACGAGCCGGACCCGAGCACTTTCTATGGTGGCGGCGCCGAAGGCTACATCGACTATCCTACTTTGTCGTGAGGCAATATCGACCAGGGGTGTCCGCAGGCACCGCTTATCGCTATCCTGTCAGGTAGGTGGACGCGTAAGCGGTCCATGGCCCATTGGTTAGGAGGACTAATATGCAGATCAGGACGCTACTGGCCGGTTCCGCCATGTTGGCAGTGTTAGCGGGTTGCGCCGCACAATCTCCACAAGGGGGCGCTGGCGTCACCACCCCCGACGCGGAGAATGTCGCGCTTTACGAAGGCACCTTGCCGTGTCGGAGCTGTGCGGGGATCGATCTTACCGTGCGTCTGCACGGTGATGAGGCTGCGCCCGATGATGAGCGTACCTTCACCCTCAATGCCGATTATCGTGAGCATCCTCAGAATCCACCCGCCGAGGAGTACCAGGGGCAGTGGGATGTGCTGACCGGAACTGCCATCGATCCTCAGGCGACCGTCTATGAACTGACGCCGAGCGGAGAAGGTCAGGTATATTACTTCCAGAAGATCGATGCCGATACACTGGAACTGATCGATCCGCAGCGTCGGCGCTTCCAAAATGGCGAGACGTTGCGCCTGCAGCGCCAGTAAAGCGGAATTGCAGGAGCATGAACGGGGCGGCCATTGGCCGCCCTGCGTGTTTCCGTCTCACCCGCATTATCCCTTGAGCCGGCGTGTGTCGGCAGGAGAGCAGACGCCAGCATGGCAAAAGCGAAGAGCGCCTTCGTATGCACCGAGTGTGGTGCGGAGTACACCAAGTGGCAGGGGCAATGCTCAAGCTGTCGTGAATGGAATACCCTGACCGAGGTGCGCCTTGCCCCATCGCGCCCGGGCGCAGCCCCCGCCGCGACGGGGCGTGGCGGCTATGCCGGCCTTGTCTCGCGCGAGGTGGTGGACCTGGGGGCGGTGGATCTGACCGAAGTGCCGCGGTTGTCGTCAACGTTCGGCGAGTTCGATCGCGTGCTGGGGGGCGGCATGGTCCCTGGCTCGGCAGTGCTGCTGGGGGGCAACCCCGGTGCCGGCAAGTCGACGCTGCTGCTGCAGGTCGCCTGCAAACTGGCCCAGGGGCACCGGGTGCTGTACGTCACCGGCGAGGAGTCGCTTTCCCAGGTGGCCATGCGAGCCCATCGTCTGCAACTGCCGGTGGGCGGGCTGAAGATGCTCGCCGAAACCAGCGTCGAGACGGTGCTCGCTGTCGCCGAGCGCGAGCGCCCCGGCATTCTGATCATCGACTCCATCCAGACCATGCATCTTGAGGATATCGGCTCGGCGCCTGGTGGCGTGGCGCAGGTGCGAGAGTCCGCCGCTGCCCTGACGCGCTTTGCCAAGCAATCGAATACCGTGCTGCTGTTGGTCGGGCATGTCACCAAGGACGGTACGCTGGCTGGCCCCAAGGTACTGGAGCACATGATCGATGCCTCGCTGCTGCTCGAAGGCGGCGCCGACTCGCGCTTTCGCACCCTGCGCGGGCAGAAGAACCGCTTCGGGGCGGTTAACGAACTGGGTGTGTTCGCCATGCTGGAACACGGCCTCAAGGAAGTGAAAAATCCCAGCGCCATCTTTCTCTCGCGTGGCGAGGAACAGGCCCCCGGCAGTCTGGTGATGGTGGTCTGGGAAGGCACGCGGCCGATCCTCGTCGAGGTGCAGGCATTGGTCGATGACTCGGCAATGGGCAATCCCCGGCGCGTGGCGGTAGGGCTCGACCCGAACCGCCTGGCCATGTTGCTTGCCGTCTTGAATAAGCATGGCGGATTGTTTACCGGCGATCAGGACGTCTTCCTGAACGTGGTGGGCGGGGTCAAGGTACTCGAGACCAGCGCCGATTTGGCGGTGTTGCTGGCGGTGGTTTCCAGTCTGCAGAGCCGATCGCTGCCGCGCGAGCTGGTGGTGTTCGGCGAGGTCGGCCTGTCGGGAGAAATACGCCCGGTGCCCAGTGGACAGGAGCGTATCGTCGAAGCCGCCAAGCATGGCTTTACCCGCGCCATCGTGCCGCGGGGCAATGCGCCCAAGAAATCGCCGCCGGGGATGCAGGTGATTGCCGTGGACAAGCTGACCGAAGCGCTGGAGGCGCTATAACTGCGCAACTGCACAGAGTGGCATGTCCATTGGGGCACACGATATGTCCAATGTCTCGCCGAGTTTCCGCCGACCCCCTAGACTTCATGTTTAGAGCGCTGCAGCACCTATCGGCGGTCACCATCCCGGGGGGCGGAGGGACAGGGTGCTGTCGGAAACAGCCGGGGCGGCATGGAATGCAGAAACGCGCTTGAAAGAGGGTGACGCCGGGATTGTTCAGCTGCCGCTGCGCGGCTTATGTAAAATGCCATCAGGATTAGCAAGGAGAGAGCGATGAGCGCCATTCGATTGACCCAATACAGCCACGGAGCCGGGTGTGGTTGCAAGATCGCGCCGGATGTTCTCGACAGCATCCTGGCCAAGGCCGGCCCCGGGGCCACCCACCATAATCTGATTGTCGGCAACCAGGGCCGCGAGGATGCGGCGGTCTACGACCTGGGCGACGGGCGTGGCATGATCGCCACTACCGATTTCTTCATGCCCATCGTCGACGATCCTTTCGACTTCGGGCGCATCGCTGCCACCAATGCCATCAGCGACGTCTATGCCATGGGTGGCACGCCGGTGATGGCGCTAGCGATTCTCGGCTGGCCGCTCGACAAGCTGCCGGCGGATATCGCCGGGGATGTGATCTCGGGGGCCCAATCGGTATGCCGCGAGCTAGGGTTGGCACTGGCTGGCGGGCATTCGATCGATTCGCCGGAGCCGATCTTCGGCCTGGCGGTCAACGGGCTGGTGGATCTCGACCATCTCAAGCTCAACAAGGGTGCCAAGCCGGGGGATCTGCTCTATCTCACCAAGCCGCTGGGCGTAGGCATGCTGACCACCGCCGAAAAGCGCGGGTTGCTCCAGACCGGGCATCACGATCTGGCACGCAACACCATGCTCGAGTCCAATATTATTGGTGCCGAACTGGCTCGCGTCGAGGGTGTGCATGCGATGACCGACGTGACCGGTTTCGGGCTGGCGGGGCATCTCAGCGAAGTCTGCTCGGCAAGTGGCGTGGCGGCGCATATCCATTTCGGCAAGTTGCCCCGGCTGGCGGAGGCGGAGGCGTATCGGCGGCAGGGTGCGCTGCCCGGCGGAACCGAGCGTAACCGACAGGCGCTGGGAACCAGCCTGCCCAAGATGGATGAGGCGCATTGGCAGTGGTTGTGCGACCCGCAGACGTCGGGGGGCCTGTTGCTGGCTGTAGATCCGGCCTGGGCCGATGATGTGGAGCGTATCGGCCGAGCCCATGGGCTAACCCTGGAAGCCTTTGGCGAGTGCGTCAGGCCGAGAGGCGAGGCGTTAATCGAGGTCACCGGGTGAAGCAAGCGCTGATCGAGCCGGATGTAGAGCTGCTGCGCGAGGGTCGCTTGCTGATCGATGTGCGTGCGCCGGTCGAGTTCCGTCAGGGAGCGTTGCCTGGCGCCGTCAACCTGCCGCTGATGGATGACGAGGAGCGTCATCAGGTGGGGCTTACCTATAAGCAGGCCGGCCAGGCCGCGGCCATCGAGTTGGGGAATCGTCTAGTCTCGGGCGGGATCCGGCGCGAGCGATTGCAAGCCTGGCGCGAGACGATCGAGGCGCATCCGGAGGCGGTGATGTACTGCTTCCGCGGTGGCCTGCGTTCGCAACTGGCTCAGCAGTGGCTAGCGGATACCGGCATCGACATTCCCCGTATCCGGGGCGGATGGAAGTCCATGCGCCAAGCGCTGTGCCAACGGGTGGATGCCGCCGCCGAACGTCCACTGCTGGTGGTGGCCGGGTTGACCGGATGTGCCAAGACGGAGCTGATTCAGCGTCTCGAGACCGGGCTTGATCTGGAGGCCTGTGCCCGCCACAAGGGTTCCGCGTTTGGCCGCCATCCCCTTCAGGCCCCCGTGCAGATCGATTTCGAACATGCCATCGGCAGACGCCTGCTCGAAACGCCGCATGCCTGCGTGGTCGAGGACGAATCACGCCATATCGGCGGCGCCAACATTCCGCTGACCTTCTGGCGGGGCATGGAGCAGGCACCGCGGGTGCGCGTGGAAATGCCGCTGGACTGGCGGCTCGATCAGATTCGCAAGGATTACATTGATGATCTCTGGGCAGTCTACCGGCATCAGTATGGCGACTGGCTGGGTTGGGCGCTGATGCGCAAGCAGCTATCGAGTGCTTTGGCGCGGCTTAGAAAACGTCTGGGGGGCGCGAGGTTGCAGCGGCTGCAGCGGTTACAGGCGCTGGCCTTTCGCGAGCACGTCGCGGGCAACCGTCAGGCGCACGAAGCATGGCTGGCGCCGCTGCTCACCGAATACTACGACCCCATGTATCGTTATCAGCTCGAGCGTTATCCTCAAGCGGCGCTGCATGTGGGCGACTGGGAGAGTTGTCTGGCGTTCGCCCGGCAGTGGTCGGAGGAGGCCGTCGCACAACGCGCCTAAGCCGGACGCAGGGGCGCAAGCCAGTGCATCATGACACGATCGAGCAACGACGCTAGCCGATCGAAGCGCTGCGGTGTGGCGAGGATCTCTTCGCGGTCCTGTACGAAAGGACCTCCGGCCCGCTGAGTCTCGGGATCCTGCGCCATCATGGCTTCGGCCAGTTGGGGGGTCATTTCCAGATGGCACTGCAGGGCCACGACGCGTCCCCTGTCCCAGGCGAAGCCCTGTACCGGGCTGGCATCGCTGGAGCCGAGCGGCAGGGCGTCGTCGGGCAGGCCGAAGATATCGCGATGCCAATGAAAGGCCTCGAAGCTTTCGGGCAGGTCGAAGGGGCTTTCCGGAGCTAGGGTAATGGCGTGCCAGCCGGTTTCGGCATAGGTGCCGGGAGAAACGATGGCGCCGAGAGTCTCGGCGATCAACTGGGCGCCATCACCGACGCCCAGTAGCGGCTTCCCGCTCTTGAGCACACGGCTGAGCAACTTGCTCTCGCGCTTGCGCCAGGCCGGTGACGTGTCGCCAGTACCTGGCAGGCCACCCAGCACAATCAGGCCATCGAAATCCTCGAAGCGCGGCGGCATCTCGCCCGCATAGAGATGGCTGGTGTTATAGCTGTGTCCCATACCGGTCAGCCAGTCGGCAAGTCGGGCAGGACCGGCAAACGGAGTGTGCTGAAGAAAGTAGATATGCATGATAACCATGATGAATAAGGCGGGTGGCGACGTCCAGTGCTGCATCGCCCTTGGCTTGGGAGTATGGCATGCCGCGTCGTGAAGTGCTGGAACAGATATACACTATTGTCGCGCAGATTCCGCCGGGGCGGGTGACGACTTACGGACGTATCGCCAAGATGACCGACGGGGCGACGCCACGTATGGTCGGCAGTGCCATGCGCCACCTGCCTGCCGGTCACGGTCTGCCTTGGCACCGGGTGATCAATGCCAGTCGGCGGGTCACCGAACATGAAGGGGCGGTGCGTCAGCGCGAGAAGCTGCGGGCCGAGGGAGTTGTCTTCGAGGGCGCAGGACGTGTGCCTGCCGTCCTGATGTGGCCCTGAATTCGATCAGAACGCAAAGGAACACGGTATATGAGCCGACCCCAGACGGGTTTCAATGAACGCCTGCGCCAGCTCGACAAGCGGCGGCGGCTGGCCTACATGGCGACGCTGACTCAGCGGCTGTTGCCCAACTATGCACTGTACAGCCAGGCCAACGGGCAGGGCGATGCCGCTGCGCTGCGCGGTATTCTTGAGCTTGTCTGGGAATCCTTGCTGGTCAGCCAGGCGCGTATAGATTTCGCCAAGCAGGCGGAGAAGCTCGCGCTGCTTGAACCTCCCGAGGAGGACGACAGCTTCGGCGCGCGCCGCGCCGTCGAGGCGGTCATGGCGCTGTCGGCGATCCTCGACGCCTTGCAGGGGGAAACCCCCGACGCACCGCTGGATGTCAGCCGGGTATCGCGCGATGGCGTACGTGCCTTGGTCGAGATGACCGAGGGCCACGAAGAAGACGATGCCGAGCGGCTCGAAAGGCGCATTCGCGAACATGAGCTGATGATCGACGAGTATGACTTTCAGGATACGGTACTGGCCATGGTCGAGGGAGAGCTTGAACGCGACACCTTGAAGGCGCTGCAGCGACTAGGACGCAATCAAGGCGTCAGCAATCTGGGATTGAGCCTGGATTAACCGTTTACTTGTTCCAGAGGCATAAGCGAAAACGCCGGGCATGGACGGCGTTCGCAGATGGCTACCTCATCCTCAAAGGCGCATTTCGATGCCGCTTTCCGCCATGTGGCGCTTGGCATCGGGAATCGTGTACTCGCCGAAGTGGAAGATGCTGGCGGCGAGCACCGCGTCGGCGCCGCCATCCTTCACACCGGCCACCAGGTGATCGAGATTGCCGACGCCGCCGGAGGCGATGATCGGCACGTTCACTGCGTCGCTGATGGCGCGGGTCACGCCGATATCGAATCCTGCCTTGGTACCATCGCGGTCCATGCTGGTCAGCAGCAATTCGCCGGCACCGTAGGCGACCATTTTCTTGGCCCATTCGATGGCGTCCAGACCGGTTGGTTTACGCCCGCCATGGGTGAAGATTTCCCAGCGCGGCGGTTCGCCTTCGGCGCTGACCCGCTTGGCATCGATGGCCACCACGATGCATTGGTTGCCGAAGCGCTCGGCGGCCTCGCGGACGAAGTCGGGGTTGGTCACTGCGGCGGTATTGATCGAGACCTTGTCGGCACCGGCGTTGAGCATGGTGCGAATGTCCTCGCAGCTGCGAATGCCGCCGCCTACCGTCAGCGGGATGAACACCTCGCCGGCGATGCGGCCGACCATGTCGACCGTGGTGCCGCGGTCTTCATGGCTGGCGGTGATATCGAGAAAGGTGATCTCGTCGGCGCCCTGCTGGTTGTAACGCTTGGCGATTTCCACCGGGTCGCCGGCATCGCGGATACCCACGAAATTGACGCCCTTGACCACTCGACCCGCATCGACATCGAGACATGGAATGATACGTTTGGCCAGGCCCATGGTTAATGATCCCCTGTCGCGGTGGCGTTGAGTTCGTCGCATAGCCGTTGGGCCGCCGCGACGTCGAGAGTGCCTTCGTAGATGGCGCGCCCGGTGATGGCGCCGAGAATGCCGGCATCGGCGACCCGTGCCAGGCCGCGAATATCGTCGAGGTTGGTCACGCCGCCCGAGGCGATCACCGGCAGGCCGCCCTCGCGGGCAAGTTCCACCGTGGCTTCGAGGTTGACGCCCTGCATCATGCCGTCGCGAGCGATATCGGTGTAGACGATCGAGGACACGCCGGAGTCGGCGAAACGCTTGGCCAGTTCGGTGGCCTTGATCTTGGAGACCTCGGCCCAGCCATCGGTGGCGACAAAGCCGTCGCGAGCGTCCAGGCCGACGATCACATGGCCTTCAAAGAGCCGACACATCTCGGTGACGAATTCGGGCTCCTTGACTGCCTGGGTGCCGATGATGACGTAGGAAACGCCAGCCTCGAGATAGTGTTCGATGGTCGCCGCGCTGCGGATGCCGCCGCCGATCTGGATCGGCAACTCGGGATAGGCCCGGGCGATGGCGGTTACCGCCGCGCCATTGACCGGCTGGCCTTCGAAGGCGCCGTTGAGATCCACCAGGTGCAGACGGCGGGCGCCGGTTTCGACCCAGCGCGCCGCCATGGCGACCGGGTCGTCGCCGTACGTCGTGGCATCGTCCATCCGGCCCTGCTTGAGGCGGACGCATTTGCCGTCCTTGAGATCGATGGCGGGGATGACCAGCATGTCGTGTCCTCGTTGGCGCGACGCAGAGCGACGCGATCCTGCATGTGTAAGAAGTCTCGTGGCCGGGCGCTGTCGCGAACGGGGCTCAGGGTGACCAGGTGACAAAGTTCTCGAGCAGCCGCAGTCCGGCACTGGCGCTCTTTTCAGGGTGGAACTGCGCGGCAAACACCGGGCCGCGTCCGGTGGCGACATGGGCCTGAATACCGCCATATTCCGTGCTGCCGAGGATGTCGGCTTGGTGGTGGGCATCGACATAATAGCTATGCACGAAATAAAAGCGTGATTCGTCCTCGATCCCCGCCCACAGCGGATGAGCCTGGCGCTGAACGACGCGGTTCCAGCCCATGTGCGGCACCTTGAGGCGCTGACCCTGGGCATCACGCAGCTCCTGGCCGAAGTGACGGACCGTGCCGGGCATGAATCCCAGACACGCTATGCCGCCACTCTCCTCGCTATCATCCATCAGCATTTGCTGGCCTACGCAGATGCCCAGCAACGGCTTGGCCTGCGCAGCCAGCAGCTCGAGTACCACGCCCTTGAGCTCGGTGCGCTCGAGTTCGCCCATGCAGTCGCGGATTGCGCCCTGACCGGGCAGCACCAGGCGGGTGGCGCCGCGTATCTCACGAGCATCACGAGTAATCACTACATGCTCATGGGTCACGTGCTCCAGCGCCTTGGCCACGGAGTGCAGGTTGCCCATGCCATAATCGATAACGGCGATCGTCATGCTCGCTCCTTGTCCTGTCGGGCAGGCCGGTTACAGGCTGCCCTTGGTGGAAGGCATTTGCCCGGCCATGCGCGGGTCCGGCTCGACGGCCATGCGCAGCGCACGCCCGAATGCCTTGAAGATGGTTTCCGCCTGATGGTGGGCATTGAACCCCTTGAGGTTGTCGATATGCAGCGTGACCCGGGCATGATTGACGAAGCCCTGAAAAAATTCCCAGAACAGCTGGGTCTCCAGTCGGCCGACGGTGGCACGCGTGAACTCGACATCCATGAACAGGCCGGGGCGACCGGAAAAGTCGACAACCACCCGGGATAGCGCTTCGTCCAGCGGGACGTAGGCATGTCCATAGCGACGGATGCCGCGCTTGTCGCCGATCGCCTGGTCGAAGGCCTGCCCCAGCGTGATGCCCAGATCTTCGACGGTATGGTGATCGTCGATATGCAGGTCGCCCTTGGCGACGATATCCAAGTCGATCAGGCCGTGGCGCGCTACTTGGTCGAGCATATGGTCGAGAAAGGGCACGCCCGTCTCGCATTGGAAACGGCCCTGGCCGTCGAGATTAACACGTACCGAAATCTGAGTTTCGGACGTGTCGCGCGACACCGTGGCGATACGCTCGGACATGTTGGGCCTCCAGCGGCTTGGTCGTGTCGTTGGGCCACAGCCGTTCCACGCTGCTCCCGGACCCGACATTATAGTGAATCGGCTAGGCCATCCGCTACAATGCCGGTCAATGACGGACGGCCATATTCTGCCGTCCCGCCGACAGGAGGCTCAGGGGATGCCGGTTACCCTACAGAATGTCGATCACGCGCAATGGGCAGCGGATGCCCAGATTGCGCTGGATCTCTCACGAATTTATCACGATGCATCGTCGGAGCGCCTGCCGGCGGCGGCCGAGGACTTCGTCCGCCATCATCTGGAGCAGGGCGGCACGTTCTGTTGCGCCCACTTCAATGACCGGCGCCTGGGCGCTGTGGCCCTGCGTCGCGAAGGACATGTCTGGTGGCTGTCACATTTCTGCGTAAGAGCGACGACTCGCCGCCGAGGCGTCGGCTCGCGATTGTTGGCGTTGATTGCGGATGCTGCCCGGGAAAATGATTGCGTACTGCGTGTACCCGCCGAGGCGTTGATGATCGGGGATCAGTTGTTGCTATCGCGGCTGGGCTATCGCCTGGACGCGCGAGGCACCTATTTCGAATTCAACCCGTTAGCGCCGTAGGGAGGACGCAGATGAAAGCGCTGGTAAGAGCATTGCTGGCGGCAGTCGGGGTATTGGCCCTGATCGTCGTCGGCGCGGTGGTGTACATCACCACCTTTTTCGACCCCAATGATCTCAAGCCCCGCCTGATCGAGGCCGTACGGGACCAGACCGGGCTCGAGTTGCGACTCGAGGGGCCGCTGTCGTGGTCGTTCTACCCGCGTATCGGCGTCGGCGTGGAGCAGGCCGCCGCCTGGCTGCCCGACCAGCCTCTCGACGCCGCACCGTTCATGGCCTTCGACAGCGCCGAGGCCAGCATGGCCTTTGCCCCGCTGCTTTCCGGCGAGGTGGCCGTGGACGGCATCACGCTGGACGGTCTGCAGCTCAATCTTGAGCGCGATGCCCAGGGGCGTGGCAACTGGGCCGGGCTCATGGAACATATGCAGGGCAGTGGCGATGAGGCCGAAACCGCGCTGACGCCGACCGCCGCCAGCCCCGCGGAGAATGACGAGGCCGCCGGCCTGCCGGTGGCGCTGGATATCGACAGTGTGCAGCTGCGCAACAGTCAGGTCAGCTATCAAGACCGGCAGCAAGGGCTGGATCTCCGGTTTACCGATCTGTCCATTGAGGGAACCAACGTCAATCCAGACAGTGCCTTTCCGCTGCAGATGACCTTCGATGTGGCCAGCGCTCAGCCGAATCTGAACAGCCATGTCGACTTCGCGAGTCGTGTGCGCCTAGGGCTGACGAATGGACGCTACGTCTTCGAGAACGTGGCGCTCAAGACGCAGACGAATGTGCCGGAGCTGTCCGACCAGGCCCAGACGTTGAATATCCAGGCCGAGAATCTCACTGCCGATACCGAGGAGCAGCTATACAGCATCGATGGCGCCAGGCTCGACGCAGATCTGACTCACCCTCGACTGCAGCAGGCACCACTGGCGTTGACGCTGAGCTTTGCAGCCGATGCCGATCTTGCCGAACAGACGGCGCAGTTGCGTGACGTGTTGCTCAGCGGGCCGGATGATCTGCGCCTCTCCGCGGCGCTGACCTTTACCGAACTGCTCGAGTCGCCGCAGTACTCCGGTCAGGTGAAGCTTGCGCCGTTGTCGCTTCGCGCCTGGATGCAGCGCCTGGGGATACCTGTCGAGACCGCCAATGACGAGGCGCTTACCGACCTGGCCCTGGCCAGCCCGTTACGTGGCGATCTGACCCAGGCGACGCTGACCAATCTCAGCTTGGTGCTGGACGACTCGACATTCACGGGGCGCCTGGGTGCGGGCTTCGAAGGGCAATCGTTGACATTCGACCTGCAGGGCGACCGGCTCGATCTCGATGCCTATCTGCCACCCCCGGCCGCATCGGAGCCTGCCGTGACTGCGGCGCTGCCCAGCGCGCCGGGGGTTGCCACGGCTGTGGCCGCCGAGGAGGAGGACGGTGCTTTGCTGCCGGTCGAAATGCTGCAAGACCTGACGCTGGATGGCCAGTTGACGCTTGAGCAGCTCAACGTCAAGGGACTGGCGCTGAATGATGTGGCATTGGCCCTCAAGGGAGCAGAAGGCCGGCATCGTGTCGAGACGCTGAGCGCCAACCTCTACGACGGCACGCTTGCCGCTACCGGCAACATGGATGTGAGCCAGGATCCGGTTCGACTGGCTTTCAGCGAACAACTGCGCGGGGTGGATATCGCGCCGCTTTATCAGAATGCCACTGGTGAAACCTCACCGCTACGCGGCCGCCTGAACCTGGAGGGGGATTTCACGTCGCGCACCAATACCCTTGAGACTCTGCTGCGCAATCTCAACGGCAATGCCTCGCTGCGTATCACTCAGGGGGCGATGCTCGACGTCAACGTGTCGCGTGAAATGTGTACGGCGGTAGCCCTGCTCGAAGGGCGCGAGTCGACGCGCGACTGGAGTCAAGACACCGAATTCGAGCAGATCGAGGCGACCGTCCAGATTACGAACGGTGTGGCTAAAAACGATGACCTGACCATTCGCATCCCGGGTATCGAACTGACCGGCGAGGGCCGCGTGAACCTGGTGACCGAACAGCTTGCCTATGACGCTTTTGCACGCTTTATCAATACCGCTGATGCAAACGCCTGTAAGGTCAACCCACGCCTCGAACGTCTGCGCATTCCGGTGCATTGCGAAGGCAGCCTGGAAGGCGAGCCCCGCGAGTGGTGTGCTTTCGATCGCCAGGCATTCCAGGACGCGTTGGGGGAACTGGCGCGAGAAGAGGCATCTCGCAAGGCGTCCGAGCGTATCAATGAAGAACTCGACGAGCGCCTGGGAGGGGATACGGCAAAAAAGATCGATGAACGCCTAGGCGAAGGCACCACCGAGGAACTTCGCGATACCTTGCGGGGTCTATTCAAGTGAGCAAAGCCCTAAGCCAGTCCCTGCGCCGACGTAAGTCGGCGCTTTTTTATGTGGGGCCTTCTCCGGGCCGCGCGGTAAAGCGGGGGCCGATGGGGCAACGCTCATGATTCAGGAGGTCAGTACAAGCGGTATGCAAGATATTGCTCTTACACCCGAGGCGTTTCGCCAGCGCGTGTTCGACTGGTTCGACGTTCACGGCCGCAAGACATTGCCCTGGCAGCACGACAAGACACCCTATCGTGTCTGGGTGTCCGAAATCATGTTGCAGCAGACCCAGGTCGCAACGGTGATTCCTTACTTCGAGCGCTTCATGGCCCGCTTCCCCGATGTGCAGGCACTGGCTGCCGCGGACCAGGATGAGGTGCTTCACCTATGGACGGGGCTGGGCTACTACGCCCGGGCGCGCAACCTGCACAAAGCGGCGCGAGTCGTGGTGGAGCAGCATGAAGGGGAGTTCCCCGTGGCGAGTGTCGAAACGTTGGCGTCGTTGCCCGGGATCGGCCGTTCCACCGCTGGCGCGATCATCAGTATCTCCACCGGCGCACGCGCACCGATTCTCGATGGCAACGTCAAGCGCGTGCTGGCGCGCCTGCATGCGGTGGAAGGCTGGCCCGGACGCCCGCCGGTGGAGCGCGAGCTATGGCAGCTTGCCGAGCGTTACACGCCCGACAGTCGCCTGCCCGACTACACCCAGGCGATGATGGATCTTGGTGCTACGCTATGTACACGCGGCAAGCCGAGCTGTCTGCTGTGCCCATTCGAGGATGTGTGCATCGCGCACCGGCGCGGCGAGGAGCGGCGTTTTCCCGAAGCCAAGCCTCGCAGGACCTTGCCGGAACGCAGTACCCTGATGCTGCTGCTCTGCGACAGTGAAGGGCGCGTGCTTCTGGAGCAGCGCCCCCCGAGCGGCTTGTGGGGCGGCTTATGGTGCTTTCCCCAGTTCGAGGAAGACGCCGGACTGCATGGCTGGCTGGCACTACATTATCCTAAAGCGCGCTTGGATAAGGCGTGGAAATCGTTTTCACACACCTTCAGCCACTTTCGCTTGAATATCACTCCCAGGCCCGCCCGGCTAGACGCCGGTACCAATCAAGTGACCGAGGGCAGCCGCCAGTGGTATGACCCCGTGACTCCCGCCAACATAGGGCTGGCGGCACCGGTCAAGAAGCTGCTGGAAAGTCTGTCGCAAGCGCACATCACCACTACGCAGGAGGAGAAGATCTTATGAGCCGCACCGTGTTCTGCCGCAAGTATCAACGAGATATGGAAGGCATGGCGGTCCCGCCGCTGCCGGGCGCCAAAGGCAAGGAATTGCAGGACAACGTGTCCAAGCAGGCCTGGGAAGAGTGGCAGGCGCAGCAGACCCGCCTGATCAACGAAAAACATCTTAGCCTGCTCGATCCCGAAGCCCGCGCCTATCTGATGGAGCAGATGGAGCGCTTCCTGGATAACCGTGAAACCGATCAGGCGGAGGGCTTCGTACCGCCGTCGGAAAGCCGCTAACGAGCGGCGACCAGGGGCGGCATGTTTTTGAAATAAAAGGCTTGACCGCTCCAAAGCTTTTTAGTTAAATATGTCCCCGTTGGCAGCGGCCAGATAGCTCAGTCGGTAGAGCAGGGGATTGAAAATCCCCGTGTCGGCGGTTCGATTCCGTCTCTGGCCACCATATGCTGGGGTATAGCCAAGTGGTAAGGCACCGGTTTTTGGTATCGGCATTCCCAGGTTCGAATCCTGGTACCCCAGCCAGCCAACATATTTTCAAGCGTTGCCCATGCCGGCATAGCTCAGTTGGTAGAGCAACTGACTTGTAATCAGTAGGTCCCGGGTTCGACTCCTGGTGCCGGCACCACGGGTAAGCTAGAAAAATCAAGCGTTATCGAATATCAAAAAGTCGCCATCGAGCGGCTTTTTTTGTGTGTTCGTTTTTTGTCCATATCGGCCAACGGGTTGTACCTGACGGCTTCCTCCAGGTGGTCCGGCGCAAAGTGCGCAAGTCACAGCCTCGGCCAGATGATTCGCTACACCTACTGATCACTACGAGTACATCAATGTCTATTTCTCGTTGGTACATAGTGGCAGCGCTCTGGCTGCCGCTTTTAACTGCCTGCCAGTCAGCACCCTTGGATGAGCCCGATTCCGGTTTTTCTTTCGAGGGACACGATAGTCGCTTCGCACTGAGGTCCGAGTGTGCTGAAAATGTGGAACTGCGCACAGATGTCAACGGGAAGCCATATGTAATTTACGATATGGTCGAAACCCCTGAGTGCTTCGGCAAGTTCGATAGCTGGATTCATGGCCAAGTGGGAAAAAAGATCTCCTTGCAGCTTGATGGTGAACCAGTGACCCAACCCAGCAAGGTGTATTCCCCGATAGGCCCCGACCAAATCAGGATCACTACTGATAGCCAAGCGATGCTCCGGCGTGTGTCTACTTACCTGTCTCAGTGATACCTCCGTCAATGGAGGCCTGGGTTACGCAACTCATCATGCCGGGTAGCTGACGCCTGGCTATCTCCACGAGGGAAAGGGCTGGAAAGGGAAGGGGTCATCGATTGGTAAAAACCAGTCCCAAAAGACCGGGCGAGCGAACGGACCAGCGAGGCCACATGCCTAGACACTGATACTATGAAATCTATAAACGTGATTGAGTCTGAACCGGTTAACCTTTTGTGAATCGCTACATGCTATGACAAGTTGGCCCGTAGCTTTCGCGCCATGGTATGCCTAGCTTGCATAAGCTGTTGACTAGGTGCTGACTTTTCGTACAGAACCTAACGTCCGTCGCTAACCTCGAATCATTGTCTCCAACGATTACCGAAATCAGCTGCAACTGCTCAACGCACCGAACGAAGGTTTCCGACTGATCGGTCTGTTGGGTGCAAGGTTCAAATGAAATATTGGCCCGGTTCCGACCTGTGGATACGGGGCCACATGACTTCAGTCAAGTTAGCTCGGTTGCTCCCTATTCGTTCCATAGAAAAACACTGTTTTAGGCGTAAGCTAGGTAGCAGTTACTCCGCACGCTGCCATAGATGCAGCGGCAGGAGACGTCAGGGCGCCTCGGCCGATAGCGGGCCATGTCTTCGGAAGTGATGAAAGATTGCAGAGACCCGTTTCGCCGCCGATAGCTACTGGCAACAAGATTCTTTCGCTACCTAGCCGGCCCTGCCACCACCATGGAAATACTCAACCTCATCTTTCTGCTGACACTGGCCGTTGGCGCCAGTCGTATTGTCGCTAACATCATCCCGCTCCCGCTTCCCATATTGCAGATAGTGCTGGGTAGTTTGCTTGCCCTGCCGCCGTTCGGCATGGAAGTCGAGCTCGATCCCGAGATCTTCATGATGCTGTTCATTCCGCCGCTCTTGTTCTACGACGGCTGGAAGATCCCCAAGAAGGAGTTCACCGAGCATGGCGGGCAGATAGCCGCCATGTCGCTGCTGCTGGTGCTGGTCACGGTCGTGGGAATGGGGTATTTCATTCACTGGCTCATCCCGTCGATTCCGCTGGCGGCCAGCTTCGCACTGGCTGCGATCCTGTCGCCCACCGATGCGCTGTCGGTCATCGCCATTGCCCAGGGCCGTCTGCCACGCCACATGTCGCACCAGCTGGAAGGCGAGGCGATGATGAATGACGCCACGGGCCTGGTCTCGTTCAAGATTGCCATCGCGGCTGTCATGACCGGTGGCTTCTCGCTACTCTCGGTCTCCGGCGAGTTTCTGGTCGTCGCGCTGGGTGGATTGCTGATCGGTGGTGGGTTGAGCTGGACGGTCGGCAAGATCAAGCAGTGGATGACCGCACGTAATCTCTACGATCCGGCGACTTATGTAGTGACTATCCTGCTGTTGCCGTTCGCGGCTTTCTTCATCGCTGAGCATGTCGGCATGTCGGGCATTCTCTCGGCAGTCGCCGCCGGCATGGTACAGAGCCGCGTCGACATGCTGCCGGTGAAGACCAGCACCCGCATCCTCAGCCGTAGCATCTGGGAAATGCTCGATTT
The DNA here is from genome assembly GCF_054602495.1 of Halomonas sp. WWR20. Taxonomy (NCBI): domain Bacteria; kingdom Pseudomonadati; phylum Pseudomonadota; class Gammaproteobacteria; order Oceanospirillales; family Halomonadaceae; genus Halomonas; species Halomonas sp. WWR20. The sequence continues at coordinate 19,546 of NZ_JBTRHR010000005.1, forward strand.
CAGCTTCAATGGCGTGGTGTTTCTGCTGCTTGGGCTGCAGTTTCCCGGCATCCTCGAGCGCGTCTGGGAGGCTTCCGTCACCCAGAGCTACGCGATGAGCACGCTGATGCTCTACGCCGTGGTGATCATGGCGCTGCTGCTGGCGATCCGCTTTGCCTTCATCTATGCCTACCACTGGGCCGAGACCCGCCTGCTCAAGCTGCGCGGCAAGGACGGCGAGAGTCAGCCGTTGCTGCTGATCACGGCCTTGAGCTCGGTAGCCGGCGTGCGCGGTGCGATTACCCTGGCGGGCGTGCTATCGGTGCCGCTGCTCGTCGATGGGATGCCTTTTCCCGGCCGCGACCTGATGATCTTCTTGTCTGCCGCGGTGATCATCCTCTCGCTGGTAATCGGTGCATTAGGCATTCCCTATTTCATGAAGTTTCTATCGCTCAATGATCTGGCAGAGCACGAGCGTGAGTTGCTCAAGGCGCGCCAGACCGCTACCCAGGCCGCCGTCATGTGGCTGGAGGAGAGGGGGAATCAGCCGGCCGAGGACGACTCGGAGATGAAAAGTTCGGTCACTGCCCGAATCATCGAGTCCTACCGCCAGGAACTGCAAGCGATGGCGCTGGAACGTGACAATCAGGCCGACCATGCCCGCAAACGCTATGCGCTGGAGACTGAGCTGCGTCTGCAAGCCATCCAGATTCAGCGCAAGGAGCTCTACCGGTTGCGCAAGCGTCGCCATATCGACGAGCAGATGCTGCAGACGCTGCTTCGTGAGCTGGACTACGACGAAGCGGCACTGCAATGATCATCGATTGCGACGTTACTGAGCCACGCCGAAAGGTGTGGCTTTTTCGCTACTACGGCGCAGAGGGAGTAGCCATGCGGGGCCGCTGTCAGAAAGCGTTATTCCCTGATGGCGTTAGTACGATGCCTACCGATATCGCGGGGGGTCATGTCGGCGAAGGCGCCTCGGTAGGTAATTGCAGCAGGCTGAGCAGTTCAGACCGTCGCCAGCCGCTGGATTCCAGCAGATCCCCCAGCGTGTAGCCATCCAACACCTGGAAGAAGGCATTCAGTGCTTCGGAGAGCGCTATCTTGAGCCGACAGGCTGGGGTAATAACGCACCGGCCACCTTCGCTGAAGCACTCGGCCAAGGCGAAGTCCTGCTCGGTATCGCGAATCAGCTTTCCCAAGTTGATATCCTCGGGGCGCCCCTTGAGCAAAAGCCCGCCATGCTTGCCCCGAATCGCCAGAAGGTACCCTCTGCGAGTCAGATCATGAACAATCTTCATCAAATGGTTACGCGAGATAGAATAGTGATCAGCAATTTCGCTAATGGTCGAACGCTCTTCCCCCTTGAGGGCCACGAATATCAGTACGCGCAGAGAGTAATCGGTATAGCGGGTGATATGCATGTCGAACACTCTCGGGCATTTGCCATAAGGTACATTGTATATATATCTTATGGTTCGAAGTCACCATACACAAGCCTCGACCGTAGGCCGATAGTCGCTATTTCGGGACATATGCAACACTAAAGCGATGCCGTCGCCCCCCGCTCAGTAGACTTCCAGGCGTGCGATATCGCGTGCTTGCAGGCGCGCCTCGGTCTCCTGGTTCCGCATCAGGTTTTCGAAGAGCTCCGCCTCCTCACGAGTCCGAGCCAGTTCGGCACGTAACCGATACATGTCCTTCAGGGTTTGATGTACCGTCAGTGCGTTAGCCAGAATTTCCTGAACGTCCCGGCAGCCGAGGCACTTGGGGATGCGGGCCAGGACATTGGGATGACCGAAGTCCTGGCTGTCTATTAACCAGGTCTTCAGCAGGTTGGGATGGGCATCCTCGATATAGCTTGCCATGGCGCGACTCATGCGCTGCTCTCGATCGGTCAGGAACGTGAGTGTCATCTTCATTCGCTCGTCCTGCTGCTCATCGGCAAGGTTTTCATACCGAGCCGCTAGTTGCTCATGAAAATCGACAATCCAACCTAGTAGGTCCTTCACTTGACGGAATGCCATGAGTCAGTGTCCTTGAGTTCGTGCCTGGCCTCTCGGAGAGGCGCTACGGGCCATGACAGCTCTCCCAGAATGGCGTTACCTTATCTGTTATCAGAAGAAAATCAGCACAACGGCGATGGCCAAGCAAAGAATCGTGACGACTGCCCAGACTATCGGCCAGACTTTCCCTTCGTCCTTCTGAACAGAGACTGTTTTCATGGGATCGGTACCTCGCTGATCCGGGCCATACAGCTCATCATGCCGCTTCTTGAGCGCGGGATTCAGCGGTGCGTCATTCGTCGTATCGTCGGAGGGTTCGACAGGCGGTGTCGTATTCATTGGATACTCCTTACTTCTCGCGCTAAGGAGGGCTGCCTAGGCAGCCTTTCATGGATCAACTGCCAGCGCACCATGCTAGTGAGGCAAGTGGCTCCTGGATCGTCACTATCGCTGGCTCTGCTCATGAGTTGGGTCCAGGCGTGCTGATCGGCAAAGCGACTGAAATCGGCAACGCAGACCCGGGCGAAGCCCGCCAGCGACATGTCAGCGCACTCGGCAGCCAGCTTCGCCTCTTCTGCAAGGCGAGGATCAGTGGCTTCAATCCACGCCTGGAAGCCTGTAGCGGAGCGCTTCGCTGCACCCAGCAGATCCCCCAGTGTTTGCATTATTGGACCCCCACGGGTGATGGCTCGATCAGCACGCCCTCTATTTCCGCCGAGGCTACAAGATCCGCGGCATAGCGTGTCGCTGTAACCGCCCAGGCGCGGGCCTCTAGCATGTCGGCGATCTTATCCTTGACCATATCGAAAGGCAGCGTCCTGCCCTCGATCCTGCGCTGTAGACGGAGCACGTGCCAGCCATGGCGGGAGCGGACCGGCTCACGGGCGGTGGTGCCTTCGTCAAGCGCTTCCAGGGCCTCCTGCACGATTGCAACCAGTTCCCCGCGTCGCACCTGTCCCAGTGAGCCATCCTGGTGAGCCGTGGGACAGTTGGAGAACTCGCGTGCCGCTGCAGCGAACGCTGCCGGATCATCGCCGACTTCCGTGGCAATTGTCTGGGCTCTGGTCTGGGCGTTGATCCACGCTTTCTCCTTATCGCCCTCCGGTTCGATCAGGATGTGCGAAGCCTCGAATAAATCAGGTGTCCGAAAGCGGGCGATGTGGCCCTCGTAGTAACGCCGGCATTCTTCTTCCCTCGCGGTAGCAGGCTGGAGCTGCCGCTCCAGCAAGGCCCGTACGATCGCATCGTCCTCGGTCTCGCAGCGCCCGGCTTCATCCACTTCAGGGACGGCGCGTACCCCTTGACGGTGAGCCTCCTGAAGCATCAGCTCGCGCAGCGCCAGTGCCCGTGCGGCTTCCTGCCAGGCCGTCTCACCGTCTGCTGCCGGGTGATGCTGGATTTCCTGGGCGATCGCCTCGGCCTCGACCTCCACACCATTGACACTGACCGTCCCAAAGCTTGGCGGCGCCGGCCGGATCCGAGGGTCAGCTGCCGTAGCGCCACCACCACAGCCTCCGCTCTCGCAGGCACTAGGCATGACGGGCTCCGGTCGAGCAGGCGTGCCCACATCCGTTGCAATGATCTGCTCATTCATGGTGTCTCCTCACCGCTTATTGTGCGCTCTCGCTATGGCCACGGGATGTCGAGCTGCCGCCGGAGCTTGGCGCGAGCCCGGCAGGACTATGCGTGGGTGTCGTGACTCCGCCGCGCTTCGAGCGCGAGCGTACGATCTGATAGCCCGGCCGGAGCAGGTACCAGATGGGCGCGCTCCAGATATGTACCAGCCGTGTGAAAGGCGTGATCAGAAATAGCGTCAGACCCAGAACAATATGCAGTTTGTAGACAAGGTAGGTATCGGCGATCAGGTAGGCAGCACCCGGGTCGAGCGTCAGTATCCCCTGTGCCCAGCCCATGAACATGACCATCTCTTCGCCACCCAGATGATCCATGGTCCAGAGGGTCGTGGAGAGCCCTAAAAATAGCTGTAGCCATAGCAGCACCAGCACCAGGATGTCCCCCACGGAGGAGCTTCGGCGGATGCGCGGGTCGGACAGGCGTCGATAGAGCAGCAGACTGCAGCCGATAAAGCCTGCGATCCCCGCAATCCCGCCCACAATGAGCGCTGTCAGTTGCTTGAAGCCGTGGCTGATGCCGAAGAATTCGAACAGCCCGATCGGCGTCAACAGGCCCACGAAATGACCGATGAACAGGATGATCACGCCTAGGTGGAACAGGTTGGAGCCGACCATCAGTTGCTTGCGCCGAAGAAACTGCGAGGACTGCGAGCGCCACGTGTATTGCCCCTTGTCGAAGCGCAGAATGCTGCCCAGGATCAGTACGGTAACGACCAGGTAGGGATACCAGCCAAACATCAGATAGTTGATGAGTTCGTTCATCACACCCTCCTTTAGTGCCTACCCGCCGAGGTTGGCATTTCGCTAGCCGACCGGATTCTATCGATCACCCAGGTCGTATCGTCATTGCGGTTCCGGGGTGGAGGGGCGCTGAAGTCGACCGGCGCTTCCTCCCACTCTTCATCAATCGGTTTCTCCGTATGGGGCCCGGTACGTTCATGCAGCTCGGAGACGGCCGTGGGGTCGGGGCGGGCATCGGCCAGGGCCACCAGCGCATGGAATATCGCCGCGTAAGGTGATTCCCGTTCCGACAGCCTCTGTTCCAGCACCGCCAGCACGTGAACCGGCTCTCCCAGCCATTCCCGTGCCTCTTGGGGTGGTAGGCAGGACAGGAATTCGAGAAACAGGGGAAGGTAGTCGGGCAACTCGGAGGCCTGCATGATGAAGTCTCGATCGATGTACTGCTGGCCCAGATCGATCATCGCCTGACCGCGCTCACGGTTCTCGCCATGGACATGCTCGAAGAGGTGAAGCGAGAGCGGGCGCGAGTGATCGAAGAGCTCGCAATAGTCGATCTGCAGATCGATCAGATCCTTGTTCTCGAAGGCCTGCAGAAGCGGTTCCAGTCGCTCCAGCAACGGGGCGGGGATGGCCGCCTCTGAATGGAGGCCGGTGCGAACCTCGCCGATATGCTCCTTGAGTTCGATGGAGGGGTAGCCAAGCAACGCCGATAGCGCACGCAGTGTCGTTCTCATGTCGGTACGTCCGTGTAGGGTTTGCGGGCAGCACGCTTGGGTCCGCCGAACAGGTTGGTTTTCGTTCTGCCGTTGCTCGCCTCCTGGAAGCCGAAACCTGAGGAGCCGCGGAGGTGGTAAGCGTCTTCATTCAATTCACGATTCGATGTGGGGATGACGTAGCGATCCTCGTAGGCGGCCAGGGCCATGTATCGGTACATTTCCTCGATCATGGGGCCGGTGAGGCCGACACGCTCAGCGATGCTATTATCGATACATCCATCGACGGTCTTGGCACGCATGTAGGCGCGCATGGCCAGCATTCGCTCCAGTGCAGTGGCAACCGGCTCCTCGTCCCCCGCGGTGAGCAGGTTGGCCAGGTAGCGCATGGGAATGCGCAACGAGCGGACATCCGGCATGCCATGGTTGACGGACATCCTGCCGGCCTCCGCGGCCGACTGAATCGGTGACAGGGGCGGGACGTACCAGACCATGGGCAGCGTGCGATATTCGGGGTGCAGCGGGAAGGCGACCTTCCACTCCACGGCCATCTTGTAGACGGGGGAGCGGCCTGCCGCCTCCACCCAAGACTCCGGTACCCCGTCCCGCTTTGCCTGCGCCTGAACCGCAGGATCATAGGGATCGAGGAAGACGTCCAACTGGGCGGGATAGAGGTCCCGGGGATCCTCGACCGACGCCGCCGCCTCGATGCGGTCGGCGTCATAGAGAAATACACCCAGGTAGCGAATGCGCCCGACACACGTTTCGGAGCATACGGTGGGTTGTCCCACCTCGATACGCGGGAAGCAGAAGATGCATTTTTCGGATTTGCCGCTCGACCAGTTGTAGTAGATCTTCTTGTAGGGGCAGCCCGACACGCACATGCGCCAGCCACGACACTTGTCCTGGTCGATCAGCACGATGCCATCTTCCTCGCGCTTGTAGATGGCACCAGAGGGGCAGGAGGCCAGGCAGGAGGGATTGAGGCAGTGCTCGCAGAGCCTGGGCAGGTACATAAGGAAGGTCTGCTCGAACTGCCCGTAGATCTCCTTCTCCAAGCCGTCGAAGTTGTAGTCCTGCGAACGCTTGGCGAATTCGCCGCCCAGGTCGTCCTCCCAGTTGCCGCTCCACTCGATCTTGTTCAGGGTCTCCCCGGTGACCAGCGAGCGCGGTTTTGCCGATGGCTGCGCTTCCAGTTCGGGCGCCTTCTGCAGCCATTCGTATTCAAATGTGTAGGGCTCGTAGAAGTCATCGATCTCGGGAAGATCGGGGTTGGCGAAGATCTTCGAGAGTAGGCGCCACTTGGCGCCGCCGCGTGGCTGGATCGTGCCGTTCTTCTTGCGCATCCAGCCGCCTTTCCAGCGATTCTGGTTCTCCCAATCCTTGGGGTAGCCGACGCCCGGTTTGGACTCGACGTTGTTGAACCAGGCATACTCGACGCCTTCGCGGTTGGTCCAGACGTTCTTGCAGGTAATCGAGCACGTATGGCAACCGATGCATTTGTCGAGATTCAGTACCATCGCAATCTGCGCACGTACCTTCATAGCGTCTCCTTCTTCGCGGCGTCAGCCTTCGTCCCTATGCCCCAGTCCGCTGTGGCATGCGTATCGGTCGAATCGTCCACGGCCTTGTCGAACCAGTTGGTTTCGCTCATCTTGCGAATGATGACGAACTGGTCACGGTTGGCGCCGACCGTGCCGTAGTAGTTGAAGCTGTAGGCGAGTTGGGCGTAGCCACCGATCATGTGGGTGGGCTTCATGTTGACGCGCGTGACGGAGTTGTGGATACCGCCGCGCTGCCCGGTGATCTCCGAGCCGATGGTGTTCACCATCTTCTCCTGCGCGTGATACATGATGGCCGAGCCGGGCATGACCCGCTGCGAGACGATGGCGCGGGCGGTGAGCGCACCGTTGATGTTGAAGGCCTCGATCCAGTCGTTGTCCTCGATGTCGGCCGCCTTGGCGTCCTCTTCGCTGATCCATACCGTCGGACCGCCGCGGCTGAGGCTGAGCATGATGAGGTTCTCGGTGTAGGTCGAGTGGATGCCCCACTTCTGGTGCGGCGTCAGGATGTTGAGCTGGATCTCCGGATTGCCGTTGGGCAGCTTGTTGAGCACTTGCTTGACCGAGCGCGTGTCGATCGGTGGACGCCAGGTCACGAAGCCCTCGCCAAAGGCCCGCATCCAGTGATGATCCTGATAGAGTTGCTGACGTCCGGTCAGGGTGCGCCAGGGAATCAGCTCGTGGACGTTGGTGTAGTTCGAGGTATAGGAGACGTGCTCGCTTTCGATGCCCGACCAGGTCGGCGAGGTGATGATCTTGCGCGGCTGGGCGACGATGTCGCGAAAGCGGATCTTCTCCTCTTCCTTGCCTTCAGCCAGGTGATGATGATCGCGCCCGGTCTGCTTGGACTGCGACGCCCATGCCCGGATGGCCACCTCGCCGTTGGTCTCCGGCGCCAGCGTCAGGATGGTCTCGCAGGCATCGATATCGCTGTCGATCCTCGGCCGCCCGGCGCTGGGGCCGTCCGGGACCACGCCATTCAGCGCCTTCAGCAGCTCGATCTCTGGCGTGACGCTCCAGTTGAGCCCCCGCGAGCCGTTGCCATGCGTTTCCTGTCCCGGCCCCAGCGAAGTGAAGCGGGCGAAGGTCGCCGGGTAGTCGCGCTCGACCAGGGTAACGTTGGGCATGGTCTTGCCGGGCACGGGCTCGCACTCGCCCTTGCCCCAGTCGCGCGGCGCATAGGGCTGGGCGAGTTCGGACGGTGTGTCGTGCGCCGTCGGCGTCAGTACCAGGTCGTGCTCGACGCCAAGCTCCTCCGCCGACACTTCGGAGAATTTCTTGGCGATGCCGCGGAAGATGTTCCAGTCGCTCTTGGCCTCCCACACCGGGTCCACCGCCGCGGTCAACGGATGGATGAAGGGATGCATGTCGGTGGTGTTGAGATCGTGCTTCTCGTACCAGGTCGCGGTCGGCAGTACGATGTCGGCGTACAGTGCCGTGGTGGACATGCGAAAGTCGATGGTCACCATCAGATCGAGCTTGCCGGCCGGCGCCTCCTCGTGCCAGGCCACCTCGTCGGGGCGCTCGTAGCCGTTGCGCGCATCATCGGTGCCGACCACACCGTGCAGCGAGCCGATGAGGTGCTTGAGGAAGTACTCATGGCCCTTGCCGCTCGCCCCCAGCACGTTGGAACGCCAGAAGAACATGTTGCGCGGCCAGTTCTTGGGATTGTCCGGGTCGTGGCAGGCCATCTTGAGCTCACCGGACTTGAGCGCCTCGGGAACGGCCTTGAGCGGGTCGGCGCCACGCTCGACGAACTGGCGGCCGATTTCGATGGGATTGCTCTGCAGCTGCGGCGCGCTGGGCAGCCAACCCATGCGTTCGGCACGCACGTTGTAGTCGATCATCGCCCCCGACCAGTCGCCGACCGGTGCCGTCGGCGACAGGATGTCGGAGATTTTCAACGACTCGTAGCGCCACTGGTCGGTATGCGCATAGAAGAAGCTGGTGCCGTTCATGTGGCGCGTCGGCCGCAGCCAGTCGCTGGCGAAAGCCAGCGGCTGCCAGCCGGTCTGCGGACGCAGCTTCTCCTGGCCAACGTAGTGCGCCCAGCCGCCGCCACTTTGGCCAATACAGCCGCACATGGTGAGCAGTGCGATGATGCCGCGATAGCTCATGTCCATGTGGTACCAGTGGTTGAGGCCGGCGCCGACGATGACCATCGAGCGGCCGTTGGTCTTCTCGGCGTTGGTGGCGAACTCGCGCGCCACCTGGATGATCGCATCGCGCGGCACACCGCAGACCTTCTCGGCCCAGGCTGGTGTGAACGGGAGGTTGTCGTCGTAGCTGGCGGCGACGTTATCGCCGCCGAGGCCGCGATCGATGCCATAGTTGGCCAGGAACAGGTCATAGGTGGAGGCGACGTAGGCCTTGCCGTCCACCAGATCCAGTGCCTTCACCGGCACGTTTCGCATCAGGATCTCGTCATGCTCGGTGGCGACGAAGGTCTCCGGCGCCACCGTGCCGAAATACGGGAAGGCAACGGCAACGACGTCATCGCTTTTCTCCGCCAGGCTGAGCCCGAGGTGCACCTCTCGGCCCCGGCCGTCCTTCTCCTCCAGGTTCCACTTGCCTTCCTCGCCCCAGCGGTAGCCGGAACTACCCAGCGGGCATACGACCCTGCCGCTGATCTCGTCAAACGCGACCGGTTTCCAATCGGGATTATTGGTCTCGCCGAGTGCGCCCTCGAAATCGGCGGCACGAACCAGACGATCGGGAATCATGCGACCGTCGCGTTCGACCAGCTTCACCAGGAAGGGCATGTCGGTAAAGCGGCGGGCGTAGTCGTCGAAGTAGGGGACCTGGCGGTCGACGTGGTATTCGCGCAGCACCACGTGACCCAGCGCCAAAGCGAGTGCGGCGTCGGTACCCTGCTTGGGGTGCAGCCAGATATCGCCGAACTTGGAAGCCTCGGAGTAATCCGGCGAAACTACAGCACTCTTGGTGCCCTTGTAGCGAACCTCGGTGTAGAAATGCGCGTCCGGCGAGCGGGTCTGGGGGATGTTGGAGCCCCACACCAGCAGGAAACCCGAGTTGTACCAGTCCGCCGACTCCGGCACGTCGGTCTGCTCGCCCCAGGTTTGCGGCGAGGATGGCGGCAAATCGCAATACCAGTCGTAGAAGCTCAGGACGGTACCACCGATCAGGCTCAGATAGCGGGTACCGGAGGCATAGGAGACCATGGACATGGCCGGGATCGGCGAAAAGCCGGCGATGCGGTCGGGGCCATACTCCTTGATGGTATAGGCGTTGGCAGCGGCAATGAGCTCGTTGACCTCCTCCCAGTCGGCGCGGATGAAACCGCCGCGGCCACGCCGTGACACCCAACTGGAGCGCGTTTCGGGGTTCTGCACCAGATGACGCCAGGCCGCCACCGGCGACTTGGTCTCGCGTGCCTCGCGCCACGCCCGCAGCAGCCGCGCACGAACGAGTGGGTATTTGACGCGTGTACCCGAGTAGAGATACCAACTGTAGCTGGCGCCACGCGGACAACCGCGTGGCTCGTGATTAGGCAGATCGGGACGGGTGCGCGGATAGTCGGTCTGTTGCGTCTCCCACGTGACGATGCCTCCCTTAACGTAGATCTTCCAGGAGCAGGAGCCTGTACAGTTCACGCCATGAGTCGAACGTACGATCTTGTCCGATGCCCAGCGCTTGCGGTAAGCATCTTCCCACTCACGAGACTCATCGGTTGTAATTCCGTGCCCATCCGAGAATCGATCCTGGCGGCGGCGAAAGTATGTCAGGCGGTCAAGAAAATGGCTCATCGATCCGTCCCTAAGTTCTGGGCCTGTGGTGCACTTCACTTATTCAAAGCTGGTATCGCCTCGGTGAGAAGTCAAAGCCCCTGCAGTAGGAGTAGAGCGGTTTTGGAAAAAGCCTAATTGTCCAGACTAGGCTCGCAACTTATTGTATTGCCTGATAAATTCCTGTCGTTGGTTGCCACCTTGGAAAGGAAAGTTGCGACAAAAGCCAGTAAACTGCACCTTATGCATTCTCTTTCGGTTGATCTGAGTCAAGGGTTTGCTGGCTAAGGGGCGCAATAGTGATTACCACAGTGTCAGGGTATGCATGGGCCCTGGCGAAGATAATTTGTAATAACCTTGAAGACCCTATGGTGTAAGTTGGGTTAACAATATGTCAGAGCCTCTGAACATTAAATGGCGCAGAAGCCTCATGATTACAATGCGGGATACGCAATCTGAATATGCAACGTGAAACTGCAATACGTTATGCAATATCCGTTAAGAACCTCGGAAAGCATTCTACTTATGAATTTTTTTCGAGAAGTTGGATTTAAGATAACCAGTATTCGCTCCGAACTGATGGTTAAGCTATTTGGCAAGCGCTAGTTTTGTTCCCATGGGAGATACGTATGACCCTACCCTCGAATACCTTGGACTCCATACTGGAAGCCAACCCACTCGCCACGGTCTATGCCGATCGCACGGGTCTTATCCGGTATTGGAATCAAGTTGCGGAGCAGATTTTTGGATACACCGCTGAGCAGGCGCTCGGGCAAAGCCTCGACCTGATTATTCCTGAAAAACTACGTGCGGCACACTGGCATGGTTTCGAGCAGGCGATGGGCTCGGGCGTGGCTCGCCTGGGAGGCCAGTTCGTTCGGACTCGGGCACAGACGGCGGCTGGCCAGGCCTGTTACGTCGAGGTAAGTTTCGCTCTAATCGCGGATGATAGCGGGAGAGTGGTCGGTGCAGCGGCCTTTTGTCGGCCGACCGAATAGTCGGTTCAGACCAATCGAATCCTACCCTGGCGGTAGGCTTGGTCCCCGGCTGATCCTAGGCTTTATCCGAAAAGTGCCTGCGCTCGACCATGCGGCGTTAAAATTGACTCAAAATACTCATTTACAACCCGTAAACTCCGTCTTTTCGCCAATTTTTGTCTTGCCTGGCCATCGCTCGTCGACTTTTCAGACGAAGCCTAGCCAGTCTGCCAACCGTCGAATCACTACCCGGCCGGTGGAGGTCGGCGGCCGCAAGCTCGAAGTCGGCGAGCGGTCAGAGCGGCTTATCCAGCAATTGGATTCGCGGTGCTGCCGATGTGGGCCGAGAAAACGGCAGGTGCTTGCTGTATTGGCGGAAACGTTAGGTGGGGTTGGGGTATATACAATATTGATCAGAAAAGGGGACGTATCGTCCCCTTTCGCTTTGCATCTAATAGGTAGCTTACTGGGGCCGATGCTTGCTCGTTTCGGCTTTTGCGCCGGCAGGAGGACCGAAGCCGAAGTAGCCTGCGACTAGGGCGTTGAGAATATGGAGCCAGATATCGTTGCCATACAGTGGCGTGAGTCCAAACAGCGTGTTGGTGGCGGGAATTAACCCGAGAATGGCCAGCAGGGCGAACAGTACCGCGTTGGCCTTTGCGTAAACCACGGCCGCCGAAAAGCTCTTCGCAGCGACAATTCCCCAAATACCCACCGCCAAGTGCACCAGGTTATGCAGGAAGTTGACCGGGAACAGGCCGAGCAACCTGCCGTGTCCAGCGTCAACTGCCAGTTCACCCGTCATGTCGGGCATGGTGACAAGGCCGGGGATAAAACCCAGTATCCCGACGAGGGTATAAATAATCCCGAAGATAAGCGCAAACTTCTTGACCATAAGGCCTCCTGTTCCGTTTGGATTAAGCGTCAATGCCTGGGTTCGTTAAGTACGCTATGGCAAGAATCTCAGTCTGCCGTGAGCTCAGGCCATTCCTTGATGCGTAGACGAAAGCCGATATTTCGCCTGAGTAAGAGTAGAAGGTTCATGCGAACTTGGGGAGGCTATTACCGCTCCGTCGGGTTGAAAACATTAAAATATCGACGATACGGCTTGGCGCGGACCGTGGTGAGCGTGGCCTGAATGGTTAAGGTGGGAAGAGTGTGCGGATTTTATCCGTGGTTAAAGTGACGTAGCACATGTGTCAGCTACGCTGAATATACTATGGGATATCCCATCGTTTCGGCCCGTATGGCCTTGATTTATCTATCCATGCCGTGATGCTAGGCCGCAGGGAAGGGAAAGGTCCTTTCTCGCGAGCAGCCAAGCTTCGGGCTTATGCATTCAACGCATGGCTAAGGAGAGCGAGCAGGGTGGCCAATGAGCACACTGCTGGCGGAGCCGTGAAGCGAGACGTATTGCGTCTTTGCCCAGAGAAAGGATGAGATCATGCGTAAACCCTATGAAAATTTTTATCTGCAACCCCTCGCTGGCGAATGGCGTGAGGGGCGTAGCGAACGCACGCTGGATAACCATAATCCTTACGATCAAAGCATTCTGGTCAGCCTGCGCATGGCCAATCGGGAGGATATGGATGCGGCATACCGCAAGGCGCAGGAAGTACAACCCGAATGGGCGGAGATGGGCCCGGCGGCGCGCGCCGAGGTAATGCTACGTGCCGCGAGAATCCTCGAGGAGCGCGAGGAAGAGGTTGTCGACTGGCTGATTCAGGAGGCGGGCAGCACACGCCTCAAGGCGCAGTTGGAAGTGGGGCTGGTGCGTGCAGTGACGCTGGAGGCGGCGAGCCTGCCCAACCGGGTACATGGGCGTATCCTACCGTCGAGCATTCCCGGCAAGGAGAGTCGCGTCTATCGCCAGCCGCTGGGGGTGGTCGGGGTTATCAGTCCCTGGAACTTCCCGTTGCAGCTCTCCCAGCGGTCGGTGGCGCCGGCCTTGGCGGTGGGCAACGCCGTGGTCATCAAGCCGGCCAGCGATACGCCCATTACCGGAGGCGTGCTGCTAGCCAAGATCTTCGAGGAAGCCGGCCTGCCGGAGGGTGTGCTCAGCGTGGTCGTGGGGCCGGGCTCCGAGATCGGCGATGCCTTCGTCGAGCATTCCATTCCTAAACTCATTTCCTTTACCGGGTCGACCCCGGTAGGACGCAATATCGGCCGTCTCGCCAGTGGCGGCGATTATCTCAAGCATGTCGCGCTGGAGCTGGGGGGCAATGGTCCCTTGGTGGTGCTGGACGATGCCGATATCGAGCAGGCCGTCGATGGGGCGATCGCGGGCAAGTTTCTGCATCAGGGGCAGGTGTGCATGGCAGTCAATCGTCTGATCGTCGATGAGTCTTGCTATGACGCTTTCGTCGCTCGTTTCGTCGAGCGCGCCAAGGCCTTGGCGGTCGGCGATCCCAATGATGAAAAGACCGTGATTGGGCCGATCATTAATGCCAAGCAGCTCGAGAGTCTCAGGGATAAGATCGCGCAGGCCAAACGTGACGGGGCAAAAGTTTTGCTGGAAGGCGAGATTCAGGGGCAGGTGATTCCCCCGCATATCTTCGGCGACGTCACGCAGGAAATGGAAATCGCTAGCGAGGAGATCTTCGGCCCGCTGGTAGGCATTCAACGGGCGCGTGACGAGGCGCATGCCTTGGAACTGGCCAACGACACCGAATATGGCCTGTCGAGTTCCGTTTACACCACCCATCTAGAGCGTGGTGTGAAATTTGCCCAGCGTGTTCAGGCCGGGATGACTCACGTCAACGACATGTCGACCAACGACGAGCCCAATGCACCCTTCGGGGGTGAGAAGAATTCCGGTATCGGGCGCTTCAATGGCGACTGGGCGATCGACGAATTTACCACCGACCATTGGATCACCGTGCAGCACACGCCGCGCCAGTATCCGTTCTGAGCGGCTGAAAGCTTCCTTGCGGCCGGGCTCGCGAGACCGGCCGTCGTATTGGGGGGCGGTTTCATAGCCTATGGAGTCTTGAATCAGAGCGTCTCGGCGGACAGCAGACTGGAGGCAAGCTGACCCTCCAGTTCGATGTTGAAGTACTCCGCCGTCGCCATATGTTCGGTCATCAAACGCCTGACAGCGGTCCGATCCTGCGCGCGCAGCGCCTGGATCAAGGCGTGGTGGTCGTGCAGATTGGCTTTAGAAAATTCATGTTGCTCGGGCAATTGGGTTTTCTTGAAGACCACCAGGTCGCGAATCATGTCGTTGAGAAAGCGCCCGATGAAGCTGAGCAACGGGTCGGGACAGCGCTGGGCGAGCACGTTGTGGAAGTCCAGCTCGGCGATGCGCTGGGCAAGGCGTTCTTCAAACGAGTCGGCGGGATGTTCGCAACGCGCCGTCAGACGCTCCAGCTCGAGGAGGTCCTCCTCGCGCAGATGCTCGACAGTCATGGCGGCGAGCTCCGGCTCTACCAGCTTGCGCAGGCGGTACACGTCGGGCCCGGTGGGATGCTGAAAGTGCAGGTAGTTACGCAGTAGTTGCGAGGCCAGCGAATAGGGCACCTGGGCCAGCACGGCGCCGCCGTTGGGGCCGGTGCGGACCTTGACCAGTCCCTGGACCTCAAGTGACTTGAGCGCTTCACGCACCGTGCCCTTGGCGCATTCGAACAATTCCATCAATGCTTTCTCGTTGGGCAATCGATCCCCTGGCTGGAGATTCTTGATCACGATCCAGCGCTTCACCGCCTCGACGATCTGATCCGAGCGCTTCAATCGTTGTGGCTTGTCGATGCCTTCGAGAGAGTGGTTCATGGCGAGGTTCCTGAGAGCTTCAATGCCGAGACGCCTCTGCCAACGATTTCACGGCATCCTAGACTAAGGTCGTCATTGAGCATTATTTTATCCTATTTATAGTGATAAATAGAGAGTGGCTGTTTTCTCCTGACAAGAAAAGGCCTTTCCGTTACGCATTACGCCGGGGTCATGATAAAGGCCGCGGTACCTCGCTATCCATATCAAGAGAAAGGAGGCGCCATGAGCGCGTTTCAATGGGACGATCCCTTGTTGTTGAGCCAGCAGCTGACCGATGAGGAGCGTCAGATTCAAGACGCTGCTCACGCCTACTGCCAGGAAAAGCTGCAGCCGCGGGTACTCAGCGCGTTTCGCGAGGAGCGTTTCGATCGCGAGATCCTGCTCGAGATGGGTGAGATGGGGCTGCTGGGCTCGACAGTGGCCGAGGAGTACGGCGGCGCTGGCGTCGGCCATGTCGCCTACGGCCTGGTCGCTCGCGAAGTGGAGCGGGTCGACTCCGGCTACCGCTCGGCGATGAGCGTGCAATCCTCGTTGGTCATGCATCCGATCGAGGCTTACGGCACCGAGGAGCAGAAGCAGCGCTATCTGCCCAAGCTCGCCAGTGGCGAGTTGGTCGGCTGCTTCGGGTTGACCGAGCCGGACTTCGGCTCCGACCCCGGCGGCATGCGTACCCGGGCGCGCAAAGTGGACGGCGGCTACCGTCTCAACGGCCAGAAGATGTGGATTACCAACAGTCCTATCGCCGATATTGCCATCGTCTGGGCCAAGTCCGAGGCCCATGACAACCGCATCAAGGGCTTTATCGTCGAGCGCGGAACCGAAGGCTTCAGCACCCCGACCATTCACGGCAAGATTTCGCTGCGCGCATCGATCACTGGCGAGATCGTGCTCGAAGACGCCTTCGTGCCCGACGAGGCGATCCTGCCCGAAGTCAGCGGGCTGGCGGGGCCTTTCGGCTGTCTCAACAAGGCGCGCTACGGCATTGCCTGGGGCGCGATGGGCGCGGCCGAGTTCTGCTGGCATGCGGCGCGCCAATACACGCTGGATCGACAGCAGTTCGGACGTCCGCTAGCGGCCACTCAGCTGGTGCAACTCAAGCTGGCCAACATGCAAACCGAGATCTCGCTGGGGTTACAGGCGTGTCTGCAGGTCGGACGTCTGCTGGATGCCAAGCAGGGCGCGCCCGAGATGATCTCGTTGATCAAGCGCAACAATACCGGCAAGGCACTGGATATCGCACGTCACGCGCGTGACATGCACGGCGGCAACGGCATCTCCGAGGAGTACGGCGTGATCCGGCACATGGTCAATCTGGAAACGGTCAACACCTATGAAGGCACGCATGACGTTCATGCCCTGATTCTCGGCCGGGCCCAGACCGGTATTCAGGCGTTCTATTGAGCACGGAGCCGCAAGCTGCAATGAGTGAGCCGACGCAACAGAAGCCGCTGGCGGGGATTCGGGTGCTCGATCTGTCCAGAGTGCTGGCCGGGCCCTGGTGCACTCAGCAGCTGGCGGACATGGGCGCTGAAGTCATCAAGATCGAACGCCCCGGCGCGGGAGACGATACCCGTGCCTGGGGGCCACCCTGGCTTTCGGGGCTGCGCGATAAACAGGAATCCGCCTACTTCCTGAGCGCCAATCGTGGCAAGCAGTCGGTGACGGTGGATATCGCCAGCGCCGAGGGCCAGGCACTGGTCCGTCAACTGGTGGAGCAGTGCGACGTGCTGATCGAGAACTTCAAGGTAGGCGGGCTCAAGGCGTACGGGCTGGACTATACCAGTCTCAAGGCCATCAAGCCGGAGCTGATCTACTGCTCTATCACCGGCTTCGGCCAGGACGGGCCTTATGCGCAGCGAGCCGGCTACGATTTCATGATTCAGGGCATGGCGGGATTGATGAGCCTGACCGGCGACGCGGATGAGCAGCCGGGCGGTGGACCGATGAAGGTCGGTGTTGCCGTGGCGGATCTCTTTACCGGGCTGTATGCCAGCAATGCCATTCTGGCGGCACTCTGGCAGCGCCATGCCACGGGACAGGGCACGCATATCGATCTGGCGCTGATGGACGTGCAGGTCGGGGTGCTTGCCAATCAGGCCCTGAACTACCTCACCAGCGGTGAGGTGCCGCAGCGCATGGGCAACGCCCATCCCAACATCGTGCCCTATCAGGCCTTTGCCACCGGCGACGGCCACCTGATTCTCGCCGTGGGCAACGACGGCCAGTTCCAGCGACTGTGTCAGGTACTTGAGTGTGATGAGCTCGCCCGGGATGCACGTTTCAGCACCAATAGCCGTCGGGTCGAGCACCGCGCCCTGCTGGTGCCCGAGCTGGCGGCGCGACTGGCCATGCGAAGCACCGATGACTGGTTGAGCCGGCTAGAGGCGGTGGGCGTACCGTGCGGGCCGATCAATACCTTGGATCGGGTCTTCGCGGACCCCCAAGTGCAGCATCGTGGCATGCAATTGACGATAGCGCATCCCGATACCGAGCAGGTCAAGCTGGTCGGCAATCCGGTGCGTTTCGATGCGCAGCCCCTCAATGCCGACACGCCTCCACCGACCTTGGGCCAGCATACGGACGAAGTGCTTGGGCGCCTGCTCGGGTTGGATAAAGCGGCGCTTGCCGAGCTCAAGCGGCGTGGTGTCACCGGATAATGAATGGCCGATTTCGAAGGAATGGCACAAGAGGAGAGCCACTTGGAAGAAGTGGGCCAAGCAAAAAAAAGCCCGGCAGGTGCCGGGCGATGAGCTTGAAGCTCCATACGGTAAGAGTTCAGGTTCCGTGATTTCCATGGCATCCTGCCGCGTCAATCTCCTTCCCTATGCCTCGGTCATCCTGACCGCGCGTTTCCTTACACTGGCGACCTGTCCTTGGCCGCTGCTCACCGTACGTCTATACCTTAGTCACTGAGAGTGGGGGTTTCAAGGGCTTGTGAGTCCGCGCCTTCCTGACTATCATCATGCCCACGCCGGTGTAGCTCAGCTGGTAGAGCAACGCATTCGTAATGCGTAGGTCGTAGGTTCAAATCCTATCACCGGCATGAAAGAAGACATTATAAACCGCCGCTTACGGTCAATGCCGAGCGGCGGTTTTTTGTTGTGCTGCTTCTAGGCTCCAATAGGCTGCTTATATCAGTAACCAATCGCCAAGTTCCAGCGGGTGAGGACCTCCACGGCGTTTATATTTGCGAAAGGCCTCGCTCATTCGGCGCCATACATTCGCTTCAGCATGACTTACGTCAGATCTAAATCAGGCCATAAAATACGAACCCAAGCGTGACGAATGTGGAAATGAAAGCTAGCAATGCCAGCAATCCATCATTAGCCATTAGGGAAAGGCCAAACAGAGTGAGAGCCAATCCTGCGCCATTCGCGGTAAAGGGCACCACTTCCATCGGTGGCATGGAAAGCGCTATGACAATACATACGAAAGCAATGGCATAGGTACCTGCTCCATGGGTGAGAGCCGTCAGGCGTGGCCTAAGCAAGCGATCGATGAATCGCGCTGGCGGGCGCATCCACTTTAGGGCTTTATCCAGCTTATCTTGCGCTACAGATCGCTTGAGCAGAAAGTCCGGTAGCCAGAAGCATTCGCGACGAAAAAGCAACTGGCCGGCGACTAACAATACGAACAGCGCCATGATTGTAGGTACGCCCGGAATATCCCCAACGATAGGCAGTACGGTTATGATGCCGGCGACTAATAAAAGAGGGCTGAACGATCGGCGCCCTATTTCCGACACGATATCGTCAATTGAGACCTGACGACCTTTGTGCTTTTCGGCTTCGCCGATACGTTCCAGCATTTGCTCAAGATCGGCGGGTTCTTGCCGCTCGCTCATAGACAATACCATTTGAAGTTGTACCTAATCGTAACCTTTACGATAGTCTGAAAAATATTGGTGCGCGACCACACTGCGTTAAAATTCGCTCGTGCACGGGGCCGATCAAGAGGCGCGTATATACCGCGTAACCCGCGCGCGGCCCAGTCCGTTCCTTTCAAACAATAATGCAACAGACGTAAGCCATTCGCCAGGCCACTTCACTCTCTACATTCTGGTAAGGCCGTAGGTAGTCTCAACTGGTGCTCACCATTACTGAGCCGGGCATTGATGAACTGTTGATCCAGCAGGTCAGTAGAAACTTCTGTAAGTGCTTCGATGACACGGTCCGCGTGGGCCTGGATAGTCGGTCGCTGTTCACCTTCGGCGAATAGAGATAGAGTCTTCAACGCCTTGAGAAGGGCAAGACAGATGCTGATATCATCACGTCCATAATGCAGGATTGGTGAGAAAAGCCGATAAAGAAGGCTGTCCAAGCGCTCTTCAGGCCAGGTCAACCGGTAATGTCCCTGGGCATCGGCTAATGCATTGCACGGTTGGAATTGCAAACGTTGGCATAGAAGCTCGGTGATTTGATGAATACATAGCCGGGCAGTTCCTGGATCGTTGATGCCCGGGGATAATGCTTTGATAGCAATCTCCATCAGTTGAGTCATTCCATTAACATAAAAATCCTTAATGGATTCTCCTTCGGCATATTCGAGGTGCGACAGTACTGACTTGCACCATTTCTCGTTTAAGCGATGTTTAGTCTCGACCTTAAATAACGGAAAGCCTTTTACCGTATAGTCCCCAAAGCTAAAATTAAGATGTATGAGAACATCGGCTTTTTGAGCCAGTTTGGCCAATTCTTCAAGTTCCGCATTCTGGATGTAGCCACTTTGGCGGGAATAAATCAAGTGACATGTTTCGTTGGCAATGGGCTGAATGCTAAGAGAGTGCCAACTGGAGGCGCGCTGTCTGGCCTTGAGGCGCTCCATGGAGTGTTGGGTTGAACTGTGGAGCCCTTGGGTTATGGCATTGATCTGTACCGATTGAGAGGCGTTATGGATAAAATATACGAAGAGCACCAAGCAATTAATGACCATGCCTGCACCGACATACACTGCCAGAGAGCGCCATAGATCTGGCGTTACCCCGTTTACCGGCACCATGAGCAGGATCAGAATGAACAGAATGGTTCCGAGATAGTGTCCTAACACTTGCTGGTGGCGGCGCTCGGTAATCAATCCGAATACCAATTTATGGGAGAAATTCCCCCCTGCCTGGGAAAGAACCGACATCACCATGGAAAAGCTGAATACCAGCAACGAAATCATGCCGGCAATCAATGTTGCCAGCAGAGTGCGTGCAGTGTCTGGATTATCGAAATTGAGCGGCTCAAGAAAACTCGGCAGGTCTGATGCGTTTACTGGTGCGAGAATGGCGATCAATCCTAAAGCTAGATAGGTAGAGATTATCAGGCTGGTCAGGTAGGCGATACTCTCGCGGAAGTTACTCAAGGCTCTGATAGGCCAAGTAAGAAAATGAATCATTATGAATCCTGGTTCTTTAGAGAGTGCTTGGTGCCTAGTAGCCCATGGCCAACAGATTCTTGGGCAAGTTAACTGGGCGAATTAATGAAAAAAGGCGGGTTTCAGCCCCGGCTAGTCATTTTATTAACCCTATGGGTGCTTGCCAACATGTTCGCTGTAGAAGGTTTTGGTTTATTTTCATGTGTAAATTGTTTTTTTATGTTTTATATTATGGCGTTCAATGATGCTAAAACGCTCTCTGCTATAGGAAAAATTCGAATCCCAGTAGGGGGCGGATCAATCATGAATATACCCGATTAGATCGTCATCGCACCTGAAGCCCATCGAAACGTACCCTGCTACGTACCTCACTATAGGTGCATGAATACACTCACGGATAGTATCATGAAGCGATAGTACTCAAGAAGGTAGCGTGCTTATAACCTGCCATTTGAATATCTGGCGTCTGTCCGGCATTCATCCTGAGCAGGAGGGCTGCACATTTAAGCGTGAGACAGCCGCATGAAAAAGGTGTCGTCGTGCCTTATCCCTTAACAGTTTAATCGTTCTTTGACTAATTAAGTTGGGTTCCTATGTTGGATCTGCTGGTGCTGTCGAACAGGCCGTTATATAAATGGTTAACTGTTTTTTTCAAAATTAAGCATGGTGGCCTTTGCATCCTATTTTTTGGCGGCTAGCTTGAGAAAGCATTCGTTAAAAAGGAGGTTGCAATGCAACAGTTAAAACATAAGGTTTCTCTTGTCGCGCTCGCTATCGCTTCAGTCACTACTGCATATCAAGCACAAGCCCAGAACAATGCCAGTAATGGGGATGTTACCGCTATTAGTGAATGGAATTACGATACGCTCTATCAGGAGGGGGGTATGACGGCCGATAGCCTCATGGATGCCGAGGTGTTCGGTGCCGAGGGCGAGGAAATTGGCAGTGTGGAGAATGTGCTGCTAAACGACAAGAATCATATTTCCGCTATTATCGCTCAGGTCGGCGGGTTATGGGATATTGGTGATACCCATGTCCTGGTTCCGTGGGAAGAAGCGCAAGTCACCGAAGATGGCGTTAAAGTCCCTATTACTGAAGATAATGCTGATGATTATGGGCTTTTCAGTAGTAACTATATTACCAAGCGGGATCTTTCCTACACGACACAGGTGGATGATGATATTGCCACAGGGCCTCGTGTGTGGAAACTCTCAGAATTGCTCGATGATTATGCCAGTATAGGCGATGGACAAGGTTACGGTTATGTGGACAACGTGCTGTTCACTCAGGAAGGGAAGATACAGGCCGTCGTGATTGAAGCCGATACGGTATATGGTGGCGAACCTTATGCCTATCCTTTTTATGGCTATGACTACGGATGGGATCCCACCTACACATCCTATGCTCTTCCCTATGAAGAAGCTGATCTCAATGAGCTTTCTGCCTTCGATTATGAAGAATACGATGGGCTCTGGGATTGATTTTTCAAAAATCGGTTGCCGTTTAGCGGCTGTTGTCTAACGGCTAACAGACGTGCGGAGCATAGCTCAAGGAGGTAATTTGCCTCCTTGATTTTATGGGGGCTCCGTTACTTTGCAGCAGCGTCTAGATGACTCAAACGATGGAGGGCATGGAATGAATATTGACATGAGAGGTGGGCGTGGGCTGATTCCGCTATGTTTAGCCGCGTTGCCCTTAGCTGCAGAGGCAGCTCCCGAAACGCTAGAGAATTGGCAGAGCGAAAAGGATGCCTCCCAGGCTGCGTGGACGATAAGCCAGTTGCTGGGAGACGATGTTATTGCAGGCGAAAACACCGAGGTGGGAGAGGTCACGGATGTAGTGCTTGATAAAGAGGGTAACATCACTTCGATTATCGTACATTCCAATGGCAATCAGGTCGAACGGGGCTATAGAAAAGTAGAATGGCCGGTCAAGCTATTCGAGCCTAGTGATGTTTTGCTTTCGATTGCGCAGCAGCCGTCCGAATTCGGCAAGTTGGAGCATAGTGATTCTCCGCAGGGGTTGATTGGAGAAGACATGTTCAGTGCCGATTCCGTATTGGGAATGAGCGTTCAGGTTGAAGGCTTGCCCTATGGGGAGGTTGAAGATCTGGGTATAGATGAGCAAGGGCAAGTGACCAGTGCGATAATTGACCCGGATGGAGTGGAAACTCCCGACTATTGGATTCCCTCCGAGATGGGGTGGATCAGTCCTGAGTGGATATTGGTCATTCCCTACACGCAAAGCGAGATCGAACAGACCACACCTTATGAAAAGCAGGATAATTCAAAGTCATAGTTGATTTTTGTAGAGTCTCGCTCGAATATGGCGCTCTAACTTCATTAGGGCGCCTTTTATTCGTCTCTTCGACATTACTTGGCAGATGTGCCAAATAACTCACTTCGGTGATGGCGGCTCTGGCTCTGCTGGTTGCGGATCAGCCGCGCCCGAAAACCCTCACCCAAGGGGCCGGAGGGGCTATGCCACTGCTGTTATATGTATCATGATAGCGCTGGCGATGCCTTTGGTGAATTACCGCCAACGGGACGGGCTTGCCCCTCACTCTGTTTGCTGTTTGGCCTCTCTTTAATGAGTGGGTACTGCGTGCTTGACTGAGAGCTTCTGTTCATTCGCTGTCGTGCGCTTTTGCAAGGTTCAAAGTATAACGATCATGGAGGGTTTGCCGTTGCAGACCCGTTTCTGGAGCTCCTGTAATGACCTTGTCGACCCTTGCCTATCTGGTAGGTGGATTGATTCTTCTTGTTGCCGGTGCAGAGGTCCTGGTGAGGGGCGCTGCTAAATTGGCTGCTCAATTCGGCATTCCACCCCTGATCGTTGGCTTGACTGTCGTGGCTTTCGGCACCAGCGCCCCTGAAACTGCGGTCAGTGTACAGGCGGCACTGAACGGTAGCGGAGATTTGGCGATCGGTAATGTGGTCGGCAGCAACATTGGCAATGTGCTACTCATTCTCGGGCTGACTGCTCTGATAGCGCCCTTGGTCGTGTCGCGCCAGCTAATCCGCCTGGATGTACCCATCATGATCGCCGCCAGCTTTCTTACCCTGGGGGTGGCCTGGGATGGTGCTCTCAGTAAGCTCGATGGAGCGATACTATTCGCTGGTATTATCGCTTATACCGCGTTTCTGATAGTCAGTAGCCGAAGGGATAAAGGAGCCTGTGGCAACGATGACTTCACCAAGGAATTCGGGCCGCAAGAGCCGCCTAAACCATACGCGTGGTTATTGAACGCAGGCTTGGTCCTTGGCGGTCTGATTCTGCTGGTCGGGGGCTCCAATCTACTCGTCGAAGGTGCGGTCAACTTGGCGCGTGTGCTTGGCCTGTCGGAGTTGGTCATTGGGCTGACCATCGTGGCGGTGGGTACCTCGCTTCCGGAACTGGCGACGTCGATTCTCGCGGCCATGCGTGGCGAGCGCGATATTGCCGTGGGCAACATCGTCGGTAGCAACATATTTAATCTGTTATGCGTGCTGGGCCTGGCTTCGCTAGTATCCCCTTTGGCCATTACGGTTTCGCCCAATGCCCTGGCTTTCGATTTTCCCGTGATGATCGCCGTGGCTGTCGCCTGCTTGCCGATCTTCTTTACCGGTTACAGCATCAACCGCTGGGAAGGCCTGCTTTTTCTGGCCTATTACGCTGCATACACTGCCTATCTGGTCTTGTCTTCCGCGGAGGCTTCGTTCACCGAGACGTTGGGGGATGCAATGCTGGGCTATGTCATTCCGTTGACCGCAGTCACATTATTGGTGATCGCGGCTAGTGCCTGGCGCAAGCAGCGCACGCCTTAGAGAAGGCATCGAGGTGAAACTAAAAGGCCTGAGTCCCGTACTGTACGGGAACCAGGCCTTGAGCGCCGGCTGAATGAACCGTTCAACTGTTGGGGGCAGTTCATTACGAACTATGCCGAGCGGCGGTTTTGGTATCTCGTTCTGGTACTGATCGCCTGGCGATGCCAAGGTGTAGAGCCGCTAGAAGGCCCAGTCCTCGTCTTCGGTAGTGACCGTTTTGCCGATGACATACGACGAACCGGAGCCGGAGAAGAAGTCGTGATTTTCGTCGGCGCTCGGTGAAAGAGCGGCGAGGATGGTCGGGTCGACGTCGGTGACGCTGCTGGGAAATAGCGCCTCGAAGCCCAGATTCATCAGCGCCTTGTTGGCGTTGTAATGCAGGAATTTCTTGACGTCTTCGGTGAGCCCCACGTCGTCGTAGAGCGACTCGGTGTACTTCACTTCGTTGTCATAGAGTTCGTATAGCAGATCGAAGGCGTAGTCCTTGACCGCCTGCTGACGCTCTGCCGAAGCTTCGGCCAGGGCCAGTTGGAATTTATAGCCGATGTAATAGCCGTGTACTGCCTCGTCGCGGATGATCAGGCGGATCAGATCGGCAGTATTGGTCAGCTTGGCATGGCTTGACCAGTACATCGGTAGATAAAAGCCTGAATAGAATAAAAACGACTCGAGAAATACGCTGGCCACTTTGCGCATCAGTGGGTCGTCGGCGCGGTAGCGCTCGAGGATGAGCTCGGCCTTGGCCTGCAGGTGCGGGTTTTCTTCACTCCAGCGGAAGGCATCATCGACATCACGGGTCGTGCATAGCGTGGAGAAGATCGAGCTGTAGGAGCGTGCATGCACCGCTTCCATGAAGGCGATGTTCGCGAATACCGCCTCTTCGTGGGACGTACGCGCATCCTCGATCAATACCGGGGCGCCGACACTGCTCTGAATGGTATCGAGTAGCGTCAGGCCAGTGAAGACACGAATGGTCAGTTGTTGCTCATGGTGGGTGAGCGTATTCCACGACTGGATGTCGTTGGACAGCGGCACCTTCTCCGGCAGCCAGAAATTGCTGGTCAGGCGGTTCCATACCTCCAGGTCCTTGTCGTCCTGCAGGCGGTTCCAGTTGATGGCGTCGATGCGGCGCAGGCGCGGCGGATTCGTGTCGGGCCGATCTACGGTGGCGGTCATGTGATACTCGCTTGGCTCGTTGCGCCCTGATGTCGTGTGACGGTCAGGACGCGAGATGGTTGGGATGGGTTAACAGGCTATAGACTGCAGGACACGCAGCCCTGAACCTCGGTACCTTCCAGGGCGGTCTGGCGCAGGCGGATGTAGTAAAGCGTCTTGATGCCCTTGCGCCAGGCATAGATCTGCGCCCGGTTGATATCCCGGGTGGTCGCGGTATCGGGAAAGAACAATGTCAGCGACAGCCCCTGGTCGACGTGACGCGACGCCTCGGCATAGGTGTCGATGATTTTCTCCGGGCCGATCTCGTAGGCATCCTGGTAATACTCGAGATTGTCATCACTCAGATACGGCGCTGGATAATAGACGCGCCCCAGCTTGCCCTCCTTGCGGATCTCGATCTTGGCCGCCACCGGATGAATGCTCGAGGTGGCGTGGTTGATATACGAGATCGAGCCCGTCGGCGGTACCGCCTGCAGGTTTCGGTTGTACAGGCCGTGGGACATCACCGACTCCTTCAGCGCCTGCCAGTCCGCCTGATCGGGAATCGCAATGCCGGCCCGCTCGAACAGTTCACGGACCTTGTCGGTACGAGGTAGCCACGCTTGTTCGGTGTACTGGTCGAAGAATTCACCGCTGGCATAGCGGGACTTTGCAAAACCGGCGAAGCTTTCGCCGCGCTCGATGGCCAGACGGTTCGAGGCGCGCAGGGCGTGATAGGCCACGCAATAGAAGTAGAGGTTGGTGAAATCCAGCCCTTCCTCGGAGCCGTAGAAGATCCGTTCACGCGCGAGGTAGCCATGCAGGTTCATCTGTCCCAGGCCGATGGCGTGCGACTTGGCGTTGCCCTGGGCGATGGACGGTACCGAGCGCAGGTCGCTCATTTCCGAGACTGCGGTCAGGCCGCGCACGGCAACCTCCACGCTGGCACCGATATCGCCCGCATCCATCACTCTGGCGATGTTCATCGAGCCCAGGTTGCAGGAGATGTCTTCGCCGATATGCCGGTAGCCGAGATCCTCGTCGTACTCGGTGGGTGTGTTGACCTGCAGGATCTCCGAGCACAGGTTGCTCATGTTGATGCGCCCGGCGATGGGGTTGGCACGGTTTACCGTGTCCTCGAACATCAGGTACGGGTAGCCGGACTCGAACTGCAGCTCGGCCAGGGTCTGGAAGAATTCGCGGGCCTTGATCTTGCGCTTACGGATGCGGCCGTCGGCGACCATTTCCGCGTACTTCTCGGTGACGCTGATATCGCCGAATGGCACGCCATAGACGCGCTCGACGTCGTAGGGCGAAAACAGATACATGTCTTCGTTGCGCTTGGCCAGCTCGAAAGTAATATCGGGAATCGACACGCCCAGCGACAGCGTCTTGATGCGGATCTTCTCGTCGGCATTCTCGCGTTTGGTGTCGAGAAAACGCAGGATATCGGGATGGTGGGCGCTGAGATAAACCGCCCCCGCGCCTTGCCGGGCACCCAGCTGGTTGGCGTAGGAGAAGGCGTCCTCGAGCAACTTCATGATCGGAATGATGCCCGACGACTGGTTCTCGATGCGCTTGATCGGCGCACCGAATTCACGGATGTTGCTCAACAGGAAGGCCACGCCGCCGCCGCGCTTGGAGAGCTGCAGCGCTGAATTGATGGCGCGACCGATGGACTCCATGTTGTCCTCGATACGCAGCAGAAAGCACGATACCAGTTCGCCGCGTTGACGCTTGCCGCCGTTGAGGAAGGTCGGCGTGGCCGGCTGGAAGCGGCCACTGACGATTTCATCGACCAAGGCTCGCGCCAGGGTCTCGTCGCCCCGCGCCAGGCTCAGCGCCACCATGCACACCCGGTCCTCGTAACGCTCCAGATAGCGTTTGCCATCGAACGTCTTCAGCGTATAGCTGGTGTAGTACTTGAAGGCGCCGAGGAAGCTCGGGAAGCGAAACTTGTAGGCGTAGGCCTGCTCGAAAAGCGACTTGACGAAGGCCGCGTCGTACTGCGCCAATACTTCGGCTTCGTAATAGCCTTCTTCTACTAGGTAGTCGAGTTTTTCTTCCAGCGAATGGAAGAACACCGTGTTCTGATTGACGTGCTGCAGGAAATACTGACGCGCGGCTTCGCGGTCCTTGTCGAGCTGCAGCTCGCCATTGGCCCCGTAAAGATTGAGCATGGCGTTGAGCGCATGATAATCCAGCGTGCGGGTGTTGGGTTGGGTGGCGTGCCGTGTCGGCGCGGCTAGGCTTGTCGTTTCCAAAACTCTTCTACTCCCTGACGAACCCTGGCGACATCTTCGGTAGTGCCCAGCAGTTCGAATCGATAAAGCAACGGCACCCGGCACTTGTCGGCAATGATACGGCCCGCCAGGCCGTAAGCCGTTCCAAAATTGGTGTTGCCGGCGGCGATGACGCCACGGATCAGCTCGCGGTTTTGTGAGTCGTTGAGAAAGCGGATCACTTGGCTCGGCACCGCGCCTTTCTCACCGCCACCGCCATAGGTGGGCACGATGAGAAGATAGGCTGCATCCACACGTAGCGCAGGTTCGTCGCGGCTGATCGGGATGCGTCTGGCGGGCAACCCCAGCTTCTCCACGAATCGGTGGGTATTGCCCGACTTGGTCGAGAAATACACCAGCCCTCGTTCGTGGGCGGGCGGCGCGGTTAACGCATGGGCCTGGCTCATGCCAGAGCCTGGATCCTGTCCGGACGGAAGCCCGACCAGTGGTCGTCGCCAGCCACCACTACAGGAAGTTGCCGATAGCCCAGGTCCTCTACTGTCTGCCGGGCCGCCAGGTTTTCAGTGAGATCAACGACGGTATATTCCAAGCCCTGCTTGTCCAAGGCGCGGTAAGTGGCCGTGCACTGCACGCAAGCGGGCTTGCTGTAGATCTTGATCGTCATGATGAGAATCCTGATTAAAAATAGTGGCCGGTGGCGTTAGTCAAAGAAATTTACACCACATATGGTGGTATTGGCCAATAGAAAATCAATATATGGTATATGGTTCGGCATGGGCTACAGCAATGATCTCGCCTCAGGGCACGGCATCCGAGGCGAGATATTCTACGTGCGTTCAGGTGGGGTGCGTACGGCGCTGGGTCAAATGTCGGGCGATCATCCCTTTCAGCGGGGCAGCGCGTTCGGCAAGATGCAGGCCGGCGTGGCGCAACAGGCGAGCGGGCAAGCGATCATCGGTGTACAGGGTGACGATGGCCTGAGTGGCCATATAGAGCGGATGGGTCGCCAGGCGATGCTCGTGCTGATAACGCGACAGCACCGAGTGGCCGCCGATATCCTGTCCTCGGCGATGTGCGGCGAGGACTTGCTCCGCCAGGCGCTGCTGGCCCTGCAGCCCAGCGTTGAAGCCGTGGGCCGTCACGGGGTGCATGCCTACCGCGGCATCGCCGATCAGGGCGAAACGCCTGGCAACGAAACGCTCGGCATAGACGCTTACCAGCGGATAGGTGTGGGCCTGGCTCTGCTTGTGCATCTCGCCGAGACGGTAATCGAAGCGCCGGGTAATCTGACGTGCGAATGTGGCATCTTCCAGCGTGAGCAGCGTATCCATCTCGCGCTTTGGCAGGGTCAACACCACTGAAGAGCAATGTTCGCTCAAGGGGAGCAGTGCCAGGGTCTGACCATGATCGAACCACTCCCAAGCCGTCTGATCGTGCGGCTTGGCATGGCTCATGCGGCACACCAGCATACTCTTGCCATTATCGCGCATCTGGGCGGCGATCCCCATCTGTCGACGGGTACTGGAAAAGCGGCTATCGGCGGCCACGGCCAGCGCCGCTTCAATAGCGGTACCGTCACTCAATTGCAATCTGGCACTGTGAGTATCGCTGTCGATCTGATCGACTGTGGCCTGGTGCCATTCGATTCCCTGGCATGCGGTGGCCGCGGCGAACGCCGCTTGACGGATCAGGTGGTTGGAAACCAGAAAGCCGAGCGGCGCTCGATCCTCGCCACGGCCCGAAGCGATAGTCATGGAAAAGGGCGAGGGGCCATTAAAAACCTTTGCGTCGCGTAGCGGCGATACGGCGTGTGATGCAATCCGTTCCCAGATGCCCAGGCGCTGTAGGATCTCGCGGGAGGCATGGGTCAAGGCGATTTCGCGACCGTCAGGCTGGGGTGCCTGCAATGCTTGCTTGGGCTGCTTGTCGATCAGCGCTACCTTGAGCCCACTGGCGGCAAGTGCATTCGCGAAACTCAGCCCTACTGGGCCCGCGCCGATGATAGCGACATCTACTCGCATGCCTTCCCCCTTCCTCGTTGAGCGATCTTGACCGTGCAACGACACGGCACGTCTATCGTAACGCGACGGGAGGGTAAAACCTTAATACAAATCATTTAATGGCTTTATAGCCTGTTCCGCAGGTCTCCTCAGGCGCAGACCCTCATCAGCTTAGCGAATCAAAGCGGTCCCTGAGCGGCACGATGGGCCGCATTGCCCTACGCACGTTTCGGGTTCCGGTAGCGGGTTGTCTAGCTCGCGAGGAGGCACGCGAGATCAAGGGGTTAAAGCATAAAGTGTCACCTGCAGCATGGTGTTCAGTATTATGACCGTGACGTTTTTTTCATCAGGTGATGATGTCGAACCATATTATTAAGCGATCGCTTATGGTTCTTGGTGTCTAAAAATAAAGTGCTAGACGTGCAGTGGGTTGTTGTTACTTAAGTGATGGAGAGCGAGGCAATAAAAACAATCAAGCATGTCGGGTAACTTTAAGTAAGAAAATGGTATTTATTTAAAGACAATTATTGCTGAGAATAGGAGAGAATCCAAAAGGCAAGGTGAAATGCATGGACGCACCCCGTTTGTTCCAATATCGTTGGCAACATCGTAAGCAGGGCGGGCTCTATTCGGTAGAGGCGATCATTCAAGGCGCGGGAAGTCTACAGGGAGAGCGATATATCATCTATCGTGATATCGGCAAATATCCTCATCTTAATTACGTCATTCCTTTTGATGAATGGGATGATGAAATGATGCGGAGCTGAACGCCTTTCTGCAGTCAGCTGACCAGCGAAGGCTAAGCTCCTCACGGTATCTCCGTAAAAATTGGTTTGTAATAATAACGATATGGACCAGGACGTGACGGCCCTGGTCGCTACAGCAACGTGCATCTTGTCGATGGCCATTAAGTCATCTGGGCATCCTGAACCCACTTTTCTATGGTTCGCCGCCGTCCCAAGGCCGGGAGTCGGGCCGTATCGAAATCGGCGGGAACCAAGTTGATTTCATCGCTTTCTTTCTCAGGAACCAGATTGAAGCTTCTATGCGCGCCAATCGGCTTGTCTTCGCTGCCATAGATCGCCACGAGACGTATCTCCAATGACTCGACCTGCATCTCCCCAGCATAGCGATATCCATCGAGCCTGATATGATTGGCGTTGGCGACTCGCTCAATAATGTGGCCAAAACTGCCTATTTGACTATAGTCACCCGACGCTAACGGCCCCTGGCGAGTCGCTTCCGAAAGCGTAGCGCCCTTGTTAACCTCGCCGGGTTGTTCGAAATCGACCAAGTCCTGAGCATAATCACCATCGGAGGTGTGTAGCACTGCGATAATATGGGAAATATAAATCGCCTCTGAACTCATATTGCTGATCAGGCATAAAGCATTGATGTCCTTAGTTCGGCCTCGGTTGATTAACAAACGAGGCCGACGTTGACGAGCAAAGTTTAAATAGAGCAGTTGGGCATAAAACAGCCAGACCAATAGCGTTAAAAATCCCGATATAGCGTTAAGTGCTCCTGAGTTGCTATTTAACCACTCCATGTTATCTCCTGATGACTTCCTGTCCGGTACGCGATTCCTGTAATCAGCTTTTTCGTGCGTCGTATCTTGTTTCGTTAATTATAGCGAGACCCTTTGATTTAGCTTGTCATTGATAATATGGTTGGATGCTGATGATGGTCGTTCTGGATAGAAGTTATAAATTTTCAATAAAAAAGCCACCAATAAGATAAGCGCTTACTGGTAGCTTTAACATGAATGTCCATTCTCAACGAAACCATGAGACGCTAGGATTTTTTTCCTCCTCCGTGGCTATGTTCACCACCTTTCTTGCCAGCTTCAGAGGCTTTTTTCGGATCGTTCTTGAAGTTGCCACCACTATGTTCACCACCTTTCTGGCCCGCTTCAGACGCTTTTTTGCGATCTTCTGCAAAATTACCAGTACCACCGCGATGTTCAGCCATATCGACCTCCTACTTCGGGTCTAGACGCCTAGGGTTGAGCTTGACGCTAGAGGCAAGCACCACACGCACCACAAGGGATATTAAAAATAACACGCTTGCAGCGTCGTCAGCTCAGGTATAGAACCAAGGCGCCCTAGGCGCAAGCCTGCGCCCTTTGCGATTACAATTTATAACGTATCAATTGAACTTAGTATCGATGTTAATCTAGCTCCCTTGTCGTGAGATTGTTTTAGCGGAAACAACATTCGCTTTCATGTGGAGTGATAACTTCCGCTTAGGGCATAGTGCCGATGAGGAATACAACCGACCGATCCCCGCGCGAAAAGACCTGATACGACCGCGCCAAGGTAGGTCGCTATCAGGATGAGATTAATGCACGGTGATTACCGTACAGTTAGCAATATGATTGACCTTGTGAGAGACACTGCCTACCGCCAGCCCCTTCAGGTCGCTCAGGCCACGGCTGCCCATGACGATGGCGTCTGCATCCAGTGCCTTGGCTTCTTCGACGATGACGTTGGCGGGACGACCTTGGCGAGTCAGATAATGAGTTTCACTCCCCTCCAGCCCGGCGGCATGGACTGCCTCGTCGAGAGTCAAGCGCCCCGTCTGTCTCTCCTCCTCCGGTGAGCCGATATATTGCGTGGCACCTACTCCCAGGCCCACGACGTCGCCGGCCGGCAGAGTCTCCGAAACATGTAATAGATAAAGCTTGGCATGTGAGGGTTTGGCGAGTTGAGACGCCACTTTAAGTGCTTTGTGCGAATTCTCGGAACCGTCTATAGGGATCAGTAGTGTCTTGTACATAAGTCACTCCCGGTGTCCATGATGCAGCACGCCACCGCTGAGAGGCGGCACGCAATGATAAGAATCGGCAGCATGACTCAGTATGTGCCGGCTCACGGCCTTGTTGGAAACCGTATCATCAGCGTAGCTGCTGAGTGGAGAGCTCACTGAATTGAAATCGGTAGTGCCCGCTGAGAGAGGGCCTCTGGCGATGCCGTGTCAGGCCGGGAGCGCAGTGACGGTACGGTCACGGCCCTCATGCTTGGCACTGTACAGCGCCGTATCGGCTTCTTTCAGCAATACCTCAGGGGCCTGGTCGTGGCGGGGTCGTCTTGAGGCGGCTCCGATGCTGACGGTGACATGATCACTGACCAGCGAGTCGGCAAAGGGGAGGGCCCGGGCGGCAAGGGCAGAATGGACGCGTTCTGCGACCAGCTGGGTTCCTTCGATATCGGTGCTTGGCAGCAAGATGACCAACTCCTCACCGCCATAGCGTGCGACCCGATCGCCGGGGCGTGCCGCGGACTCTTTGAGTACCGCGGCAATCTGCTGCAGGCAGGCATCACCTGCCGGATGGCCATAGGCATCGTTGTAACGCTTGAAGTAATCGACATCGATCATCAACAGGCCCAGCGGCAGTCGCTCACGTGCGCAGCGCCGCCACTCTTGTTCGAGCAGGCGGTCGAATTCTCGGCGGTTGGCGACTCCCAACAGCTCATCCCGGGTCGACAGGATGTGCAGTTGTCGGTTGAGCCTCTCGAGCTTCTGCTGGTCTTCCTTGAAGGACGTGATGTCCTGAGACAATGCCAAGGCACGGTGAATCTCACCATGATCGCCGGGGAGCGGCACGGCGGTAATCTTGTAAATGCGCTCGCCGTAACGCAACTCGGCTTCCGCCTTGTGGCCCGCCAAAGCGTTTTGTCCCAAGGACTGCAACATCTCGCTGGCCTCGTCCGGGAAATCCACATGGATCGGCTGGCCGATGTGTATCTTGAGGCGCTTGCCGGCGCTGTTGCGCCACTCCTGACCATCAGCAAAGACATAGCGCAGCTCGCGGTCGAAGACAACGACATTGCCGTTGGGAATGTTGCGTGCAATCGCATGGCAGAGCTGTTCCGTTTCCTGCTGCTTGCGCAGGACCTTCAACTGCCGATCGCGAAGTCTGGCAGAGTTGCGTATCGAACGGTCGAGCAGGTAGATGGCCAGAGTGATGCCCGAGGAGAGCACCAGAAAGATCATGCCATAGCGGATAAAGGTCGGCTGCAGTGTTTGCAAGAAGGCCTGATAGTCGTAGGCCACGCTCAGCGCGACGGGGTACAGGGAAAGGTTGCGCAGAGAAACGATCTTTGGCAGGCGGTCGAGCGGCGAAACCACGATAGAGGTGTAGATGCCATCGTGAGCCAGAATTTGTTCAACCGCATCGTTTATTCCGGACGGCATTGCTCCGGTGGGCGCCGGGTAAAGAATCAATGATTCCCCATCTTCGCGGAACATGCCGATACGCAGATCGAGATCGCGTTGCGCTCGGGTATAGAAATTTTTGAAATAGGCGGCATCCAGCAACACGGCCACCACGCCGACAAACTCGCCGTTGCTATTCTGCAGACGCCCACTCACTGGAATCAGGGTATCGTCACTGTCGCGTACCGTGATGGGCGCGCCGATATGCAGTTCACTACCGTCTCGAAGCGTCTGGAAAAAATCATATTGAGCGACGCCTTGGATCGTTGCGTTGGGCAATTTGTTGGCGATAAATACCGTCTCGCCATGCGCGTCGGCAATCAGCATGCCGCCGATCTGTGGCGAGCGCATGACGGTGCGGTACATGGGGCCCCACAGCGTGGAGCTGCTGACATAGCCGTCCAGGCGGCGTAGCTGTACCTCGGATGCGACTTCCGTGAGTATCAGCTCCGCTGCGGAGAAGGAGCTCTCGGCATGCTCCGATAACAGAACGGCCTGCGCCTCCAACTGCTTCTGCAAGGTGACAAGATCCCGCTCGTACTCATTGTGAGCCCCGATGCCGAGCAATAACGCGGCTGTCGCTACGGCAAGCGTGCCAAGCCCGACCAGGAGGTAACGAGGTTTTTTTAACAGCATGGCGCTGGTGTGGCTGGTGGTGTCATAACAGACAAGCGTGGCATCTCCCCGTCACACGAACGAGCGGAGGGCAAGAACCTTGAAAACAGGGCTGATAGGCCCAACGGATCCAAGCGAAACGGAGATTGTGATGGTATGTCGCTCAGAGCTCAAGGAGCGGGACTGGCGTATGGTTCCTAAAAGACGTGGCAGATCGTCGCAGAAACGCCATACAAAAGCATTAGCAGGCTTTTAACGCTAATAAACGTTACGGCGCCGCCATCGGCCGGGGTGCGTCAGCGAAACGACGAAGGATATCGGCTCGGCGGCATGGGACCTTTTGACGGCTTGAAAGTTTTTTCAGGTCTTCTACGATGTATTTCCCTTTAAAGAAATCAGGGATTTAAATTACCAGGTGGCTACGGTGCTCTGCACCAGGACTGGAACAGCACGCTGATCACAAACCTAAGGAGGTGATTGGATGTCAGTACAGACCGCAATGCGTCATGACATTTCCACTCAGGATCGAAACCACGATCGTTACCCGACCCGCTTGAGCCAGCCGCAGGATGCGCCATGGCTCGCCCGCCAGGATGCGGTGGTGAAAGGGGGCGTCGAGGATGGTCCACTCAGCCGCGAGCAGCTTGATAGCTTCGAGCGCGACGGCTTTCTATTTGAACCCAACTTTCTATCCCCCGAAGAGGTGCAGGCATTACGCACCGAGCTGGCATGGTTGCTCGACCGCGATGACTTTCGTGGGCGTGATTTCTCGATTACCGAGCCTGACAGCCAGGAAATCCGTTCGTTGTTTGCCGTGCACTTTCTCTCCGAGAAATTCGCTCGTCTCGCCAGGGACGCACGCCTGATGGGCCGCGCGCAGCAGATTGTGGGTGGCGACGTGTATGTCCATCAGTCGCGTATCAATTACAAGCCCGGGTTTCACGGCAAGGGCTTTAACTGGCACTCGGATTTCGAGACATGGCACGCCGAGGACGGCATGCCCGAGATGCATGCCGTCAGTGCCTCCATCGTGCTGACCGACAATCATCACTACAACGGACCGTTGATGTTGATTCCCGGCTCGCACAAGTGCTTCGTGCACTGTCTGGGGGAAACGCCCGACGAGAACCACAAGCGCTCGCTCAAGAATCAGGAGTTCGGTGTGCCCAGTCATGAGGCGTTGCGCCGCCTGATCGAGGCCAACGGCATCGAGGCGCCGACCGGGACCGCTGGCGGGCTGCTGCTGTTCGATTGCAATACCCTGCATGGCTCCAACGCCAATATGTCGCCGGACCCGCGCAGCAACGCCTTCTTTGTCTATAACCGGCGTGATAATGCCTGTCAGGCTCCTTATGGTGCCAAGCGTCCGCGTCCGTCCTTCCTGGCGCATGGCCCGGATGAAGAGTGGAAACCCGATACGCACTGACTTGGCGGTTAATCTCATCGCTAGGGTGTCAGGCGCCGCTGACGGCGATAGACTCAACCTCTATCGCCGCCAGCGGCGCCTTTTTTGTGGCTTATTTCCGACAGGAGCCTGTGATGGCCTTCATGCCCCGTTTTACCGATGGTCGAGCCTTTTCCCAGCCTCTAGGCAAGATTGTGTGTGTGGGGCGTAACTACGCCGAGCACGCCAGGGAACTCGACAATCCGGTACCCCGCGAGCCGCTGCTGTTCATCAAGCCGGCGACCAGCGCCGTGGCGCTGGAGGAGCCCATCGCGGTGCAGTTCGAGCGTGGCGAGGTGCACTTCGAGACCGAGCTGGCGCTGCTGGTCGGCACGCCACTGACCCGGGCGACACCCGAGCAGGCCGAGCGTGGCGTGGCGGGCATCGGCCTGGCGCTGGATCTGACGCTGCGCGAGGTACAGTCGCAGCTCAAGGATAAGGGCCACCCCTGGGAGCGGGCCAAGGGCTTCGATGGCGCCTGCCCGCTGTCGAGTTTCGTCGCCCTCGACGAAGTGCCGGACTGGCAGTCGCTGACCTTTAACCTGGATATCGACGGACAGCGTCGCCAGACTGGCGAGACACGTGACATGCTGTTTTCCGTGCCTGCGCTACTCGCGGAGATATCCCGGCATTTCACCTTGGCGCCTGGTGACGTCGTCCTGACCGGGACGCCGGCCGGTGTCGGCGTATTGCCGCGTAATGCCGAGCTACATTTGGCGCTGACGGATCAGCTTGAGATAACCACACGAACCGCCTGAACCGATGGCGGTCCGGAGCGTTTGAGAACGGATGGTGAAATCGGATTACCGAACTGCTGCGAGAGAAACGCCATGAAAGCTCATCATGTCTTATTTACCGCTCTACTCTTGGTCTCGCCAGCCGTCATGGCCGACGACACCCTGAGTGACAAGGCGCGACGTGCGGCGCATGCTACCGGAGAGTTGCTCGGCAATGCTGGTGAGGCGGTCATTGTGACCGGGCGCCGCGCCCTCGACGGTACCCGTGAAGGCCTCAATCAAGGAGCGGACTGGACACAGCGTCTGTTCACGGGCGATGCGCAGGGCACGGACGACGCGCGCCGTGCCCCGCAGGCTCAGGCGGCACCCAATGCCCCCCCGCCTTCCGACCCGGTGCAGCCTCCCGAACCCGCCGAGTCCGGGGTACGCGTAACGCCCATGCGCCAATGAGTGTGGGCAGGCGCCGTCCAATCGCGATGTCCGCCACCTCGGTATCACGCCAACACCCCGCCAGCTCAGTCACTGGCGGGGTGTTTCGCTTCCTGCAACGGGCTGGGTTGTGCTCCACTGCCTCCGGGGCGTCAAGCCCCGGAGGCAAGAGTCACTCAAGATAGGTATAGCCTTCCAATCCGGCGACCAGATCGGCCATGAACAGCTCGCGCTCGTCCTGTGGCAGGCCGCTGCTTTTCAGCTGCATCTCGAGGTGCTCGCGCAGCACCTTGGCGTCGAAGTTCACGTAGTGCAATACATCGGCCACGCTGTCGCCGTACTGCAGGTTCGAGAAGCGCATCTGGCCGTCGGCATCGAGGGCGGCATCCACCGAATCGGTATCGCCGAACAGGTTGTGCAGATCGCCGAGAATCTCCTGATAGGCGCCGACCAGGAACAGTCCCAGCAGCTTGTCGTCCTGGTCGTCCCATTCGGGCAGCGGCAGGGTGCTTTCCAGGCCTTGGCCATCGACGTAACGGTCGATACGTCCGTCGCTGTCGCAGGTGATGTCCTGGATCACGCCGCGGCGGGTCGGCTCGCGGTCCAGCCCGGTCAGTGGCAGCACCGGGAAGACCTGCTTGATGCCCCACACATCGGGCAGCGACTGGAACAGCGAGAAGTTGACGAACAGCTTGTCGGCGAGTTTCTCGCCTAGCTCGTCGGCAATTTCACGGTGGGCGCGATTGCGGCTGTCGAGGCGCGAGCGCAGGCGCTGACAGGCGGCGAAGTACACCGCCTCGCCCTCGGCGCGGGCGTCCAGGTCGGCCATGCCCATCACGAAGCGCTCCTGTAGCTCGCCGATGGCCTGGACCAGATCGTGATACGCCTCGACCTGGCCGCGCGGCTCGCGCATGGTCTCGAGCCGATCATAGACGCGCCACAGTTCGTCGACTTGCGGGTCGTCCTCGGCGCGCCGGCGTGGAGGTGCGGTCTCGCCGATGCGCTCCTCGTCGATGACGTTGGTGACCAGCACCGCATGATGCGCGGTCAACGCCCGGCCGGATTCCGAGATCAGGTGCGGATGGGGCAGTCCGGCGGCCTCGCAGGCCTGATGGAACGCCCACACCACGTTGCTGGCGTATTCGCGCATCGAGTAGTTGATCGAGCAGAAGCTGCGCGAACGGGTGCCTTCGTAATCGATGCCCAGCCCGCCGCCGACGTCGACGGTATCCACCGGTGCGCCCATCTCGCGCAGGCTCTGGTAGAAGCGTGCGCACTCGCGCAGGCCGCGCTGGATGTCGCGGATATTGGCGATCTGCGAACCGAGGTGGAAGTGCACCAGCTGCAGGCTGGCAAGCGCTCCGGCGTCGCGCAGTCGCTCGACCACGCCGAGGATCTGCGTCGCGGTGAGGCCGAACTTGGATTTCTCGCCACCGGAGTCCTGCCATTTGCCCTTGCCCACCGACGCCAGGCGTGCGCGCAGGCCGATGCGCGGGCGCACGCCGATACGCGCGGCCTCCTCGAGGATCAGATTGAGCTCGGAGAACTTCTCCACCACCAAGTAGACCCGGTGGCCGAGCTTCTCGCCCATCAGCGCCAGGCGCACGTACTCGCGATCCTTGTAGCCGTTGCAGACGATCAGCGACGAGTTGTCGGTGGACAGCGCCAGCACCGCCAACAGTTCGGGTTTGCTTCCGGCCTCGAGGCCGACACGGCCGCGGCCGCGCTCCTGGGTGGCGAGGATCTCCTCGACCACCCGGCGCTGCTGGTTGACCTTGATCGGATAGACCGCGGTGTAGCCGCCCTGGAAGGACTCCTCGCGCATCGCCGTATCGAAGGCCGCGCACAGCTGCTCGACGCGGTCGTGCAGGATGTCGGTGAAACGCACCAGCACTGGCAAACGCAATCCGGCTTGGCGCAGCTGATCGACCAGGGTGTCGAGCGACAGGGCGGGACCCTCGACCTCGCTGCCCAGCGGGCGCACGACGGCATGGCCGCGGTCATCGACGTCGAAATAGCCACTGCCCCACTGATCGATATTGTAGGTGCGGCGGGCCTGGGCGGCGGTAGCAGTCATTGAGCTCTCCTGCGAAACGGCGTGACCTGCAAAGAGGCCTGAACAAGAGTGGCCGGACCTGAGGCCGGTCGTGGTGCGAAAAGCAAAGGGGCCGCATTATGACGCTGGCGGCCCGGTATTCCTATGGTTTGTTTGCAAAGTGTCTGCGCTTGCCCAGAGGGTGTTAGAAATCGGCGCGTGCACAAATCCGGTCAAGAGCCGGTTCTAGCCTTGTCTGGATTGCGCGTATCGGCTTCCCAGACGAAACCTGGCTGAATCGGCGTGGCGACTATTCAGCATCGGGCAGCCCCAGGGCGCCGTGGACGATACGTTGATGCAACAGGGTGCGGTACTGTTGCGGGTCCTTGGGCGTCAGGGCGTGCGCGGGCGGGTCGACATAGACGACCAGCAGCCGGGACAGCCAGTAGCGTAGCGCGGTCATGCGCAGCAT
This sequence comes from Halomonas sp. WWR20, assembly GCF_054602495.1. Taxonomy (NCBI): domain Bacteria; kingdom Pseudomonadati; phylum Pseudomonadota; class Gammaproteobacteria; order Oceanospirillales; family Halomonadaceae; genus Halomonas; species Halomonas sp. WWR20. The sequence goes on from NZ_JBTRHR010000005.1 coordinate 59,187, forward strand.
CATCGGCCACACGCGGCGCTCGTCATCGCTTAGCGCACGGCGCGCCTGATAGGCGCTAAGCAGCGCGGTGTAGCGCAGTCGGTTGAGCGTACCGTCGTCTTCACTGGCCCAATCATTGACGACGATGGCCAGATCGAACAGCAGGTCGCCGGTGCAGCCATTGTAGAAATCGATGATGCCGCCCAGCCGATCCCCGTCGAACAAAGTATTGTCGCGGAACAGGTCGCCATGCAATGCGCCTTGGGGTAGCTCCGGCGTGGCGGCAAACGTCTCTTGGTAGGTGTCGATCTCTTCCGCCATCAGCCGCTGATCGTCAGCGGACAGATAACCCATCACCTTGGGGTGGGTCGCTGTCAGCCAGTTCAGGTCGCGGGGGTTGGGGCGCTGGCCCTCGAAGTGCTGTGAAACCCGGTGCATGCGCCCCAGAGCGTCGCCGAGAGCTTGGCACTGCGCCAGGCTTGGCGCATGCGGGCTCTTGCCGGGCAGGCGTGGAAACAGCAGCGCCGGCTTGCCAACGAGACGCTGCAGGGCGACGCCTTCGCGGTCGTGTACCGGGCCGGGTACCGGCAGGCGATGTTCGGCGAGGTAATCCAGCAGGTCGACGAAAAACGGCAGCTCCTCGTACTCGCCCTGCTCGAAGAGGGTCAAGACCATGCGGGCCTGATCGGTGGTCACGAAGAAGGTGGAATTCTCCGTGCCGCTGGGAACGTCTTCCAGCGATGCCAGCGAGCCGACATCGAAGCGTTCCAGAAAGGTCGCAACCTGCGACTCGCTCAAGGGGGTGAATACGGCCATGTCTCTCTCGCCCGGATTGCCAAGCGCGCTATTGTAGCGGCTCGCTGCGGGCAGTCCTACCGTATCATGAGGTGACCGGAGCGAGGCCGGCTACCAGCGGATCAGCACCCAGCTCGGCGGTACCACCCGGTTGGCATCGTCTGCACGTTCGAAATTGCCGTTCCCGTCCCTGTCGATCAGATAATATGACGGTCCCGCGGCAGGTACGATCTCGATGGCGTAGAGCTGGCCATTGATACGGTACTCCTTGACGGTGCGATCGTCCTCTTGGCGAATAGTGACGTCCGGCGCCGGGCCTTCGCCTTCCTGTTGCTGAGCGGACACGAGTGGCGTGGCGAACAGCGTGAGCAGGCCCAGCGCCAGGGCGGGAGCAGTGCGCAGTATCTTCATGGCAGGTTCCTCAGGGCCAGATGCAACAGGATTTGCTGTTACTAGTGTATGACCAAACGCTACGGACAACTACCTTTCTACACGTGGCGAGCCGCGGTTTTTCCACGTGTTGGTTAATGCGTGTGAGGTTTGTCGAGCCTGGCGATGTCGCGCTGGGCCAGTGCCCAGGCTATGGCCAGGCAGGCGAGAATGCCGCCCATCAGCATCGGGAATGTCGCACCGGCTTGAAGCAGCAGGCCGAACACTGCGGGGGTCAATCCCGTGGCGAAGACCATGGCCGCGCTGAGCGTGGCGCGAACGCGCCCCAGATGCTCGCTGCCCCACAGCATGACCAGCAGCGAGTTGACGACCGGTTCCTGCAGGCCCACGGTCAGTCCGCTGCCCAGCATCAGCGCCCAGATTCCCAGATCGCCGCCCAGGGTGACGACGGCCAGCAGGCCCAGCGCAAAAGGCACCAGATAGAGCCGGGCGAGCAGCCGCGCACCCAGGCGGTCGACCCAGCGTCCGCCGAGCAGCGCGCCGGGAAAGCGGATCAGTCCGCGCCCGGTCAGCGCCAGCGCATAGGTGGCGATAGCCGCGTCCAGATCGCGGGTCATCTGCGCCTGGTAGAGAAAGATGCCGGTCATGGTCACCGGCAATAGCAGCAGGAGCGGCAGCAGACGCCAGAAACGCGCCTCGCGCAGCGGACGCGGGCCTCTGGGTCTCGCCGAAGTCGCGTCTACCCGCACGGTGGCAGACGGCCAGTGAGCTGTGCGTGTGAACAGCCACAGCCAGACAAGCGCCAGCAGGGCGGTCAGCGCCCACCACAGCTCGCGCCAGCCGAACCACACCAGCAGCACTGCGACGAGGGGCGCGAGCACGACCTCGCCCAGCGGCACACCGAGGCTGACCACGCCCAGCGCCCGGCCTCTGAAGTCGGGGAACTCGCGCCCTGCCAGCGTCATGCCGAAATGCAGCAGCAACCCCTGACCGCATAGCCGCACCAGGCCGAGTCCGAGCAGCGCCAGCGGCACCCAGGGCGACAGGGTGAGAAGCAGCGCCCCGAGCAGCACCCCGCCGACGATACCCAGCGCGTAGCGCCGTGGAGCGACCCAGTCGAGGCGCGGCCCCACGTACAGCATTGCCACGCCGGCGCACAGCGACAATAGCGAATAGGCGGTGCCGAACCCGCCGAGGCTCAAGCCGAGCCGCTCGGCGATCGGTGCCTGGAACAGGCCGATGAAGAAACTCTGACCCAGATTGCCGCTGAACACGGCGAACAGCGCGATGCCCAGCAGCATGCCCTGTTGACGAAACAGTTCTCGATAACCCACTCAGGCTCCTGCCGGCAGTCCATGAAGTCAGAACCCATCATAGCCGAGTCGCGAAGCAGAGTGCGCCTGACGCCGCCGCCGCCCTTGCGTATCATGGGGGGATTGAATGTTTCGCAACGGATGCCTTTTCCATGGCCAGCACTCCCATCGTCCTCGTCGACGGTTCTTCCTATCTGTACCGCGCCTTTCATGCATTGCCGCCGTTGAACTCCTCCAAGGGTCAGCCCACCGGCGCCATCAAGGGCGTGATAGGCATGCTCAAGAGCCTGATCAAACAGTACCCGGACAGTCCCATGGCGGTGGTCTTCGACGCCAAGGGCAAGACCTTTCGCGACGAGTTGTACGCGGAGTACAAGGCTCACCGGCCGCCGATGCCCGACGATCTGCGCGACCAGATCGAGCCGCTGCATGCCTGTGTTCGCGCGCTGGGCCTGCCGCTGTTGTGCATCGAGGGAGTGGAGGCCGACGACGTCATCGGCACCCTGGCGCGCCATGCCACCGAAGCCGGGCGCGACGCGGTGATTTCCACCGGCGACAAGGACATGGCCCAACTGGTCAATGGCCATATTACGCTGGTCAATACCATGAAAAACGAGACACTCGACGCGGCCGGCGTCGAGGCCAAGTTCGGTATCCCGCCGGCGCTGATCATCGACTATCTGGCGTTGATGGGCGACAAGGTCGACAACATTCCCGGCGTGCCCGGCGTCGGTGAAAAGACCGCGCTGGGGCTGTTGCAGGGCATCGGTGGCGGTCTGGACACGCTGTATGCGGATCTCGACCGGGTCAAGGCGCTCGGCTTCCGGGGTGCCAAGTCGCTGCCCAAGAAGCTCGAGGAGCACCGCGAGCAGGCCTTTCTCTCCTATCGGCTGGCGACGATCAAGACCGATTGCGAACTGCCGGTGGGGCTGGAGGATCTCGACATCGCTCATCCCGATCGCGAGGCATTAAAACAACTCTATAGCGAGCTGGAGTTCAAGGGCTGGCTCTCCGAGCTGCTGGCCGGCCAGGATACAGGCGTCGACGACGTGGCCTCAGGCACCGCGGCCCGCCGCACGCCGGCGGGCGGCGAAGTGGGAGAGAGCTTCGATAGCGATGCGCCACCGGCCAGCGTCTCCGCCTGCCAGAACCGTTTGATTCTTACCCAGGCCGAGTTCGACGATTGGCTTAAGCGGCTCGCGGCGGCCGAGGCGTTCTGTTTCGACCTGGAAACCACCAGCCTCAACTACATGGAGGCCGAAATCGTCGGCGTGGGTCTAGCGCTGGAGCCCGGCGAGGCGGCTTACATCCCGCTCGCCCACGACTATCTCGACGTGCCGGATCAGCTCGATCGCGACAGCGTACTCGCCGCGCTCAAGCCGCTGCTCGAAGACCCAGCCAAGGGCAAGATCGGTCAGAACCTCAAATACGACATTTCGGTGCTGGCCAACTATGCCATTCGCGTGGCGGGGCCGCTCACCGATACCATGCTCGAGTCCTACGTGCTCAATTCTACCGCCACGCGCCATGACATGGATTCGCTGGCACTGAAATATCTCGGCCAGAAAACCGTCAGCTTCGAGGATATCGCCGGCAAGGGTGCCAAGCAGTTGACCTTCAATCAGATCGCTCTCGAGCAGGCGGTGCCCTACGCCTGTGAGGACGCCGACGTTACCCTGCGCCTGCACTGCGCGCTGCGCCCGCGTATCGAGGCCGAAGGGCGGCTGGCGGAAGTGCTCGACATCCTGGAGCGACCGCTGATCCCGGTGCTCTCACGCATGGAGCGCACCGGTGTGGCACTCGATGTTGAGCGCCTGCATACCCAGAGTCGGGAGCTCGAGGCGAACATTCGCAAGCTGGAGGCGGAAGCCTTCGAGCTGGCCGGGCGTGAGTTCAACCTCGGCTCGCCCAAGCAGTTGGGCGAGATCCTCTTCGAGGAACAGAAGATCCCGGTGATCAAGAAGACCCCCAAGGGCGCACCGTCTACCGCCGAAGCGGTACTCGAGGAACTGGCGCTGGACTATCCGCTGCCCAAGGTGATCATGGCCCATCGCGGACTGAGCAAACTCAAGTCGACCTATACCGATAAGCTACCGCTGCTCATCAACAAGCGCAGCGGGCGCATCCACACCAGCTATCATCAGGCGGTCACCGCCACCGGGCGGCTGTCCTCCTCGGACCCCAACCTGCAGAACATTCCTATCCGCACCGAGGAAGGGCGCAAGATCCGCCAGGCGTTCGTTGCCCGGCCCGGCTACGCCATCGTGGCCGCCGACTATTCGCAGATCGAGCTGCGCATCATGGCGCATCTCTCCGAGGATAAAGGGCTACTCGACGCCTTCGCCGAGGACCGCGACATCCATACCGCCACTGCCGCCGAAGTGTTCGGCACCACGCCCGACAGGGTGCTGCCCGATCAGCGCCGCAGTGCCAAGGCGATCAATTTCGGGCTGATCTACGGCATGAGTGCCTGGGGGCTGGCCAAGCAACTGAGGGTCGAGCGCAAGCAGGCGCAGACCTACATCGAACGTTACTTCGACCGCTATCCCGGCGTGGCGCGGTTCATGGACGACATTCGCGCCCAAGCCGCCGCGGACGGCTATGTCGAGACGGTATTCGGCCGGCGTCTCTATCTGCCGGAGATCAACTCGCGTCAGCACGCCCGTCGCCAGGCCGCCGAGCGCACTGCGATCAATGCCCCCATGCAGGGCACCGCCGCCGATGTCATCAAGCGCGCGATGATCGACGTCGACGCCTGGCTGCATCCGCTCGAAGGCGAGAGCGAGTTCGATGCCTGGATGGTCATGCAGGTCCATGACGAGTTGGTCTTCGAGGTCAAGGCCGAGCAGGTCGAGGAGTTCATCGGCGCGGTGAAGCAGCGCATGCAGAATGCCTGCTCGCTCAAGGTCCCGCTGATCGTCGAGGCGCAGAGCGGTGCCAATTGGGACGAGGCACACTGACACACTGCGACTGAACGGCCCGGGACTGCCGGTCGCTGTTTTCGCGTGGTTCAGGGTTCTTGCGGGGGAGGAAAAACCACATCGAAGCCGCGAGCGTCGAGCTGGCGAATCATGCTGGGACGGCCCTGCTCGTCGAGGTCCACCAGCCCGATGCCGGATCCGTTCCACAGCCGCTCGCCGGCCTTGGCCCGGTCCGGGTCTCGCGGACGGATCTCCATGGGCCGGCGCTGGGTGAACCAGTTGAGCGGCGAGCGCGGCGAGTACAGCCAGCGGTTGGCGCGATCGAACCAGTCGAGCAGAGTGTCGGGGAAGGCGTTTTTCACTCCGCTGGAGGTGATCTGCCAGAGTCGGGGGCCTTCGCGGCGCTGACGGATGCGCACGTCATAGACGAAGGAGTAGTGCACGTCGCCGGAAAGCACCACGTAGTGCCCGGGGGTACGCGAATGACGAAAAATATTGAGCATCACGCTGGCGGCGCCCCGATGGGCCATCCAGTTTTCGGCGTCGACCAGCAGCGGCTTGCCGATCAGGGTGAACAGCTTCTGGATCACCTCGATCAGCTTGACGCCGAACATCGGCGCCGGCGAAACGATGACGACCGAGGGTGCGTCCAGAATATGCTGCTGCAACTCCGACAACGCCTCCCAGTCCATCAGGCCCGAGGGGCGGGTGGGGCTTCTCTCGCTGCGCCAGCGCCGGGTGCGGGTGTCGAGCACGATCAATGGCGGTGAGCCGGGGATCTGGTACTCCCAGCCTTCGAACCGCAACAGTTGCTGAATCATGGCGTCATGGGGCGCGGCGGGCAACCGGTCCTGACGGCGCGCCGCATCCTCCAGCAATCGGGCGGTTTCCTCGAGTGGCGCGGCCAGGCGGTCCGGATCATTGCCCCAGCCCTGGCAGAGCAGGTAGCCCAGCAATGCGTTGCCGATGATGCGGCGCGAGAAGGGATGGCCGTAGGCGGTCGTCTCCCAGTCGGCCGTCAGGTTCCAATCGTCGGTGATATCGTGGTCATCGAAGATCATTAGCGTCGGCAGGTGTGCCAGCAGCCGTGCGCCCGCCGGGAGCCCCTCGACGAAGCGCTGAAGAACGGCTTTTTCCTCCTCGAAGCTTCGAGCGTTGTCGGCATCCAACGGCGGCGGTGTCATCTCGACCAGCCGCCAGGGCACCGGTGACCACACCAGCAGGTACATGGCGATGATTTCGCCGAAGGTGATCAGGTGATTGTTGGCATTGTCCGACGTGAACACGGGTTTGCGCACGCCGCTGAAGAGGCGTGCGCGCAGGGCGGCGCTGCCTTTGACATTGGTGGGCAGCAGTTCCTGGCGCCGATAGTAATGGGCATCAGTCCCATGCAGCGCCTGGCTGTCGTCCACCGTGGCGCCCTCGAGGGGTTCGTCGAACAGCCCCAGACGGCGGATAAGCGCATGAATCGCCACCAGCATCGGGCCGGCCACATCGTCGGCGTAGATCTGATCGCCAGTCATCAGCAGCCAGGCGGGCCACTCCTGCGGCGTGTCGCGCCGCTCTGCGAGCCAGGCATCGGCACGCACCAGCCCATCCGGCCCGTCGTAGTGAGGACGACGGCAGGAGCCGTGCAGCAAGCGATGGTGACGCGCGGCGATCACGAAGGCGGGCAGCGCCGCGCCGTCGTGCAGCAGATGCGGCGCCCAACTGGCAATGCCGGTGTCGCCCTGCTCGTCGATGAGCTTCAGATCGTAGGCGATGCGCACCCCGGTGGGGAGTGGCGTGTCCAGGGCGACATCGATCAGGTGCAGCCAGGCGTGACGTCCTAGCGGGAGGCGTCTGACGCGGCGCTGATTTAGCGTCAACCGGCGCGGCGGCTGACCGGCGGGCTGCAGCACAAGCTTCATTTCGAGCGCGCGCGAGCCCACCAGCCAGATCAACAGCCGCTGGGGGGTGATTCGCCTGAGCAGAGGCCCTGCGAGCACGGCGGGAAGAGACTCACTAGTGCTGTCGGGACCCATCAAAGTCGACCTGCAAGAAGCGTGAATGAAACGATGGCGTTGCCTGGCGTTGCGCTGGGGGCAATCGGCTTCGGCGGCGATGGCCTCGGTATCCGGCCTTAGGCGCCTCCGTTGGCGATACTAACATCACTTGCCTGGGGCCGCTTAGTTGACCGGCGGCGCGAGCGGCCCGTCTTGGCAGGGAGACGTGGCTTCTCCGTAAAGGGTAACGCATCCCTTTCCCGGCGTAGAGTGCCGCGTCGGCATTGGCCATGACGGCTACCGCCGTGTCGCCATGCTCCGGCCACAGCGTCACGCCAATACTACACCCTACGCGGGTATTGCCTCCCGGGGTCCCTGAGGGGGTCGGCCCATTCGGCTATCGAGAAGGCTGTTGTTAAATCGATTGCAGGAGCCATCCTCCCGCCCCGCAGCCGAGCACCACCAGCCACGGCGGCAGTTTCCAGGCCGTCAGCGCGATAAAGGCGAGCAGAGCCAGGGCGACGTCTCGCGGCTGATGGATCGCGCTCGTCCACACCGGATGGTAGAGCGCCGCCAGCAACAGGCCGACCACTGCAGCGTTGATGCCCATCAGCGCTGCACGCACATGGGTGTTGCGGCGCAACGGCTCCCAGAACGGCAGCATCCCCGCCACCAGCAGAAACGATGGCAGGAAGATGGCGAGCAAGCACAGTACGCCGCCGAGCCAGCCGCCGGCTGCCGGATTCATCGCCGCACCGAGAAACGCGGCAAAGGTGAACAGCGGACCGGGCACGGCCTGTGCCGCACCATAGCCGGCCATGAAGGTATCGCTTGTGACATCGCTGGGCACGACTTCGGCCTGCAGCAGCGGCAGCACGACATGCCCACCCCCAAAGACCAGCGCGCCCGCGCGGTAGAAGGTATCGATCATATGCATTGCCTGGCTCGGCCAAGCCGTTGCCAGCAGCGGCAGCCCGACCAGCAGCACGCCGAAAATGCTCAGCCAGAGACTGCCCGTGCGACGATCAAGGGACGTAGACACAACGTCATGTTCGCGGGTGGGGGGTGGCCTGCACAGCAACAGCCCGGCGACACCCGCCGCCACGATAGCGCCGATCTGTATCCCCGGACCGGACCCCAGCAACAGCATGCACGCCACTGCCGTCATCAGAGTCTGGCGGGCAATATCCGGACAGAGCGTGCGCGCCATTCCCCATACCGCCTGAGCAACGACGGCAACCGCGGCGATCTTGAGCCCTTGCAGCAGCCCGGCGGGGGCAGCCTCGCCCCAGGTCGCAAGTCCCAACGCGAAGAGTATCAGCAAGATTGCGGACGGCAGGGTAAACCCGGCCCAGGCCGCCAGGACGCCGGGATAACCGGCCTGGAGCAGGCCGATGGCCATGCCGACCTGGCTGCTGGCGGGGCCGGGCAGGAACTGACAGAGCGCCACGAGATCCGCATAGCGCTGCTCGCTGAACCAGCGGCGGCGATTGACGAACTCGTCGCGAAAATAGCCCAGGTGAGCGACGGGGCCGCCGAACGATGTGAGCCCCAGACGCAGGAATATCCCAAAGATCGTCCACGCACGGATGTGGCCGGCGGGCGGGGCGGCAGCAGATGGCGAGGAGGCCATACAGACTTCTCCGATGTTGAGCGGGGCATGACAGGCTAGTGGTACGCCATGACATTTACATCACCAGAAGGCGCCCTGCGTTGCGCCTTTCGGCCAGTGGCCTCTACGAACAAATCGTTACGCGCGTTTTTAACATAGGTGCTCTAGCGGCAGCTGAGCATTCACTAACATGCAGCATCTGGCATCGAGTGCTTATTGGTCGATTTGCATGCGGTGTCATACAACTGAGATATGCATGGCGTGTAATGCCGCCCACGGACGGGCTTATGGTCATTGAAGCTCTCGCCGTGCCATCAGGGAGATAGAATCACCATGTACCCAACGACGCAAACGACGACTTTTCCCACTGGGCAGACGGCCCACCTTTTCTTGTCCCGAGACCTGCTGGTCATGGCCTCTGCGCATGAAACCCGTGAGACGACGCGTTACCGGCAACTGTCGCTGCGCTTTTTGCCGTTCAATACCGGCATTCACCGCCTGCTGGCAATGCTCGCCAGCGAAAGCGAGCAGCGCCTTGCAGCGCTGTGGCAGGCAGCGGAGAAATTGCAACTGAGTGACGAATTGCCAACACCGGAGCCTGCCCGGACTTCACCGGAGACGGCTCTGGCACAGCAGTTTTTCGTGACGAATGAAGCCATGGCGGCCGCAACATTGACGCAGGCGTTACATGACCAACAGCAGTCAGTGCTTTTCTATCGCCAACTGCGTGAAGGCAGCGGGATGATGGATCTCGACCGCCTGCTCGCGGCGTTCACCAAGCAGGCATTGATGCAGTGCCGCATCCTGCAGGAAAATCAGGGCCTGCTGGGAGTCAATATGCAAGCCTGCCGCAAGCAGCATGCCGCATGATGCATCAGCCCTGTCGGTGACGCCCCGGTGGCGCCATCGCCGGGGCGGTAAACTCCCCCAGCTCTTCCCAGCCCATGTTGCCGCCGGTAATCACCACCACCACATCGCCCGTCGGCGGCAGATCGGGCAACCGACCCTCGAGTAGCGCGGCGATACCGACCGCCGCACCCGGCTCGGCAAACAGCTTGCTGTGGCCGAGTAGCCACTGCATGGCCTGGTAAATGCCTTCCTCGCTGACACTGATCAGGTCATCCACATGCGCTCGGCACAGGGCATAGGTGTGCCGTCCGACCAGGGCGGCGCCGAGGCTGTTGGCCCGGGTACCGAGCGCGGGTAGGCGGGTCGGGCCGCCATGGGCGAAAGCGTAGCCCATGCTTGCCGCGCCGGCAGGTTCCACGCCGATCAAGCGAATATCGGGACGCAGAGCGCGAATGGCCACGCCGAGACCCGAAAGCAGCCCACCACCACCGACCGGGCACAGAATCGCCGCGGCATGCGGGGCCTGCTCGATAATTTCCAGAGCCAGTGTGCCCTGGCCGGCAATGATGCGTTCGTCGTCGTAAGGGTGGACCAGCGTCAGTCCGCGCTCCTCGACGAGTTGCTCCATCAGCGACCAGGCCTCGTTGATGCCACCGTGCAGGATCACTTGCGCGCCGAGCGCGCGGGTACCGGCCACCTTGAAGGGGCTGGCGTCCTCGGGCATGACGATGGTCACCGGTGTATGTGAGGCTTGCGCCGCCCAGGCCAGGCCCAAGGCATGATTGCCCGCCGAGACGGCACCCACGCCCTGGGCAAGCTCGCTTGCGCTGGCGGTGCGCATCCAGTTGAGCCCGCCGCGAGCCTTGAACGAGCCGGTGCGCTGAAACAGCTCGGCCTTGAGACGGATGGGGCGCTGATAGCGCTCGGAGAGTCCGAAATCCGTGAGCATGGGGGTCGCTTCCAGCCTATCGGCGGTTCTTTCGCGGGCTTGCTGTATCTGCTCGAGGGTGACCATGGCGGAATCTCCGAAGCGTTAGGCAATCTGTCGCGTAGCGAACGCATGGCATTACACTGGCCAACAATTGTCCGCCCTTCAAATGCATTGTTCAGAAGCATGAGGTTTAACACTCCATCGATGGTCCTGGCGGGACTCATTCTTCTGCTATTCCCGTTAGGCGCAGCGGCAACGCTGGTGCGCATCCCAAGGACGCTGGTCTTCTGCCATTTGTCATTCAGCACGCCGGTACAGCCCCAGGGGCCGCTAAGTGACCTGGAAGTGAACATGGCATCGGCCGATATACTGGCCCGCGGCGAGCGTGGCTGCGGAGCAGACCGGGCGTTTCACGTTCTGGACGACAGACGCTCAGTCTGACCTTCGGAAATGTTTTTCAGTCAGCCGTGGCGCGGACGATAATATTCGCTTTAGCGAATGGGACAGCTGTTTTTCGACGATCTCGAAGCTCAGCCAGGACAGTGCAACAATGACCGGCAGGCAGAGTGCCAGCGTCGTGTAAGGGGGGATGCCGAGCCGCTGGCGCAGGACGTAGTCACCGACCCACAGCACGATGATGTGAACCAGATAGACCGAGTAGGACCAGTCGCCCATCGCCTTGAACACGCGGTTGCCTCCGAACAGGGCCTCCATCGAAATGAACGAGGCGACCAGCAGGGCGCTGGGAACGCCCCAGGTCAAAAGGCGCAAGTCGTTCTGGTCGTTGAATGACAGCGGCGTGGCGAAGGAGGCCGCGGCGATGAGGGCGGGGGACCAGGTGGCGGCCGGGATCCAGCCGCGCTTGTAAATTACGCCGATAACGATGCCGAACAAGAATTCGAAAATGATCGGGTTGGTGTAGAAGTCGCTGACGAACGACTGCGTGGCGAGCAATGGGCACATTATCACCACCAGTCCGGCGGCGACCCACAGGCGATAGCGTTCGGCGACCAGAAGCGATAGCGCAAAGATCACATAGAACAGCATCTCGAAGTTCAGCGACCAGCCCACCGGCAAGATTGGATAGAGACCGAAACCGCCGGGGTTCTCGCTCGGCAGAAACAGCATCGACATCACCAGCTCCTTGGCGCTGAGCCCATAGACCGGCATGACGTCACCAGCATAGTAGATGATCAATGCAGTGATTGCTGTATAGAGCCAGTAGGCCGGTACAACACGGGCGATGCGGTTGAGCAGGAACTTGCGCGACGGGATGTGCTTGCCGGCGGTGGAGACGTAGATCACGAAGCCACTGATCACGAAAAAGATATCCACACCCACCTGACCTCGGGTCGAAAGTAGGTGTCCCATCAGTCTGTCGGCTTCGAAATCGAAAAAGACCTGCATGAAATGATGAAACACCACCAGCCATGCAGCGAATGCTCTGAGTGCCTGTACCGAAATTAGCATGACAACGTTGTCGTCCTTCCAAGAATTTCCATGACGTCCTTGACCGTGAACGGCGTTCTAGCGATACGGGAAGAGGGACCATGCAAGACGAGAAAAGATCAGTCGGAGCAATAAAAGACAATCGACAGTGAGTTACGCTCAATAAACCTAGATATGAAAGCCGAGAACGACTCACCGAGCTTCCAAGCCAACTTTACTGCGTGCAGTTCTATGCAGCGCACAAGCCATACTCGGTACGACGCAGCGGCATATCCGGCCGCAGAGATAACTTGAAAAGGGGTGGTCCGGCGAAGCTTGAGAGTATTGGCAGGCCCCATCCTTCTGCTGGTCATGGCGACGATACGGGTGGAGTCGCGCTGGGCGTCATGGACTTTTTAGTGTCGGGTGAATACGAAGGCAGTGCGGCGGCGGCTAGTGCGGGCGACACAGCCATAGCACAACGCCGCGATGCTCACCGCGGCATTGTGTTACGACCGATCACTTTCGATGGCGAAGCCGGACGCTTACATCGCTTCCTTGATACCGCGTTTGATCAGCCACCAGTTGACGGGGTAGGACGTAATGAAACCGGCGATCATGGCGATCTGCATCATGAACCAGAATTCTACCGAGGCGACGTGCAGGCGCTCGCCCAGCAGCGTGGCGAACAGGTAGAAATGCGCGAAGGCCATGAAGCCGTACATGCCGACCTGCCAGGCGGTCAGCGACAGGAAATCCGCCTTGGTCGCCTGAACCAGTCCCTGGCCGGGCGATAGCCCGCGCATCGGTTTGATGGTGAAATACTGGAAGGCGATGCCGAGCAGGAAGGCCAGCGCATAATCGAGAATCCACACCGCGTACATCTTTTCGCCGAAGATCGTCTGCCAGCCCAGCCAGATGGCGATGACGGGGAAGAACAGTGCCAGTGATTCGGCAATGATATCGCCCAGCGTACAGCCACTGCCGCAGTGCAGGGCGCCCTTGGCCACCTTGAGCGGAAACGGAGTCTTGGCCTTGTGTGGCGGTGTCTCGTCGTTCTGCATCGCCGGATGGGCCACTTCATGGGCCGCCAGGCGACCGTACTTGAGGTAGAACGCCACGATCACCACGTGGCCGAACAGCGCGCACAGCGGCCACACGTAGTTCATGATCGACATGTGCTGCGGATGGCGGCGTACGTCCATGGCGATGTAGGCGGCGCAGGCCAGGCCCAACAGGACGGATATCCAGGCGAGTAGGTGTAGCCAGGTCGGTATCATGCAAGAACTCCTTTTCATTGCCGGATGGAACCGATCAGTCAAAACCGAGCGTCGCTAAACTGATGGATGAAACGGCTGGGCAACGTCCAGCCTTCTTAACATTAGTGACTCCGGCGGTGATGTCGCAAACCGTCGGAATAATCGACCCGATAGATGAAGTTATATCGCCCCGTCATGTCTGAAACTCTTAGGAACATGCCTAGAACTACGGGAAAGAACGCATGATGCCGGCGGGTGCGTCTCGCTGCGTTTGTCGTCCCCGCCATCCTCACCTAGGGTTGTGGTAAACCCGTCCGTGCCTATCCCAACCAGAACCTGCATGGACGCGCTTCGCGGCCCTGACCCTTGCCGCATTTACCAGACCGTACCGCTACCGATGAGGAGTCGGCATGATGGACCATTCCGAACACGCATCGCCCGTGTCTCGCGCCGAGGCATCGTCCTCGATGGCTGAAAAGACCCGGGTTTCTTTTACCCTCAACGGCGAACCCTGTGAGTTGTACGTCGAGCCCAATGTGGTACTGCTCGATGCGCTACGCGAAGTTCTCGATCTGACCGGCACCAAGAAGGGCTGCGACCACGGCCAATGCGGCGCCTGCACCGTGCTGATCAACGGCCATTCGGCCAACTCCTGCCTGACGCTGGCGGTAATGCAGGAAGGCAGCGAGATCACCACCGTCGAAGGGCTGGCCAGGGGCGAGCAGTTGCATCCGGTTCAGGAAGCCTTTATCGAACATGATGCCTATCAGTGCGGTTACTGCACGGCCGGGCAGATGATGGCGACGGTATCGATGCTCGACGACACGCGCATCGGCAGCGACGACGCTTCGGTCAAGGAGGCGATGAGCGGCAACATCTGCCGCTGCGGGGCCTACAAGAACATCCTGAGCGCGATTCAGTCGGCACGCCAGAAAGTCTGAGGAGGCATCAACCATGCGCAATTTCTCTTATCAGCGCGCCGGTGATGTCCACCAGGCGTGTTCCCTGCACGGCGCGGCAAGTGAGGCGTATTTCGTCGCGGGCGGCACCAATCTGATCGACATGGTCAAGCTCGATATCATGCGCCCCGAGCGCCTGGTCGACGTCAATCAGCTGCCACTGACCGATATCGAGGTCCTCGGCGACGGACGTCTGAAGATCGGCGCGCTGGTCAGCAATACCGACCTTGCTTATGACGACCACGTGACGTCTCACTACACGGTGCTCTCCGAGGCACTGCTGGCGGGGGCCTCGACCCAGCTGCGCAATGTCGCCACCACGGCGGGCAACGTCATGCAGCGCACCCGCTGTCCGTACTTTCGCAACCCGGCGCGGGCCTGCAACAAGCGTGAGCCGGGCAGCGGGTGCGACGCGCTGGCCAAGATCAATCGCAACCACGCCGTACTCGGGACCAGCGACCAGTGCATCGCCGTGCATCCTTCCGACATGTGCGTGGCGATGCAGGCCCTGGGGGCGACCATCACCGTCGAGGGGCCCGAAGGGTCACGCGAAATCCCTTTCGAGGACTACCACCTGTTGCCGGGCGACACACCGGAGCGTGAGCACGACCTCAAGTACGGTGAGTTGATCACGCAAGTGACCCTCGACGCACCGATTCCCGGGGCGAGGAGCCACTATCTCAAGCTGCGCGACCGTTCCTCCTTCGAATTCGCGCTGGCCTCGTGTGCCGCCGTGGTCGCTCTGGATGGCGACACTATCCGAGAGGCACGCCTGGCGTTGGGCGGCGTGGCCACCAAACCATGGCGGGCCCACAAGGCCGAGGAAGCCCTGAAAGGTCACCCGGCGACGCGGGAAACGTTCGAGCGTGCCGCCGAGATCGCGCTCGAAGATGCCACGCCCTATCGCGACAATGCGTTCAAGATTCCCCTGGCCAAGCAGGCCATCGTCCGCGCATTGACTACGGTGACCCAAGGTTGAGGAGAATTTCATGACGGAAGCAGTCATTGGCCACCGCACGACCCGCGTCGACGGCAAGCTCAAGATGACCGGCAAGGCGGACTACGCCGCCGATCACAATCTCGCCAATCAGGTATATGGCTATCCGGTGCCCAGCACCATCGCCTGCGGCAAGCTGCTGGGGCTCGAACTCGACGAGGCGCTGGCGGCGCCGGGAGTGATCGAGATCGTCCATCGCGGCAACCTCCCTACGCTGGCGCGCTCGGCCAACAATCCGGCGTGCGGCACGGCGCAAAAGATCTACCGTTCGCCGAGCACCATGGGCGAGGAGAACAAGGTGGGCGAGATCCGCCTGCCGTTCGAGGACGATGGCATTCACTACGAAGGGCAGTACATCGCGCTAGTGGTCGCCGATACCTATGAACATGCCCGCGCGGCGGCACGCCTGGTCAAGGCGCGCTATGAAGAGCATGCGGCCGTGCCCGGGCTCGATTTCACCGACGCTGAGGGCGAAGAGGCCGAAGACGAGGCCAACTCGCGCGGCGATCCCGTGCAGGCGTTCGATGCTGCACCGGTCAAGCTCGATCAGACCTATTACATCCCCATGGAAACTCACGTGGCGATGGAGCTGCACGCCTCGATCGCCACGTGGGAGAACGACCGGCTGACCATGTACGAATCCACCCAGGGGGTGATTTTCCAGCGCAACGCCCTGGCGCAGATCTTCGCCATTCCCCCCGAGAAGGTCACGGTCATTGCGCACTACATCGGCTCGGGCTTCGGCAGCAAGCTGTTCATGTGGCCGCATGCGGTGATTACCGCCGTGGCCGCCCGGATGGTGGGCCGCCCGGTCAAGACGGTGCTGTCGCGTCAGCAGAACTTCTGCAATGCCGGCAGCCGCCCGGCGGCGCGCCAGCACATGCGCATCGGCGCAGACCGTGACGGCAAGCTGCTGTCGATCCGTCACGACAGCCAGAACGAGACCTCGTTCGTCGACAGCTACACCGAGTCCGTGGGCAGCGGCACGCCGCGCATCTACGCCTGCGACAACGTTGCCGTATCTCAGCGCCGCGTCTCGGTCAATCACGGCACGCCGACCTCGATGCGCGGCCCGGGCGAAACCACCGGCAACTTCGCCCTCGAAAGCGCTCTGGACGAGTTGGCCGTGGCGCTCGACATGGACCCGCTCGAACTGCGCCGAAAAAACTACGCCGAGAGCGATCCCATGGCGCAGCTGCCCTGGTCGAGCAATCATCTGCGCGACTGCTGGGAGGATGGTGCCCGGCGCTTCGGCTGGGATCGGCGCAACCCGCAGGTCGGCTCGATGCGTGACGGTAACGAGATCATCGGCTGGGGCATGGCCACCGCCACCTGGGAGGCGATGCGCAGCCACTGCAGCGCCCGCGCCGAGCTGTTGGCCAACGGTAAGGTGCAGATCGCCTGCGGCACTCAGGATATCGGCACCGGAACCTATACCGTGGTCGCTCAGACCGCCAGCGAACTGACCGGCGTGCCGCTCGAGCGCATCGAGGTCAAGCTGGGCGACTCGATGCTGCCTGCCGGACCGCTCTCCGGCGGCTCGATGGCCACCGCCACCACGCTGCCGGCGGTCGCCGGCGCCACGCGCAACGCCATCGCGCAGTTGAAACAACTGGCCGTCGGCGAGGGCGCGCCTTTCGAAGGCAAGGAGGCCGATGCACTGACCTTCGAGAACGGCGAGCTGTCCGATGGCAGTCGGTCGGTCGCCTTTGCCGAACTGCTCAACACGCTGCAGCGCGGCATGGTCGAAGGCGAGGCCAGCAGTGCGCCGGGCGACGAGCAGAACCAGTATTCGTTCCGCTCCTTCGGCGCACACTTTATCGAGGTGCGCTGGGACCCGGAAATCTCCCTGCTCAAGGTGGCGCGCGTGGTCAGTTCCATCGATGTGGGCCGGGCCATCAACCCGCTCACCGCGCAAAATCAGGTCGAAGGCGCCATCGTCATGGGCCTGGGGATGGCGATGTTCGAAAAGACCGAATTCGATGAGGACGGCAATATCTACAACAACAACTACGCCGACTACATCGTGCCGGTGAACGCCGACATGCCCGATATCGAGGTCGAGGTACTCGACAATCCCGACTTCAATTTCAACGAGTTCGGTGCCCGGGGGATCGGCGAGATCGGCATCACCGGTGTGGCGGCGGCCGTGGCCAATGCGGTGTATCACGCCACAGGCAAGCGCTTTCGTGAGTTGCCGATCACCATCGCCAAGCTGCTCGAGACCTAGCGAGCACCTCGTCGGCGGCGCGCCGCGTCGCCGACACTATCTTCCTGACCGTGATGTCGGCGCTTGCGCTGACCCAATCTAGCTGCCGGCTGCGGCCGGATACGATGCGATGAGGTTTTCCGGCATGACAGACAAACCGACTCGACCCGACGATTCCCAGGCTGGCGACACCGCCCGCGATAGCGTCCAGACCTATCAGGCGACATCGCCCTCCCGGCGCCAGTTTCTCAAGACGGTAGGCACCTCTGGTCTTGCCGCCGCCGCCGCGCCGGCCTTGGCGCGTGTCGATTACGTCAATGATTACCACCAGGAGCCCGAAGGCAAGCGCGCCGACGCAGACGATGCACCGGCCGAGGGCCGGCAGCGCATCACGCTCCACGTCAATGGCCGGCCGTACACCCTCGACGTGGCGCCCAATATGGTGCTGCTCGACGTGCTGCGCGACCCACTGGAACTGACGGGTACCAAGAAAGGCTGCGACCACGGCCAGTGCGGCGCCTGCACGCTCCACGTCAACGGTGTGGCGATCAACTCCTGTTTGAGCCTGGCCATTGCCCACGACGGTGACGAGATCGCCACCGTCGAGGGGCTGGCGCAAAACGGCCAACCGCACCCGATCCAGCAGGCCTTCCTGGAGCAGGACGCCTACCAGTGCGGTTACTGCACCTCAGGACAAATGATGAGTGCAGTGGCGATCATCAACGACCCCAGCGTCGGTACCGATGATCTAGCGGTACGCGAGGCGATGAGCGGCAACATCTGTCGCTGTGGGGCCTACAAGAACATCCTCAGTGCCATCCAATCGGCGCGCAAGCAGATGAAACCGGCCTAGGAGGCACGACATGCGTCATTTCGACTACCGGCGTGCCGATAGTGTCGACCAGGCGGTCGCCACCTACGGCCAGGCCCAGGCGGCATCGTTTCTCGCCGGCGGCACCAACCTGCTCGACATGGTCAAGCTCGACATCATGCGTCCCGAACTGATGGTCGACGTCAACCGGCTGCCGCTCAACCAGATCGAGTCGCTCGGTGACGGACGTCTGCGGGTCGGGGCGATGGTCACCAACGCCGCGCTGGCGCGTCATCCACGCGTCGAGCAGGAATACACGGTGCTCTCCGAGGCACTGCTCTCCGGCGCCTCGACGCAACTACGCAACAAGGCCACCACCGGCGGCAACGTCATGCAACGCGTGCGCTGTCCCTATTTCCGCGACGGCATCTCGCCCTGCAACAAGCGCGATCCCGGCTCCGGCTGCTCCGCCATCGGCGGTTACAACCGCACGGTGCATGCCGTGCTCGGGACCAGCGACCAGTGCATCGCCAGTCACCCCTCCGACATGTGCGTGGCGATGGCGGCGATCGGCGCCACGGTCCACGTCGTCGGGCCCAATGGCGAGCGCGATATCGATTTCCTCGATTTCCACCTGCTGCCAGGCGACAAGCCCTGGCAGGAATTCGCCCTCGGCAACGAGGAGTTGATCACCCATGTCACCCTCGATGCGCCGATCCCGGGGAGCCGTTCTGCCTATCTCAAACTGCGCGACCGGGCGTCGTACCAGTTCGCCCTGGCCTCGAGCGGCGCCATCGTGGCGCTGGACGGCAATACCATCCGCGCCGCGCGTCTCGCCATGGGCGGCGTAGGGACCAAGCCCTGGCGTGCGCTGGAGGCGGAGCGCTTCCTGCAGGGCCAGCCCGCCACCCAGGCCAGCTTCGAACAGGCCGCGCAGATCGCCATGCAGGGGGCCCGGGCCTATGAGCACAACGCTTACAAGATTCCGCTCGGCCAGCAGGCCATCGTACGGACTCTGACTACTCTGACCGCCGAATGAAGGACTGCCAGGAGAGCTGACACATGAGCGACAGCATCATCGGTGCCGCCAGGCCGCGTATCGACGGTCCGCAGAAGCTGAGCGGCCAGGCGAAATACACCTCCGACAATCATCTCGACGGCATGGTCTATGCCTACGGCGTGTTCAGCACCATCGCCCGTGGCGAGATCATGAACATCGATACCCGCCTGGCCGAGCGTTCGCCGGGGGTAATCGAGATCTTCCACCACAATCATTTCCCGCAGCTCTATCACACGCCGAGCAGCATGGCGCAGGAGAATAAGGTCGACGAGGTGCGCCTGCCTTTCGAGAACAACCATGTCTATTACGGCGGGCAGTTCGTGGCCCTGGTGGTGGCCGACACTTTCGAGAACGCTCGTGCCGCGGCCTACAAGGTGCGGGTCGACTACCGCGAGGCGCCGGCAATCGCCAATCTCGCTCAAGGCCTCGAGCAGACCGGCACCCAGATGCACGAGGATTCGAAGCACGTCCGCGGCGAGCCCGACCCGGCCTTTCAGAACGCGCCGCGCAAGATCGATGCCACCTACATGACGCCGGTCGAGACCCACAACCCGATGGAGATGCACGCCACGGTGGCGGCCTGGAGCGGCGGCAAGTTGACCATGTACGACACCACCCAGGGGGTGGTGAATGCGCGTAACGTCTACGCCAAGGTGTTCGGGCTCTCGCCGGATCGCGTCGAGGTGCTCACACCGTTTCTCGGTTCGGGCTTCGGGAGCAAGCTCTGGCCTTGGCCGCATGCCATTGCCGCCGCGGCGGCGGCCCGCGAAGTGGGGCGTCCGGTGCAGCTCGTCGTGCCGCGCCAGGAAATGTTCACTACCACCGGCCAGCGTCCGGAAACCCGCCAGCGGTTGCGTATCGCCACCGATGACGATGGCCGTTTGGTGTCACTGAGCCACGATTCGATCTCGACCACCTCGACCGTCGATCAGGTCAAACTCTACGTCGAGTCGTGCGGCAAGATGACCCAGGCGCTGTACAGCTGCGACAACCTGCGGGTCACCCACGCCACCACCCGGACCAATCGCGGCACGCCCACCTCGATGCGTGCCCCAGGCGCTGCGCCGGGACTGTTCGCGCTGGAATCGGCGATGGACGAGATGGCGATCGAGCTGGGCATGGATCCGCTCGAGTTCCGTCGGCGCAACTATGCCGACACCGACGAGAGCAAGGGGCTGCCGTGGTCGAGCAATCATATCCGCGACGCTTACGATCAAGCCGCCGAGCGCTTCGGCTGGGACCAACGCAACCCGCAAATCGGCTCGATGCGCGACGGCCACGAGATCATCGGTTGGGGCATGGCCAGCTGTAACTGGGAAGCGATTCGCCGCGCATGCGATGCGCGCGTCTCGTTGCGTGCCGATGGCACGGCCTTCGCTTCCTGCGCGACCCAGGACATCGGCACCGGCACTTACACCATCGTCGCCCAGGCGGTGAGCGAGGTCACCGGTCTGCCGCTGGAGCGCATCGAGGTCGAGCTGGGCGATTCTTCCTACCCGTCGGGGCCGATTTCCGGCGGTTCCTGGGCCACCGCCACGGCGCTGCCGGCTATCGCCGAAGCCGCCCGTCAGGCGATCGATGTGCTTAAGGAGTACGCCACGGCGGACAGCGGCGTATTTGCCGGAGCCAAGGCCGACGACCTGACTTTCGAGAACGGCCAGCTCAAGCACGGCGATGGCAGGACGGCGACCTTCATCGACGTGCTCAGGGCGCGCCAGTTGGCCAGTGCCGAGGGCGAGGCCCACACCGGCGGGGCGCCCACCGACCAGTATGCCTTCCGCTCGTTCGGCGCCCACTTCGTCGAGGTTCGCTGGGATCCCGGCATCTCCAATCTTCGTGTCTCGCGGGTGGTCAGCGCCATCGATGTCGGGCGTGCCATCAACGAGCTGACTGCGCGCAACCAGGTCGAGGGCGCTATCGTGATGGGCATCGGCATGGCGCGCTTCGAGAAGACCGAGTACGACCCGCGCAACGCCATGCCGGTCAACAACAACTATGCCGAGTACATCGTGCCGGTGCATGCCGACCAGCCCGAGATCGATGTCATCCTGCTCGACTATCCGGACTACGAATTCAACGAGTTCGGCGCCCGCGGCATCGGCGAGATCGGCATCACCGGCGTCGCCGCCGCCATCGCCAATGCCGTTTACCATGCCACCGGCAAGCGCATCCGCGAGCTGCCGATCACCATGGACAAGCTGATGGAGGTGTGACGCGCGGCGCCACCGGCCGGGCGCAGACCATGGCGCCTGCCGAGCATGCCGCGGCTGGCCGTGTCAGGTGCGGCGGGGGCGGGCGCCATCAAGGAGTAGCTTCACGCACTGTTCGGCCCGGGCGCGTAGAGCGTCCGGGCTGTTGTCGGCGGGCAACTGCAGCATGGCGCGCAGGTGGTGCTCACCGAGCAGCATGCCGATGAACATGCTGGCGGCAGCGGCGGTGTCGGCCAGTTCCAGCCGTCGATGCTCGACCTGATGACGGAAGTAGCGGGCCAGCGTGCTGCGCAGACGTCCGGGGCCGCTATCGTAGAACAGTCGGGCGAGCTCGGGCTGGCGTGACGCCTCGGCCGCCACCAAGCGATAGGTGTCGAGTGTATCGCGACACAGGAT
The DNA here is from genome assembly GCF_054602495.1 of Halomonas sp. WWR20. Taxonomy (NCBI): domain Bacteria; kingdom Pseudomonadati; phylum Pseudomonadota; class Gammaproteobacteria; order Oceanospirillales; family Halomonadaceae; genus Halomonas; species Halomonas sp. WWR20. The sequence continues at coordinate 81,291 of NZ_JBTRHR010000005.1, forward strand.
GATGCCCAGCAGGTGCTCGCCGATGGTTATCAGCGCCTGGGCCGGCTCGCGGTCCCAGTTCTCCTGCGCGTCGAGTACGTCGAAGATTCGCCGCGCACGACGCTCCATGACGGCCTGGAACAGGCCCTCCTTGTTACCGAAATGCTTGTACAGCGTCGCCAGCGATCCGCCGGCGCGGGCCACGATATCGCCCACGCCGACATTGGCGTAGCCATGTTCGAGGAACATGGCCTGAGCGGCGTCGAGCATGGCGTCGCGGCGCTTGCGGCCGCGTGGGGTGGCGGGCGGGACCGGGACATCGGGCATGGCGGTTGTCTACATCCTGGGTGGAGGGGAGAGCATAGCGTGCTATCCGATACACTTAAAGTAGTGTAGTCTACACTACATTTAGGGTGTGGCGGATGGCGATCGCATGAGAATCAAAAGAAAAATCTACACGGTAGTAGCGTTGCTCGCCCTGATCGTTGCGGGGCTGGTCTGGGGCGTGCACTGGTGGCAGACCGGGCGCTACTTCGAGGAGACCGACAACGCCTACGTGCATACCGACAGCGTGGCGATTCGCGCCGAAACCAGCGGGCGGGTGATGACGGTGCCGGTCAAGGCCAACCAGCATGTGCAGGCCGGCATGTTATTGGTCGAGCTGGACGCTACCGATGCCCGGGCGCAGCTCGCTCAGGCCACCGCGGCGCTGGCGGTGGCGAGGGCTGACGAGACGCGCATGCAGCGCCAGTACACGCTTCAGGAGGCGCAGATCAAGGAGGTCGAGACCCAGATCGCCTCGGCCCAGGCCGAAGTCGATCAGGCGCAGTTGCATCTCGAGCGGTCCCGGCGCCTGGCCTCGCAGAAGTATACCTCCGAGCAGCAGCGTCAGGATGACGAGGCGGATCTCGCGGTGGCCCGCGCCAACCTGGCAGCGCGCCGGGCCGCTGTCGTCTCGGCGCGCAAGCAGCTCGAGGTCATCGAATCCCAGCAGGAGAGTGCCCGGGCCAGCCGCGAGGCGGCCGAGGCTGATCTCGCCGAGTCGCGTCACCGGCTCGCCAAGACTCGCCTGAAGGCTCCCATGGATGGCGTGGTGGGCAATCTCAGCGTCGAGCCGGGCACCCTGGCCCAGCCGTCGTTGACGTTGATGCAACTGGTGCCGGTACAGTCGGCGTATGTGATTGCCAACTACAAGGAGACCCAGACGGCGCGCATGCGTCCGGGCCAGCCGGTGCACGTACATGTCGATGCCTATCCGGACATCGCCTTCGAAGGCGTGGTGAATAGTCTGGCGCCTTCTACCGGGGCACGCTACAGCCTGCTTCCCCAGGACAATGCGACCGGCAATTTCAACAAGATCGTCCAGCGAGTGCCGGTACGTATCCACCTGACGGGGCCCCGGGAGGCGCTCGGGCAGTTGCGCGACGGCTTGTCCGTGGTGCCCGAAGTCGATACGCGAGAGCTAAAGCCGCGTGCTGACGACACGCAGGACGCGAGCTGAGCGTGGCGGGCGGCGCTGCAGCCGAAGGGACGGTGGCGAAGGGGCCGACAGCGACCCCGGGGCAGCCTCCCCAGGAGATGCCTTCCTGGCGTACGCGGCTGGGCTTCATCGCCGCGGTGTTCGGCATGTTCATGGCGATTCTGGACATCCAGATCGTCGCCAGCTCGCTCAACGAGATCCAGGCCGGAGTCTCGGCCAGCAGTGAGGAGATCTCCTGGGTCCAGACGGCCTATCTGATCGCCGAGATCGTGATGATCCCGCTGTCGGGCATGCTCACCCGTATCTTCTCGACCCGGGTGGCATTCGTCGCCTCCTGCGTGGGCTTCACCCTGGCCAGCCTGGGCTGCGCGATGGCCTCCTCGATCGAGTCGCTGATCGTGTTGCGTGCTATCCAGGGTTTCATGGGCGGAGCGATGATTCCCATCGCCTTCGCCATCAGCTTCACCATCTTTCCGCGGCGCATGATGGGCTCGGTGCAGGCGGTGATGGGGCTGGTGGCGACGCTGGCGCCTTCGGTGGGGCCTACCGTCGGTGGCTATCTCACCGAATTCGGTAGTTGGCACTGGCTGTTTCTGGCTAACGTGATCCCCGGGGTGCTGGTGTCGCTGACGGTGTGGAAACTGCTCGATATCGACCGTCCCAGCCATGGGGCCTTGCGCCATCTGGATATGATCGGCCTGGCACTGATGGCGCTGTTTCTGGGCACGCTGGAATTCACCCTCGAGGAGGGGCCGGGCGATGACTGGCTCTCCAGCGGCCTGATCCTGGCGACGACCACCATCTGCGTGCTGGCCGCCATCGGCTTCTTCTGGCGCACCCTGCGCCACCGCCATCCGGTGGTCGACCTGCGGGTATTCGCCAATCTCAACTTTGCGATCGGTGCCGGACTGGGCTTTCTGATCGGTATCGGGCTTTACGGTCTGGTCTATCTCTTGCCGCTGTTTCTCGGCACGGTACGCGGCTATTCGGCGCTGCAGATCGGCGAGGTCATGGCGGTGACCGGGGCCACCATGTTCCTGACCGCCCCGTTTGTCGGGCGCGCCACCGACCGGGTCGATCTACGTCTGCTACTGCTGTGCGGGCTGTTGCTGACCGGGCTGGGTACGCTGATGAATTCCGATCTCACCGCCGAGTCGGGGTTCGATCAGTTCTTCTGGGCCCAGGTGGTGCGTGGGATGGGCCTGGTGATGTGCCTGATTCCCACCTCGCGGATTGCGTTCGGCACCTTGCCGCCGCAGGAGATCGGCAACGCCAGCGGTCTCTACAACGTGATGCGTAACCTGGGCGGGGCGGTGGGCCTGGCGATGCTCGACACGGTACGTGACCGGCGCATGGATTTTCACTGGAACCAGCTCATTCCCGCCATCGATGAAAGTCGCGAGGTGGTGAATGCCACCCTGGCTCAGTATCAGGGCCTGCTCAGCGCGGTCAGCGATCCGCAGGCCGGGGCCGTGGCCATGCTCAGCCGCACCCTGCAGCAGCAGAGCATGGTGATGGCCTACAATGACATCTTCCTCTGGCTGGGAATGGTGTACATTATGGCCGCCCCGTTGATTCTGCTGCTCAAGAAGCCCGAGCATTGAGCCGCTGCACGACGCAATGCTCGCGGACGTTATGGGCGCAGCTCTATCGGCTGAGCATCGACCGGAATCTTGAACAGCACATAGGGAGGTTGACGTTCATCCTCGCCTTTATACGTCGCCTGACGGTGCAACTGGTTGGCAGTGACGTACAACTCACCCTCGGGTCCCAGCGAAAGGGTGTCGGGCCATAACAGGCGCGGGTCGTGTACCAGTGTCTCCCATTTCCCGCTGCCGGTGTCGTAGCGATGAATGGCGTTGTGCTCGTAATCGGTCGTGTAGAGCCGGCCGCTTGCGTCCATCAACATGCCATCCGAGGCCCCGCCTTTCGAGCCGAGGTCCTGTACCGCGTCGGTGGCACCCTGGGCCGATGTCGAGCGCTCGCGCAGCAAGCGGGTCGGCACGCTGTAGAGGTGATGACCGGAAAGCGCCGAATAGTAGAGCGTCTCGCCATCCGGCGACAGGGCGATGCCGTCGGCAGGCACGCGGCGGATATTCTCCTCGCTCTCTGCGGTGGCCAGCGTCAGCCGCTGACCTTCCACCATCGGCACGAAATCCGGCTCGGCCTGGGTCGAGGCATGCCCGCTCAGCTTGCGCCAGGCTTCACCGGAGGCGAGATCTACCACGATGATCGCCCCAGGGCCGGAAAACGACGAGTCGGTGATGTAGGCGAAGCCGCCTTCACCCTGGGTGAAGTCGAAGCGCACGTCGTTCAGGTAGGTGGAGTCGAGGGCCGCCTCTTCGGGGAGTACGATGGTGCGGTCGACCTCGTCAGTGGCGAGATCCACCGCGACCAGCTTGGCGCCATTGTTCAGGCGGCCCGAAGCGGAATAGCCCGAGTCGGGCAGCCGGCCGGTATCGAGCAGCCACACATGCCCATCGCCCGGGGCGACCACGCTCTGCACGCTGATCAATGATTCGCCGGGATTGTCGGTATCGGGCTGATTGAAATCAGCGCTAGGGTAGGGCACTTCCTCGCCATCCTTGAGTTCGGCGACGGTGAACTCGATGCCATCGCCCCAGCGCGGATAGCTGACGAAACGGCGCCCGTCCTGGGTCACCGTGATGCCGGTGGGCATCTGATCGTAAAACAGGAAATCGGGCGTCATCTCGCCGAGGGGCTGCTCGGTGGCGAAATCCACGTCGGCCATCTCGTTTTGGGCCATGGTCAGCAAAGGCAGGGCCGCGAATGTCGTGCCGAGCAACAGCTGGCCTAGAGTACGGTGGGTCTTCATAACGGGTCCTTGTTTAAAGACGAACCGTAACAAGGTAGTGAATAATATCGCTGAGCGCGATAATGCGGAGCGGTTGTCACCAGCCCCAGAACATCAGCCACCAGGCCAGCAGAATCACGCCGGCGGCGCCGCTTTGCCACTGCGCCATGTCTATGCCGTAGCGGGGGCTGGTGCACGGCTTAGGCATGCCGCATGCTGTACGTCATGTCCTCTCTCGATTTCGTTAATACTCTGCGGCTTCAACTGATGGAGCGCCGCCACCGGGCTCTTATCTGGCTGAGCGGTACTCCCGATCAGTGTCGCGCGCGGGCGCAAGCCCTGTGGGATGCAGCCGAGTGGTTCTCGCCGCTATGGGTGGGCGCCGATGGCGGACCCGGCGGAGCTTCCGTGCTGCCGCCCGCCAAGGCGCGGACCCGGCTGGGCCAGGAGCACGAGCTGATCGTCATTGATGCCGTCTCGCCCGGTGCGGGATTCGATCCCGATGCCTTCGGGGCGCTGTCGGGGACGGTGCGCGCCGGTGGCCTGCTGGTGCTGATGACGCCCGAAACCTGGCGGGAAGGCGTGCCGGCACCGGATGCGGATTATGCACGTCTGGCACATTGGCCGCATGAGACCGCCATCCTGTCGGCACGCTATCTGTCACGCTTGGCGCGTTGCCTACAGGCCTCGCCGGCGGTGATTCCCTGGCCGGTATCGAACGAGCGTCCTCACGCGGCTCTCTGCACCAGCACGACATCGGCGTCTCTGTCGCCAGAAGTCCCGGCTGATGATGCCGAGTGTCTGAGTGCCGATCAGGCGCTGGCGGTGGTCCATCTGACCCGATTGCGTCGGCGTCGGCCGTTGGTGCTGAGTGCCGACCGTGGCCGTGGCAAGAGCGCGGCGCTGGGTATCGCCGCCGCACGGCGGCTGCTCGCGGGCGAGGCTCGGTTATGGGTCACTGCGCCCCGGCCGGCGGCGGTCGAGCCGCTGTTCGCGCGGCTGGTGGCGCTGCTGCCGAATGGCCGACGTCACGGCAACCTCTTCGAGATAGACACGCAGGCGGCACGGGGCGAAGTGCGCTTTCTGGCCCCGGATGCGGTGGAGGAGGCGTTGCTTGGACCGGTAATCGACCGCCAGTCGCCGCCCACGCTGTTCGTCGACGAGGCGGCGGCGATCCCCACGCCGCTGCTGGGGCGTTGGCTCGAAGCCTTTCCTAGAATCGCCTTCGCCACGACCGTGCATGGCTACGAGGGAACCGGTCGCGGTTTCCAGCTGCGCTTTCGCGAGCGTCTCGAGCGCCAGGCGCCGTCCTGGCGGGCGTTGCAGCTCCAGCAGCCGATCCGATGGGCCGAGGCGGACCCGCTGGAGACGATTACCCGCGAGCTGCTGCTGCTCGATGCCGAGCCGGACGATACGTCGGCGGTGAGCGCGGCCATGACGTCGCAGTCGGTGACGTATCGGTTCCTCGAGCGTGAGGCTCTGGCTCATGACGAGGCGGGACTGCGTGGCGTGTTCGGGTTGTTGGTTCAGGCCCATTACCGCACCACGCCGGCCGATCTGCGTCAGTTGCTCGACGGGCCCGATATCCAGGTGCTGGGAGCCTACGCCGGTGTTGTATGCGTAGGGGTGTGCTTGGTACAGGCAGAGGGCGGTTTTCCCCAGGCATTGGCGGAGCAGATCCACACCGGCAGACGCCGCCCGCGCGGGCATCTGCTGGCCCAGTCGCTGGCGGCGCACGGGGGATGCCGGGAGGCGGCGGAGCGGCGCTGGTATCGCATCGTGCGCATCGCTGTGCATCCGGCGGCCCGTCGCCTGGGGATCGGTGCCGCCATGCTTGAGCGGCTGGCGGTACGGAGCGATGAGACAGGCATCGAGCAGTTAGGAGTGAGTTTCGGTGCCGAGCCCGAACTGATCGCCTTCTGGCGCTCGCAAGGGTTCGCCGCACTGCGCTTGGGGCTGACCCGTGAGGCGTCCAGTGGTGAACACGCCCTGATGATGGGGCGCCCTCTGTCGTGTGACGCCAAGCGCTTCATGCAAACCCTGAACCATGACTTCTCGCAGTTGCTTCCCAGTCTACTGGCCCATGAACTTGTCGCATTCGACACCGAGGTCGCCCTCGCGCTACTGGCCGAGGGCGCAGCGCCCGAGGTCGATGCGGCACTGCTGGCACGTGTCGGTTGGTTCGCCGCAGGCGGCGGTGAACTGGCGCTGGTGCGACCCTGGCTGGCGCAGGCGTGGCTGGCCTGGTGGCGTGGTCCGTACCGGGATAAGGAGCCGGAGCTGACATTGCTGGCCGCGCCGCTGTTTCAAGGCGAAGGTCAGGATATACGCGGGCGCAAGGCCCGCCTGGCACACTGGCGCGAGCTGGCCGGATGCCTCCATCGCCGCCTGCAGAGCTAACGCTTAAAGCCCTGGAATGCCGATTGGCCCGGGCATGTCCGGAATCGGTGAGCAGCCGTTCAGCAGAACGAGAAGTACCAAGGCGCAGAAGATCTGCGTGATGAGGCGTGACATGGACGGACACCGGCGGGACGAGGAGAGGTCATACTAGCGACAATCGATGTGGCGGACCAGACGAATGGGCTTGCGTTGGCCGTGCCAAGGGGTAAGGTGGCAGGGACTCAAGCCGGAAGCCTTCCCGTATGAACGATCATCTGCTGCAGTTATCCCCGGTTCCTGTCTGGCGCCATTTCCGCACCCTGTGCAACACGCCGCGCCCTTCGGGCCACGAGGCCGAGCTGGTCGCCAAGCTCGAGCAATGGGCCGAGGCCCAGGGGCTCGCCCACGAGCGCGACGTATTCGGTAACCTGCTGATCCGCAAGCCCGCTACACCGGGTTGCGAGGCGATGCCCGGCATCGTCCTGCAGGGCCATCTCGATATGGTCGCCCAGGCCAATGCCGACCATCCCCACGATTTCACTCGCGACCCCCTCGTCACCTATCTCGAGGAGGGCTGGCTGCGCGCCAAGGACACTACGCTCGGCGCCGACAATGGCCTGGGCGTCGCCGCGGCGCTGGCGATTCTCGAGGACGACGAGCTGCGCCATGGGCCGCTGGAGGCATTGTTCACCCTCGAGGAGGAATCGGGCATGGGCGGGGCGCTCAACCTGGCCGAGGAGTGGCTGCAGGGGCGCTATCTGCTGAATCTCGATTCCGAGGACCGTGGCCAGGTCTACATCGGCTGCGCCGGCGGCGCGGACGTGGTGGTCGAAGCCAAGTTGCCCACCCATGGACTCGGCGGGCACGAAACGATGTGTCAGGTGGCGCTGACCGGTCTCACCGGCGGCCACTCGGGCATCGACATCGACAAGGGACGGGGCAATGCCAATCGCCTGCTGGTGCGAGTGTTGCGGGCGCTGGAGCCGTTCGGCATCCGCCTGGCGGCCTACCATGGCGGGACGTTGCGCAACGCCCTGCCGAGGGAGGCCTTCGCCCGCCTGGCATTGCCGAGCGACGAGGTCGATGCGGCCCGTGAGCGCCTTGCCGAGCTGGAAACCGAGCTGTTGGCCGAACTGGCCGGGGTGGATGAGGGGCTAAGGCTTGAACTGTTGCCCGACGAGGACGACGAGGCGCTGACCGAGGCGGCCAGCCAGCGGCTGGTGGCGGCACTGCATGCGGCGCCTTATGGCGTCGAGCGCATGAGTGTGGAAGTCCCCGGCGTGGTGGAGACCTCCAGCAACCTCGGTGTGGTCAAGCTCGAGCAGGGACGATTCCACCTGAGTGCACTGGTGCGTTCGCTGCGCGATAGTGCGACGCGGGATCTCACCGATCGCTTCAAGGCGCTGTTCATGCTGATGGGCGCCGATACCCGGATCGAGAACGGCTATCCCGGCTGGACCCCCAATCCCGAGAGTCCGCTGCTGGCGCGCTTTCGCCGTCTGCACCTCGAGCGCCTCAGTGTCGATCCCGAGGTCCGCGTGATCCACGCCGGGCTCGAGTGCGGCATCTTGGGCGGCAAGTATCCGCAACTCGACATGATCTCCTTCGGGCCGCAGATCCGCGGCGCGCACTCGCCGGCCGAGCGGGTCGAGGTCGACTCCGTGGAGGAATTCTGGGGTTTGCTGCGCGGATTGATCGAGGACATCGGCAGCGGCCGCGCCGCCTGATCCTCGGCGTCGCATTCACGACGTCGCGTATCCGTCACGTCTTACCGCGCCCAGTTGCCACGAGCGTCTGGGCGCGGTGCGCTTACGCATGCAAATCAGCGCATGCAAAGATCAGCGTTGACCGATCAGGCCTTTTCCGTCTCGAGCAGCTGGCTTTCGCTCACATCCGCCTGGCCGAACACCTGACGCAGGTGGGCGCGGTACTCGGCGATATGGTGCTCGATGTCCGGTGCCTTGATGACGTCATTGGCCAGGTAAGTGGGCAGCGCCTCGAGGCCGATGAATTCCTGCGACTTGTGAAAGGGGAAGTAGACGGCGTCCACGCCGCGGCCTTCGAAGAAGTTACCGGACTCGTCGAAGGCCTCGCGAGGTGCGTTCCAGGTCAATGACAGCATGTAGCGACGCCCCTGCAGCAGCCCACCGCTGCCGTAATGGCGGCTGGCGTCATGGCGCGAACGGCCATCGTTGGCATACAGCGAGCCGTGACCGGCGGTAAGAACCTCATCGAGGTATTGCTTGACGACCCATGGCGCACCCATCCACCAGCCGGGCATCTGGTAGATGATGGCATCGGCCCACAGGAATTTCTGCACTTCGGCTTCGACGTCATAGCCGGTATCGACATGCGTCTCCTGCACGGTATGACCGAGCGCCCCGAGCTCCTCCACTGCCGCCTGGTGCAGGGTGGCGTTGTAGCGTCCCCCCGAGTGGGCAAAGGCCTTCTTGCCGTCGATCAACAGAATCTTCATGCATTGCTCCTCGTTACGAATGTCACCGCAGCGGCAACTGAGGCGATGCAGTGTCGATGTCTTAGACGAAAGGATAAAGCCCGTTAACTGCAAAAGTGCTTTGAGCGGTGCGTAACAATGCTTACAGGCGCAGCCGTGGCGCGAGAAAATCGAGGAAGGCACCGATTCGCGCCGCCAGGGCGGTATTCCGGTAGTAGACCGCCTGGACCGGTGCGTATTCCTCTCGCGTCACGTCGTCCAGGACGGTTTGTAGCCGCCCGGCCTGTTGATCCTCGCGAGACAGGAAATCGGCCAGATAGGCGATACCCAATCCGGCCACGCTCATTCGCAGCAGAGCCTCACCGCTGGAAGCGGCCAGGGTGGGACGGATCTCGCGCCCGTCGCCGATCGGCCAACGGTTGAGATGAGCGGGATGGGTGAATCCCAGCAGTTCATGGGCGGTGAGATCCTCGGCTCTGCCGGGGACGCCACGGCGCGCCAGGTAGGCGGGACTGGCCACCAGCCGTCGGCGGCTTCTTCCCAGCGGCCGCGCCTGTAGAGTGGAATCCTCGAGCTTGCCGATGCGAATGGCGATGTCGGTACGCTGCTCCAGCAAGTCGATATTGGTCTCGTGGGTGGTCAGTTCCAGGCGCATCCGGGGGTAATGGGTACGTAAGGCCGCCAGGTGAGGCACGATCTGATGCAGCAGGAAGGGGGTAGCGGCATCGACTCGCAGGCGTCCGGCAGGATCACGGCGGCGCACGGCCAACGCTTCCTCGGCGGATTCCATTTCGGTCAGCGCATGGCGCGCCTTATGGATGAAGGTTTGCCCTTCCTCGGTGACCTCCAGCCGCCGTGTGGTACGGTGGATCAAGGTCGTTTCGAGTGTCGTTTCCAGACGCGACACCGCTCGCGACAGGCGCGCCGTGCTGGTCCCGAGCATCTCGGCAGCGGCGGTGAAACTGCCGGCGTCCACCACGGCCAGCAGCAGTTCCAGATCTTCCCAGCGGCTTTTCATCTCGTTCCCTGTCGACAGCATTCGGCACAGCATACCGGCGTTGCCCCGGAAGGCAGAAATCGCGGATGCGACCAGGCCGTGGGGCATGCCGAAACCCGGGACGCAGTCGAGAAGCGCGCCCCGGTTAGAGACTCGAGCGTTATTCTAAAAACGCCAGGATACAGGCGCGCTCAACGGATCAGCGAGTGAACATTCCTTCCTGCTCGGGCTGTTGATCCTGACGGACGGCTTCCAGACCCGCCGCGGAAATATAGCCCTGCTGGTGGGCATGCTCCGCCATCGTGGCGCTATCGGCGGCTAGTACCAAGGCGCAGTTGGCCTGGGCCACGTCATCGGCAAGGCGCTGAATGGCCTGATCGCGCGAGGCGTCGTGACTGACATTGCGGATATAGATGGCGGCGATGCGATCGGGATTTTCTCGGACGATCTGCGCGTAGACCTCGGGATCGTGCTGGCCACTGTCGCCGATCAGCACGAAGGGGGACTTGTCGTAGAGCGCCATGATCTTCCTGATGAGATGACGTTTGTGATCTTCCGCCTTGCGCGGCAACGGGCGCTGCAGCGTCAGGCCCCATTCGCGCAGAAACAGGATGGGCCCCACGGGGATGCGGTTGAGATTAAAGAACTCTTCGAGGATCTCGTAGATGCTCCAGGGGCCGCGCGAGACGTAGACCATGGGCCGTTGCCGGTCGCCCTCCTTCCCGTCGTAAAGGGCTTGATAAAAGGCGGCGACGCCGGGAAAGGCCGTACGCTGGTGAGCTTTCTTGAGAAACAGCCGATACAGCATCTTGAGCTTGTTGGCCACGCCGGTGTACATGACAGTGTCATCGATATCGCTGATGACAATGAGATCGGTAGCGTTTGGCGGGATATAGATATCGGCGTTGGCACACACTGAGTTTCTGTCGTCGGCAAGAATATTCAGCTCTGCGGTATGCCAGATGCGGTCGGTGGGCAGCTCGTTCTCGATGCGCAGGTGGGCATGAAAATACCCGTCCCGATCCGTTTTGACCACGGTGCGCGTACCGGCCAGATCGATGGCGACGGCGGTATCCTTGATGCCCCAGCGCACCATGCGCCGGAACACGTCGATGATGTCACGGCGCAGCGTCCCCGCCGGAACGTTCCTGCCCAGTTCGGGCTGGTGAAATACTCGGCCCATCAGGAAGACTTCCTCCCGCGAGCCGTAGCCGCGATAGGTATGAATCACCCAAGGCCCCTGACGCTGTTCCTTTCTTATGGGCCGCGACACGATGTGCAGCAGTTTCTTGAACACGTACATAAGATTGCTGGAAAAGCGTTCGCGCATTTCCATTCCCTGGCGTTAAACAGCGTGACTGGAGTCAAGTTTCTTGGCTTATCTGTTGAAACTGGTACAAAAACGCCACGGTTTCAACAGAAAAAGCCCACCCCGCCAAGCGGAATGGGCTCGTTTATTGTCTCGGCGAAACGATCAGGCGTGCTGTTCCGTATGGCGCCCTTCGCAAATCTCTTCGACCAGCTTGGCACAAAAGGCCTTCAGGTCATCCGGCTTGCGGCTGGTCACCAGACCATGGTCGACGACGACTTCCTGATCCACCCAGTTTGCCCCGGCATTCTTGAGATCTAGGGAAACGGAAGGGAAAGAGGTCATGGTGCGCCCTTCGACGACACCTGCGTTGATCAGTAGCCACGGCCCATGACAGATCGCGCCTACCGGCTTGTGATCCTCGAAGAATGCCCGAGCGAAGGCGACCGCCTTGTCGTCCATGCGCAAAATATCGGGATTGATCTGACCACCCGGCAGCACCAGCGCATGATAATCGCTGGGACGGGCCTCATCCAGCGACTTGTCGACCTGATAGCTGTCGCTCCAGTCGGTCTTGTCCCATGCCTTGATGGTATCCTTCTCGGGCGAGACGATATGAACTTCCGCGCCCGCTTCGCGCAGAGCATCCCGCGGCGCGGTCAGCTCGACTTCCTCGAAACCGTTGGTGGCAAGAATCGCTACCCGTTTACCTTGCAGTTGTTGAGCCATCGTGACCTCCTAGTCGTGATGTTCATGAATGGATGATGAATAAGACCGCTACACGATCGAACTATCCATCATGCTCTTACTGCGTGTCTTACCTCATTCAGCTTGGGACAGGCGCAGGAAACTTCAAGCGGATCCATGTCGCAATTTGTTGCACGTTGCGTATGGCAGGGCTTGCCGCGTGGGCGGGTTGACTGCAGGATGGGCAGGCACGACAGGCACTGTCCTGCCTGCTCACGGCTGCCGAGCCGTCGGCTTGTCCCTTACTCATGCAGGATGTTCCGTGTTCAGCTCCGTTTCGCTATCCGCATTGCCCGCGTCACTGCTCGTTGTCTTGTTAGTCGCTTTGGCGGTGAGCCTCGTCATGCTCAGCCGGCTTCGGCTAAGGCTACGTTATCGGGAAGAGGAGGCGGACGTGTTTCGCCAGCGAATGGAAACGGCCCAGACGGACCGTGAGCGGCTGGAGCGCGAGCTGGCGCAGAGTGACACGCTGCTCGACAGCGTGCGTGAGCAGCATGCCGAGTTGCAACGCCAGTTACACGAGCGCGAGCGACGCCTGATGGATACCGGCGAGCGCTTGGCGGCCCTGCGTGAGCGTCATGCACGCCTGGAGGTCGAGCGTGACCAGGAGCGAGAGCACCATGGCGAGAAGCTGCGGCTGCTCGAGGAGGCGCGCGACCGCCTGAGCCGCGACTTCGAGGCCTTGGCCGGGCGCATCTTCGACGAACGCCAGCGCACCTTCACGGCCCAGAGCCGTGAGAGCCTGGAGACGCTGCTCAAGCCGTTTCGCGAGCAGGTCGGCCATTTCCAGCGCCGCGTCGAGGAGTTGCACGGCCAGGAGATGCGCGAGCGCACCACGCTCAAGGCCCAGATCGATCATCTTGCCTCGCTCAACCGTCAGATCACCGAGGAGGCCGCCAGTCTCACCCGGGCGCTCAAGGGCGACAAGAAGATGCAGGGCAATTGGGGCGAGGTCATGCTGGAGTCGGTGCTGGAGCGGTCAGGCCTGCGCCGCGATCAGGAGTATCGGCGCGAGGTGGCGATCCAGGCCGAGGAGGGCCGGTTGCGTCCCGATGCGGTGATCTATCTGCCCGACGACAAGCACTTGATCATCGATGCCAAGGTGTCGCTCAATGCCTACGTCGGCTATGTCAATGCCGAAAGCGACGGGGACCGGGATGCGGCGCTCAAGGCGCATCTCCAGGCCGTACGCCAACACGTGCAGACCCTGTCGCGGCGCGACTATCAGCGCCTGCCGGGGCTCAACTCGCCGGATTTCGTGTTCCTGTTCATGCCCGTGGAACCGGCCTTTGCGCTGGCCTTCCAGCACGACGACACGCTGTTTCAGGACGCCTTCGCCCAGGATATCGTCATCGTCACGCCGACGACCTTGCTTGCCAGCCTGCGCACCGTGGCCAGTCTGTGGAGCCTGGAGCGCCAGAACGAGAATGCGCGGCTGATCGCCGAGCGCGCCGGGCGTCTGCTCGACAAGTTTCGCGGCTTCGTCGACAGCCTCGATGAGGTGGGACGGCATCTGGAGCGCGCCCAGGGCAGCTATCGCCAGGCCATGGGTCGACTGACGAACGGACAGGGCAGTCTGGTCAACCAGGCCGTGGCACTGCAAGGGCTTGGGGTACGTATGAAACGCGAACTGCCGGTTCATCTGACCCAGGCCGCCGCCGCATCCACGGCGGATGTACCGAGCGACGTCGCCTACAAGGCGACCGATCTCGACGATGATCCGGCCTTGGGCGGGCCGCGGTAGCATGCTCTATGCCAGCACAAAAAAAACGCTGCCTTCCGGCAGCGCTCTTCGATGCGAATCGGCTTGGCGACTTCAGCCCAGGTACGCGGAAAGCATCCACACGGTCTTTTCCTGCTCACCGATATAATCGCTGATCTGAGACGCAGTCCCTTCGTCGCCCGTGTCGCCTGCCACGGCGACGATCTCGCGCTGCAATTCGATCAGCGCCTGATAGCCCTGAATCAGGCCACGCACGCAGTTCTCACCGCTATGGACGTCCTTGTCTTCCTCAATGCGCGACAGCTTGAAATAGTCGCTATAGGCGTGAATCGGCTGGTAGCCCAGCGTCAGGATACGCTCGGCGACTTCATCCACCTTGGTGAGCAGGTCGGTATAGATCTCTTCGAACTTGTTATGCAGCTCGAAGAACTGCGGCCCCTTGACGTTCCAGTGGTAGCCCCGCGCATTCATGTAGAAAATCTGATAATTGGCCAGCAGTGCGTTGAGTTTTTCGGCAAGCTGGCTGGCGTTGGTTGACTGCAGACCAATGGCGTTGGTATCGGACATGCTGTTACCTCCTTGCTAAATGATGCTGCTAGTGTAGAACGTGGCATCGACGCCGGAAAACGCATAATCACTATGACCGGCATGGGCCTACTCTATGAAATGATGATGTCCCATGGCGTTTTCAAGTCATCAACGGACGCAACACGATGTTGCCCGTCATGCATTGATTCCATGCCGGTCCCTCAGGCAAGTCTTAGCGCTTGATCAACCACAACCGGCCAATGGCCTCGGCGCGGTCGGCGAGGAGTTCCGCGCAGCGCGTCAGCGCGTCGTCCAGCGTCAACGGGCCATCGGCCAGCGCGAAGGCGGCGGTGACTCCTTCGTCATGTGCAGCCTGCCAGCCGGGCCCGAGACTGCCGGCCAATACCAGCGTCGGCACGCCGAGCTGACGCGCGCGCCGCGCGATGCCTACCGGGGTCTTGCCCGAAAGGCTCTGTCCATCGAGACGGCCCTCGCCGGTAATCACCAGATGGGCGTCCTCGGCCAGTTGCTCGAAGCCGGCCTGCTCCATGACCAGTTCGATGCCTGGGCGTAGCGTTGCGCCGAGAAAGGCGCGCGCGGCGAAGCCCATGCCGCCGGCCGCGCCCGCGCCCGGCAGGTCGCGATAATCCTCGCCGAGCGTGCGGGCGGCGCGGTCGGCGAAATGCTCCAGCGCGATATCGAGACGGCCGATGTCGGCTTCGCTGGCGCCTTTCTGCGGGCCGAACACCGCGCTGGCACCGCGTGTCCCCAGTAGGGGATTGTCCACATCGACGGCGGTTTCCACGACGAGACCGGCCAGACGCGGGTCGAGACCCGACAGATCCAACTGCTCGAGTTGAGCCAGCGCTGCACCGCCGGGCGACAGTTCGTGGCCGTGGCGATCCAGCAGCCGGGCGCCCAAGGCACTCAGCATTCCGGCGCCGGCATCGTTGGTGGCGCTGCCGCCCAGGGTGAGGACGATTTTCTGTGCGCCGGCATTGAGCGCCTCGCGGATCAGCTCGCCCACGCCGTAAGTGGTGCTGTGCAGTGCGGTGCGCTCGCGGCGAGACAGCTGCTGCAGGCCGCTGGCCTGGGCGAGCTCCACGTAGGCGGTGCGCGACTCGGCCAGCCAGCCCCAGCTCGCGGTGATCGGCCGGCCCAGGGCATCCTGAACCTGCGCCTCGCGGCGTTCGGCCTGCGTGGCAGCGAGCAGGGCGTCGAGGGTTCCCTCGCCGCCGTCGCCCATTGGGCACTGGTGTAGCGCGGAAAGCGGCAGGACCCGGCCCAGCCCCTCGGCGATGGCGGCGGCGGCGTCACGGGCCGAAAGAGCATCCTTGTAGCTGTCGGGGGCGATGACGATCTTCATGACGGTATCTTCATGATGGCAGGGGGCTCCTGAATACGCCTCGGTGGGCATCATTGTGAATAGCCAAGCCTGCATGCTAACGCGACGGGCTGGCAGGGTCACCGGGCCGCCTGGCCCGGATCGACGGCGGCGAGCAGGGCAGAAATGCCGAATGCGACGTTGCGCAAGCGATAAGCGCGCCATGGCCTGTTAGACTGAGGATATGCTATCTGCCGGGAGGAGGCGTCATGTCCATTTCGTGTCGGTTCTGGCTGTTGCCCGCCCTGGCGGTGCTCGGCGGCTGTCAGTCGCTGTCGCCCAGTGATCCGCTTGCCGTTCAGCCGCAGACCGCTCTGCCCGAGGCGTGCCAGTGGCAAGCGCAGGGCGACTCTCTGGCGTGGCTGCGCGCGACCAGTGAAGCGCTCGAGGCCGAGGGGTACGTGATTCAGGATACCGATGCCGAACTCGGACTGGTCAGCGCCGAGCGAAGCACCGCTCAGCCCGGTCTGGGCGCCGTGGATCGCAGTTTCTGGGGACGCTCCGGCTTCTGGGGCAGCTTTGGCCTGGGGGGACGGCACGGTTATTCGTTGGGCTACTTCCAGCGCTTTGGCGGCGACCCGGTGCGGATAGAGCGGGTCTCGGTCACCTCGCCCGAGGATACCGTCAGGGTGACACGCGATTCGCAGGTGGTCGATGTCGACGGTTACCTGCTCGATGCCCGGCCGGACATATCCGCAAGTTTCTGTCAGCGTCTTCGCGAATCCATCGAGTCACGCCTGGCCCGCCGCGAGTCCCAGGCCTCAACGGCAGGGGGCGCCTCATGATTCGCTTGCAGCGTACCTTGACGACCCTTCTGCTTCTGGCTGCCTTGATGGCACTGAGCGGCTGCGCGTTCTCTCCCACTCAGCCCGAAACGCGCAGCATCGCGGTAGCCGCCGAGCGCGACCAGGCGCTGCGTGCCGGACTGGAGATGCTCGTCGAGCGCGGTTTCGTGATTCGCCACGCCGATGCCGACCTGGGACGTGTCGACGCCATCCTCGCCTCGCGTCCCGCCTATGAGGTGCGCTATGACGTGGAGGCCGAAAATGGTTCGACGCGCATTGCGTTGTCGGGGCGGCGCGGCGGTCAGCCGCTGGCGCCGATCACTTTAGATCCACTGCTCAACGACGTCTCGGCGCGCCTGGGACTGGCGCCCTGACGAGCGCCGGCCACCGTGCGGCGGTTAACGCTCGGAGGCGTTCTCTTCGAACAGCGGGCGTAGCCGCTCACGCAGGCGGGCGAGGGTGTCGTCGTCGTAAGGCTCCGGTATTCCCTGCCCCCACACCGGGGCCGGCCAGGCGACGTCGTCACGGCGTCGCGCGATGACGTGCAGATGCAACTGCGCGACCTGATTGCCGAGGGTGGCCAGGTTGAGCTTGTCGCCGGCGGTGACCTGCATCAATCCCTGGCCGAGCGTCGTGGCTTCCTGCCAGAGACGGGCCTGGTCGGCGCTCGACAGCTCATAGACCTCGCTGACGTCGGCCTGGCGCGGCACCAGGACCAGCCACGCAAAGCGTCGGTCATCCATCAGCCTGACCTGACATGGCGGCAAGTCGGCGAGAAAGTGGGTGTCGGCTTCGAGGCGGGGATGCAAGGTGAAGTGAGACATGAGAAAGGAATCGTCGCAGCGGCAGTGGCGATTCATGGTACACCCTTCGCCTGACACGTTCGATGCGGCATTCACGTACAGGGAGACGATGCATGGGATTGTGGGAAGGGCTGGCGCTGGTGGTAACCGGCATGGTCGCCGGCTTCATCAATGTGCTGTCGGCAGGGGGCTCGATGCTGACCCTGCCGATGCTGATGTTTCTGGGCATGCCGCCTCAGGTGGCCAACGGCACCAACCGGGTCTCGATTACCTTGCAGAGCATCTCCGCGGTGAGTGGCTTCTTCCGTGCCGGTGCCCATGAGATCGGGCTCAGTCTGCGCCTGTCGCTGCCCGCCGTCGTCGGCTCTCTGCTGGGGGCCTGGCTGGCCATGCAGGTGCCGGACGTGCTGTTCGAGGCGGTGCTGGTCACGGCGATGGTGGTCGCCTCCGTGATGCTGCTGCTGCCACAACCGGCCCTGGACACACGCAAGCTGACGCCCGAGCGGCTGTCTCCGGTGGTATATGTGGCCATGTTCGTGATCGGCCTGTACGGCGGTTTCATCCAGGTCGGCGTCGGCGTGCTGTTCATCGTCGTGCTCTACCGTATGCTCAGAATCGATCTGGCTCAGGTCAACGTGTTCAAGGTCTTTATCGTGCTGATCTATACCTTGCCGGCGCTGGCACTGTTCATGTTCAACGGCCAGGTGCGCTGGGGGCCAGGGCTATTGCTGGCGGCCGGCAGCATGACCGGAGCTTGGCTGGCGGTACGGGTCAATATGGGGCCTCGCGGCGCCTTGTGGGTCAAGTGGCTGACCCTGGCCGTCATCGTCGCCATCGTTCTGCGCCTGTTGCTGGGGTGAACCTGCCCGACGTCAGGAAGCGGAATTTTCTCTCTCCGCCTGCTACGTTTCGTAGTGTAGCTTCGCTGTGTTCAGTTCCGTCAATAAGCAAGGAGTAAGGCATGAAGCGTATGGCATGGTTGGCGACAGGCATGTTGGTGCTGGCATTGCTGAGTGGCTGCAATACCCTCCGTGGTGCGGGGGAGGATATCGAGCGGGGCGGGGAAGCCGTTCAGAACGCTGCCAGCTAGCGGTTTAGCCCATGTCGGGCAGGCGGGCAGTGCTGTTCTGTCACGATAAATGGCAAGATCGCTCAAGCCCTGTTAGGCTAAAAACCACGTTCCGCAACGGAATGGGCAACGCTCTGGAGAGCGTTATGAATCTCATGTTAAGGAGGACTTCGTCATGAAAAAACTTTTCGCACTGACATTCGCCATGCTGGTTTCCGCCAGTCTGCTGGCCGGCTGCAACACGATCGGTGGCGCCGGTGAAGACATCGAGCAGGGCGGTGAGGCCGTTCAGGACGCCGCCAACTAAGCAGGACTTCCGCCCGGCGCAAGCCGGGCGGAAGGGTATTGTCGTTATCCCTTCTCTCCCTTCTCTCCCTTCTCTCAGAGCTTGTTTTCGAAGCATTCGTCTAAGGAAGCGCTGAATACATCGTCGAGCAATACATCATCGAGCAAGATGAAGCGCAAGGCGCCGGAACACTTAAGGCGAGACATAATATTGGGTTAGGCAATTTTCGACCGGGCTGGCCCTCCAGTACCGCGCAACGCCGCGATTCGCTCGTGCAGACATCTAGGCAGTGTTCCTAATAGCGTTCGTCATGTAGACGCTTGCGCGGCTCTCCCTTACCTCCTGGTGGCCCAGGGATTCTTGGGCATTGCGGGAATCATCCCTGCCCGACGTCACCGATGATTCCGCTATTCTCATGCCCGTTCGGCAAGGAATGTCGTAATTGCCCGGTTTTGTTTCCTATACTGGTCATGACGCTTTAGCCCATGCATGCTGTGCGGCCGTGTCATGCGTGGTCGTCTGGCCAAAAGGCCGGACGTGCGTGATAACAACTTAGGGTGCTAGCTAATATGACGACCGTTCCTGGCAGGCCAAGGCTGTGGCCGAGTCACGCTAGCGACGTACGCCCTTGAATCCGCCATTCACCGACGGAGAGCGCTTGTGGCAAGACAACCTCATCAAGACCAAGACCCAACCCCGGATTCGCAGGAAGCATCCGAGGGAATTCCCGCGCCGGAAGGCCCGGCAAACCTCATCGACACCGACTATGTAATCGGCCAGGACAACGTGGCCTCGCGCAAGTTCGGCCTGGATTTCGACCTGCACGGCAAGGTCTTCACGATCTCCTCGCTGGTGATCCTGTTCTTCGTGATCATCACACTGGCGTTACAGGATCAGGTAGACCCTATCTTCAATGGCGCGAAGGATTGGCTGACGGGTAACCTGACCTGGTTCTTTCTGCTGGCAGCCAATATCTTCGTGATCCTGACCGTGGTGCTGATCTTCACGCCGCTGGGAAAGGTGCGTCTTGGCGGGGCGGACGCCAAACCCGACTACAGCTACGCGGGCTGGTTTGCCATGCTGTTCGCCGCCGGCATGGGCATCGGGCTGATGTTCTACGGTGTCTCCGAGCCTCTGACCCACTTCGGCACGTCCCTGGGGGGCGTCGAGCTAGGCGACAATGGCGTGCGGACCGACTGGGCGCCCCTGGGCGCTGCCGCAGGCGATGAGCAGGCCGCCATCTCGCTGGCCATGGCCGCCACGATCTTCCACTGGGGCCTGCACCCCTGGGCCATCTATGCGGTGGTGGCGCTGGCATTGGCACTCTTCTCGTTCAACAAGGGTCTGCCGCTGACCATGCGCTCGATTTTCTACCCGATCCTGGGCGAGCGCATCTGGGGGTGGCCCGGTCATGTCATCGATATCCTGGCGGTGTTCGCCACCCTGTTCGGCCTGGCCACTTCGCTCGGCCTTGGCGCCTCCCAGGCTGCCGCCGGGCTGAGCTACCTGTTCGGGATCCCGAACACGACCGTTACCATGGTGATATTGATCATGGGTATCACACTCGTGGCGCTGGGCTCGGTCATGGCGGGGGTCGACAAGGGCGTACAGCGCCTGTCGCAGGTTAATATGGTACTGGCCTTCCTGCTGCTGCTGTTCGTGATCATCGTCGGGCCGACGCTGATGATCGCTACCGGCTTCTTCGAGAACCTAGCCTCCTACATCACCCATCTACCGGCGCTGTCCAACCCCTTCGGTCGCGAGGATGCCAACTTCAGCGAAGGATGGACCGCTTTCTATTGGGCATGGTGGGTCAGCTGGTCGCCCTTCGTGGGCATGTTCATTGCCCGTGTCAGCCGTGGCCGTACCGTACGTGAGTTTCTGATCGCCGTACTGCTGGTGCCTTCGCTGGTCTCGGTGCTGTGGATGACCGCCTTTGGTGGCACGGCCATCCATCAACTGGTGGCCAGCGGCTTCGAAGGGGTCCGGGACGCGGATCTGGAGCTGCAGCTGTTCACGATGCTCGGTCAGTTGCCGTGGACGGCTATTACCTCCTTCATCGGCATCGTACTGGTCATGGTGTTCTTCATCACCTCGTCGGATTCCGGCTCGCTGGTGATCGATACCATCACCGCTGGCGGCAAGGTCGATGCACCCAAGCCTCAGCGGGTGTTCTGGGCGCTCATCGAAGGGGCGATCGCCATTGCCTTGCTGCTCGGCGGCGGGCTGACCGCGCTGCAGGCGGCGGTCATCACCACCGGGCTACCCTTTACCCTGGTACTGCTGGCGGCGTGCTATGCGATCATCAAAGGGTTGATGAGCGAACCCAAGAGTCACTGATGACTTGATGTATCGAGCAGACAACACTCGACAAAACCAAGGCGGCCTGAGGGCCGCCTTTTTCGTGCCGCGGGGGAGGATTCGGGTGGGGATCAGCTCCAGAGGTCACCGATAGGGGTCTGTGGCGTGTAGTGTCGGGCAATCTGTGCCTGCAGCAGTTCCGCCGTGGCCAGCGCGTCTATCAGCGCATGATGGCCCTGATACGCCGGGAGCCCATAGCGAAGACGACTGTCATTCAGGCGAATCGATGCCGGTGGCCGTCCCGTCCAACGTCGGAACCGGGCCCACATGGATTGCCGGTGACGACGCGCTTCGAGCGACATGGTATCGATGACCGGAAACAGGGCGCCCTCACCGCGGCGCGCCTTGATCGCCGCATCCAGGAAGGGGCGCTCGATATGCCGGTAATGAACCACGACCAGGCGACCGGCCAGGGCTTCCAGCATATCGTCGAGGATCGCGTCGAGATCGGGCGCTTCGGCGATCTTCGAATGGGTGATGCGGTGGAACTTGATCGACTCTTCGCTAAGCGAGCGCGAGGGGCGAACGATCCAATAGCGGCGCTGGGCCAGCGCGATTCGCTGCAGGGTGAAGGGCACCAGACCGAGGCTGACGATGGCGTGGCGCTGTTCGTCGAGGCCGGTGGTCTCCATGTCCATCGCCACCATCGGTGTCTCGCCGATGGGCGTGTCTGCGGCCAGGGTATCGGCGCCAAAGAAACGCTTGAGGCTCGGGTCGCGCGCCGTATCGGCGCGATGAGCCAGGTACTCGGGCCAGTCGGGGCGGTGCGGGGTATGGCGCAAGAGTGACATCGCAGATCAACGCTGACGAGGCATGGGGTAGCGAAAGCCGAGGAACTTCTGAGCATTGCTCAGCACGTGAAAGGCCTCCTTGAGGTTGTGTCGCTCGCTGTCGGAGAGATTCTCCGGTTCGATATTGTTATCCGGGGTGCGTTCGTGCTCGATATCCAGCATCTGGTGTCGGATGCGCACCATGCTGATGAACTCCAGTGCATAACGGATTCGTTCCCCGCTGCCTTCGGGCAAGAGCTGGGTCTTGGCGATATCGTCGAGGCGCTCGAAGGAGTTCTGGGCACGGGAGCCGCAGGCCAGGGCATGGATGCGAATCAGGTCGACCATGGGGGCCGTGCCGCGACGCTTCAGATTGATCGAGTTGTTGTGCTTGCCGTCCTGCTCCATCACGAAGGTGCGGAAAAAGCCCAGCGGTGGCGTACGGTTGAGGGCGTTGCGCGCCATGGCGCCCAGAAACAGCGGACTCTTTGAGGCCTTCTCCGCCACCAGGTCCTGCAGTTGCTCCACGAAGGCCTCTTCGCCATGCACGCTATCCAGGTCGAAGAAGATCGAGCTGTGCAGCAGTCGCTCCGGACTGGGCTGATCGATCCAGTCGCTGAAATAGCGTTTCCAGACCTCAAGCGGCTGGCGCCAGCGACCATTGGTGGCCATGATATCGCCCTTGCATAAGGTGTAGCCGCAGGCATCCAGCCCATCGCTGACGATTCTTGCCATTTCGGCGAAATAGGCGTCGTGCTGCTCGGGGGCGAAGCTGTCGTCCAGTACCAGGGCATTGTCCTGATCGGTGACGATGGATTGCTCGTTGCGTGCCATCGAGCCCAGCGCCATGAAGCAGTAGGGTATCGGCGGCGGCCCGAGTTCTTCTTCGGCGAGCTCCAGCAGACGGCGGGTGAAGCTGCGGCCGATGGTCGCCAGTGCGCTGCCCACCATCTGCGAGTTGGCGCCCTCGGCCACCATGCGCACGAAGGCCTCGCGCACACTGGCGCTCAAGCGTGCCAGCGCCTGGACGCTGGTCTGGTTGAAGATGTTGCTGACCAGATACAGGCTGCTGTGCGTCTCGTAGCGGATGATATCCGACAGATGCAGCACGCCTACGGGCCGTCGCCGGTGCAATACCGGCAGGTGGTGGATATTGTTGCGCAGCATGCACAACATCGCCTCGTGGACCGATTCGTCGGACTGGATGGTGATCGTCCGGTTGCTTAGCACCTCGCCGACCGCGATTTCGGTCGACCGTCCCTCGGCCACTACGCGGGTACGAAAGTCGAGGTCAGTGAGGATGCCCGTTATCGCCCAGATCTGCCCGTTGCTGTCGGTAAAGGCATGCGAGCTCTCCTCGTCGGCGGTGTCGTACACCAGAACCGACGTGACATTCTCCTCGCCCATGCGCTGTGCGGCCTCCTGCACCGAGGCCGAGGCTGCGAGCATGACCGGACGGCGGGTCACGAGCTTGCGCACGCGAGTGATCATCATGTCGTTGTTCTTGCGGTGCTGGTCGACCGTGGCCTCGAGGCGCGGCCTTTCCAGCTCGACGAAGTCGGCGAAATTGTCGTCTTCTTCACACAGGCGGGAAAAGATGGCGTCGGGGATATAATAGATCAGGGTGTCTTCGATGGCGCGAGCGGGAAAGCTCACCTGATGGCTTCGGAGCAGACCGAAGTGGCCAAAAATATCACCTTCACTCAAGCGGTTGTAGAGGTCCCCGTTGCGGCGAAAGATTTCCACCGCCCCGCTGCGGATGTAATGCAGGTCGTGGATTTCCTCGCCATAGCGATGGATATCCGTCCCTGCCTGAAAATAGGCCACTTCGATATGGCCGGCGATCTCGTCCAGCAGCTCATCGGAGAGCGCGTCGAAGGGCGCGAAGCGTCCCATGTGTTCGCGGATTTCCAGCAGTTCGACATCCATGTGACACCTGAAATCAGTGGCCTGTAATGCTCGAGTCTGACGCGCCCTTTTGGCTAACACAAGGCGGCGCTTCACCTATGTCTGTATGCGGTTGTCGATAATGGCTGCGACGCATTGCATCGGGCCACAGAGTGGCGGAAGCTGACCCAAGTTTTCAGCACCTGCAAACTCTACGCTTCGACCTTCAGCCAAGCTCCGGGGATCATGTCATGCCATTCGACCCGACGTCTTCCAGGCACACTGACGAGAAGACCCACGTTTCGTCTTCCCACCCACCGGTGCCGGATTACGAAGATGCCAGCAGCCGACCTTCTCGCGACCTGCCGGGCCCCGATGAGTTGCCCATCACCCTGACCTTCAACGATACGGCGTACGCCACCGTACTGGCGACGCCTGCCGATCTGGAATCGCTGGCGCTGGGGTTCGCCTTCTCCGAGGGCGTGATCCTGCGTCGCGAGGAGGTGACGAATATCACGCTGACTCCGTCGCGTCACGGTTTTCGGGTGCGCCTCGACGTCGACCCCCGGGTGGCGCGCCGTGCCGAGGAGGGGGCGCGGGTCACCCTCTCCACCAGCGGTTGCGGTGCCTGCGGGGCCCAGAACGAAGCGCAGGTCATGTTCGGTCTGCAGCGTCTCGATCCCCGGCCGCCACCGCCGGTGGTGCACGTACAAAATGCCCAGGCCGCGCTGTCGCAACGTGCCCAACCCGGACTGCATCTGGCGCTGGGGCTGGATGAGGCGGGAGAGGTCTACGCCATGGGGCAGGACATCGGGCGGCATAATGCGCTCGACAAGCTGATCGGACAAAGCCTGGCCTCGGGAAGGTGGCCGGCACTGGTGATGATGTCGAGCCGCTGCAGCCTGGAACTGGTGCAGAAGACCGTGCATGCCGGCATTCCGGCACTGGCCACGTTGTCGCACCCTTCGCGTCTGGCGATCGACATGGCGCGGCTCTGCGCGCTGACGCTGATCAACTGCCACCGGGGCAAGCGGCTGGAACTGCTGAGTAGAAGCTAGCCGACGCCGGTCGGGCCGCGATCACGTCTTTTCCGCTTGCGCGCCGAAGGTGAAGCGACGTTCGAGTTGCTCGAACCCCAGGTCGGTGACGATGGCCAGCAGGCCGACCACGGCGGCGCCCTGGATCACGTAGGCGAGATTGTTGCCGACCAGGCCGGCGATAATCGGCGTGCCCAGACTCTGGGCACCGACGGTCGAGCCGATGGTCGCGGTGCCGATATTGATGATCACCGAAATGCGAATACCGGCGACGATGACCCGCATGGCCAGCGGCAGCTCGACACGCCACAGCACCTGGCGGGCATTCATGCCTGTGCCGCGTGCAGCCTCCAGCGTGGCGGACGGCACGGTGCCCAGCCCGGCGATGGTGTTCTGCACGATGGGCAGCAAGCCATAGAGAGTCAGCGCCACCAGGGTCGGCGTAAAGCCGAACCCCGCCAGCGGTACCACGATCGCCAGCACTGCGGCGGGCGGGAATGTCTGGCCGATGGCGGCCAGCGCCGATACCATCGGCTCGAACTCCCGCCCGATGCGTCGGGTCACGAACAGCCCCGCGCCCACACCGACGAGAATCGAGATCGCGGAAGACGCCATAACCAGTTGCAGATGATCGAGCGTCAGCTGCAGGAAGGTTTCGCGCTGGTAGACGACGACATCGAGATCGGGAAAGGCGGCACGGAACAGCGGTTCCAGATCACGCATGCACAATACCAGTACCACCAGTAACAAGCTAAGCCCAGCCAACAGCAACCGCCGACGCAGGTCGGGATGAGGTGCCGGCAGGTTCATGGCTGTTGACCCATCACGCCGCTCATCGAGACTTCACCGCAGAGTCGGCCGTGTTCATCGACGACCGGCAGGGTGAAGACCCGAAACCACACCATGCGCGACAAGGCCTCCTTCAGCGTCATGTCGGGTGTCGCGCACCAGTCGGCATGGACGCGCAGAGGCTGCTCCAGCGGTGTGTCGCCCATTGCCTGGTGTGCTCCGTACAGCGCTACCGGCCGCTCCGCCGCGTCGACTCGCCAGACGTGGCCGCAGGCGCTGAGCGCGAGTTCCAACTCTTGCCGGGGGGCACTCTCGGCGAGCCGGGGCGCCTCCCGCGCGTATTGATGCACCCAGCGTCGAGAGAGCAGCTTGAGGCCCAGGTCCGATTTGCCGATGAAGTCGCGTACGAAGTCGTCGGCGGGATCGATCAACAGTTCGATGGGGCGATCGTACTGCACCAGGCGTCCGGCATTGAGGATGGCGATGCGCGAGGCCAGCTTGAGTGCTTCATCCATGTCGTGGGTCACGAAGATGATCGTCTTGCCGGTCTGGCGATGCACGCGCAACATTTCTGCCTGCAGGACATCGCGGGTCAGCGGGTCCACGGCGCCGAAGGGCTCATCCATCAGCAGCACCTCGGGGTCCGCCGCTAGCGCCCGGGCCACGCCGACGCGCTGGGCCTGGCCGCCGGAGAGCTGGTGCGGGTACTTGTCGCGGAACGTGCTCGCGTCGAGCTGGAACAGCGCCATCAGTTCGTCGATGCGGTCATCGATGCGGGCCTTGGGCCATTTGAGCAGTCTGGGCACCACGGCGATGTTCTGCGCCACGCTCCAGTGCGGAAAAAGACCGATGGACTGGATCGCGTAGCCGATGCGGCGGCGCAGCTGCTCCGCGGGTAGGTGCGTGACATCCTCGCCGTTGAGAACGATGCGGCCACGGCTCAAGGGAATCAGGCGGTTGATCATGCGTAGCGTCGTCGACTTGCCGCAGCCTGACGGCCCGATCAGCACCGCAAATTCGCCGTTGTCCACGGTCAGGGAGACATCCTGCACCACATCCTGGCCATTGTAGGTCTTGGCGAGGCCTTGCAGCTCGATCATGGAAATCCTCGCTCATGAAGCGCGTGAGTCGCGCGCCGGCTGGCTGAGAGTCACCAGCACCTGGAATACGAAATCGACACCGACCGCCAGAGCGATAGTCGGCAGTGCGCCAAGCAACACCAGGTCGATGGCGTACTGCCCGAGTCCCTGGAAAATGAAGGCGCCGAGCCCGCCGGCGCCAATCAGTGCGGCGACCACCGTCAGGCCAATGGCCTGAACACTGACGATGCGCAGCCCGGAGAGGATCACCGGCAGTGCCAGTGGCACCTCGACGCGCCACAATATCTGACGCGAGGTCATGCCCATGCCGCGGGCCGCTTCGAGCGTGGCGGCCGGCACGCCGGCGAAGCCGGCATAGGTATTGCGCACCACCGGCAGCAGTGAGTAGAGAATCAGGGCGATGATGGCGGGTGTCGCGCCAATGCCTTTCACACCCAGTTCACGCAGCAGAGGGATCGCGTCGCCGAGCGCCGCAAGCGGCGCCACCAGCAGAGCGAACAGTGCAATCGAGGGGATGGTCTGGAAGAAGTTGAGCAGCCCGAACAGACCGGCACGCACCCGGACCCGGCGCCTTGCCAGCAGGCCCAGCGGCATACCGATGACAAGCGCCGGCACCAGCGCGGAAATCACCAGACGCAGGTGGGTGAGAAACTCGGCGGCGAAGGTATCGCGAATATTGAAATACTCGCGCATGAGGGATAAGTCATTGAAGTGGCCGGTAACAAAGAGTGTGGCGATTGCGGCAAACAGCGTCGCGGCGTAGAGGCCCCGGCCGAGCATCCCCAGGCGTTGGCGCTGCAACGCATCGAGAGCGGTCAGGGCGCTGCAGAACACCAGCACCCAGAACGCCGCCCCCATCGACACCCGGGCGGCCGGCGATGTCTGGTCCAGTGCCCGGGTGGCGTAATCGCCGATTCCGTAGAGTACCAGCAGCAGCAAGGGCAGAGCGGCGGCCAGCGCCAAAGGGGGCGCGAGCCGACGAGGTAGCGGACGGTGCAGGCAGGCCAGCAGCATGAGTACGGCGAGACCTGCCATCAGCCCTTCCTGCCAGGGCAACAGTGCCTGCCAGAGCATAACGGGCTGGCCTGAGGTCAGGCGGTTGCTGGCCAGGGACGCGAAGGGCAGCAGCAACGTGCCCAGTGCGCCTGCGACCCACAACGTCAGCAGCACGCGATTGGCGATCCAGCGCCGTTGACCAGCGGCTGGGTCCCGGCTTGCCACGGAGGTCATGAAAACGCTAGTTCAGCAGGTCCTGCTCTTCCAGGTAGCGTCGGGCGACCTGCTTGGCAGGCTGGCCTTCGACCTGGATCTGGCTATTGAGAGACTGCAGCGTTTCGCGGTCCAACGATTCGAAAACCGGCGCCAGCAGGTCGTCAATCTCGGGATGCGACTCGAGAACGGACTGACGAATGACTGGGGCCGGTGCGTAGACCATCTGCACGCCTTGGGTATCGTCCATGACCACGAGATCGGCCGGCTGGATGGCGCCATCGGTGGCGTAGACCATCGCGGCATTGGTGCCGTTGGTGTTGCCGGCGGCGGCACGGATGGTTGCCGCCGTATTGCCTCCGGCGAGGACCAACAGCTGATCCTGATCCAGTTCGAAGTCATAGGTCTGCTGGAAACTCGGCAGCGCGGCCTGACTGTCGACGAACTCCGCCGAGCCCGCCAGCTTGACATCGCCGCCGTCACGCACCCAGCGGGCGAAGTCGTCCAGGGTCTGCAGGTCGTTCGGCTCGGCGACGTCACGGCGTACGGCGATGGCCCAGGTATTGTTGGCGGATGCCGGCGTCAACCATACCAGATCGTTTTCCTGGCGATCGTAATCGCGGATCTTGGCGTAACCTGCATCTGCGCGCTTCCAGGCCGGATCGTCGGTGGTATTGGTGAAGAACGCGCCGTTGCCGGTGTATTCCGGATACATATCGATTTCGCCGGAGAGCAGGGCTTGGCGCACGATGTTGGTCGGGCCCAACTGCAGGCGGTTTTCGGTATCGATACCGGCATTATCGAGCACTTCGATGATCATGTTGCCGAGCAGCTCGCCCTCGGTATCGATCTTCGAGGCCACGCGGACGGGGTCGGCGGCGAAAGCCTGGCCCGCGGTCAATGCTGTTGCGGCGATAAGGCCGAGAAAAGTGCCAAATCGGGTCATGTTTCCGCTCCCTAGTCAACATGCGTGTCGTGGTGAATCATGTCGCCGGTCGTTGGGGCAGGCCAGTAACTCGACATGACAATCCCTTGCGGGACTCAGTCTAACCAGCCTGGCCAAGCTGCACCAGTCGGTTATCTTTCTTCCGGGGCCCCCATGGGCAGATGGCCGGGCTGGGCCTGCACTCGCGCCAGCCAGGTGCGGATGGCAGGATAGGCCTCGAGATCGAAGCCGCCTTCGGGGGCGATATGGGTGTAGGCGTACAGGGAAATGTCCGCCAGGGTAAAATCCTCACCGACCAGAAACGGTTGTTCGCGCAGAGTCGACTCCATTACCGCCAGGGCGCGGTGGCCGCCTTCCTGCTTGGCACGGTACTCCGCCTCGCGTTCCGGCGGCAGGCCGAGATAGCGGGCGATGAAGCGGGCCACGGCGATATACGGCTCGTGACTGTACTGCTCGAAAAACTGCCACTGCAGCATGCGCGCATGCGGGAAATTGCCGCTCGGGATCAGTTCGCTGCCGGCGGCCAGGTAGTGAAGAATGGCGTTGGACTCGGCGAGCATGCGGCCGTCATGACACTCGATTACCGGAATCTTGCAGTTGGGATTGCGTGCCTGGAACGTCTCGGTGCGAGTGTCACCGGCGAGAATGTCGACCTCGATCCAGCGGTGGGGCATATCAAGACGATGCAGCAGCCACTGCACCTTGTAGCAGTTACCGGAGCGATAGTCGCCGTAGACCGTCAGCATGTGTTCTCCTGGGGGAGGCAGAGTTTCGTCCAGCGTAACCGCCGTCGATCGAGATGGCGAGTTGGAACTCTCCGGGAATCGGCCTAGGGTGAGAGTCGTTGCCCCTTCGCGACCGCTGGAGACGAGAAACGTCATGATCCGATATCTTCTTCCTGTACTGCTGGGCGCCGGACTGCTCAGTGCCTGCCAGTCTCGCATGCCGCCCGAGGCGCCGCCCTCACCACCACGGGTCGCCGCGGCGACACCGGATACCTCGGGTATCGACACGACCTGCGGGGCCGAAGCGGTGCAGTCAGCCGTGGGGCGGGCCTTGGACGAGGCGCTACGCGAGCGCCTGGCGAGCGAGAGTGGCGCCGCTCGGGTACGGACGATGCGCCCCGGCCAAGCCTACACTATGGACTATCGCGAAGACCGGCTGAGTGTGCGCGTCGATGCCCAGGGACGTATCGAATCGCTAAGCTGTGGCTAGGCTGAACCACGTGCCGCGGTATGCGGCATTCGACATTTTCATCCGTATCGCCCGCAAGGAGGCGGCATGACCCAGGCCCACATAGTGTCTCAAGGTACCGTTCACTGCTTTCCGGTAGGGTTGCGTGACGCGCGCAACCGTCTGGTCAACGCAGAGATTTCGGCGGTGGTCTACGATGGGCGGCGCCTGATCCTGGCCAGCGACAAGCCGATCCCCGGGGCCGGTCGTTCGGCGGTGTTCGCCATGGAGATCACCGAGCATGGCGTGCCCGACGATACGACGCTCGATTACCTGACGGCCGAGGCCATCGTGCGCGCCAACAAATACGAGGATTTTGCGCTGACGGCCGATGGTCGGCATATCCTGGCGACGACGGGCTTCGATCGCATCGATGACGCAAGCCACGACCTCAACGCCTATAACCATCTGCTGATCTGGCCACTGGGTGAGCCCGACAAGGTGCAGGTCGTCGACCCCGACCCCCGCGACGGCGTGGAAGGATCGCTGGAGCTACGTGCCAAGCTTTCTGCGGCCATCGGCACGGCCTACTACAAGATCGAGGGGCTGGCGGCGATTCCCGGGGCTCGCGGTGATGGTTTGCTGTTGTTCGGCGTGCGCGAAAGGGGGAATGCGCATGACGATTTCGAATACGTCTCGCATCTGGTGGGCGCACATTATCAAGTCAACGCCAGCGGCAATCTGGAGTTTGTCGACGAACTGCGCGAGTACTACCGTTTCGATCCGGACACGCATCCCGAGGTGTGCCATGTCTGCGGTCTGTCGAGCCTGGAATACGACCCGCATCATGATCGTCTCTACCTGTTGACCAGTTTCGAGACCCAGGATGACCAGGGCCACGAACGCATCGGAGGGTATCTATGGGTCATCGCGCTTGCCGATCTGGCGACCGGCCAGGCGCCGGAGTTGGTGACGCTGACGTCCGGCGCTCCTCTTGAGTTCGAGCACAAGGCGGAGGGCATGGCGGTGCTCGACGAGCACCACCTGTTCGTGGTCTATGACAATGATCGTCACTTGGGGCTGGGCGATATCGATACCCGCGACGAGCGCGAGGCCTGTGAGGCGCCTTACACATTGCTCGAGATCCACGACTGACGGGGCATCCCTCTGCGGCGGATGCCCCGCGTTAGTCTGGTGAGCGTTTCAATCGTCGCCCCATACCTCGCGCGCTACGTCGACGACGAACTCGAGCTTGGCCCATTGCTGGTCCTCGCTCAGCGCATTGCCGTGTTCGGTGCTCGAGAAGCCGCACTGCGGGCTCAGGCTCATCTGCTCCAGCGGCATGTAGCGTGCCGCCGCATCGATGCGCTGCTTGATGAAGTCCTTGGATTCGAGCGCGGCGATCTTGGAGGACACCACGCCCAGCACCATCTGCTTGTCTTTGGGCAAGAAGCGCAACGGGGCGAAATCGCCGGAACGCTCGTCGTCGTACTCGAGGAAATAGGCGTCCACGTCGAGTTCGTTGAACAACACTTCGGCCACCGGCTCGTAGCCGCCTTCGGCGAACCAGGTGCTGCGGAAGTTACCGCGGCATAGGTGAATGCCCACGGTCATGTCCTCGGGGCGACTGTCGATGGCGGCATTGATGAGTTCGGCGTAGCGACGCGGCAGTTCGTCGAGGTCCTCGCCACGCGCAGCGGCGGCTTCGCGCATCTTGGCATCGCAAAGATAGGCGAGGTTGGTGTCGTCGAGCTGCAGATAGCGGCAGCCGGCCTGATAGAGCGAGTCGATCTCGTCGCGGTAGCACTGCGCCAGATCGGCGAAGAATACGTCCAGGTCGGGATAGGCCTCGATGTCGATGGAGGCGCGTCCGCCGCGGAAATGCACCATGGTCGGCGAGGGAATGGCCACCTTGGCCAGCGCGCCATCCTGCACGTGGCGCTGCAGGAACTGGTAGTTCTCGGTCTCGATGGCGCGCGCGTGGGCCAGCTTGCCGGTCACCGACAGCTTGGGCGGAGAAAAGCCGTCGCTGCTGGGCTTGGCGTTGGGGTTGGAGGCGATGTTACCGGTGACGGTCACGCCATCAAGCTTCTGCAGAAAGTCGAGGTGGAAGTAGGCGCGACGGAATTCACCGTCGGTCACGCTCTTGAGACCCACTTCCTGCTGCTTGCGTGCGATACGCGCAATGGCGTCATCTTCGACACTACGCAACTCGGCATCGCTCAGCTCACCGTGGGCGTGGCGGCGGCGGGCTTCGATCAGGGCCGCGGGACGCAACAGACTACCGACATGATCGGCGCGGAAGGGTGGGGGCAGCTTGGCCATTCAAGACTCTCCTGAAGAAAACGTACAGGCTAACGATATGGGACTCACTTCACCAGTGAACCCTTTGCAAGTTGTTCATGAATCATTTTCCTGCCAGCGCTTGATCTCGATCTGCGACTTCACGACGTCGAGCACCTCGATGAGGACGTGCTCGGTGATGCGGTCGGTGCGCTCATCGACCTGCAGCCAGACATCGATGCCGCTGGCGGCCAGATCGCCCAGCAGGGAACTGAACTCGGGGGAGCGCAGCCCCATGACGGCTTCGTGCACGACTCGACTGGCGACGTCGCGCAGGCTGCTTTCCAGCGAGTCGGCCAGCGGTTCGCCGAGAGGGAGCCGCCGGAGACGGCGAATCTCGGGGCTTTCCGTTATGGTCCGACTGACCAGGCCGCCGACATAGCGGTGCACATCGGCGCGATTCTCCGCATAGGTCGTATCGAGCATGGCTTCCATGCGGCTGGATATCTCGTTCACCAGTTGCTGCTTGCGGGGCTGTATTACTTCGCTGGAGATGCGGTGGGTCAGGGCGTCGCTGCTTCTGATCTCGTCCTGGACATTGCTCAGCAGCTTGATTGCCACGTGATCGGCGAGCTCCTCCATGAGGATGGAGTAGTACTTGATGTAGGTCTCGTAGATCGACCAGCGGGTGACATCGATCACGCCGAGGCGCTGCAGACGGACGATCAGCGAGATGACACGCAGCACGCGCAGTACACGAAAGCCGCTGAGCGGTATGCAGCCGAGCACGTCGTACCAGTGTACGAAGGGGTAGAAGAACCAGCGCTGATAGCGACGCTCGGCGACGGCCACGCTCCAGCCGATCAATACATCGAGCACGAAGATGGCGACGAAGGCCAGATCGATGGCCAGGAAATTGTCATGAATGTAAGTGCCATAGGCCGTGTATAGATCGGGCGCGACGGATTCGAAGGCATTGTTCAACGGTGGCAGCAGAAACAGGCTATCGAACAGCAGTAGCGCGAGGTTGACCAGCACCAGAGTAATGATGAACACGTCCCACACCAGAAAGATGTCTTCCCGGCGACGATTGCCGCTGCGCTTGGGGCGTTTCGGCCGTGGTGGCGGTGTGCGTTCCAGCATCAACGTGTCCTATGCGGGTGAAAACAGGCGGGTAATCGATGGAGTGTTGCGCCACGGCAGAATGCCCGGTCAAAGCTGTAGCGTCGACCGGGCAGAGGCTTGTGCGGTGGAGTCCGTCAGTTGGGCGTGGCGGGCAGCCGACGCTTGTGGGCGGTCTTGCGGTAGGCCTCGAGGATGATCTCGCTGGCCTGTTCGTCGATGGGGCCGCCCTCGAGAAAATCGTCGATCTGTTCATAACGGACCCCGAAGGCATCCTCGTCGGCGCGCTGGGGCGATAGCGACTCCAGATCGGCGGTGGGCGCTTTCTCGACCAGCGATGCGGGAGCGCCCAGCGTGCGTGCGATCTCGCGCACCTGACGTTTGGTCAAGCCGGTCAGCGGTGCGACATCGCAGGCTCCGTCACCGTATTTGGTGAAAAACCCCATCAACGCCTCGGCCGCCTGGTCGGTACCGACCACCAAGCCGCCATGGGCGCCGGCGACGGAGTACTGGGCAATCATGCGCTGGCGAGCCTTGATGTTGCCGAGCACGAAGTCCCGGTGTGCCTCGTCGCGGAAGGCCAGATCGCCCCGCTCGAGGCTCTCGAGCATGGCGTCGCTGGCGGGCTTGACGTCGACGGTGAGCGTCTCGTCGGGCGCGATGAAGTCGAGTGCCATACGGGCATCGCTCTCGTCGTGCTGGGTGCCGTAGGGCAGGCGCATGGCGAAAAAACGCGCTTCCAGCCCCTGCTCACGAGCGCGTTCCACGGCGATCTGGGCCAGACGGCCCGCCACGGTCGAGTCGACGCCGCCACTGATGCCCAGCACCAGGGCATGCTGACCGCTCTCGATCATCTGGTCGCGCAAAAAGGCGCTACGGCGGGTGATTTCCTGCTCCGGGTCGATGGAGGCACTCACCCCTAGGGCGCTACTGATACGGCGCTGGGCGCCGCTGGTGGATTGCGTATCCATGGCTGTCTCCTCAATGATCGGTTGCCGCTCCGGGGACGTGAACTGGTGTCGCATCGCCATTTTTCACCTTGGCGTGATAGTCGGAAATGCGTGAGAGCGCGTAGTGGGCCGCTGCCAGGCGCACTTCATTTCTGTCGCCATCGAAATGCTGTGTTTCGGCAAACAGGTAGGTATTGCCCTGGAACCGATAGGCCCAGGCAAAACACAGCGTGCCGACCTCAATCTCGTCATTGGGGGTGCCGGGACCGGCGACCCCGGTATTGGCAACTGCCACATCGGCGTTATTTTTGTTGAGGGCGCCGAGCGCGAGTTCCCGCGATACCGCCTCGCTGGTCAGGCCATATTTCTCGATAGTGTCGAAGTTGACGTTGAGATGGCGATTCTTGGCCTCTGGCGAATACACGGCCAAACCACAGTCGATCGACTTTCCGCTGCCCGGAACACGGGCGAGCTCCGAGACGATCAGACCGGCGGTACAAGACTCGGCCGTGGCCAGCACCAGTTCCTGCTCGTCGAGATACTGGGTGATGCGTTCCAGCAGTTCCATTGCCCTTCTCCTTTATTCATCGAAGCCCGGTGAACGTGTCCATGCTCCGATGCCGTCTCCATAGATCCACTGTGTACTATAGTAGTGATCCTATTGAAGCTGTCGACCGACGTCAGTCCGACGCGACGTTCAGCCTTACTATTGAGGGAAATGGTCGGCGTGGGCACGTTGAGCCTGCTCTTCGGCTTGTTTGCGCAGTTTTTTGCGTAACGCGGCTTTTTCGAAACGCAGCTTCTGCAACGGCGTTTCCAGATTGAGCGGCGGCACCGGTGCTGGACGTCCTTGGCTGTCCATGGCCACCATGGTCAGATAGCAGCTGTTGGTGTGGCGGATGATTTTTTCCTGAATGGACTCGGCAATGATCTTGACGCCGATCTCCATGGAGGATCGCCCGACGTGATTGACCATGGCGAGAAAGGTCACCAGTTCGCCGACATGGATGGGTTGCTTGAACAGCACTTGATCTACCGACAGGGTGACCACATAACTTCCCGAGTAACGGCTGGCACAGGCGTAGGCGACTTCATCAAGCTTCTTGAGGATGGCGCCGCCATGCACCTTGCCACTGAAATTGGCCATGTCAGGCGTCATGAGAATGGTCATGGAGAGTTCATGCTGGCGCGGCAGGTCGTCAGGGGTCATGTCGGGATCCGGAATAATTGAACAGGTCACGCTAGGTGACAGATTTATCATGTTTTTGCATGCCTGGGGGCATTGCGCTCGGTGGCTCCGGCCGTTTTTGACTACCCTGAGTCAGAAACGCCTTCCGCGTGGCGTATTGTTCTGACAGCGAGCTGTATTTGGCAGCCCGCAACGTGTTATTGCGGCGTTAAGGAGAAATACCATGGAAAACGCATATAAAGTCGGCGCCGAGGTACTTACCCCGGCGCATGACAAGGTAGGGACGGTGGATGTCGTAGGAAACGAGTATGTGCGTATCGTTGATGAGCATCTGACCTATAGTTGGGTTCCGTTCACGCGCTTACGGGCGGAGGATGAAAACCGGCTGACGCTTCTCGACGATGAGGACGGCCAACTGGGAAGTATCCTCACTTCTCCTCCTCTGGGAGAGGAAGATGCGCGTGTGGATGAGGCGAGTAACGAGTCGTTTCCGGCCAGCGATCCGCCGTCCTTCACTCCCGACAAGTCGTAAGCTGCATGCCGTGAGGCTCATCCACACCTGAAACGTCACGCTTGGAGGGCGGCGTTTCAGGCGGGCCGGGCTAGGGCGTTTCTCGCCAGCGGGTACGTCGATGGTGCAGGTAGTAACCGCCCAGCGTCGTTGAGCGCACCAGCATGAAAAGCGTAAACGCCAGCCACAAGCCGTGATTGCCCAGGCCTTGGGTGAGATACCAGGTGGGCAGATAGACGAGCAAGGCAATGAGAATGGTGTCACGCATCTCGCGTGTTGCCGTGGCCCCGATAAAGACGCCATCAAGCAGGTAGCTCCATACGGCGATGGCAGGCATGGCGACCATCCACGGCAGATAATCGGCAGCGACGGCGCGCACCTGAGGCAAGTCGGTTAACTGGGCGATCAGGGCATTGCCCCCCAGGGCGAACCCTAGCGTCGCCAAACCCGTTATCAGCAATGAAAAGCGCGCCGCCGCTTTCACCGAGGCGGCGAACAGCCGCCAGTCGCGCTGTCCCACGGCGCGCCCGGTCAACGCCTCCGCGGCATGGGCGAAGCCATCCAGGGCGTAGGATGTCAGCATGATGAACTGCAGCAATACGGCATTGGCCGCTAGCACCGTGTCGCCTTGGCTGGCGCCCTGAGCGGTAAAAAAGGCCATAGCGAACAGCAGCCCCAGGGTGCGCACGAAAAGATGCCGATTGACCTGAAACAGCTCGGCATAGGCCGATAGACGTAACAGACGTTCGCGCAAAAAACGCCCCTGCAGCAGACGCAACTGACGAATCACCAGCCACGCGCCGAACACCAGCGCAACATAGTCGGCAATCACGGTGGCCCAGGCCACGCCGTCGCTGGTCATGCCCAGCCCCACCACGAACAGTAGATCGAGCAGGATGTTGACGCTGTTGGTCAGCACCATGATCGCCAGCGTGACCCGGCTGTTCTGTTGCCCCAGAAACCAGCCTAGAATGGCGTAGTTGGCCATGACCGCGGGAGCCGAGAGAATGCGGATATCGGCATAACTCGCCGCCAGAGACATCGCTGCCTCACTGCCATCGAGCAGCCATAGGCCGCACGCGATCAGCGGATCGGCGAGCAGGATCAGCATTAGCCCGATGCCCATCGCCAGCAACAGCGACTGCCCCAGCAGGTTGCGCACATCGCTGTCACTCTCGCGACCCATCGCCTGTGAAGTCAGCCCTGTGGTGCCCATGCGCAGAAAACCGAATCCCCAATACAAGAAGCTGAACAGCATCGCGCCCAGCGTGACCGCCGCCAGATAGCGCGAGTCCGGCAGGTGGCCGACCACGGCGGTATCGACCAGGCCCAGCAAGGGCACGGTGGTATTCGAGACGATGATCGGCCAGGCCAGGCGCCATACCTGAGTGAACTGGGCTTGCGGTTCGGGCGTATCGTTCACGGCAGGCTCGTTGAGGGTCGGGGAATAGGACAAAGCCGCCATGATAGCGGCTCGTCGTACCCGGGTCATGGGCATGAGCGGCAAGAACATGAACGCTGGCTCGCCGATGATGAGGCTCTCGGCTCGCCGCGGGTCTAAGGTAGAAGTGCTGCGTGCGGTATCGAATCGCTGCACGGCGCATGTGTACGTACGACTGCGCGTGCTACAGGGGATATCAAGGAGAGGATAATAATGGGACTTTCAAGGGCAATCCATCCTGGCAGGCTTGCGGTGTCGCTGGCTGGCGGCATGCTGGCCGCGCCGCTGGCACAGGCGTTTTCTGCCGTGACCGATGTCGATTATCTGAGCGCCGGCATTCAGCCGCCGCCTGCCGATATAAAACTGTACAACGACGTGGACACGGGCTTTCGGCTCAACGGCGGCTTGTCGCTCGAAGTCTATGGCGCCACTACGCGCAATGCCAATTTCGGCGCGCGGGAGAGCCTCTTCGGCTCGCCCACCAAGCGCCATCCCTCCTGGTGGGAAGCGTCACTGATCCCCATATTGACCAGCGAGTTCGACATGCCCGGCGGGAGTACTCTATTTGGCGGGGCCAAGGGAGTGCTGTCGATGACGCGTGGCAACCAGTACGGCGATATCGACGGTGCCACGCCCAATCATCCCGAGCATGGCCGCCTCGATCTGGCCTATCTCGGCTGGAACAGTGGCGCGCTGCTTGCCGACTCGCTCGGCGAGGAGGCGCTGACATTGTCTTTCGGCCGTCAGAAATTCGAGTTCGGCGACGGCTTTCTGGTGGGGGATGGATACAGCGATACCGGCAAGTATGCCGCTTACTACATCGGTCCCAGCGAAGGTTTTCACAACACGGCGGTGGCTTCGCTCGACAGCCGAGGCTGGCACGCCGACCTGTTTCATCTGAAGGCTCATCAATATGTCCCCGGCGGTGCCGACGAGACGACCTATGCCAACGGCACCAATATCGACTATACCCTCGGTGAGCGCGCCAAATTCGGTGCTGCCTACGTACATACCTACAATTCCGACA
The DNA here is from genome assembly GCF_054602495.1 of Halomonas sp. WWR20. Lineage (NCBI taxonomy): Bacteria > Pseudomonadati > Pseudomonadota > Gammaproteobacteria > Oceanospirillales > Halomonadaceae > Halomonas > Halomonas sp. WWR20. Next base: position 119,825 of record NZ_JBTRHR010000005.1, read on the forward strand.
TCGAGACGCGCGAAGGCATGGACGTTTACAACGTGCGCGCCAAGGGCGTGCCGTTCGCGTCGCTACCCGACCTGTCGCTGGGCGGGCAATATGTCTATGAAACCAATGATAAGGCCGATATCGACGATGACGGCTGGTACCTACAGACGACCTATACCTTCAGTGATGTCACCTGGACCCCGCAGCTTATGTACCGGCGCGCCGAGTTCAGCGAGCACTACGACACGCTGTTCTACGATTTCGCCGGGGGATGGGGCAACTGGTACATGGGTGAGATCGTCGGCGAGTACATGCTGTTCAATACCAACCTCAAGGTCGACATGATCCGGGCGTCGGTTCAGCCTAACGAAAGACTGGAGACCGGCATCATCGGCTATCGCTTTCGCCACAAGGAAACTCCAGAAGGCACCACCGATCGCGATTTTGCCAAAGAGGTCGATCTTTACGCCAACGTGAACGTGACCGACAGTCTGGCGTTATCTGCCGTCTACGGCGTGGCGTTTCCGGAGCGCAGCGCCGAGCAGCGGTTTAATCACGATCACACCTCGCAGCTGTTCCAGCTGTTTGCCACTTACTCGTTCTAAGGCGCAGGCGACCCAGCAGCGCTGGGGCAGAGAAATCCAGCCTCGCGGCGTGCCTCTCTGACGCATGAGATGACGCCGAGGGGCTGTTCTCAGTCGGGCAGATGATAGGCGATGATCGCGTCGCCGGCCCGGGTGCCCAGCGAGCCATGCCCACCGGCCACCACCAGCACCATCTGCTTGCCATTCGATGCGCGGTAAGTCATTGGCGTGGCTTGGCCGCCTGCCGGTAGACGATCCTCCCAGAGCTGCTCGCCGGTGGTCACGTCATAGGCGCGCACGTAGTAGTCGAGCGTGCCGCTGATGAAGGCGACGCCGCCGGCGGTCATGACCGGGCCGCCGAGGTCCGGCACGCCCATCTCGAAAGGCAGGGGCAGTGGCGCAAGATCGCGCACGGTGCCGTTGCGGTGACGCCAGGCGATTTCGCCGGTGCGCAGGTCGGCTCCCGCGACGTAGCCCCAGGGGGGCGCCTGGCAGGGCAATCCCACCGGCGACATGAATGGTGAAAACTTGACGGCAAAGGGTGCGCCGTAGTTTTCCCCGATGCCCGGAACGCCGTCGCTGACGTAGCTGGTAGTGGCATCCTCGCGCGGTACCAGCGTCGAGATGAAGGCGAGGTAAGCAGGCGTGGTGAAGGCCACCTGGCGCTGCGGGTCGACGGCCAGGCCGCCCCAGTTGAAGACGCCGAAATTGCCCGGATAAACCAGCGTGCCCCGTTGTGACGGCGGCGTGTAGCGCCCCTGGTAGCGCAGCGAGCGGAACTTGATGCGACAGGCAAGCTGGTCGAACATCGTCGCTCCCCACATGTCGTGTTCGGTCAGTGGCGGCGGGTTGAACGTCAGCGCCGACAGTGGCTGCGTCGGTGAGGCCACGTCGCGGCTGACCGCACCCAGCGGAGCCTGCACTTCCTCGACCGGGAGGACCGGCTCACCGGTCTCGCGGTCGAGAACATAGACATCGCCCTGTTTGGTGGGGGCCACCAGGGCCGGGACAGTGCTCGTGTCGGTATGCAGATCGATAAGACTCGGCTGTGCGGGCACATCCATGTCCCAGAGATCGTGGTGCACGGTCTGGAAAACCCAGCGCACCTTGCCGGTCGCGACGTCGAGGGCCACGATGGAGGAGGAGAAACGCTCCATGGCCTGGCTGCGCTCAGCACCCCACTGGTCGGGCACTGCATTGCCCAGCGGCAAGTAGACCAGGCCGAGCTCTTCATCGACGCTGGCAATCGACCACATGTTGGGAGAGTTCGGCGTATAGGTCTGATCCGCCGCAATGGGGGTCGTCGCTGTCGGGTTGCCGGAATCCCAGTTCCAGACCAGGGCGCCGGTATCCACATCGTAGGCCCGTACCACGCCCGAGGGTTCGGTGGTCGAGACGTTATCGTTGACCGCTCCACCGACGATGATGAGGTCCTGCGTGACCACCGGTGGCGATGTCGAGTAGTAGAAACCTGGTGTCAGGTTGGGCATGTTGGCCCACAGATTCACTACGCCATCGTCGCCGAAGCCCTGGCAGACCGTCCCGGTTTCAGCGTCCAGAGCGATCAATCTCGCATCCGCGGTGGGCAGATAGAGGCGGCGCGCACACTGGGGAACGATCTGCGTCGGGGCGCCGGTAGCGGTGTCGCGGGCGGAACCGCCAGACGCCGCCGTGTTGCGTGCCGTGCTGTCATAATAGGAGACGCCGCGGCACGTCTGATGCTGGCGGTTGATGTTCTTCGCCACCTCGGGGTCGAAGCGCCAGCGCTCCTCGCCGGTGTCGGCATCGAGGGCGATCGCCAGATTATGCGGAGTGCATAGGTATAGCGTGTCGTCCACCTTGAGTGGCGTTACCTCGTAGGTGGTCTCGGTGGGGTCGCCTTCGCCGCGAATGTCGCCGGTATGGTAGGTCCAGGCGACTTCCAGTCGATCGACGTTTTCCGGGGTGATTTCGTCGAGGGGCGAATAGCGCTGACCGAAGCCGGTCCTGCCATAGGCGGGCCAGTCGCCCGCGGGCACGTTATCCTGCAAGGGCGGCTGGTTGGCCTGCGGTGCAGGCAGTTGGCCCTCGATATCGTAGGGATCGGTAAACAGTGTCATTAGCGCCACGACAGCGGCAATGGCCAGCGACACGGCAAGCGGCAGGCCGGCGCTGCGCCAAGACGCACCGCCCTGTCGAGCGCGGGAGCTTCCGAGATTGCGTGTGACCCAGGGCGTCAACAGCCACACGCCGATGAGGGCGATCACGCCGCAGCGGGGGGCAAGACTCCACCAGTCGAGGCCGACCTCCCATAGCGCCCAGATCAACGTGCCGAGCAGCACGGCGGCATAGATCCACAGCGCCGCGACACGCCGTTTGATGAGCAGGCCGGCCGTCGCCAGAAAGCCGAGCGCGGCAAAAAGGTAGTACCCACTGCCCCCCAAGACCGCGAGCCAGATGCCTCCCACCGCCAAGACGAGGCCGATAAGCCCCACAACCCAACCCGATATCGTCGCGATCACTGCTTTCTCCTTGCGAGCATCTTGCATGCCCCTTTCGCCCTGGTGCGTGAAATTCCTGTCTCGTGCGCTCAGGGGCCCGACACGAGAATCACAGTCATTGACCGGTGCGAGACATCGTTTTGCCGTGTCAACGCCTACGATGCCAACCTTTCTCAAGGTTAGTCACTAACGGGAACGGGGCAAAAGCAGCAGGCGAAAAACTGCTGCCTTGGGGAGCGTAAGGTGCCAGAGAGTCCATGGCGTTTTACGCGAAACGGTGGGGAAAACGTCAGAAGCCCCTAAGCGGGGCTTCTGGCAAGGTGCGGGGGGGCAGAAGGTCAGGCGGCGGTGGTGATGAGCTTGTATTTCTTCATCAACTCATCATGGGTTTCCTCACGCTCGGGGTCGAGCGGAATGCAGTCCACCGGACATACCTGCTGGCACTGGGGTTCGTCATAGTGACCTACGCACTGCGTGCACAGATTGGGGTCGATGATATAGATTTCCTCGCCCGCGGAAATGGCCTCGTTGGGGCATTCGGGTTCGCAGACGTCGCAGTTGATGCACTCATCGGTGATCATCAGAGCCATGGGAGTTACCTCAATGCGTCGTGAGCGACCATCACTGGTCAGACGAATAATGCGCTTGCAGCGCCTCGGCAACGTGGGGAGACACGTGCTTCGAGACGTCGCCGCCCAGGCGCGCGATCTCACGTACGATAGTAGAAGAAATATACGAGTTCTTGAGCTCAGGAGTCAGAAACACGCTTTCGACATGCGGTGCCTGGGCCCGGTTCATATTGGCCAGCTGCAGTTCGTATTCGAAGTCCGACATCGCGCGCAGGCCGCGCAGGATGATACGCGCATTATGCTGATCGAGCAGCTCGGTCAGCAGACAGCTGAAACCGACGACGTCGACATTGGCGAATTCCCTGAGCACATTCTGGGCCAGTGCGACTCGTGTCTCCAGTGACAGCGTGGGCTTCTTGCCGGGACTGGCTGCCACGGCCACCACTACCTTGTCGAACATCCGCGCGGCACGCTCGATCAGATCGGTATGGCCGTTGGTGATGGGGTCGAAAGTGCCGGGATAGACCACGATGTTCATTGGCGCATCCTGCCGGGTTCGGGGAGCATTGGGGCCACAGAGTACCCGAACACCCGGGCGAGGACAATTGGCCCGACTCCAGGTGTTCGGGAGCAGGTCTAGTCGAGCGTGCCGAAGGGGTTGTCTGCCTTGAGCGCAACCGGCTGGGCGTAGCCCGGGATACGAATGGCTTCACGGGATACGTCGAGCTCCGGCCCCTCGAGAACGCCTTCGCCAAAGCGATAAGTCACGTCGAAGTGTCCATGACATGCTTGGCTCTCGTAGCGTGCCGCCGCCTCGAGCGTCGCCTCGCGGCGCTGTTTCCAGGCATCCACGGCGCGCTGCCCGTGACGCTTGATCATCAAGCGCTCGGTGATCTCGGGCGAGAGCACTAAACCGGTGGCATTGTTGCCGCCGAATCCCTTGGCATTGATGAAGGCGGCGTCCGCGGCGAACTCCAGCGGCTCCCGGAAGAAGCGCAGGCGCTCGCTGTAGACGTCGTCGGCCACGTTGTCCAGCGTGAAGATGCCCGGGAGCAGGCCGTGGGCAAAGCTGCCCAGCGCGCTGGCCAACTGATCGCCGGCGGCACTGCCCTGGGAGTGGCCGAGAAACGCCTTGACCGCCGCGACGGGCCAGGACTCGATCTGGTTGGCCTGCGCGATACGGTCGAAGACATGCGATTCGGTGACCCGGTTCTTGGGGGTGCTGGTGCCGTGGGCATGCAGATAGCTGCGTTGACGCACGGCTTCTTCGCCGATGATGGCCGTGGCCAGGGCCACCGACTTGCCCAGGGTGAGGTAGTTGCCGATGCCGGGAGCCGAAATCGAGCGCTTCCAGCCGTCGGCGTTGACATGCACCTCCGGCACCGAGCCCAGAATCTGGGCGCCGAGCTCCAGTGCCAGGGTGTCGTCCATGAGCATGATGAACTGAGTGGATTCGGCAATGGTGAAGCCGCAGTTGCGCGCGAAGGGCCGGCAGGCGCGTTGATAGTCGCTGTCGGTGAGCAGGGTCAGGGCATCCAGTGCCTTGAGGCTCTCGTCGTCGGCGAGCGCACCCATGGTGCGAAAGCCTTCGATGATTTCCGGCGTGATCGGCGCATCGGACGTGCCGACGATCACCACCCGACGACGTCCCGCGCGGATGTCCTCCACGCCCAGGCGCAGATTGTAGAGAAAGCTGGCACACGCGCCTTGAGCGGTGCCGGTGGCTCCGACACTGCCGAGGACATAGGCATTGAGGAAGTCGGCCGGCATCTGGCCATAGCCCAAGGGCATTTGCTTGGAGGTGGCGCGGTTACCCGAGACGAAGCTCTTGAGCAGGCCGCCCCAGCCCGCGTCGTCCATCTGGCCGATGGAGTTGCCGGCATACACGGCGATGGCGTCTGGATCGAGACGCTCATATACCGCATTCCAGTCCAGGCCGCTCTGGCCGAGACAGTCGGAGGCACCGAACACCGTCATCGACAGGCCGCGTGGATGGTGCACGCTGCGATAGAGCTGTTCGGGCGTGAAGCCGGACGGCAACTGGCCCGCGGTTCGCACCAGGGCGCGTCGGCGCTCGGGCAGCAACACGTTGAGAGTGCCGGCCGGCACTGTCACTTCGACCTGCTGCCTGTCGAGCTCACGTACCTGCCAGCCGTCCGGCAAGGCATCCGGTAGCTGGCGTCGCCGGACGCTGAACGTCAGGGGCGCCGCCAGGTCGAGGTGTGCTTCGCGATTGGCGGGAATGCCCTCATCGCCGAAGCGCGCATCCTCGATGCGCCGAATCAGGGTGTGGTCGAGAATCTGCTGACGGTAGCGGGTAACGACGTCGGCGTCCGCGAGAATGTCGCCATCGGCATTCTGCCAGGCGCCATCGCGCCGGCGGGTGACGAGCTGCATCAGCGCCGCGAGCGCGATTAGCGTATGCGATTGCAGGGCTGCCGGCAGGGCATCAATCACCGTACGGCGATAGGCGTGATGGCCCGAGGTTCTACCGGCGGCATTGACGCCGCCCATGCCGACGATCACCGGTAACTGTGACAAGCCGCGTCCCTCGTGTGCTGTTGTGTGAGCGTCATGTTTACGAGTCATGGCCGACGCATCTGCAGAGCCGGCCTTATATTTCGGCATCGCCGGTCAGGGCGATGTCCAGGTGCGATGGGCGCTGCAGGCGTCCATGCATGGCATCGGCGGGATAACGCAGCCGAGCGACATGGCGCGGGCACGTACGCCCTATCGATACCGTAGTTATGGAGGAGAATGATAGCACTCGGGCGTGAGGCTCGTCATGCCGAGGACAAAAGAGAAAGGCGGTTTTAAGGCGATTGCACAACGGACCTCACCGCCGCGCTGTCGGCGGTGAGGAACCGCAAGCTTATTCCTGCGGGGGCTGTTCGCGCAGACGCTTCTTGTCGAGCTTGCCGACGCTGGTCTTGGGCAGTTGCTCGACACGGGCAATGGTGTCGGGCAACCCCCAGGCGGGAAGCTCGCCGGCTGCCACACTTTCTTCGAGCAGGGCGCGTAGTTGCGCATCGAGATTGTCGTCCGCCTGCGGGGCGACCACGAAGGCCAGCGGGCGTTCGCCCCATTGGGGGTCGGGCACGCCGATCACGGCGCACTCGGTGACCTGCGGATGCCGGCTCAGGCGGTTCTCCAGCGCCAGCGAGGAGATCCATTCGCCGCCACTCTTGATCACGTCTTTGAGTCGGTCGCGAATCATCAGCCAGCCGTCGCCGTCCAGGGTGGCGACGTCGCCGGTGTGCAGCCAGCCACCTTCCCATAGAATCTCGCTGGCCTGGGGGTCGCCGAAATAGCCCTGGGTCAACCAGGGTGCCCGTACCACCAGCTCACCGGACGTGCGGCCATCATGGGGCAGCGAGCGTCCTTCGGGGTCGATGATATCGAGCTCGACCATGGGGACGGCGCGCCCGGTCATGATCCGCAGCTCGTCAGCCTCGCGGGCGCCATCCTGAAGTTCGGGTGGCAGTTGCGCGCAGGTCAGCAGCGGGCAGGTCTCGGACATGCCGTAGGCGGCGCGCACGTCGGCCCCAAGCGCCGCGGCGCGTCTGACCAGCCCCGCGGTCAGAGCGCTGCCGCCGATGATCAGCTTCCAACCGTCGAGACGGGCGTCGGCCTGTTCCGCCGCGCCCAGCACCATGCCCAGCAGCGTCGGCACGCAGTGCGAGAATGTCACCTGGTATTGCTGAATCAGCGCCAGCAGGCGGGGTGGGTCGTAGCGCCCCGGATAGACCTGGGTCAGGCCCATGGCGGTGGCGGTGTAGGGCAGTCCCCAGGCGTGCACGTGGAACATCGGGGTGATCGGCATGTAGACGTCGCGGCGCGACAGCAGGTTCTCGCCGGTCAGGTTCAGCGAGCCGATCTGCGACAGGGTATGCAGCACCAGCTGGCGGTGAGAGAAAAATACCCCCTTGGGTTTGCCGGTGGTGCCGGTGGTATAGAACAGCGTGGCGGTCTGCCGTTCGTCGAAGGTGGGGAAGCTGAAATTCGCTTCGGCCGCTGCCAGCCAGCGCTCGTATTCGCTCCATACCGGCACGCCGCCCAGCGTGTCGGGCAGCTCGCCGGTGGTGTCTTCGAGGATCACGATCCCGCGCAAGCGGGGCAGGCGCGGGGCCAGCGATTCGATCAATGGCAGGAAATCGCGATGGACCAGCACCACGCTGTCTTCGGCGTGCTCCAGGGTGTAATGAACCTGTTCCGGAGCGAGCCGGATATTTACCGTATGCAGTACCGCGCCGAGCATGGGAACCGCAAAGAACGCTTCGAGATAACGATGGCTGTCCCAGTCGAGTACCGCGATGCGCTCGCCCATTTTCACGCCTTGAGCCGTCAATGCGGCGCCCAGACGATGCACGCGCGTGTTGAGTTCGGCATAGCTCAGGGTGTGATCGCCGTGGTGAATGCAGCGTCCGTCGGCCTGCTGCAGGCTGTTGGCCAGTAGGCGATGAATCAGCAGCGGCATGTCGTGAGCCTGCTGGGCAGGGACGAAGTCTCGTTCGAAACGTTGGGTCATGGGTTCTCCTGAGGGGCCGGGATGAGCCCCGAGATGCAGTGAGCGAGGTGGAGTGCAGCTCGCTCAGCGTAGAGAGGCCCCTTGGAAACCGAAATTAAACAATTGTTTGAGAATGCCGAAAGGCCGAGGTATATTTAAACGGCTGTTTGAGTCATTACGAGTTTATTATTGGCGCCCCCCTTTGGGATGCGCCATTTTTTTGTGGGCAGGCTTGCTAGAATACGGGCTCATTTGTCGATACCCGTTCACTATGCACGCCAATTCACGCCCCATCGTCACCAATCAAGCCGGCCCGCATGAGGATCTCGAGCGCCGCGTCACCCGCGCCCTGCAGCATCCCTGGCGTAAGCCTATCGCGGCGCATACGCAGCGTGCTTTCGAGGCGGCCGAGACTTGGTATGCCGCGCGTGATCGCCCGTTGATTCTCGATGCCGGCTGCGGCGTAGGCATTTCCACCCGGCGCTTGGCCCTAGCGTTTGCCGATCATGTGGTCATCGGTATCGACCGCAGCGCCGACCGGCTATCGCGCGATCATGGGGTATTGCCCGACAATGCCTTGCTGGTGCGTGCCGACCTGGTGGACTTCTGGCGGCTGGCGCTGATGGCCGGCTGGCGGCCGGCCCGTCACTACCTGCTGTATCCCAACCCGTATCCCAAGGCCGCTCACCTCAAGATGCGCTGGCATGGGCATCCGGTCTTCCCGACGATTCTGGCCCTGGGGGGACGGTTGGAGGTGCGCTCCAACTGGCGACTGTATATCGAGGAGTTCGCCCAGGCCATCGCCTATGTCAGCGGTCAGCGGCCTGAGGTGGAACGCCATATCCCGCAGGACGCGTTTCTCACGCCTTTCGAATCCAAGTACCATCACAGCGGCCAGACGCTGTGGCGTCTGGTGACGCCGCTTTCCCGGCTTGCCGAACTCGCCGCCCCAAGCCGGATTACCGGGACGGCGCTCGGCGGGGAAGGCTCCGGTAACCGCTGAGCGCCGGCGCCGCGCCCCTATCTCGAGCAATGGACATTTTTATGAGCTATCTCTATCTGGCAATTGCCATCATCGCTGAAGTCATCGGCACCAGTGCCTTGAAGGCGTCCCATGAATTCACGCGATTCTGGCCCAGCGTACTGGTCATCGTGGGATATGCCACGGCGTTCTATATGCTGACCCTGGTGTTGCGCACGCTGCCCGTGGGTATTGCCTATGCCTTCTGGGCCGGGTTGGGCATTGTGTTGGTCACATTGATCGGTGTGGTGCTCTACGGCGAAAAACCCGACCTACCGGCCATCGTAGGGCTGGTGCTGATCATTGCCGGTGTCGTGGTAATCCAGGTGTTTTCGAAAATGGACTCGCATTAGGCGTCTGTTCGCCGCTATCGCGCTTGCCCGACCGGGTACCATGAGCGTATCAAGCATGATTTAGCTTCGGCGCGGTGCCACACCTGACGGTAGAGCCCCGCGCCCAGCATGTCCCAGTCTATCCCCGCGGAGCGAATTGCATTCATGTCACGATTGTTGTGGTTGTTATTGTTATTACCCCTGTCTGCGCTGGGTACCGGATTCGAGAATGTGGCGCACCTGGCCGGCAAGGGTTTTTCCATCAGCGCCCAAGCCCGCTTGCTGGACAGCAATGAAACTTTGGCATCCCTGGATGCGGAGCGGTTACTGTCGCCGGCCTCGGTCTCCAAGCTGTACATCTCGGCAGCCGCGCTGGATCGCTGGGGACCGCAGCATCGCTTCACGACTCGCTTTCTGACGACCGGTCACATCGATACCCAGGGAGTGCTGCAGGGCGATCTGGTGTTCGAAGGTGGTGGCGACCCGGCGCTGGTATCCGAGGACTTGTGGCGCCTGGTCCAAGGCCTGAGGCAACAGGGCATCAGTGGAATCGAGGGGCGACTGGTCATCAGCCAGTGGCGATATGGCCCCGTGCAGTGCATCACCACCGACCGCTGCCAGGCACGTAATCGAACCGCCAATGCCTACAGCGCCTTGTTGTCTTCCGCAGCGATCAACTATGGCAGCTGGTGCATGAGCGTAATGCCGGGCAGCCACGTCGGCGCGGCGGCGAAAGTCACCAACTGTGATTCGGAAGTGCCGATTACCCGTGTGAATAACGGCGTGACGACAGCGGCGGCGAGTGGCGCTACCGGCCTCAGCGCGGAAAGAATCACCGATCCCCAGGGCGATATCCTGCGTATCCGGGGCAAGGTGGCATTGGGAGCGCCGCCGCAGCTTATCTATCGTGCCAGTTCCGATCCGGCCATTCAGACCGGGGAAACGCTGCTGGCGATCCTCAAGCAGGCGGGGATCAACGTCAGCGGTGGCTACGCTACCAGCGATACGGCGCCGTTGTCCTCGAGCCGACAACTGGCCTCCATCGAGGGCAAGCCGCTTCAGGAGTTGTTGCTGCGAACCCTGAATTATTCCAACAATTTCATGGCGGATACTCTGAGCCTCAATCTTGCGTCGCAACCACACGCCGGCATGGCCGAGGGTGCGGCCGAGATCGAGCATTTTGCCGAGGCATTGCCGGGGCACGGTCCGTTGGTCATGAAAAGCGGCAGCGGTTTGACACCGGAAAATCGCGTGTCGGCCCAAGGCGTCAATGCACTGCTGGCGGCCATGTACCAGCGACCAGCGCTGTTCCCGACCTTTGTCGCCGGGATGCAACTGCCGGTCAACGGGCCCATGCGCTTTGTCCGTCGTGGCAGTGACATCTTCCAGAACCATGTCATGCTCAAGACCGGCACGCTCAACCAACCGGTCTCGGTACGCGCTATCGCCGGTTACTTTCGTACCGCAACCGGGCGCTGGGGAAGTTTCTCGGTGTTGGTCAACGGCACGGCCAAAACCCCGTATCTGACGTGGTCGCAAGTCCTCGAACCGGTATCGCGCGATCTGACTGCGATGATCGAGACCCATTAGGCAAGACCTGTCAGGCGTATGCGTCGCGGCGTCCTTTGCAAAAGCCCTTCCTCGGAAGGGCTTTTTGTTTTGTTGATCTATTTCTTCTCGTCGACATCGCGGCCATGCGCGGGCAGGGCGATTTCATCAAAGCGTCGGGCCAGTTCGTCGAGTCCTTCGCGAAGCGCCTCCTTGGCCATCGGCATGCCGTGGCCGGTCACCGCCACGCTCGGGCGCAGCTCGGCCAGACGTTGCACGGAGCTTCGAGCCGCGGCCCAGTCGGGAGTGAAATAACGCGGCGGGCCACTGATCTCCTGATGCTGGGTCAACACCTTGAACAGCGCGTCCTGGCGAACGGTGACAAAGGCGTCGCCGACGATCAGGGCGTGATCGTCGTCACGAAAGAACGATACATGCCCCGGCGTATGACCCGGTGTATGCACCCAGCGCCAACCCGGCATGCCCGGGATGCTGCCATCGTCAGGCAGGGCGCGGATGTATCCCTGCAGGTCGACGGGATCGCTGGGGAAAAAGCGTGACAGCTTGGCGATGATGCCGCCCTGCACGCTGGGGTCGGGATAGGGGTAACGCTGCTGACCGGTCACAAAGGGCATTTCTGCGGCGTGAGCATAAACGGGAACATCCCAATGTCCGGCCAGCTCGAGGGCGGAACCGACGTGATCGAAGTGGCCGTGGGTCAGGATGATTGCCCGTGGCCGGGCATAGGCGCCGAAACGCGCTTCGGCGGCTTTGATGATCAGATCCGCCGAATGGGGCATGCCGGTATCCACCAGTACCCAATCCTCCGGCGTGTCGGGCAGACCGACAAAATACACATTCACGATCTGTACGGTCAGTCCCTGAATGTCGGGCAGGACATGCATGGGTGAGCCGTCCTTGAGGGACGTCATGGGCAGGTGAACGTCCTGCAATGGATTATGTGGCATGAGGCCTCCCTGGACTTCGTTTTGTCCGCCTGCGATCGGCAAGGTAGGACAAGAGTCGATGTCCTTGAGTCTAGGTGGCCTCGCGAAATCAGCGAGCACAAGCCAAGCCGGAAAGGAGTTTGTCACCGTTTGGAGGAGCTAGGGGAGGAGGTGGCGCTATGCGAGAAAGGGACCCCAAGAAGACCCAAGACTCGCCTGAGTAATAAACTGGCTAACGTTTAGTTATCACTGCTGAACAGGGGGTGAGAATAATACACCTGTTCGATAATGCTCCGTGGCAAAATAATGAATGATAATTTCATATTTATTTCTGATGGGATAAGGTTATAAATATCAATATGTTACATTCCGCGGATAATTAACCATAGCCTATATTGCATAAAATACAATGTCTTAAAAAGCTATCTAATTTAAATTAGGAAAACATGTGTATTAATTGATAGTTTTATTTCAAATTGTTATTGACGATGTGAGCGTCGGTCAGTAATTATAGCCAGAGTACAGGATGTGCGTTAACGGCCGATATCAGGAAGATACACCTTTGGCCGGTGTATAAAACAAAGCCGCTTGTTAAGCGACTCTGTCATCCTGGTATCGTGCTCGACCGGCATTTGTTTGGGAATTCATGGAGTGCGAATTCTTCGCGCACCTGCGTAAAAAATGAAGACCTTAACGCCTTGGCAGAATCAGGCTGGTGGACACTCCCCATGCATTGATCCGCTAGAAGGCAAGGAGCCTTGCCCGTGATACCCCTAGCGCTTCGTCAATCACTCGAAAAATGCACCACGCTACCTTCGCTGCCTACCGTCGTGCAGCGTGTCATCGAGCTGGCGCGCGACCCCCATGCCAATGTGCAGGATATCGGAGCGACCATCAGCAACGACCCGGCTCTTTCGGTACGCTTGCTGTCACTGGCCAACACCGTGTTCTACTCCGCGGATCGCCCCGCCGAGGATCTGCGCCAGGCCGTCAACCGGATCGGGATCGAGCGAACGCTCTCGCTGGCGCTGGGATGCAGCCTGGTCTCGGCGACCGGAACGCAGGACGCGCCCGGACTGAATCTCGAGCGCTATTGGCAGCGCTCGCTGATCTGCGCCCTGAGCGCCAAGTCGCTGGCTGAAACCCTGGAACTGGATGGTGAGAGCGGGGCACTGTTTACCGCCTCGCTGCTACAGGATATCGGCATGCTGGCGTTGTATGCGGCCGATGCCGGGCGCTACCGGCCGCTTCTTGAAAGTGCACGCAGTCACGAGGAGCTGGTGACGCAGGAGCGTCGCGTCTACGGTATCGATCACGCTGAAGTGGGAGGATGGCTGGCTGAGAAATGGCAGCTCTCCGAGCGTACCTCGCGTTGGATCCTGCATAGCCATGACAGCATGGTCAGCGCCGAAACTCGCGGTCAACGGGCCGGCAACTGCATCATCGCCTCCGGGGTCCTCGCCGATGCCTGGCTGGAAGGCGAAGCCTCCTTGAGCGTAGCGATGGCATCGCTGGATTTCCATTTCGGTCTCGAAACGCCGCAGATGATCTCCAAGATCATGCTGCTGCAGGAGCAGCTGCCCGCCGTAGCTTCGCTCTACCAAGTGGCTCTGCCTGCGCGGCTGGATGCCAACGACCTGATGTTCGAGGCCAAGCTGTTGCTGGCCGAGCGCAACGCTCGCCTGCAGCAGGACCTGGCTCGCCAGCAGAAGGAAATCGAGGCGCTGCGCCAGGAACATGAGGCGCTCAGCGTTCAGGCCCGTTTCGATCCTCTGACCAAGCTTTACAACCGATTGCACCTGGAAAAGCTTCTGCGCGAGAGGTTCGACGAGGCGTGCAACTGTGGACGGGCATTGTCGGTCATCTTCATCGATCTGGACCATTTCAAGGCGATTAACGACGATTTCGGACACTACGTCGGAGATCAGGTTCTGCAGAGCTTTGCCGGTCTGCTGAGCCGGATGCTGGAGGGGCGTGATGATATTCATGTCGGACGTTACGGGGGCGAAGAATTTGTCGTGGTCCTGCCGGGGCGCGAGGCCTGTCTGGCCAAGGAGTTCGCCGGACAGATACGTGAACGGCTCAGCGCAGCTCCGCTTTGCCAAGTGCAGGGCAAGTCGATCTTCGTTACCGCCTCGTACGGGGTCGCGTCGATCGGCGAAGACTGTGGGCTCTGCGATTGCGGTATCGATGCACTGCTCAAGGCCGCCGACAGAAACATGTATGAAGCAAAGCGCATCGGTCGCAACCGAATCACTCTATCTTCAGATATCCCTTATCTGAGCCGTGCTTGAAAGGTATGGCGGTGTGCCTTTCCGAAACAGATCCGTCGCGAAAGCCATTGATGGCAAGGCAGTGCCAGGAGGATATTCAATGACCAAAATCGCACTCGAGAGCCGACCGCACATCCAGCAGGTCAGCGGTATGCTGGAGCCCGAGCGTCATCTGCGCCAACTGTTCGCACAGGCGCCGGGGTTCGTTTGCATCCTGCGCGGACCTGAGCACACCATTGAACTCACTAATCAGGCCTACGCTCAGCTTGTCGAGCATCGCGAGATCGTCGGCAAGTCGGCGAGAGAGGCCTTGCCCGAACTCGAAGGACAGGAAGTTCTCGAGCTGTTGGACCATGTCTATGCCACGGGCGAGCCGTTTGTCAGCGGCCCCCGGCCGATGTTGATACAGCCGCAGCCCGGGGCAGCCTTCATCGAGACGCACATCGACTTCGTCTACCAGCCGATCATCGCCAACGATGGCCGCGTCACCGGTATTTTCGTGCAGGGCAACGACGTGAGTTCCACCCATCAGCTCCATCATCAGCCAGCCTACGATACCTTGACGGGGCTGATCAATCGACATGAGTTCGAACGCCATCTGCGTCAGTCGTTGCTGAACGTCCGCCAATCCGGGACGGAACATACCCTTTTGTACTTCGTGATTGACCAGTTCAAGGTCGTCAATGATACCTGTAGCCATGCGGCCGGGGACGCCCTGTTGCAGTATCTGAGCAAGCGCCTGCGCTCCTGGGTGAGGACCAGCGACACGCTGGCGCACCTCGAGAGTGACAAGTTCGGCTTGCTACTCACCGATTGCAACGATGAGCCGGCCCAGCGCCGCGCCGAGGAACTGCATGCGCTGATTGGGGATATCGAGTTCAGCTGGGGGCAACTTCGATACAAACTGGCAGCCAGCATTGGTGTGGTTACCTTCGGCCACGACTTCACGCTGAACAAGCTACTCAGTGCCGCGGATCTGGCGTGTTTCCTGGCGCGCGAGAAGGGGTGCAATCGAGTGCATGTCTATCGCCGCGATGATGAGGAGATGTCGGCGCGCCTATGCGAAATGCACTGGGTGGGACGGCTGCAGAAGGCCCTGCAGGACGAGCGGCTGGTACTGTTCGTGCAGCGTATCGTACCGATTGCCAAGTGCACTAATACCGAATGGAGCGAGGTATTGTTGCGCCTGCGCGACGAGAATGGGGCGCTCGTCCCGCCCATGGCTTTCCTGCCGGCCGCCGAGCGCTACAATCTGATGCCGACGATCGATCGCTATGTCATCAAGGCGGCTTTCCGGCACTTCGAGCAGTTGCCTGCCCGGCAGCGCGCACGCACGGCCTATTCGATCAATCTCTCCGGCGCCACGCTGGACGACAAGCAGTTTCTGCAGTTCGTGCAGGCCCAACTCGAGCAGCATCGCGTGCCGCCCAGTCAGATCTGCTTCGAGATCACCGAGACGGTGGCGGTGGCCAACCTGACCCAAACGGCTCAATTGATTCGCTCGCTGCAGAAACTGGGGTTCAACTTCGCGCTGGATGATTTCGGCAGCGGCATGTCCTCGTTTGGTTATCTCAAGCATCTACCCATCGACTACCTCAAAATCGACGGGGAGTTCGTCAAGGGCATTCTCAGCGATCCGGTGAGTTGCGCCATGGTGGAGGCGATCGCCAAGGTGGCCGGCGTCATGGGGATCAAGACTATCGCCGAATTCGTCGAAAGCGAGGCTGAACTGCGACTACTCGATTCGATCGGCGTCGACTTCGCTCAGGGGTTTGGCGTTCACAAGCCCGAGCCGCTGCTCATCAGCCACATGGACGAGTTGCAGCAGGCCTGAGCGGAAGGTGTCAGGAGATAGCGTTTTCTCCTGACGGCTGAAGCGCATTCATCGTGCCAGGTTGATTAATACACGCCCATGAGTCTCGCCTCGCAGCATGGCGTTCGCGCGTTGCGCAATGTCTTCGAGGCCGATTTCCTCCACCGCCATGCGCGTGAACAGAGCATTGGGCAACGCGGCAATGCGCTGCCAGGCGGCACGACGCTTTTCGAAGGGGATCATCACGCTGTCGGTGCCCAGCAGCGACACGCCACGCAGGATGAAGGGCAGTACCGTGGTCGGCAATTGGGTGCCTCCGGCGAGGCCGACGGCTGCCACACGTCCGTGATAATCCATCTGTGCCAGGACATTGGCCAGCACCTGGCCCCCAGCGGTATCCACGGCACCTGCCCAGCGTCCCTTGTCGAGCGGCTTGCCGTCACCTTCGAAGTCGGCCCGTGCATGCAGGGTATGTGCGCCCAGCGAGGTCAGCCATTCGCCTTGGGCGGGCTTGCCTGTTACCGCATGCACCTCGAAGCCTGCGTGGGCGAGCATCTGCACCGCCCAGCTACCGACGCCGCCACTGGCGCCGGTGACCAGTACCGGGCCATCACCGGGTGTCAGTCCGGCATCCTGCAGGCGCATCACGCATAACATCGCGGTCAAGCCGGCGGTCCCCAGCAGCATGGTCTGGCGCGTCGTCAGCGGACTGGGACAAGGCACCAGCCAGTCGGCATCGACCGTCATGGTATCGGCATACCCCCCCCAGTAACGCTCACCCACGCCCCAGCCGGTCAGTATCACCTTGTCGCCAGGACCGTAGCGCTCATCTTCGGAAACGCGTACCGTGCCGGCAAAATCGATACCGGGCACGAAGGGCAGCTCCCGAACGATCTTGCCCTTGCCAGTCACCGCCAAGGCATCCTTGTAATTTAGATCGGAATATTCGATATCCACGCAAACTGAGCGGTTCGGCAATTCGCCGATATCGAGCGTTTCCACTCGGGCGCGTGGCGTATCGTCAACAAGCTTGAGTACGCGGGGCATGACATCTCCTGTCACAATGGGCTTCAAGGGTCGCGGTGATGATAGCGTAGTGGGTCAGGCGTGCTGCGGACAACGCGACCAAGGAAGAGGGCCGGAGTATTCGTGAGCGCGTTGTCTACCATCGGGGCGCCGTTCTGCTAGCATCGTCGTTTGACTATAGCGGCCCTGTTTCCGCCTTCCTCGCCATTTCGGGCATTCTGCGAGCAGCTGAGGACCCAGCATCATGAAATCCCGCCACACCGGCCTGCGCCATCTGGTGCACTCCACCCATTACTCCTTGAAGGGATTGCGCGCCGCCTTTCACAATGAAGCCGCCTTCCGGCAGGAGTTGGGAATCTGCGGGGTGCTGGTGCCGCTGGCCTGGTGGATCGGAGAAGATCCGGTGGAGTGGCTGCTGCTGGTGGGCAGCTGTATCTTCGTGCTGATCGTCGAGCTGCTCAACAGCGCGGTGGAAAACGTGGTCGACCGTATTGGCTCGGAACATCATGTGCTGTCCGGGCGGGCCAAGGACATTGGCTCGGCGGCGGTCATGCTGGCGCTGATCATGGCGGCCGTGACCTGGGCGTTGCTGGCGTGGGAAAAATTCTTCCGTTGATGGTCCGCGCCGCTAGGGCCATGGGCCGTTTCGAGTATCGCCATATCCGGCAAGGTCGGCGGGGCGGTCGACGTCGCGATGAATGCCGGCATCCGCCACCTCGAGCGTGCGGCAGGCCGCGGGGTGGCGACGCAACAGTTCGCGTGCGCCCGACTGGCCTCTGATCAGGGGCATGTCCGCCCACAAGGCGCGACCGAACAGCACTGGATGTCCGGGACGTCCATCGTGGCGGGGGCGTACGATACGCGCTGAATCTGCGTGCATGATCAGTTGCCGGCAGGTGGCGGGGGCTACCCAGGGCATGTCGCCCAGTAGCACCGCCGCAGCGGTGACGTCGCACGTCACAGCTGTTTCCAGTGCGAGAAACGCATCCGCCAGGCTGCTGCCCAGCCCCTCGTCGGCGTGTGCGGTCCGCAGGATGGACACCCGAGGCGGGATCGCCAGCGCCTGTGGGGCGTCATCGTCGCGTATCGCCACATAGACGCTCGAAAAGCTGTCCTGGGCCAGCGCCAGGGTTGCCGCAAGCAGCGAGCGTCCATCGGGCAGCCGGGCGCGCCGCTTGTCCGTGCCGAAGCGCCGCGCCCGGCCCGCCGCCATGACCAGCGCGACTACCCGTGGGCTCGGCGGGTCGTTTGTCTGTTCAGGGAACGGGCCAGAGGGGAACATGTCTCGCGTGTCGCTCACAGCGCCTCACGCGGCTTGCCGCGATGCACGCGCAGGATGTCGGCCATGACCGCCAGGGCGATTTCCGCAGGTGTCTTGCTGCCCAGCGCTAAGCCGATAGGCATGTGAATGCGGGCAATGGCCTGCTCATCCAGCCCTCCCGAGCGGCGCAGGCGCGCGGCACGCTGATCGGAGGTCTGGCGCGACCCCATGACGCCGATATAGAACGCGGGGGTCCGGACCGCCTCGATCATCGCCAGGTCGTCGATCCGCGGGTCGTGGGTCAGGGCCACGACCGCAGTCGAGGCATGGCAGCCACCGGAGGCGATGAACAGCGAGGGGAGCAAGGGTTGCAACTCGACGCCGCTGACCGTGAAATCCTTGCGTACCTCGGCACGAGGGTCGCAGACGATGACTTCGAAGCCCAGCGTTCTGGCGAATTCGGCGCAGGCCACCGAGACCGGCGAGATACCGGCAATGATCAGGCGCAGCGCGGGACCGACACGGATGCGGAATGCCCCCCCGCCGGGTTCCCGCTCGACGCGTGGGCCCTGGCCGCTGTCCTCGACAAACCGCACCTGTCCCGTATCGAGCGCGACACGGCGCATCAGCGGACGTTGGCCGAGCAGGGTGGCGTGCAGCACCTCGAGATGCACCAGGTTTGCCTCGTTCGGCACCAGACGTTCGACCAGGACTTCGAGAATGCCGCCACAGGGCAGACGCACTTGCGGGCTTTCTGCGGTACTGTCACCGTAGCGAATCACGCTGACTGACGCTGAGAACGCACCGTCGCGCAGCCGGGCGAGGAAGTCCTCTTCCACGCAGCCGCCAGATAATGAGCCGGCATGGCGGCCATCGGCGCGTGCCACCAGCAGCGAGCCGGGCGCACGTGGCGAGGAGCCGAAGGTGTCCAGTACCGTGCATAACCAGATATCCTCGCCGGCGTTGGCCCAGGCCAACGCGCGCTCCATGACTTGCAGATCGAGATGTTGCATGCCGTCTCCTTGGCGACGAAACGCTGGTTGGCCGATCGCCAACAGGCGTCCAGCATAGCGAATGCGCTCGTCGGACTCTATGTCGGCAGATGCTTTCGGCGCTTCTGCCCGTCCCCCGCCTTCGCTATGCTGAAGGTGCACCCGACAGGAGGCCCCCATGGTCCTGCCCGAATCCTTTCTTTGCCCGACGGAATTCCCCGAACCGCTGCGCAAGACGCTGCACAACGTGCAGTCACATCTCAATGATAGTCTGACGGCGGCCGAGCGTGCCGCCCAGGCGAGTGACGGCGAATCGCCGCTGACGGACTGGCTGGCGCTGAGCGAGGCGCGACGCCGCGAGCTGGCCAGGGTCGTGGCACTTTCCGATTACGTGAGCGAAGCGTTGATGCGACAGCCGCGGCTGTTGATGCGCCTCGATGCCAGTCAGGAACTGGATGAGGCGCCGTCGCGGGAGGCCATGGCAAGCTGGCTGGCCGAAGGGCTCGAGACCGCCAGCGATGAAACGCAGATGCAGGCGTGCCTGCGGCGTTTCCGCCGGGCGCGAATGGTGGGCATCATCTGGCGCGACCTGGCTCGATCCCCATGCGACCGGGAACAGATGTGGCGGACGGCGGCGAGCGTCTCGCAGCTTGCCGAGGTGTGTCTGGACGGGGCATTGTCCTGGCTCGAAGAGCATCTGACCCCGCGTTGGGGAACGCCGGCGCCGCGCGCGGACGACACGCCGCAGCGCCTGGTGGTGCTCGGCATGGGCAAGTTCGGCGCGGGGGAGCTGAATCTGTCCTCGGATATCGATCTGATCTTCGCCTTCGCGGAAAAGGGCCAGACCCAGGGCGGACGCAAGTCGCTCGATCATCAGGAGTATTTCACCAAGCTGGGACAGAAACTGATCGCCGCTCTGGATAGCGTAAGCGCCGAGGGGTTCGTGTTCCGGGTCGACATGCGTCTGCGTCCGCTGGGTGAAGGCGGGCCGCTGGTGGGCAGTTTCGCGATGCTGAGCAGCTACTATCAGGACCAAGGACGGGAGTGGGAGCGCTACGCCATGCTCAAGGCCCGGCCCGTGGCGGGGGACCTGGAGGCAGGTCGTGAATTGCTGGCCGAGCTGAAGCCCTTCGTCTACCGCAAGTATCTGGATTTCGGAGCCATCGAGTCGCTGCGCGAGATGAAGTCGCTGATCAACCGTGAGGTCAAGCGCAAGGGCCTGGCGAACAACATCAAGCTGGGCGCAGGCGGGATTCGCGAAGTCGAGTTCGTGGTTCAGGTCTTTCAGTTGATTCGCGGCGGACGAGACACGGAATTGCAGATGCCTTCCCTGCGCCAGGCCTTGCAGCACCTACCCGGGCTGGGCCTGTTGCCTGCCGAGGTCGTGGACGAGCTCTCCGCGGATTATGTGTTCCTGCGCGATATGGAGCATGCCCTGCAGGCGCAGCAGGATCGCCAGACCCAGACCCTGCCGGACAACGAACTGGGACGCGAGCGGCTGGCGCTGGCCATGCAGGCGGAAGATTGGCCAGCGCTGATGGCAAGGCTCGGCGAAGTGCGTGGCCGCGTGCAGAAGCACTTCGATGCAGTGATCGCGCCGCCCGAGGACGACGTGGAGCCGGATACATCAGCCGAGGACGACCGTGGCAGTCATTCGCTGGAAGAGCTGCGCGCGCTGTGGCGCGACGAGTTGACACCGGAAGAAGCGGTCGCGCTGCTTGAGGAGGCGGGGTTCGCCGAGCCCGAATCGGTGCTGAAACGCCTGGGGACGCTGCGCCATTCGCGTCAGGTACAAAGCATGCAACGTATCGGTTACGAGCGTCTCGATGCGCTGATGCCGCTGCTACTGACGGCGGTGGCCTCGAGCGAGAGTCCCGACCGGGTCATGGAGCGCATACTGCCGCTGATCGAGGCGGTGCTGCGACGTACGGCCTATCTGGCACTGCTGCGTGAGAATCCCGAAGCGCTACCCCAACTGGTGAAGTTGTGCGCGGCGAGTCCGTGGATTGCCGATCAACTCGCCCGGCATCCGCTGCTGCTCGACGAACTGCTGCATCCCGCCACGCTGTACTCGCCGGCCGACAAGGCGAAACTCGCCGATGAGCTGCGCCAGGCCCTGGCGCGTATTCCCGAAGATGACGAAGAGGCTCAGCTCGAGGCGTTGCGTAACTTCAAGCACGCCCAGGTACTGCATGTCGCCGCCTCGGATATTGCCGGCGCCCGGCCGTTGATGAAGGTCAGCGATTATCTCACGTATATCGCCGAGGTCGTGCTGGAACAGGTGCTGGCCATGGCCTGGAAACACCTGGTACGCAAACACGGACGTCCCAAGCGTCAGGGGAATGACGTCGGTGAGGCGGGGTTTGCGGTCATCGGTTATGGCAAGCTGGGCGGTATCGAATTGGGGTACGGTTCCGACCTGGATCTGGTCTTCCTGCATGACGGCGCGTCTCAGGGCAGTACCGATGGCCCGCGTATCATCGATAACGCGGTATTCTTCACTCGCTTGGGGCAGCGCATCATTCATCTGCTGACCGCCGTGACGCCGGCGGGTGCGCTCTACGACGTCGACATGCGGCTGCGGCCTTCGGGCAACGCCGGATTGTTGGTCACCTCGCTCGATGCCTACGCTGAATATCAACGCCACCAGGCCTGGACCTGGGAACATCAGGCGCTGGTGCGGGCGCGTCCGGTGGTGGGCAGCGCGGCATTGATCGAACGTTTCGATGCCGTGCGGTGCGAGATTCTCGGTCGCCAGCGCGACCGGGAAGTGCTGCGCAGCGATGTGGTCGACATGCGCCACAAGATGCGCAGCCACCTCGGCAGCAGCGAGAGCGCTCAGCGCGAGGGTTGGTTCCATCTCAAGCAGGATGCGGGCGGTATGGTGGATATCGAGTTTCTTTGCCAATACGCGGTATTGGCGATGGGCCATGAGGCGCCCGAGCTCCTGAGGTGGAGCGACAACATGCGGATTCTGGAAACTCTCGAGGCCAGTGGCCGCTTGCCGGCCGACGACGCCCGACGCCTGCGCGAAGCCTATCTGGCGTATCGTAACGCTGCTCACCGCACCGCTTTGACCAAGGGCGACGTACGGGTCCGCGACCAGGATTTTCACGGCCATCGCCAGGCCGTGCGCCATGTCTGGCAAATGCTGCTTGAGCCGGATCGCACGTAGAACCGCTTATGAAGCGGCTGTAACGCCGCACGGCCTTTTAGGCGCTCCGTAGCTCTAACGCTGCGGGGCGTTTTTAGCTTTTCGCCGCGATACGGTACCTGCCGCAAATACATACTATTGCTTTGCTAATAAACTACCCAATTGGCTATAGTGGCAAATTTTTGTCGAGACACGGCTCAGGGGACAGCGCATGACGTCGCAATGGATCATATACATGGTGGCCTTCGCGGCGTTTCTTGGACCTTTCACGCAAACGATCTATGCGCCAATCCTGCCGGAACTGGCGGCGTCACTGAATACCAGCCACTTCCTGATCAATCTGAGTATCTCCATTTTCACTTTCTTCATGGCGATCATGCAGATCGTGTACGGTCCCTTGACCGACCGGATCGGGCGGCGGCGCATATTGTTGGTCGGCGTGGTGATTTATGTTTTGGCGTCGCTGGGGTGCTTCTGGTCCAACACTATCCATAGCCTGTTGCTCTTTCGGGCCCTGCAGGCGGTGGGTATCGCCGCGGGATCCGTCGTGGCGGTAACCGTGATCGGCGATCTGTTTGAGGGACGTCTGCGCGCCAGGGCGATGGGGACTTTTCAGATGATGGTCGCGCTGGGCCCGGTACTCGGCCCGGTCGCCGGAGGCTTCGTCGGCGGTGTGCTGGATTATCACTATGTCTTCTTGGTGCTGTCGGTCATCGGGGCCGGCGTCTTTGTGCTGAATTACGCTTTCCTGAAAGAGACCCGCCCCCAGGCAAGCATCAGCCGGTTCAACCTTGGAAATTATCTTGCCGTGTTCACGCATCGCTTCGGCTCAGCGATCGTACTGTTGGGATTCGTGCAGTTCTATGCGTTCTACAATTTCCTGGTGTTCCTGCCCAGCCTCCTGACGGCGGAGTATGACCTGTCGGTCGAGCAGAAAGGCTTGATGTTTCTACCACTGTCCCTGGGCGTGGTGATCGGTAGCTTCATGAGCGGCAGGGCCCAGGAAAGATTCGATGCCAAACGGCTGCTACTTGGCGCTTCGGTACTGAATGTATTGGCCATCATCGCCTTCGTGATGGTGGCGCATGTCACTTTGTCGCTGCTCATCGTTACGCTGGCGTTGTTCGGCCTGTTCCTGGGACTGTCCATGCCGATTCAGACGACACTGCTCACCGAGGCGTTTGTGCACAATCGAGCCACGGCCGTCGGCGTCTATAACTTCGCTCGTTTCATGGGCATGGCGTGCGGTCCGCTGATCGGGACGCCGCTCTATGAGCGGGGAGGCAGTGGCGTGTTGTACAGCTTCGCAGCAGCCCTGTTCATGGCGGCCATTGCCTACACCTATTGGCGGTTGCGACAGTCTCGGACGGCGGTGCGCGCATGAATCGGTAAGGGCAGGCCGCTTTTGATTTTATTTGACTATTGGGTCAATGCCGACAATATATTGGGGTTATCGTAAGGTGGGCGTTAAAGTGCAGATGTCTGAAGGCTAAGCAGACAGTCATTTCTTGCATCGTTCCGAGATGCATCCCTAGCAACACCCCGCCTCAACCCGCGCACTCTCTGCGCGGGTCTTTTTATGCTTGAGCGATTGAATGCGGTTAATGAGCCGCGTGACCTATAGCGGCTCGGAGGGTACCGGCCGTTCAATGACGAGGCTTGGTCGTGTACTGCCCTTCCAAGACTTGGCGATGCCGGGGTGACGATGTCTCGCCCGTGCTTGTGCGCTCGCTAGCGGTAAAGTTGCCGCCAGCGTACTGTGCCTGCTGAGCACGAAAGGCCTCGGCGCGCTTTTTCATGCGATGGCGTAAAAAAGGCAACATGGCCCAACCGATCAGCAGGAAGAACAAGCCGAGCAGCGTGCCGATGATTAACATCGCCCCGAACAGCAGCCAGGTGCCGATCAGGCGTAACCCGCTCACGCTCTGAGAGGGACGCGTCTGATTGACCCGCTCGCGCCATTGCTGGGCGGCGCGCCAGGCGGCATTGTTCTGGGCAGAACTGTCGCGATGAGGTTGCCACTGATCTGTCATGTGTTACTCCGCTACCAGGATATGCGTGCCATTCCTGCACGTTCTCGTGGTGTGTTGAGCGTCGCTTTCCTTGCCGTTGTGCTAGAGCTATGACAGCCGAGTCCGGGAATGGTTGCATGCTGCCGCCCGGACTCATGGCGCGGTGTTTGCGCTAGCCCCGCCATGCCTCGGCAAGGATCTCGTAGCTCCGCAGACGATCCTCATGATGGTAAAAGTCACCATTGATCATCAGTTCGTCGGCCTCGGTGCGCTCGAGAAAGTCCTCCAGTTGGTCACGAATCGTTTGCTTGCCGCCCACGATAGCGGCGCCGAGATTCTGGGCCACCATGGCCTGTTCCTGTGGCGACCAGTCGAGTTGGGTCGTCGGTGGCAGGGTGCGCGTGCTCTTGCCGCGAATCAGGTTGAGAAACTTCTGCTGCTGCGTAGTGGCCTGGAAGTGCGCTTGTTCATCGGTGTCGGCGGCGATCAGCGGGATACCCAGCATGACGTAGGGCTTGTCGAGAACCGCGGAGGGGCGAAATCCCTGCCGGTACAGACGAATCGCTTCATGCATGTAACCGGGGGCGAACTGGCCGGCGAAGGCGAAGGGCAGTCCCAAATGAGCGGCAAGCTGGGCGCTGTAACCACTCGAGCCCAGCAGCCAGATCGGCACATGCGTTCCTTGGCCCGGTGTAGCCTTGACGCGCTGATCGGGTAGCGGGTCGCCCAGATAGCGGCGCAGCTCGTCGAGTTGATCGGGAAAGTCGTTGATACCCGAGCGCGGATCTCGGCGCATGGCCTGCATGGTGACGCCATCGGAGCCCGGCGCTCGGCCCAGCCCCAAGTCGATGCGACCCGGATACAGCGTTTCGAGGGTGCCGAACTGCTCGGCGATCACCAGTGGCGGATGATTGGGCAGCATGATACCGCCCGAGCCAACACGAATCCGCTGAGTGGCGCCGGCGACGTGACCGATGAGCACGGCAGTCGCCGCACTGGCGATACCGTCAATATTGTGATGCTCGGCCAGCCAGTAGCGATGATAACCCAGGCGCTCGGTATGCTGGGCGAGATCGACGGTACGCCGAAACGTCTCAGCAGCAGTTCCCTCGCGGGTGATCGGGGCGAGATCGAGAACGGAAAGCGGAATATCGGAAAGTCGGCTCATAGGGCCTCGCGTCGTTGAGGCGAAGGGAGGAATTGCCCTTCGTTAGCATGCTTAATTAACCTCAGATGGGGACGCCCGGCAGGCAATCCAACACCAAGCCTGTAAAAACGCCGGCGACATGAGGAAAGCCGGCGTCCTGCCAGGGCAATGCTTAGCTGCGGCGGGTGCCGAAATTACCGAAGCGGCGTTGGAACTGTGCGGCACGACCTTCGCTGCTGACCTGCCGCTGCTGTCCGGTATAGAAGGGGTGTGACGCCGAGGACACATCCAGACGTACCAAGGGATACGTGTTGCCGTCTTCCCACTCGATGGTTTCGTTGGAATTCATGGTCGAGCGCATCTTGAAATGCACATCGACGTTGGTGTCGTGAAAGATCACCGTCCGGTACTCGGGATGAATGCCCGTTTTCATGTCGATCTCCTGGATTGTCTCGCTGGGTAGCGTTATAAAATAACGTTTTAACTTTAGGGAAACTCGCGTCGCCTGACAAGCGATGGCCAGTGTCGATCAAGGCGTCACCTGGAACCACAGCCACACGCCGAACAGGGCCATGCCGAGCACTCCCAGAGGCTTGGAGTGACGGTTCCACAAGCGTAGAGCCGCTTTCCCCGCCACCGCCACCAGTAACGCCAGACCGAAATAGCGTGCGCCTCGGGCGAGCATGGCCGCCAGCATGAACAGCAGAAAGGAGTAGCCGCTGGCGCCGGCCGCGAGCATGGCAATCTGGAAGGGGACCGGCACGATGCCGATGGACAGAATGGCGATGAACCCGTCCTGCTGAAAGCGGGTCTGGAACGTCCCATAGGCGTCCTGACCCCCGAAAAGGTGGATCAGCGTATCGCCCCACTGTCCCATGGCAAAGACCCCCAGATAATAGCCGATTGCTGCGGCGGTGAGGTTGCCGGCTAGCGCCACGCTGGCGATGGTCCATTTGCGCCTGGGATGACACAGCATCCACGGAATCAGGATCACCTCGATGGGAATCGGGACGATCAGGGTTTCCATCATCGACGCGCAGAACAGCAGCAGCAGCGCGTGCCGCGATCTGTCCAGGCGATCAAGCCAGGCGCGGGCGGATGTAAGAACGGTGAGTCTCGCTAAAGACATGATGAACTGCACCTGGTTGGGGAGAAACTTGTCTTTAGCGTAGAAGATCCTATCTTACGTGTTTTTCGCTTTACCCTGGCCTTTCGGGCTAGAGTATTAACTAGCAAGCGAAAAATTACGCTGAGTGAAGGAACACCCAGAGGACTCTCATATGGTTAATGCCAATAATGGACGGCATCGTGTATTTATCATTGCTGCTGCGATCATTGCCGTGCTGGTGGCAATGGGGGCCGCGTTTCCGGAGCGCTTTGGGAGCGTATCGTCTTCCGCGCTGACGGGCATTTCGCACTACTTCGGCTGGTTCTATCTGTTTTCCGTGTTTGGCTTCGTGCTGTTTCTGGTGGGCCTGGCGTTCAGCAAGTACGGCAAGATCCGGCTCGGCCCCCAGGACAGCAAACCGAGCTACAGCTTCTTTTCCTGGGTCAGCATGCTGCTGGCCGCCGGCTTTGGCGTGGGGCTGGTGTTCTATGGCATGGCTGAGCCCATGACCCATTATCTGAATCCGCCTTTCGCCGATATGCCCGGCGAGACCGAGGAGGCGGCGCGTTACGCCATCCAATACAGTTTTTTCAACTGGGGAATTCACCAATGGGCGGCCTTCGCGCTGGTGGGGCTGATCATCGCCTACTTCCAGTTTCGCAAGGGGCAGGCAGGGCTGGTGTCGGTAGTCTTGTCGCCGATGGCCGCCAGGCTGCCCCGCAGCCGGGAAATTGGCACTGCCCTGGACGTGTTTGCCGTCGTGGCTACCGTGATGGGGGTTGCCACCTCGATCGGCTTGGCGGTGCTGCAGATCAATGGCGGGCTGCATGCCGTCTTCGGCGTAGCAGAGAGCATGCTCTGGCAGTTCATCATCATGGGCGCGATGTTCTGCTGTTACATGCTGTCCACCTGGTCGGGCCTCGACAAGGGCATCAAACGTCTTTCCAATCTCAATATGATGCTGTGCCTCGGACTGATGCTCTATGTGCTGTTCAGCGGTCCGACCGTGGCCATTCTCGAAACCATCACCCTGGGTATCGGCGACTATCTGCAGAACTTCATCGGCATGAGTCTGCGCGTGGCGCCGTACAGCGGCAATGACTGGGCCACCAACTGGACGATCTTCTACTGGGCCTGGGTCATCGCCTGGTCGCCGTTCGTGGGAACCTTCGTGGCGCGTGTGTCGCGGGGCCGCACCATCAAGGAATACGTGTTCGGCGTGCTCATCGTGCCGCCGTTGTTGGCCTGCCTATGGATCGGGGTGTTCGGCGGCGCAGCTCTGAACATGGAACTCAATGGCGATGTCGGACTGGCCGCGGCCACCGACGAGAACATCACCGTGGCGCTATTCGAGATGTTCGACCTGATGCCCTTCAGCGGAGTGTTGTCTGTCGTGGCGATCTGCTTGATCTTCATCTTTCTGGTCACATCGGCGGATTCGGCCACTTACATCGTCTCGCAGATGACCGATAACGGTTCGCTCAATCCTCCCCTTTACAAACGCGTCACCTGGGGGCTGCTGATCGCGGGGATCTGTCTGACACTGATCATCGCCGGCGGCCTCAACGGGCTGCAGTCCGCCGCAGTGCTGTCGGCACTGCCGTTCACCTTCATCCTCTACGGGATGGCGTTTATTCTGCTCAAGGAGTTGCGCGCGGACCGCAGGGCAATGCTGGCCGCGCTATACCGCAAGCATGATGAAACGCCGGTCGGGGCGGACGCCTTCGAGGCGGAAATGATGGCGGAGGATGACCGGATCCGGCGGGCGCCGGATGTAGTCAACCGGCGCATCAATACCCACCAGTAAGGCGTCTGGGCCACGCCACGACCTCGGCAGTGAGGATGCGGTGGGAAGGCCGTCATAGCGAACTCCGGCCGATGAGGGGCCGGAGTTCGCATTGCATGAGAGAAAGCTGGTGAAATGCGTGAGAACCTCTTACTGTCTGAGCATTACCCGCTCCCATTCGGTGGAGACCAATCATGCCGGTGAAACCCTCCCGACATCATGGCGCGACCCGCCGCGCCATGCCCCGTGCTACGACCAACCGCCGTGCTACCGCCAAGCCCGATCTCATCGCGCTGTTGCGCCAGCCGCAGAGGCTGGATCGGCTGCTCGACTTACTGGTCGTGGTGTCAGTCGTCTGCGCGCTGGTCGTCGGGGCGATGGCCCTCTGCGTGATGCTGTTGCGGGGATAGCAGCGCTCCAGTTCGCTGATTCATTGTCCGGCTCCTAGGCTGTAAGCAGCGTTTGCGCACATCACGTAGTCGCATCATTAAATTGCCTGCCAGGGAGGAGCCCGGATCATGCAGGAACGCCATGCCGAGGTGGTCATCATCGGGGCCGGTAGCGCAGGGCTGGCGGCCTATCGAGCCGCCAAGGCCCACACGTCTTCGGTGCTGCTGGTCGAAAGCGGCCCCCACGGCACCACCTGCGCGCGAACCGGCTGCATGCCCAGTAAGTTGCTGATCGCGGCGGCCAACGCCATCCACGATGCCCGCCATATCGAGATTTTCGGCGGTCGCGGAGGTGACATTACGGTCGACGGGCGTGCGGTGATGGCGCGAGTGCGTCGCGAGCGTGACGGTTTCGTCGATTCCATCCTGGCCTCGTTGGAACGGCTGCCCACCGCCGACAAGCTGCAGGGGCATGCGTGCTTCGTCGATTCCCAGACGCTGATGGTCTCCGACCACACCCGGGTGAGTTTCGAGCGTGTCGTCATCGCCACCGGCTCGCGCCCCAAGGTGCCCGAGCCTTTTCAAGCGGCCGGCGAGCGTCTGGTCACGACCGACAGCCTATTCGATTGGGAGACGTTGCCCGAGTCGCTCGCCGTGTTCGGGCCGGGCGTGACCGGGCTGGAGTTGAGCCAGGCGTTGGCGCGCCTGGGTGTGCGCTTGCGTCTGTTCGGGCGCAGCGGAGGACTGGGGTCGCTGTCCGATCCGCATGTTCGCGATGAAGCGCTGCGCGTACTCAATCAGGAGTTCTATCTCGACCCGCAGGCCGAGGTACAGAACATCGCCCGCCAGGGCGAGCACGTCGTGGTCACGTTCAAGCGGCGCGATTCAGGCGAGGTGGTGAGCGAAGCGTTCGATGCGCTGCTGATCGCAACGGGCCGCCAGCCCAACGTCGAGCGTCTTGGACTGGAAAACACCGCTGTTTCGGTGAACGAGCAGGGGGTGCCGCACTACGACCGCTTTACCCTGCAGTGTCGGGGTACGGGACGTGCGGAGCATTTCTTTATCGCCGGTGACGTCGATCAGGGCGAACCGCTACTGCACGAGGCGACTGACGAAGGCCGTATCGCGGGCGACAATGCCGGACGGTTTCCCCATCTTCGCGCGGGGCATCGGCGAGTGCCGCTGAGCATCGTGTTTTGCGAGCCGCAGATCGCCAAGGTCGGACTCAACTATCGCGACATCGAAGCGCGCTATGGCGAGCGGGGCGGCTTTGCCTGCGCGGAGCTCTGCTTCGAGAGTCAGGGGAGGGCACGTGTCATGAACGTCAATCGGGGCATGATGCGTGTATACGGCGAGTACGGCTCGGGACTGCTGTTGGGCGCCGAACTCTTCGCGCCGGAAGCCGAACACCTAGGCCATCTGCTGGCCTGGGCCTGTCAACAGCGCATGACGGTGACGCAAATTCTACGCATGCCGTTTTATCACCCCACGCTGGAAGAAAGTCTGCGTAAGGTGCTGCGCGATCTCGGTAGCCAGCTACGCCTCGAGACGGCACTCTCCGAGCCCTGCATGGAATGCGGGCCGGGCACCTGAAGCAAAGTGCCCGGCCTGATTGCGTGTTCGTCAGGGATTGATTGCATAGCAAGGATGCCATGAAGCGATTTTCGGTTACGGTGTCGTGCCTGCTGCTGATCGTGGTGGGTATCGGATTCGACAAGCAGTGGTGGCAGATTCCCGATGAATGGAACCCTTGGCGGCCGTTATCGGTCAGCGATCCGCCGACATTCGTCACCCAGTGGAAGCTGAAGCGGCTCGGCGACGATCGTCAGGCGTGTTTGGCGGTACTGGAGCGTGCCCGAGACAACCGGTTGCGCTACACGCCGCTGGCCGATTATACCCCGATAGCAGGCTGCCCGTTGAAGAATGTGGTGCGCCTCCAGCAGGCCGGAGTGAATTTCAGTTCCAGCTTCGTGGCGAGCTGCCCACTAGCGGTGGCCTGGCTGATGTTCGAACGCCACCAGCTTCAGCCGACAGCCGAACGGATCTTCGACCAGCCGGTAGCGGAGGTCGAACATTATGGCTCCTTCGCCTGTCGCAACATCTATCATCGCCAGAATGCCCGCAGAAGCGAACATGCCAGCGCCGAGGCACTCGATGTCGCCGCCTTTCGCCTGGAGGATGGCCGACGTATCAGTGTACTCAAGGATTGGGACCGCGAGGGGCCGGCCGGCGACTTTCTGCATCAGGCCCATGACGGCGCCTGCGAATTCTTCGGGACCACTCTGGGGCCGGATTACAACGCCGCCCACGCCAACCATTTTCATCTGGGCATGCGCGGCTTCGCTGTCTGTCGATAACGTTGTCCTCCTCGGCAGGCGGGTTGCCATTCCACCTTTTCAGCCGCTCAATTGAGGATGGCCGCTCACTCGTCCAGGTTGACGTCTTCCTCGTCGGTAACGGCACCGGTCGCCGCGCCTACGCCTGCGCCTATCGCAGCGCCCTTGACCACACTGCCGCCGGTCACCGCACCGGCGCCCGCGCCGACGGCGGCGCCGATCCCGGCACCGCTGGTGGCGCGCTCGGTATTGGACGTGCCGCAGCCCGCCAGTGCCAATACCGCTATCAACATGCTCCACCGTAAAAATGCCATGTCAGCCTCCTCTGCTTGCGGATAGGGTTTCAGCGTAGAGGGCGACGATGAATGCAGCCAAGCGGGACTTTACGTTTCAGGGCCGCGGTTGTTGCTGGGTGATGCAATGAATGTTGCCCCCGCCGAGCAGAATCTCCCGGGCATCGACACCGATGACGCGACGCCCCGGGAACAGCTCTGCCAGCAGCCCCCGGGCCTGATCGTCGTACTCGGGGTCGAGCAGCGGCATGACGATCACCGTGTTGGCGATATAGAAATTGACGTAGGAAGCGGCCATGCGATCGCCGGGTTGGCGGGGCCGCGAGCTGTTGAGGCGGTCGACACCGCTGGCTTCCTCCTCCTCGATATGCAGCGGACCCGGTTGGAGCAACTTATGGACCTTGAAGTCGCGTCCGCGCGCATCGGTTGCGTGCTCCAAGACCTCCAGCGCCGCGCGCGAGATGGCGTACTGCGGGTCGTCCTGGTTTTCCGTCCAGGTCAGAGCCACCACGCCGGGGGCGATAAAGCAGCATAAATTGTCGACGTGGCCATCGGTTTCGTCCAGATAGCAGCCGTTGGCCAGCCAGATCACCTTTTCGATGCCCAGATAGTCGGCTAATAACTGCTCCATGGTGGCGCGGTCGACATCCGGGTTGCGATTGGGGTTGAGCAGGCACTCCTCGGTGGTGATCAGCGTGCCTTCGCCGTCGACATGGATGGCACCGCCCTCGAGCACCATGGGCGCGGCGAAGCAGGGCACGCCAAGCATCTCGGCGATCTTGCGGCGAATGCGGCGATCCTTGTCCCAAGGGAAGTAAAGTCCCCCCTTGAGCCCGCCCCAAGCATTGAAGTCCCAGTCGACCATGGCCAGTCGACCATCCGGATGGGTCAGGAAAGTCGGCCCTACGTCGCGCATCCAGGCGTCGTTGCTCGATAGCTCGACTACGCGGATATGCTCGGGAAGCTGATGGCGGGCGTTCTCGTACTGCTCATCATTGACACCGACGAATACGGTCTCGCTTTCCGCGATCGCCGTGGCGACCTTGACGAAGGCGCGTTGCGCCGGCTTGGCGCCGTAACGCCAGTTATCGGGGCGCTGCGGCCACAGCATCCAGCAGGCATCATGCGGGGCAAACTCGGCGGGCATGCGGAAACCGAGCTCGGCGGGCGTCTGCTGCCGCAGGGTAACGGGAGCCGCAGGGGGGAAATTGCCTGTCATGGTGAACCTCGAAAATTCTGCGTCTCGCGACTTCGATTTGGCGGAAAGCCTGCACCTAACGACCTCAGCCTATAGACCCTAGCTAGCCTATAGACCCTAGCCCTAGATAGTGCCGCGGCTCCGGCGCCATTCCCGCACGATAAAAATGCCGACTTTAGCACTGCTTGTCGCGGGGCCCAACGTCTGCGTTGCCGGATGCGTGTCTCGCTCATCATGGGCTAGGCTGTAAGGATGTAAGGAGTGCCGACCGAGTGAAAAGGAGCGCAAAAATGGCTGAGGATGAAGTGACGATGCGTCTGTTTATCGAAGGGATCAATCAGGATAAGCCCATTCCGGGGCAGTATGCCTTCGCCGTGCCCGATGCTGACCAGCACTTTCGTTTCAGCGATAACCGCAACCCTCAGGTAGTGTGGGATTTCGTGCCCGAGGATACTCGCAGTTTCGCCCTGCTGGTGATCGATCCCGACGTGCCGTCCGACCCCACCGACGTCAATCAGGAGGGCAAGACCGTACCGCGAGATCTGCCGCGTGTGGATTTCTACCACTGGGTGCTGGTGGATATTCCTGCGCATGTGCGCCAGATCGACGAGGGCGAGGACTCCGATGGGGTGGTGGCCAAGGGCAAGGCGCCGGGCAGAACGCCCAAGGGCGTGCGCGGCATTAACAGCTACACCGACTTCTTTGCCGGTGACCCCGACCTGGAGGGGGTGTACGGCGGTTACGACGGACCCTGTCCGCCGTGGAACGACGAGCGCCTGCATCATTATCACTTCATCCTTTATGCCTTGGATGTCGAGACGCTGGGGCTGGAGGGGGAATTTACCGGCGAGCAGGCACGCGAGGCGATGCAGGGCCACGTGCTGGCACAGACCAGCATCGTCGGCACCTATACCCTTAGTCCGCAGTTGACATGACCAAGGCGCGCTTTTTACCTGCTGAGGATAAGAGTATGGCCGAGATACAGACCATTACGCTCGATGTCGCCGCGCAGGGTGAGAAAGGCGCGAGTGTCGAGATCCGTCTCGAGCGTGGCGAAACGGGTTTTTCGGCGCGGGCCGACCAGGGCGGCGCGGTGATCGGCAACTCCGAAGAGCCGAAGGCGGTGGATGCGCTGGCGGCATGTCTGGAACAGGTTGCGACAGTGGTGGGCGGTGACAACATCCGCTCGGCGCAGCTGGCCGGTCACAAGCTGATGGGTGATGCCGAGTTCGCCAAGGCCTGTCGGCATGCCCAACTGGAGATTCCCGCTTCCCGCTAGAGGCAACATAGCCGGGCCCGCATCGATCCTAACGCCCCTTGGACGGGGCGTTGTCGTTTCCGTGTGCGCGTGCCTGGCCTTATCCTCGCCGCGGTGTTCCTCTACAATCGTGTTTCCTTCTCAATCGGCAGGCCGCTCATATGCTTGGATTTCTGCAAGGGTTTGCTTATGGATTGTTCCTCAGTTGTCTGCCGTGGTTCGTGATCGGCATGCTCAGCCCACGCCACGCCATCCCTACGCAATACCCCAACCGCCTGCAGGTGATCATCCGCTACTGGCTAGTAGTGCCTTTCATCGCCTTGCTGCTGTGGCTGACCTCGCTATGGGGCGGCTTCGGCCCCACGCTGGGAGGCTGGCTCGTCGGGCTGGCCGCCATCGCTATCGAGCGTCCTTGCGAGGGACGCATACGCCGCTGGTGGAATGCGCGCAAGCGGCGGCAACAAACGGCCCGCCATGATGCCGAAGCGGCGCGGCGCCAGGCGGAGCTACGCAACAAGGCGCGCGAAGCCGGCGTGGCTACCCTCGACCCCCAACGGCCACCGGTGGATGCCGATCATGTGGTCAAGGCGCTGTGTACCGCCAAGCAGCAGTTGCTCGACGTGCATCGGCCCGATATCGCCGTGCAGGCCGATCGTTTGTACAGCCGCTACGATCATGTCATGCAGGTGCTGCAGGCCCGTTTCGACGTGCGCGAACTGACCTTCGAGCGTTCGCGAACCCTGGTCCGGGAGGTGTGTCTGGGCGCCGTCGACAACCTGACCGCCATGGCGTCGCAGGCCGGTGGCGTGGCGGGCGTGGATCGTGAGTTCGTGCAGCGCCGGCTGTCCAAGGGCGAGCGCTTGACGGCGGCGGAACGCCTGGCGCTCGAGCGACGTCTGGCGCTGGTGGAGGAAACCGAACGTCATCTGAACGATCTAAGTGCGCGTAACGAGGCGGCCTTGACGGCCCTGGACGACACCGCCGTGGCCATGGCGCGAATCGAGACCGGCCGCCCACAAGCCTCGGTGAGTGCCGACCAGGCGCTGCGGGATCTGCGCGTCTTCATCGACAGGGCCGAGCACTACGATCGAGGCCAACGATGACCTACCGCCTTGAGGCACAACAGGGGAGCAGCAATGAGCGATAAGCGCGACACCGGTTCTGAGCAGCATCTCTCCTTGCCTCCGGTGGACGAGATTGCCCGCCACCTGGAGCCCGATACCGAGTCCCGGGAGGCGGACCTGGAGACACAGGCCGATGCGTTCGTGGCAGGTATCCTTTCGGCGGATGCCGAAACCGCCTCGACCGAGCGACAGCGGCGCGCCGTCGACGAGATGGGCGTCGAGGTCCAGCGCCAGGCCGCCCACCAGAGCGAGATGCTCAAGACACCGATTCGCAAGCTCGCCCACCAAGGCGACGATGGCGGGCCGGTGGCTCAGGCCCTGACCAGCCTGCGCGGTCGTATGCAGGAACTCGACCCCAACCGTCGCAAGCTTTCCGGCGGCAAGCTCGAACGGGTCCTGGCCTTCATCCCCGGCGTCGGCAATCGCATGCAGCGCTACTTTCGACAGTACGAGAGCGCGCAGGAGGCGATCGATGCCATCATTCACGACCTGGAAGCGGGGCGCGACATGCTGCGTCGCGACAACCTGACCCTGTCGGGGGATCAGGATGCATTGCGCGACACGCTGGCCCAGCTGCGCCACCAGATTACATTGGGCCGCTTGATCGACGAGCGGCTGGAAAAGCGTAGCGTAGCGCTTGCCGAGGACGACCCGCAGCGCGGCTTCATCGAGGAGGAACTGCTCTTCCCGTTGCGTCAACGTATCGTCGACCTGCAACAGCAGCTCGCTGTCAGCCAGCAGGGCGTGCTGGCGCTGGAAGTGGTGATCCGCAACAATCGCGAGCTCATGCGCGGCGTGGACCGGGCCGTCAACGTCACCGTATCGGCGCTCTCCGTGGCGGTCACGGTGGCGTTGGCCCTGGCCAACCAGCGGCTGGTGCTCGACCGTGTCGAAGCCATTAACTCCACCACCTCGGATATGATCGCCGGCACCGCCAAGTCCCTGCGCAGTCAGGGAGTGGAGATTCAGAATCGTTCCGCCTCGGCAATGCTCGACATGCAATCCCTCGAGCAGGCTTTCGGTGACGTGCTGGCTGCCATCGATGATGTCTCGCGCTACCGGCGCGAGGCGCTGCCCCGGCTGGATGCTCAGATCGACCGTCTGGAGGCCCTGGCTCGTCAAGGAGACAGCGCCATCCATCGTCTGGATAAGGGCAACGATGCCCAGGCGGGAAATGCGCTGTAAGAGGCATGTCCTGGTCCGCGCTCATTGCCGGGAGGCTGAGCCCCGCCGCGAGGAGCGGCTATGCTGAAAAGCCAGAGGCGACTTTCGGTTGCCAGGCGATAGATCGAGGCGAGATGAACGACGAGACGAGGGCGGTACGGCGCACCGGGCTGGGCATGATGCTGCTGTTCTGGATGATATTGCTGGGGTTCGGCGCCTGGTGGTTTCAAGGACTGTTCGAGGCACGCCACAACCCCAATGCGGACCTGGTTCAGACAGAGGAGGGCAGCCAACTTCCCGTCACCTTGGAGCGCAACGCTTCGGGGCATTTCATCGCTACCGGACGTATCAATGGCGAGCCGGTGGACTTCCTGCTGGATACCGGAGCGAGTTACGTGGCGGTGCCCGAGGCACTCGCCGAGCGCCTCGGGCTTCAGCGCGGTGCTAGCGCCAACTTCAATACTGCCAATGGTCGCGTGCAGGGGCACCTGACGCAGATCGAGCGGATCAGTCTGGGCGGCCTGACGGCGCACCAGGTACGTGGATCGATCAATCCCGGCTTCGACGGCGATATCGCCCTGTTGGGAATGAGCTTTCTCAACCGTTTCGATATTCAGATACGGGGTGACGAGATGATTCTGCGCCCGGCGGACCGCTCATAGCCGTTATACGTTACGCCAGCTGCGGCTTGTAGCGCCGGACAGTGCGTTGTCATGCGGTTGTGGCGGTTGATATCATGGATGTACGTACAGCATTCGTGGCCCCAATGACGCTCGCACCGCTCGAAGATCCCTTCTACTACCTCAACAACTTCCAGACCGTGCTGGGCTGGGTCGGGGCGCGTTACCCCGACCTGCTGAGCACGCAGGAGGCGGATTTCATTGCGACCTTTCCCGCCTTGCCTCGAGCATCCCGGGCGCTGTTGGCACGCATGGTCATGCGCAAAGGCACGTTGTTTCGGGCCGGCAAGCTGGACTACGTCGAAATCGGTGCGCCCCGGGCTGCCGCACAGCCGTTAATCGACCAGGGCTGGGTCGAAGCCGATCCGGTATTGACGCTCGAGGAAGTGTTCGGCCTGCTGACCAAGGCTGAAATCCTGCAGGCCTTTGCGGTCAGTCTGGCGACCGGCGAGAAAGATTCAGCCGGCCTGAAAGGTGCCGCCTGCCTTAAAAAAGCTGCCAGCCTTAAAAAAGCCGAGTTGCTGGAGCGGCTACAGCCGGTCTTTGCCGTGCCTCGCCGCTTCAGTGCCTGGTGGAGCACCGACGACGTTTACGCATTAACGCTCATGGATATGTGCGACCGTCTGCGATTGATGTTCTTCGGTAACCTGCGCCAGGACTGGTCCGATTTCGTGCTGGCGGACCTGGGGATCTACCGTTACGAAACGGTGGAGTTCAGCCCCGAATCGCGCGCCTTCCGTCGGCGTACCGAGGTGGATACCTATCTGCATCTTCATCACTGTCGGGAGCGCTTCGAGGCGGGCGAGCCGCTGGAGACGATCCTGATGACGCTTCCCGCCATCATCGACAATCCCTGGCTCGAATCGCGCCGCGCCAAGTTAGTGTTTCAACTCGCGCAGCATTGCGAGCGCCACGCGGAGCTGGACACGGCGCTGGCGCTGTATGCCGACTGCTTGCATCCCGGGGCGCGTATTCGCCGCCTGCGCGTGCTCGAGCGTCGCGGCGAGCATGCTGCCGCACTCGCCCTGGCCCGTGAGGCCGAACAGGCCCCGGAAAGCGACGGCGAGCGACAACATCTGCAGCGGATGCTGCCGCGCCTGCATCGTAAGCTGGGATTGCCCAAGCCGCCGCGTCGGGCGTCGGCGCCGATGGCGCGAATCGACCTGACCTTACCCCGCGTCGAGGTGGCACCATCGGTGGAAGGCGCGGTGCGCATGCATCTCGAAGAAACCGCCGGGCCGGTGCATTATGTCGAGAACACGCTGATCAATTCACTGTTCGGCCTGCTGTGCTGGCAAGCGATCTTTGCGCCGCTGCCGGGGGCGTTCTTTCATCCCTTCCATGCCGGCCCGGCGGATCTGCTGCGTGCCGATTTCCATCAGCGCCGCGCAGCGCTGTTCGAGGCCTGCCTGGCAGAGCTGGAATCAGACGCGTACCTGGCCACGATACGTGACAATTTCGCTACCAAAGAGGGCCTGCAATCACCCTTCGTACACTGGGGAGTGCTGAACGAGACGTTGCTTGAGCAGGCGTTGGCCTGTTTCCCGGCGCACCACCTGAGGCTCTGGTTCGAACGGCTATTGGAGGATATCAAGGCCAATCGCGCCGGAATGCCGGACCTGATTCAGTTCTGGCCTGGGCGTGATCCCGGGCAGCGCTACCGGATGATCGAGGTCAAGGGGCCGGGGGATCGCCTGCAGGACAATCAGCTGCGCTGGCTGGAATTCTGTGCCGAACACGCGATGCCGGTGACGGTGTGCTACGTGCAGTGGGCGGAATCCGCCGCCGAGGATCATGGGTCTTGAGCTATCGTGTTGCGGTGCGGGCATTATGCGAATTCACCGCCAAGACCGGTGACCTGGACCTGCGATTCACACCGTCACCCACGGCGCAGGAGGGCATCGCCGGGCATGCAGCGGTCGCCGCGCGCCGCGGCGAGGACTATCAGCGCGAGATTGCGCTCAGCGGGGAATATCGCAGCCTGGGCGTACGCGGCCGGGCCGACGGCTTCGATCCTCGGCGTTGTCAGCTTGAAGAAATCAAGACCTTCCGCGGCGATCTGGAGCGGATGCCGGCCAATCACCGTGCGCTGCATTGGGCACAGGTGAAGGTCTATGGTTGGTTGTTCTGCCAGTCGCGGGAGTTGGCCGAACTACGCCTGGCACTGGTCTACTTCGATATCGTCACCCAGCGCGAGACGGTGCTCAGTGAGGTGTTTGGCGCCGAGACCCTGCGTGAGTTCTTCGAGCAGCAGTGCGCGCGCTTTCTCGACTGGGCCGAACAGGAACTCGCGCATGGCATGGCACGCGATCGGGCACTGACGGCGCTACGTTTTCCACATGAGCAATTTCGCGCCGGCCAGCGCCCGCTGGCCGAGGCGGTCTACAAGGCGGCGAGTACCGGGCGCTGCCTGATGACGCAGGCGCCCACCGGGATCGGCAAGACCCTGGGCACGCTGTTTCCGCTGCTCAAGGCGATGCCGGGCCAGCGGCTCGACAGGCTATTCTTTCTTACCGCCAAGACGCCCGGACGGCAGCTAGCCCTGCAGACCCTCGCGACGCTGCGCGGCAATACCCCTGAATTGCCGCTACGAGTGCTGGAACTCACCGCCCGGGACAAGGCCTGCGAGCATCCCGACAAGGCATGTCATGGCGATGCCTGCCCGCTGGCCAGCGGCTTCTACGACCGCCTGCCCGCGGCGCGCCAGGCGGCGGTGAACGTGGGTACGCTTGATCAGGCGACGCTGCGCAGTGTGGCGCTGGAACACCGCCTGTGTCCCTACTATCTGGGGCAGGAGCTGGCGCGCTGGAGCGACGTGGTCATCGGCGACTACAACTATTTCTTCGATCTCCACGCCATGCTGCATGCCCTGACCGTCACCCATCAATGGCGGGTCGGAGTGTTGGTGGACGAGGCGCACAATCTGGTCGAGCGGGCGCGTCGCATGTACAGCGCGGAGCTCGACCAGGTCGCCTTGCAGGCGGCGCGTCGGGGCGCACCGGCCATACTCAAGACATCGCTGGAGCGGGTTCAGCGTCAGTGGCGGGCCTTGAATGTGCAGGAAAGCGACACTGCGCCGGGGCAGGACTATCGAGTATTGGATACGCTACCCAACAAGCTGCTGTTGGCCCTGCAGAATGCCGTAGCGGCCGTGACCGACTATCTGGCCGAGCAGCCGGCCGCGCTGGACGGCGCATTGCAGGCCTTCTACTTCGAGGCCATGCATTTCTGTCGCATCGCCGAGCTGTTCGGCGAGCACTCGCTGTTCGACATGACGCTGCGTCCCGGCAGACGCGGGGCACATCTTTCACGGCTCTGTCTGCGCAATGTGGTCCCGGCGAGTTTCCTGACGCCGCGCTTCGAGGCGACGCGTGCCACGGTGCTGTTTTCGGCGACCCTGAGCCCCAGTCGTTACTATGCCGATCTGCTGGGGCTGCCGGACAATACGCCGTGGGTCGAAGTGGAATCGCCGTTTCAGGACGGGCAGCTCGCCGTCCGTGTCGTCGGCGCCATCTCGACGCGTTATCAGCATCGCGACGCATCGCTTTCACCCATCGTCGAACTGATGGCCCGTCAGTACGCCCAGCGGCCGGGCAACTATCTGGCTTTCTTCAGTAGTTTCGCTTATCTCGAGCAGGTCGCCGAGCTGCTGCGAACGCGCCACCCGCAGATTCCGATGTGGGCACAGTCGCGGCGCATGGACGAGCCTGCCCGGCAGGCGTTTCTGGAGCGTTTCAGCCTGGACGGACGCGGCATCGGCTTTGCCGTGTTGGGTGGGGTCTTCGGCGAAGGTATCGACCTGCCGGGCGAGCGCTTGATCGGTGCCTTTATCGCCACGCTGGGGCTACCGCAGCTCAACCCGGTCAATGAACACTTCAAACAGCGCATGGCGTCGCGCTTCGGCGCGGGATATGACTATACCTATCTGTATCCCGGCCTGCAGAAGGTGATACAGGCCGCCGGGCGAGTGATACGTACCCAGCAGGACCGAGGCATTGTCTATCTCATCGACGACCGCTTCGCGCGTCGGGACGTCGCGGACCTGCTGCCGACCTGGTGGCAGGTGAAGCCGTACGGTTAAGACGGTCGGCGTTGGGGAGCGTTCAGCTATGGGCTGCTCGGTGAGCCTCATGTCACTATTACGTTTACTCATGCATCCCGGTTGCCTACCGACAGCCGGGATGTGGCGGTGGGGAATCTGTCTGCGGGTTAGGAGTCTTCCCAATAGCCGTTGAATTCATCGTAATTGAAGGTGGTCATTCCGGTGACATCCTCCTGCGTATAGGGCAGTGCGTAGGAGCTGTAGCCAGGATTCCAGCCATAGGTATAGCCATGGAACGGGTAGGCGATAGCACCGCCACCTCCGCCGAAGGTGGGGCCTGAAGGCATCACGATCACCGCCAGCAGCTCACCTTGTTCGGAAAAGACCGTGTTGTCGACATAACCATACTCCATGCCGTTTTGCAGGTTGGAGTAGTCATTGAGCAGTTCGGTAAGCTTCCAGGTGCGTTCACCGGTCTCGACGTCCTCATCTACTGCGGCTTTCTGCTGAAAATCCTCGCGAGTGACGGCCGAGTTTTCGCCGTAGAGCTCATAATCCTCGACGTTATCCTCATTGACCGGAACCTGGACGCCCTCTTCGGAGAGTTCAACCTGATCCCATGGCACGATCACATGCGTGTCGCCGATGTCCCAGAATCCGCCGACTTCAGCGATTAGCGCGATGATCTGATTCTGCTCATCGAGAACGGCGTTGACGACATCGCCGATGTCGTCGCCGTTCTCGCCGATGACATCGGCTTCCAGCAGACGATCGCCGAGAAACCGTCCTTGCTCGTATACCTGGTCATAGTTCCATTCGCTAAGAGGGCGCACCTGAGCAGACGTCTGCGTCTGGTTTTCGCTGTTAACCTGAGCGGTATTCTCCGACGTCTGTGACTGAGCCTGGGCGATCGAGACGGACGAGGCGACCGCCAGGGCGAGTGCTGATGCTGAAACGGGCATGCGATGCTGAAGTTTCATGTCAGTCCTCCTTTGCACGGGACACCCTTCAAGCTAGCAAAGGAAAAGAGAGCGTAAAGCGAGTCGTGACACCTCTAACGCGAGTAACGTCCCATTCGCAAGGGAATAAGACGCTGTTAGCCAGGTGACACTGGCCCGATCGACCTGCCGGAGAGGGCTCTCCCGGTCGATCAAATCGGGCCGTGATTCAGGCGCGGCATGCCGTTAGGAACATGCCGTCAGGGATACGCTCGGTGCGACTTCACAGGATATCTCATCGTACCGAGTGGCAATCACTTGGGCGGCTCGACGTGCCCTCCGAAGCCGAAGCGCATCGCCGACAGCAGGCGGTCGGCGTAGGTGTTTTCCTGGCGCGAGCGGAAGCGGGCGAAAAGTGCACCGGCCAGTACCGGGGTCGGCACGCCCTGTTCGACCGCTGCATCGATGGTCCAGCGGCCTTCGCCACTGTCGGCGACCGCGCCGGTGTAATCCTCCAGCCGCTCATCGCCGGCCAGAGCCTGAGCGGTCAGGTCCAGCAGCCACGATGAGACGACACTGCCACGGCGCCAGACTTCGGCGATGTCGGCCAGGTTGAGGTCGAAGCGTTCGTCCTCGGGCAGATCCGGCGACGATTTGGTCTTCATGACATCGAAGCCTTCGGCATACGCCTGCATCAGGCCATATTCGATACCGTTGTGAATCATCTTGACGAAGTGCCCGGCGCCGACAGGGCCGGCATGGATGTAACCACGCTCGGCACGGTCATCGGGCGCATTACGGCCCTGAGTACGCTCAAGATCGCCGTAGCCCGGCGCCAAGGTTTCGAACAAAGGCTCAAGGCGCTCGAAGGTCTCGCCTTCGGCACCGATCATCATGCAATAGCCGCGCTCGAGTCCCCATACGCCGCCGGACGTCCCGACATCGACATAATGGATGCCCTTGGCACGCAGCGTCTTGGCACGACGAATGTCATCCTTGTAGAAGGTATTGCCGCCATCGATGATCACATCGTCCGCTTCCATCATCTCGGCAAGTTCCATGATCGTTGTCTCGGTGATCTCGCCGGCCGGCAGCATGACCCACACCGCCCGCGGCTTGGCGAGGTTGGCGACCAGGGCCTGTAGGCTGTCCGTGCGAGTAGCGCCATCCTCGTTGAGGGCGCTAATCGCCTCCTGATTGCGATCGTAGGCAACGATCTCATGGCCCTTGCGCATCAGGCGCCGTGCGATGTTGCCGCCCATGCGGCCGACCCCGATGATACCGAGTTGCATGTTGTGATCCTTTCACCAAGAGACAATGAATTGAGGCTAGCGTCAGACGAGCGCTATGGCATCGAATGCCGGCGTCACGCGATTATCGGCTGTCGTTTAACCTCCGACACAACAATGGGCCATGCTTTGCAGCAGTGGCCCATCGATTGTGGGGTGTCGTGAGCAGACTAGATCAATCCCAGCTCAGCGCACCACCGACTTGATATTCGGTGACGCGCGTCTCGAAGAAGTTCTTTTCCTTGCGCAGATCGATGATCTCGCTCATCCACGGGAACGGGTTGGTGGCGCCCGGGAACTGCTCCTTCAAACCGATCTGCGCCAGACGGCGATTGCAGATGAAGTGCAGGTATTCCTCCATGATCGCGGCGTTCATGCCGAGTACGCCGCGCGGCATGGTGTTCCGCGCATAAGCGATTTCGAGCTGAGTGCCTTCGAGGATCATCTGGGTGACTTCATCCTGAAATTCAGCGGTCCACAGGTGCGGGTTCTCGATCTTGATCTGATTGATCATGTCGACGCCGAAGTTCACGTGCATGGATTCGTCGCGCAGGATGTACTGGAACTGTTCGGAAACGCCGGTCATCTTGTTGCGTCGGCCCATGGACAGGATCTGGCTGAAGCCGCAGTAGAAGAAGATGCCTTCGGTAACCGAGTAGAAGGCGATCAGGTTGCGCAGAAATTCCTGGTCCTGCTCCGGCGTGCCGGTCTGGAAGTCCGGGCGCGCCAGCGACTGGGTGTGCTTGAGTGCCCAGGCGGCCTTCTTGGCTACCGAGTCGACCTCGCGGTACATGTTGAAGATTTCACCTTCGTCCATGCTCAGCGACTCCACGCAGTATTGGTAGGCGTGGGTGTGGATGGCTTCCTCGAAGGCCTGGCGCAGCAGGTACTGGCGACATTCGGGGTTGGTGATGTTCTTGTAGACGGCCAGCACCAGATTGTTGGCCACCAGCGAGTCGGCAGTGGAGAAAAAGCCCAGCGAACGCTTGATGATGAGCCGCTCATCCTCGGTCAGGCCATCCTGGCTTTTCCACAACGCGATATCCGCGTTCATGTTCACTTCCTGCGGCATCCAGTGGTTGGCGGAGCCGTCGAGGTACTTCTGCCATGCCCAGTCGTACTTGAGCGGTACCAACTGGTTGACGTCGGCGCGGGCATTGATCATGCGCTTGTCATCGACCTCAACGCGGTTGGCGCCCATTTCCAGCTCTTCCAGGCCGGCGGCGACGTCCAGCTCATCGAGCGCCTTCTGGGCGCGGGCGAGGCGATCCGCTTCAGCAACCTGATAGCTGCCGGCGCTTTCCTTTACCTCTGCCGACGGTGCGGGCGTCTCGGGGGCTACCGCGGATTGCTTGGCCGGCGCCGACTGGCTTGGGGCGGCAGGAGCATCGTCTTCGTGGAATTCATCCCAGTTCAGCATGAAATCACCTTTAATCTGGCAATCAAGCGTTGAGCCGCAAACCGGCTCAACGGTTCGTTGCATGAGTTCGACTCGGCAGGTGCCGAATGAAGGGTTACTGACACGCCTCGCAACCCAGGTCGTCAATATCGCCGGCCGACGGTGCGCGCTGGCCGCCCTTGCCCTGCAGGAAATCCTCGATACCCCGCGGCTCCTTCCCGCCGGCCGTAGGCGCTTGCTGCGCTTCGGGGGGCGCCGCGGCTGGCGGCGCTCCGGCGTCGCTGCCAT
Source organism: Halomonas sp. WWR20 (assembly GCF_054602495.1). Taxonomy (NCBI): domain Bacteria; kingdom Pseudomonadati; phylum Pseudomonadota; class Gammaproteobacteria; order Oceanospirillales; family Halomonadaceae; genus Halomonas; species Halomonas sp. WWR20. The sequence continues at coordinate 164,762 of NZ_JBTRHR010000005.1, forward strand.
TGCCCACGGCATTGAGCTTGCTGCGCTCGACGGTGGATTTTTCCACCGAGGTGGCACCCAGGGCGCGCAGGTAGTAGGTGGTCTTCAATCCGCGGAACCAGGCCATGCGGTAGGTCACGTCGAGCTTCTTGCCCGAGACGCCGGCAATGTACAGGTTCAGCGACTGGGCCTGGTCGATCCACTTCTGACGACGCGAGGCGGCTTCGACGATCCACTTCGGCTCGATTTCGAAGGCCGAGGCATAGCGGGCCTTGAGATCCTCAGGCATGCGCTCGATGGGCTGTACGCTGCCGTCGTAGTACTTGAGATCGTTGATCATCACCTCGTCCCACAGGCCACGCTCCTTGAGGGCGTGAACCATGTAGGCGTTGACCACGGTGAACTCGCCGGAGAGGTTGGATTTCACGTAGAGGTTCTGATACGTCGGCTCGATGGACTGCGACACGCCGCAAATGTTGGAGATCGTCGCGGTGGGGGCGATCGCCATCACGTTGGAATTGCGCATGCCCTGGCGGGTGACCTTGTCGCGGATACAGTCCCAGTCCTGGGTGGCCGAGGTATCGACTTCGATGTAATCGGCGCCACGCTCTTCAACGAGTTTGGCGATGGAGTCGATGGGCAGCACACCCTGGCTCCACAGCGACCCTTCGTAGCTCTCGTAGCTGCCTCGTTCGGCGGCGAGATCGGAGGAGGCCTCGATGGCGTGATAGCTGACCAGCTCCATGGAACGGTCGGCGAACTCCACCGCATCCTGCGACGCGTAGGCGATGCCTTGTTCGTAGAGAGCGTCCTGGAAGCCCATGATGCCCAGTCCCACCGGGCGGTGCTTGAGGTTGGAGCGACGCGCCTGCGGCACTGCGTAGTAGTTGATATCGATGACGTTGTCGAGCATACGCACCGCGGTACGCACGGTCCTCTTGAGCTTGTCGCCGTCGAGCTGGCCGTCGGTGACATGCTGCGCGAGGTTGATCGAGCCCAGGTTGCACACCGCGATCTCATCGACATTGGTGTTCAGCGTGATCTCGGTGCACAGGTTGGACGAATGCACCACACCGGCATGCTGCTGCGGGCTGCGCAGGTTGCACGGGTCCTTAAAGGTGATCCATGGATGGCCTGTCTCGAACAGCATCGACAGCATCTTGCGCCACAAGTCCTTGGCCCTGACGCGCTTGAACAGCTTCAACTGGCCGTTACGGGTCATTGCCTCGTACTCCTCGTAGCGCTTCTCGAAGGCGGCGCCGTAGAGGTCGTGCAGGTCCGGGCAGGTGGATGGCGAGAACAGCGTCCACTCCTTGTCGTCGAAGACGCGCTTCATGAACAGATCCGGCACCCAGTTGGCGGTGTTCATGTCATGGGTGCGGCGGCGATCGTCGCCGGTGTTCTTGCGCAGCTCGAGAAATTCCTCGACATCCATGTGCCAGGTCTCGAGATAGGCACATACCGCGCCCTTGCGCTTGCCGCCCTGGTTGACGGCGACCGCGGTGTCGTTGACCACCTTGAGAAACGGCACCACCCCCTGGGACTTGCCGTTGGTACCCTTGATGTAGGAGCCCAGCGCGCGCACCGGCGTCCAGTCATTGCCCAGCCCGCCGGCCCACTTGGAGAGCATGGCGTTGTCGCGGATGGCGCTGTAGATGCCGTCGAGATCGTCGGGCACGGTGGTCAGGTAGCAGCTGGAGAGCTGGCTGCGCTGGGTGCCGGCATTGAACAACGTGGGCGTGGAAGCCATGTAATCGAAGCTGGAGAGCAGCTCGTAAAACTCGATGGCGCGTGCTTCGCGGTCATCCTCGTTGAGGGCCAGTCCCATGGCGACGCGCATGAACATCACCTGGGGCAGTTCGTAGCGCACACTGTCGCGGTGCAGGAAGTAACGGTCGTAGAGCGTCTGCAGCCCGAGGTAGGTGAACTGGTTGTCGCGAGTGTGGTCCAGCGCGGCGGCGAGCCGTTCGAGGTCGAAGCTGCGCAGGCGCTCGTCGAGCTGCTCGAATTCGATGCCCCTGTCGATATAGGTCTTGAATGCCGGCGCGTAGAGGTCGGCCATTTCACCGAACGTGGCCTCTTCGGCGACACCCAGGAAGGACAACGCCTCGCGGCGCAGATTGTCCTGCAGCAGGCGCGCGGTGACGTAGGTGTAATTGGGTTCCTTTTCCACCAGCGTACGCGCGGTCATCATCAGGGCGGTGGAAACGCCGTCGATGGGGACGCCGTCGTAGAGGTTCTTCAGCGAGGCATCGACGATCTTCTGCGCTTCGACGTTGGCCAGCCCCTCGCAGGCGTCGTGCACCAGCGTCTCGACGCGGGCCAGGTCGAGCGGGCGCGTCGTACCGTCGGGCAGCGTGATGTTCAGGCTGGGATGGGGCTTGGCGATACTGGTGCCGCGTGACTGACGGGCACGGGCATGTTCTTCGCGATAGAGCACGTAGGCGCGGGCGGTCTTCTGCTCGCCGGCACGCATCAGCGCCAGTTCGACCTGGTCTTGAATATCCTCGATATGCAGGGTGCCGCCATCGGGCATACGGCGTTGGAAGGCCTCGGTAATCTGTTGCGTCGCCTGCGCGACGAAATCGCGGACCCGTGAGGAGGCGCCGGCGTTGTCGCCTTCTATGGCGATAAAGGCCTTGGTCATGGCCACCGAAATCTTGCTGACATCAAACGCCACGACATCACCGTTGCGCTTGATGACCCGCAGCCGCTGAGGCGCGGTTACGCCTACTGACGACGCGTCAGATGCTTGCTCCGAAGAGAATATGGTTTCCATACGTCGACCTTTATCTACGCAGAAGATGGTTAAAATAATGCTAGAGCACTGAAATTCATCAAAAGAGCTGTCGAAATCGCTGGATTTGACAGCGCCTCTGTGAGTTGATAGGTGCACACCATATTGTAGTTGTGCCGTGAAGAGGCACAAGATAGTGTGCTTCCAAGGCGCCTTCAAGTGGATAAGATGTGTATATCTTGTGTCTCTTCTGGGTATGAGTCCGAAGGCCCCTGTCCAGGCCGCCACTAGCGGGAAACGGAACTTTTTTTTAGCGCAGGTTAAAACTTGTCGAATGAGTGCTAGGCTTATTGCAAGTGATTTCGGGTATCATTGCGTGCTATCCGCTATGGTATAAGTGGCAACATGTAAAGCCCTGTCGCAGTCCTTTAAATTTAGATGCGTCAGGCAGGGATCGAAGGCACCAATTAAAGGGATGATGACTGCTTTGGAAAGCACAAGACACCAGGATCACATTCTGATCATCGAGGATGATGAGCGGTTAGCGAACCTGACCCGGGAATATCTCGAGGCCAATGGCTTTCGCGTTACCCTCGAGCACGACGGCTCACGCGGCGTAGAGCGGATCGTCGATGAACAACCCGAGCTCGTCATTCTGGATCTCATGCTGCCCGGCGAGGATGGCTTGTCCATTTGCCGTCGGGCACGGCCCCACTACGGCGGCCCCATCTTGATGCTGACGGCACGCACCGATGACATGGATCAGGTGCTGGGGCTGGAAATGGGCGCCGATGATTATGTTCCCAAACCCGTGCAGCCGCGTGTGCTGCTGGCGCGCATGCGAGCGTTGATGCGCCGCAGCGATGCGCTGGAATCGGTCAGCGGCGCGACCCGGCTGATGTTCAACAATCTCGTCATCGACAGTGCGACGCGTGAAGCCTGGCTCGATGAAGAGCGCATCGACCTGACCAGTGCCGAGTTCGATCTGCTGTGGCTGCTGGCGGACAACGCGGGACGCGTGCTGACCCGCGAGGAAATATTTTCCCAGTTGCGCGGTATCAAGTATGACGGGCAGGACCGCTCCATCGATGTGCGAGTGTCGCGTATAAGGCCTAAGATTGGCGACGATCCTAACCAGCCACACCGCATCAAGACGGTGCGCAGTAAAGGTTACCTCTTCGTCAAGGATAGCTAGAGCTAATGCGGCGAGGGTTAACCGACAGTGCATTTCTGAGAGTCTACCTCTCACTACTGCTGGCACTGGTGCTGACATTCGGTTTGGCGTTGCTGGGGTTTCTCATCGTCGACCAGGTTCGTCATGAGAAATATCGCGAGAGGATCGCCAGCGGCCCGATGGCGCTCTTGGCCACTCTGGCCGAGTCGCAGCCGGCGGCTGAGCGTGACGCATGGCTTTCCTCGCTGGCGTCGACGCTGGGCATGCCGCTGGCTTTGCGGAATATCGACAGTCTTACGCTCAATTACTTCGAGCGTTCGCGTCTCGATAATGGCCGCCCGCTGATCGAATTGGCCGATGGCGACTGGCAGGTGTTGCAACGTTTGCCCCAAGAACCCTGGGTTCTTGAGGCACGTCTGGACACGCTTGGTGAACAGCAGTTGCGCGGCGCGACGGAAGCCCTGCGCAACTGGCTTAACAGCGTGACCGGAGATGAGCGTAGCGCTCGCATGAATGTCCTGCGCAACGTCTTTCATGTGCCTTTGCAGCTTACCGCGACACCTCCCGGCAGCGTGGACCCGATTCAGTTGACCCGGCTTGAGGGCGGCGAGATCGTGGTGCGCCTCGATCCCGGTGTCGGCAGCTTCTACATTCATGCACGTCTCGGTGCCGAACGTTGGCTGCAGATCGGGCCGGTGCGCACGTTCGAAACCATGCCCATCTCGCTGGCCCTGGCGTTATTGGCCATCGGTCTCAGTGTGCTGGCAGGCGCCATCTACTTCATTGTCCGCGGCGTGGAAGGGCATGTGGCGCGGCTCGAAAAGGCGGCTACCCGCATTGCCGGGGGATATCTCGATACTCGGGTCAAGGTCGAGAGCAGCGATTTTCTGGGACGAGTCGGCATGGCCTTCAATGGCATGGCGGCCCAGGTGCAGTCGCTGTTGCGTAGCCAGCAGGAAATGATCCGGGCCGTTTCGCATGAGCTGCGTACGCCAGTCGCGCGGATTCGCTTTGCCGTACAGATGGTCGAGGATATGACCACTCAGGAGTTCGTACGACAACAGTTGAAAGGCATCGATGGTGATATCGAGGAATTGGATCAACTGATAGATGAGATCCTGACTTATGCGCGGTTGGGTAATGATAACGTTCAAGGCATTACTCTGGAGACCGAAAGCGTCGCCTGCCGTGCCGTGGCGGAGCGGGTTGTCGAGACGCTGGCGCCACTGCACAGCCATCTGGAATTGAAGGTGATAGCGGACCATGACATTGAGGTGGAGGCCGAGCCGCGCTACCTGCAACGCGCCCTGCAAAACCTGGTGTCCAATGGTTGTCGACATGCCCAGTCGCAGGTCCAGGTGAGAATCTCGCGGGAGGCGCGCGCCGTGCGTCTGGACGTGGAGGATGACGGCCCCGGGGTTCCCGAAGCCGACCGGCTGCTGATCTTCAAGCCGTTTACCCGGCTGGATGATAGCCGCACCCGCAGCTCGGGAGGCTATGGGCTGGGATTGTCGATCGTGCAAAAGGTCATGGCCTGGCATGGTGGCAGTGTGGTGGTCGACAGCAGCCGTATTCTAGGGGGGGCCCGTTTTAGTCTGCTGTTGCCGATACGTAGCCGCCCCGATACCTCCCACAACCTTATGAGTGAGTGATCATGAACCCGACTCAAGCCTCCCTGGCCGGAAGCTGGCAGTTGCAGCACTTCGTCTACCGCTGGCCGGATGGACGCGAGCAGGCCCCGCTGGGGCGCGCACGTGGCTGGCTGCACTACCTTCCAGCGCCTGAGGCGAGGATGAGTGTGCAAGTAGCGGCCGAGACCCGGCCACCCTTGGACCCCGATAGCGATGCTTGTCTAGCGGCGTTGTTTCGCTCGGGATTTGCCTATACCGGACATTGGCGGCTGGAGGAGAGCGTGGTGCACCATGACGTCGAAATCGCCACTCTGCCGGTATGGGAGGGTATCACCCTCAGTCGCTGCGTCACGTTGACGGACGATACCCTGACACTGGCTACCGATGAGCCCAATCCGCAGCTGCCGGAAGGCGGCTATGAAACGCTGCTGATCTGGCGGCGCGCGTAAGTCTTGCTACCGCTCCCGAGCCGGCCGGTTCAGGCCGGCTTGATTCCCGTCAGTACTGCGAAAGACGTTTCCCGAGCGGTACGCAGAAAATCCTCCATCCACGGCAAGTCGCGCTGCTCTTCCCGAATCGCTGCAAATAGCGTGCTCCAGAGGCCGTGCTCGCCAAGCGGCAAGCTGCGCACGTAATCGCGCTCGAGATATTCGGTCAACGCCCAGTTGGGCAGCGCGCAGACCCCGCGGCCGCTGGCGACCAGTTGCATCATCATGATCGTCAGTTCGGCGGTCCGCACCTCACGCGGCGTTATTCCGGCGGGGTCGAGAAACTGCGTGAACACATCCAACCGGGCGTGCTCCACCGGATAGGTGATCAGGGTCTCCTGCGCCAGATCGCCAGGCGCCACCCAGCCCTTGGCGGCCAGCGTGTGCTGCTTGGAGACCGCCAGCAGTCCTTCGTAACGAAATAATGGCTCGTAATGGACACCCGCGAGCGGCTGAGGGTCGGCGGTGATCACTAAATCGAGTTGTTCGCGGGCTAGGGAGGGCAGCGGATCGAAGCTGCGGCCGCTGGGGATGTCGACCTCCACTTCCGGCCAATGATCGCGGAAATAATCGATGGTGGGCATCAGCCACTGGAAGCAGCTGTGGCACTCGATGGCCATGTGCAGTCGTCCCTGTTCCTCGCCGGCCAGTCGCGCCAGGTCGCGCTCGGCCATACGAATCTGCGGCAGCACCTGCTCCGCCAGGGCCAGCAGGCGCGTGCCGGCGCGGGTGAACTCCACCGGACGGGTCTTGCGCAGGAACAGCGGACTGCCCAGACGCTCTTCCAGATCCTTGATCTGGTGCGAGAGGGCCGACTGGGTCAGATGAACCCGTTCGGCGGCCTCGACCAGGGAGCCGGCGTCGCGTAGCGCGATAAGGGTACGAAGGTGACGTAGCTCGAGCATGGAGAATGAAGTTTTTTCACTTTAATGATTAGTTAATTTAGTTTGATTCAACCAAGTCGGCCAGCGAGACTGCACTCCAACGCCATTGGCGAAAACACCATTCTATCCGCTAATCAAGCCAAGGAATAACCATGACGCTGGCCCACACTTTAGGTTACCCGCGTATCGGTGCGAACCGTGAACTCAAGCAGGCCGTCGAGTCCTACTGGAAAGGCGACATCGATTCCGCCGCGCTGGAAGCGCGAGGTGCCGAGTTGCGCGCGCGTCACTGGCAGGCAAGCCGCGACGCCGGGCTCGATCTGGTCACCGTCGGCGACTTCGCGTTCTATGACCAGATTCTGAATGTCACCGCCATGGTCGGCGCCGTCCCTGCACGCTTCGGCCCGAGTGGCGAGCAGGTTGATCTCGACACCACCTTTCGTATGGCGCGTGGCCGGGCACCGACGGGTACGCCGGCCGCGGCCTGCGAGATGACCAAGTATTTCGACACCAACTACCATTATCTCGTCCCCGAGCTACACGCGGGACAAACCTTCCGAATCGCCAGCTCACGGCTGTTCGACGAAGTCGAGGAGGCCAGGTCGGCGGGTCATCCTGTCAAGGTGGTGCTGACCGGCCCGCTGACATGGCTGTGGTTGGGCAAGGCCCGAGAGGAAAACGGCTTCGAACGTCTCGATCTGCTCGATGCACTACTGCCGGTCTACGGCGAGATCCTCAACCGTCTGGCCGAACAGGGCGTGGAGTGGGTGCAGCTCGATGAGCCGGCGCTGGTTCAGGACCTGCCCCGGAAGTGGCAACAGGCGTTTGAGTCAGCTTACAGCGCGCTGCGTATCGCGCCGGTCAAGTTGCTCGTCGCGACTTATTTCGGTGGCTTGGGTGACAATCTGGCATTGGCGGTGGGGCTGCCGGTGGATGGCCTGCACATCGATGTGGTGCGTGCCCCGGAACAGCTGACCGGCGTCCTTGACCGACTGCCCTGTTACAAGGTGCTGTCGGTCGGCGCCATCGACGGCCGTAACGTCTGGCGTGCCGACTTGACCCGGTTGCGTGACACACTGAGCGCGGCTCGCGCACGTTTGGGTGAGCGGCTGTGGATCGCGCCCTCCTGTTCGCTACTGCACGTTCCGGTGGATCTCAACTCCGAGACCGAGCTGGATGCCGAGCTCAAAAGCTGGCTGGCGTTTGCGCGTCAGAAACTCGACGAGACCGTGACCCTGGCTCGGCTGCTTGATGGCAATGCATCCGTGGCGGACGAGAAGCGCCTCGAGGCGGCTGATGCGGCCCTGGCCGCGCGGCGGGCTTCAGCACGTATTCACAAATCGCAAGTGGCCAAGCGGCTCGGCGCCGTGACTTCGGCGGATACCGAGCGCAGCAGTGCCTACCCGGTGCGGGCACGCGAACAGCAGCAGGCGCTGGGATTGCCGTTGTTTCCCACCACTACGATCGGCTCCTTTCCGCAGACCTCCGATATCCGTGCGGTGCGTCGCGCCTTCAAGGCCGGCGAACTCGACGAGGCTGACTACGAGGCGCGCATGCGTGAGGAGATCAGTCATGTCGTCTCGCGTCAGGAGGCGCTGGGCCTTGATGTGCCCGTACATGGCGAGCCGGAACGCAACGATATGGTCGAGTACTTCGGGGAGTTGCTCGACGGCTTTGCCTTTACCCGCTTTGGCTGGGTCCAGAGCTATGGCTCACGCTGCGTCAAACCGCCCATCATTTTCGGCGATGTCAGTCGCCCTCACGCCATGACCGTGCGGTGGAGCGAGTATGCCCAGTCGCTGACGGCCCGGCCGATGAAGGGCATGCTTACCGGCCCGGTGACCATCCTGCAGTGGTCATTCGTGCGCGACGATCAGCCCCGCGAGACAACATGCCGCCAGATCGCCCTGGCTCTGCGTGACGAGGTGGCCGAACTGGAAGCTGCCGGGATCCGTATCATCCAGATCGACGAGCCCGCTCTGCGCGAGGGCCTACCGTTACGGCATGCGCAGTGGCAACATTATCTCGACTGGGCCGTGGAGAGTTTCAAGCTGTCCGCCGCCGTTGTCCGTGACGAGACGCAGATTCATACGCACATGTGCTATGCGGAGTTCAATGACATCATCGCCGCCATCGCGGCACTCGATGCCGACGTGATCACCATCGAGACGTCGCGCTCCGACATGGAACTGCTCGAGGCATTCCAGGAATTCGAATATCCCAATGGCATCGGTCCGGGGGTGTACGACATCCACTCGCCGAATATTCCCGATGTGGCCTGGATGGTTCAGCTAATGGAAAAGGCTTTGGACAAGATTCCCGCCGAGCGGCTATGGGTCAACCCCGACTGTGGCCTCAAGACCCGCGGTTGGTCGGAGGTCGAGCCGGCCCTGGCGAATATGGTCGAAGCGGCTGAGGAACTGCGTAGACGCTTTGCCTGAGCGCGGCGGCACGTGAGCGAGAAAGACGCGTGTGTAAGCGGTACATGCAGCGGCGCTGATGATCAGCGGCTGGTATGATGAGATATCTCGTTCCGATGTGCCAGTGGAGTTGCTATGCGTCTCATACTTACCTTGCTGGGAGCCGTCGTGCTAATGACCGGCTGTGCCGGACCGGCCCCGACCCCCGATACTCAGCCGCCGATCGATGATATTGCCGTTCGTGTGCCCACCGCCGTGCCGTCAGCGGCGCCGGACAAGGCGCCCGAACCGAAGTCGCCACTGTTACCCTCGGCATTCTTTGCCGATGGTGCAGAGGCCTTCATCGCTTGGCGCTGCATGCCGGCCCAGGATCTGATTGCCGCCTTTCCTGACGGTTACCTGCGCTTATGGTCGGCGCAGGGTCACTATCGCCTCGACCGTGCCGTCGTGGCGTCGGGGAAACGCTACGTCAAGGATGATCTGGTGTTCTGGAACGAAGGTCGTCAGGCGAGGGTGGAAAGTGACAATGGTCGCCTGGCATGCGAAGAGGATGCCCAGCGTCAGACTCTGACGCGTCGCGACCACCCGCGATCGATCTTTCACGCCGTGGGTAACGAGCCGGGCTGGACATTGGATCTGGACCGCGACCGGCCACAGATGACGCTGATCAGTGACTATGGCGAGCAAAACCGCACGCTGGATTATCAGTTGGTCAATCTCAACAATGGGCAGCAGGCCAGCGTAATCCTGCGCAGCAACGACGCCTCGCAGCCGATCACGGTACGTCTTCAGGCACGTGCCTGTTTCGACACCATGAGCGGCAAGCCCTATCCGGTGCGGGTCACAATCGAGATGGGGAGCCGTACATTGCAAGGATGCGGACAAGGTATCGAGCGCCAGTCATAGCCTGCGCTCATCGGGCGTCGATGCTGATTAACATTCGTTTACGTCGAATGGTTGGCGCGGTTTTTTGCGATTTTCATTGCAAACTTTCTATTTAAAATGATCGTCATCCCCCTTCAAGGAGAATGGATGATGATGACCCCTACTCGCGTGTTGCTGCTCAACAGTTCGATTCTCGGCGATAACGGCCAGTCCCGTGGTCTCGCCGAACACTTCAAGCGTCAGGCCGCCGAGCGCGACGAGCTTAGCGTCACCGAGCGCGATTTGGTCGCCGAACCGCTGGCGCACCTCGACAGTGCCGAGCTCGCCAGCTGGATGGCCGCCAAGCACGAGCGTAGTGACGCGCAGCAGGCGTTGGCGGAACGCTCCGAAGCCCTGCTTGCCGAGCTATTCGCTCACGATGTGCTGGTATTGGCGGTACCGCTATACAATCTCGGCATTCCCTCCCAGCTCAAGGCCTGGTTTGACCGTGTGCTACGCGCCGGCAGAACCTTTCGCTACACCGAACAGGGGCCGCAGGGGCTGGTCGAGGGAAAGCGCGCCATTATTCTGGCGGCACGCGGTGGCCGGTACGCAGGTACCGAGCTGGATTCGCAGACTCCGCACCTGACACATATGCTGGGGCTGATGGGGATCGGTGAGGTCGATTTCGTTTATGCCGAAGGCTTGGCAATGGGCGTTGCACCTCGCGAGGCGGCGGTTGCCGAGGCGCGCCAAGCCATCGATCGCTTGGTTGCAAGCCTATAGACGCGCTGGCGAAAACATCAGCGCTCGGTGTTGCGCGCTTCGGCATGGCTTGCCTCGACACTCTGCGCGTCGATAAAGGTGCGATGATCCTCAGCGACGCAGTCGGTATAAGGGAGCGTTAGCGTCGTTACCATCTCGATGAAGCCTCGAGCCGGCCCTCCAGCCGCTGACTGACATGGCGGGCGAGACGTGCTCGTCGGGATTGAGCGATCGCGAGCCGCGTAGATGTTCGCGTGCGAGAATGCCTCCCCGCTTGCGATAGGGCTTGCCGGCGTCGAGCGTGTGGGTGCCGCGAAAGAAGCGGTAAGGCGATTCGGCAAACTTGGCGTATCTGGCGGCGCGATCGGACCCGGCAAGGTGTGCGTTGGCCGTGGCGATGGTGTTCAAGGCTTGCCGAGGCCGGTCGTGCCGGGTTAACGGCGCTGACATGAGATGATCCCTTGATGGGAGGGGGCGTGGCACAGGGGGATGCGGTCCGAGACGATACGCCGCATGAGTTGTCGCAAGCTATCTCCGTTAGCCCGCTCGCCAGGTGCCCGATGTGCCTCGATGGCTTGCCAGCTGTCACTCGCGCGACGTTCGGCCAGGGCAAAGCGGAACGGGTAGTAGCCCGGAAAGCCGAGGCGCAGGTCGGTGGCGATCAGCGTTTCGTGATCGGCGTGTGCTTGACGTTGATAGGCTAGAAACGGTCCGGCGAACCAGTCAAGGCGTTGGCCCGCAGGCGTATTCAGTGCGATTGCCTCAAGCGCCGCGCCACGTGCAAAGCGGGTCATGCTTGGCGGGCGTTCGTCGAGCAGGCCAACCAATCCTTCGTAATAGTCATCGCCTTCGATGATTGTCACCCGCCATAACAGCGCATTGAACGGTGTCGGCTGGACCAGGCGCGGGGCCTTCAGCAGGCCGCGGTCGGCAAGAACAGGGGCCAGGCGGGCATCGACCACACTCATGGCCACTAGGGTGAAGGCCAAGTACGCACTCGAAAGCGTCAGCCCCCAGGGGAGCGCTCCGGGAACTCGACCGCTGGACAGCGCGATCAGCAGCGTGATCAGTAGCGGCAGGGTGTACAGGGGGTCGATGATGAAAATGCTATGCCAACTGACCGGGGCAACTCTTAGTGGCCACCACAGCTGAGTCCCGTAGGTGGTAAAGGCATCGAGCAGCGGATGGGTGAGCAGGCAGGCGCTGAAAAACAGCCACCAATGCCGGAATGCGATCCCGCGTGTGCGAGGCCCGCTGGCGCAGAGCAGCGCCAGGCCCGTGGCCAGCGTTTCCAGCACGAACAGCGAATGGCTGAAGCCGCGATGATAGGTATAGTCGGCCACGGCGTCGCCATAGTCGATGACCACGTCAAGGTCGGGCAGGGTGCCGAGTGCCGCGCCGACGAGGATCGCCTTGCGACCCAGACGTCGGCCGAGGAGGGTGCCGCCCACCGCGGCGCCAAGGCAGGCCTGAGTCAGGGAGTCCACGATGGATTTCCGGGCGTCATGTGCCGGCCCAGGCGGGACGACACGCCATGACTCTGGAATATGTCGGGCAATCGTCGCGGTGGGCCCCGGGCAGATAGCCGGTGCTCATCAGGAACTCATTGACGATTTCCGGGCCGGTAAAGCGGAAGGTGCGCTTGAACAGGCGTACCCACTCGGGGAGAGTGAGCGGATGATGGTGCTCGAGCCACGCCTGAAAGCTACCATGTTCGCACTGTAGTGCCTGAATGACGACGGCATTGTGGATCGCGGCGTCGATCTTGCGCCGGTTGCGAATGATGCCGGCGTCATGGAGTAGCCGTTCACGCTCCTTCTCGCCATAGGCCGCGACCCGGGCAATGCGGAACTGGTCGAATGCTGCCTGGAATGCCTGACGCTTCTTGAGTACCGTCAGCCAAGATAGCCCCGCCTGGTTGATCTCCAGAACCAGGCGCTCGAACAGTTGGTCGTCATCATTCACGGGAAAACCGTATTCGCCATCATGGTAGGGCCCATGGACCGGATGAGAAGGTGCCAGATCACAGTAATCGGCCATGCGATGCCTCTATAATGAGCGGGTCCGGCTCCAGCCTGACGGATGATTGGAACAATAGTGTCACGCATGATGCCGCAATTCACTGAGATAGAAAAAGCGAGAGTCGATATGGTAATACGCTGCAACGATTTTTTTCCCGCGTTTTCCGGTCGATGGCGCCAGGCGTTGGCCACATTGACATTGGGTCTGGTGGCCGGTGTCGCCTGGGCCGGGCCGGTCGCCGAGATCTGGAAGGATCCCTACTGCGGCTGTTGCTCCGCTTGGGTCGAACACCTCGAGTCCGCCGGTTTTACGGTCCATACCCACGAAGAGCGCAACATGCCTGCGATCAAGGCCGAGCATGGCGTCCCTGCCGGATTGGCTTCTTGTCATACTGCGATGATCGAAGGTTACGTGATCGAGGGCCATGTGCCAGCTACCGACATTCAGCGTCTGCTGGAGATGGATGCCGATATCGAGGGGCTCGCCGTACCGGGCATGCCCCAGGGGTCGCCGGGCATGGAAACCGGTCGATTCGACGATTATAACGTCTATGCTTGGAACGCTGGCGGCAATGAAGCCCGAGTCTTCGAGCGCCATATTCACGAGTAAGGAGAATCTTGATGCAATATCTGCACACCATGGTGCGTGTCGCCGATCTCGACGCCTCGCTGCACTTTTACTGCAACCTGTTGGGACTCAGGGAAGTCAGCCGCATCGAGAATGACAAGGGCCGCTTCACCTTGGTCTTCCTGGCCGCGCCGGATGACGAGGCGCGGGCCCGTGAGGACAAGGCACCGATGGTCGAGCTGACCTATAACTGGGATCCCGAAACCTACACCGGCGGGCGCAACTTCGGCCATCTGGCCTATCGTGTCGAGGATATCTATGCCTTGTGCGACAAGCTTCAGGCGGGCGGCGTCACCATCAACCGCCCACCGCGTGACGGTCATATGGCCTTTGTGCGCTCACCTGATGGCATTTCCATCGAGTTGCTGCAAAAAGACCAGCCCCTTGAGCCGCAGGAGCCATGGGCATCGATGGAGAACACCGGCAGTTGGTAACGCCGACGTCCGCTAGCCGGGCGAGCGCAAGGGAGATGCGAGTCACCTGATCAGGGAGGAAAACATGGCGCTGGATGAGACCCTACGTGAGGCTTTTCGCCATGAAGCCCGTCTGCTCGAAGGCCGGGACAGTGCGGTGTATGAGAAGTATGGCAAGGATCCGCTGGAGCCGATCATCGGCGTGGGCCCGAGTGACGCCCCGCTAGGGTTTTTCGGCCGCGATCCGGGGCGCCAGGAGGTCGAGCATGGCGAGCCCTTCGTGGGCAGTGGCGGCCAGAAGGTGCGGGCGGCGCTGTATCGCCACCTCCACGGCGAGGAGTTGCCCGATTTCGCCGCCTCGCTTGACGTCGGACGGCCATTTTTCTGGGCCAATACCGTGCCCTACAAGCCCGCGGGCAACAAGGCGTGGTCGATGGCGGTCAAGAAGCGTTTTCAGCCACTCATGGCCAAGGTGCTGGTCGATGAGTGGCAGGGGCGCGAGCTGATCACGATGGGGCGCGAGGCCTTCCTGTGGTTTGGCATCAACCAGCCGCGCGAGGTCCGTCAGGCGCTGGAGGCGTTCTGGACCCGGGAAGACCGCTTCAGCGCCTGTCATGCCACTTCGCTAGTACTTGAGGATGGGCGCGAGGCGCAATTCCGCCTCGCCCCGCTGCCTCACCCCTCTCCCCTTAACCAGACCTGGTTCAAACGCTTTCCCGATCTGCTGAAACAGCGTCTCGAGGCCTGGGACGTGGCGGGGCGACTCGCCGATTCTTCAGGCCGACCTTAGGCCCTGGGGGCTAGTCTTAATCGGGGCGCAGGGCCAGTCGTCCGCTACCGAGGAACATGATGGCCAGTGCCCCGCAGAAGAACATGCCCTGAAGTTCCAGGGCCCAGCCGCCCTGTCCCGTGAGGGTCAGCAGTTGCGGGACATGGACCAGTACAATCGCCACCAGCATGTTGCCGGCCATCAGCAATGCGCCGAGCCGGGCCTGCCAGCCGAGTATGGCCATCACAGGAGCGACCAGTTCACCGATCAGCACGCCATAGGCTAGAAAAGCGGGAAGCCCATAGGCTTCCAGCATGCTGCCGATACTGTTGAGGCTGCCGGGGTCGAGCAGCTTTGAAATGCCGTGCAGCAGGATCAGGCCTCCTACCGCCAAGCGCAGGATGAGCTTTCCCAGATCGTCATGATGCCAAAGTGGCCGCATCGAGTTTCTCCATAGTATGCACCAGGTGCCATAATGTCGCGCCGTGGCACTTGGCGCCACTGGTCAAGGGCAGGCGCTTGAAAGATAGAGTAATGTTCTCTAGTCGTATATTTCAGACAGGTAATCAATTTGAAAAAAACGGCCGGCCCACACGGAGCTAATGCAGCTTGGCTTTATCCAATTATCCAGGATATGCAATGCAATAAACATTATAATTGTCGGTGTGATAGCTGATTATGTGAATTATTTTATCATATAAAAGCCTCGTGCGCCTTGTGAGAACATCAATATAGATACCCAGCTCTAGGTAGCTATGCTTTGACTCTTGTCTATGCCTGTCGTACAACAGGCCGGCCCAATGAGCTTTTCTAGTGGCAGGCTGCCGCTACGGCGGCCTATTGGAAAATCGCGCATCGACAATACTAAAGATTAGCTGTCAACGTCTGGCGGGATGTAGAGGAAAGCCAAATGAATAACGTAATTAGGTTCCTGGGAGATGCTTGGCAGCAATTCTTTCGGGCTCCCGTGCCGGTGCCTCTCGAATATCGTCGCAATTATGAAATTTTCGTTCGTATTTACCTAGTGGCGACACTAGCGCATGTTTTCTATATACCGATTATTGTATGGCTGGATTCGGATCTGCTGCTTAATTTGAACTTGATGAGCATCGCGCTCAATCTCGTAGCACTGCTCCTGCATCGGCGCGGGTCGTGCACCTCAGCCCTTATGGTACAGCTTCTTGGCGTTACCGTGCTGATTGCGATCAGCACCATAATGCTCGGGGCCGGCGCCGATTATTACTTTTTTGTTATCCTCTTCGAGTTGCTCATCAGCGATCTACGGCGCCGCGCCAAACTGGGCCTGAGTTTAGCTTTATTGGTTCTGGCGCTATGCTCGATGCATTATTCTCATTTTATGATGCCCCGTTGGCAGCACGACGCCATCTCGAGAGAAATCCTGCAAAGCGTGAATCTAGGTTCCGTGTTTCTGCTGTTCTCGTTTATTGTTGTTCAACTGTATGTCATTACTGCGCGCACCGAAAAGCGCTATCGAGTGGATGCCTCGCACGATTCGCTGACCGGCGTACTCAACCGACGGGCCGTTTTCGAGCTGGCCGGGGAGCACTGCCAGCGAGGCGCGGGGTTCGCGCTGCTGTTGCTCGATGCCGACCATTTCAAGGCCGTCAATGACAATCATGGCCATTCTGCCGGAGATGAAGTGTTGCGCCATCTGGCGATGATCTTGAAAAAGACGCTGCGTGAAGGCGACCTGCTGGGCAGAGTCGGGGGGGAGGAGTTCCTGGTGATATTACCCGGGACCGGGCGCGAGGAGGCGTTGATGGTGGCCTCCCGGCTACGCCAAGGCCTGGCGCAGCAACCCTGTCGACTGCAGAAACTGACGCTGCCGGTGACACTCTCCATGGGGCTGGCACTTTCGCGGGAGGCCACGCAGCTCAGTGAGATGATAGATTTGGCCGATCGACGCCTGTATGCCGCCAAGTCGTCAGGGCGCGATCAGCTGGTGGCCGAAGGCCATGAAGCCGGCCCTTGGGACGGAGACAAGCAGGACATCAAGGGACGGCTCGCTCAAGGCGTGTCTCAGTATCAATGCTTCTGAGGATGCCGATGGCTGTCAAGCGAAGGGCAGATGCAGGCGATGGGCAATCGTGACGATGCGCCTAACACAGCATACTGCCACGGGCGTATAAAGGATCCAGGGGAGAACCATCAGGGCGATGGCGAGCGCTCCCATGTAGACGTCACTGAACCAGTGCGCGCCGACCATGATCCGCGGCGCGCTCAGGAGCACGACGAACATGATGCTCAGCGTGCCGATCATGCGGCCGCTGAAGCGCAGCATGAAAGCGGCAAACACCATCAGCATCAAGCCGTGATCCCCGGGGAAGCTGTTACGCGAGGCATCCTTGGCGGGAATGGAGACGATATCGGTCAGGCGGTGGGCATTCTCGAAAACCAGCGTTGGGCTGGGATGGCCGTAACGGATTCCTTTGGTCGTGAACAGTGCCAGTAAGGCTGCCGTGACCAGCATGGTCAGGCCGATGCCGAACCAGCGCCAAATGCGCCCCGGTGTCTTGTCGCGCATACCGGCGATGAGAAACAGCAATGCCATGACGCCGAAGGCAATAGCGTCGAAGATCCTCAGGTTGAGGAAGGCCAGTACCTCTGTCCAGTGCCGGTGATCGACAGTGACGAATTGGTTGAAGAACCAGAATATACCATCGTCAAGACGTGACCAGACGGTTAGATAAGGCAGCCACCAAGTCACGATGAGCGATAGGCCAAGAGTATTGAGCAGCAATATCTTGCGGGATTGCATGATGAATAACCCGACAGGGAGAATTTCTCTATATTACTTTTAAGTAATCTATCAGTGAACAGTGTTTCTGTTGGGTGCGCTCAATTGCCGCTGTGCCTGAAGCGGTGAGGTCTGGAAAAGGGCATGCCCGGAAGGAAACTCTGCATGAAAGAGCCGCCCGCAGGCGGCTTCGGTTGATCGGGAGACGGTGAAAAGGGAGAGCTGCCGGATTACAGTGCTTCGATCTTGTCGCGCTGTCCGAGCAGCAGATCGCGCGTGCTCTGGGCCTCCTTGAGCTTGGCCTGTTCCTTTTCGACGACTGCCGCCGGGGCCTTGGCAATGAAGCTCTCATTGCCGAGTTTCTTCTCGACGCCCATGATCAGCTTGTCCTGCTTGTCGATCTCCTTGGCCAGGCGCGCCAGCTCGGCATCCTTGTCGATCAAGCCGGCCATCGGCACCAGCACTTCCATCTCGCCGACGCGCTGAATGGCGCTCAGCGGGGCCTGATCGGCGACCTCGAGCCAGGTGGCGCTTTCCAGCTTGGCCAGCTTGGCGAGAAAGGGGCGGTTGGCCTCCAGCCGCTGGCGGTCGCTGTCGCTGCCCTTCGTCAGCAGGGCGGTGAGCGGCTTGCCGGGAGCGATATTCATCTCGGCGCGAATGTTGCGCACGGCGACGATCACGCCCTTGAGCCATTCGATATCCTGGGTCGCCTGTTCGTCGATCCTGTCGGACTCGGCCTGCGGCCAGGGCTGGTTCATGATCGAATCCGAGCCGTCGCCACTTGTCCTGCCCGCCAGCGGCGCCACGCGCTGCCAGATCTCTTCGGTAATGTAGGGCATCATCGGATGGGCCAGACGCAGGATGGCCTCGAGCACGCGTACCAGCGTGCGTCGTGTGCCGCGCTTGGCCTCGGAAGCGGCGGCCTCGTCCCACAGCACCGGCTTGGAGAGTTCCAGGTACCAGTCGCAGTATTCGTTCCAGACGAACTCGTAGAGCGCCTGTGAAGCGTGATCGAAGCGGAACTCCTCCAGGGCCTTGGTCACCTGGGCTTCGGTCTGCTGCAGGCGCGAGACGATCCAGCGGTCGGCCAGTGACAGCTCGATGTCCTGGCCGTTCAGGCCGACGTCTTCGCCTTCGGTGTTCATCAGCACGTAGCGTGAGGCATTCCACAGCTTGTTGCAGAAGTTGCGGAAACCATCGAGACGCCCCATGTCGAACTTGACGTCGCGCCCGGTGGAAGCCAGCGACAAGAAGGTATAGCGCAGCGCATCGGTCCCATGAGGCTCGATACCTTCGCTGAACTCGGCGCGAGTCGCTTTCGCAATCTTCTTGGCCTGCTGCGGCTGCATCATGTTGCCGGTACGCTTGTCGACCAGCGTCTCCAGGTCGATGCCGTCGATCAGGTCGATGGGATCGAGTACATTGCCCTTGGACTTGGACATCTTCTGGCCCTGGCTGTCGCGTACCAGGCCGTGTACGTAGACCTGCCTGAACGGCACCTCACCGGTGAACTTCAGTGTCAGCATGATCATCCTCGCGACCCAGAAGAAGATGATATCGAAGCCGGTGACCAGTACGCTGGAGGGGTGGAAGGTGGCGAGTTCCGGAGTCCTTTCGGGCCAGCCCAGCGTGCCGAAGGTCCACAGGCCCGAGCTGAACCAAGTGTCGAGAACGTCGTCGTCCTGAGCCAGCACGATATCCGGTGCCAGACCGTATTTTTCCCGTGCCTCCGCCTCGTCGCGGGCGACATACGCATTCCCTTCGGGGTCGTACCAGGCGGGAATGCGATGCCCCCACCACAGCTGGCGCGAGATACACCAGTCCTGCAGATCGCGCATCCAGGCGAAGTACATGTTCTCGTAGCTCTTGGGCACGAACTGGATATCGCCGTTTTCGACTGCGGCGATGGCCGGCTTGGCCAGACTTTCCACGGCGACGAACCACTGATCGGTGAGCAGCGGCTCGATGACGTCGCCGGAGCGGTCGCCGTACGGCAGAGTGTTGTTGATGGTCTCGACCTGTTCGAGCAGGCCCTGGGCATCCATGTCGGCGACGATCTTGTCGCGTGCGGCGAAGCGACCGAGTCCGGCATAGGCCGCCGGCAGGGTGGCGTCCTCATCGGGCAGCGGCTGACCCTGGAGGTCGAAGATTTCGGCGTGCTCGAGGATCGTGGCATCCTTGGAAAACACGTTGATCAGGACATGGCCCTGGCGCTTGCCGACCTCATAGTCGTTGAAGTCATGCGCCGGGGTGATCTTCACGCAGCCGGAACCTTTCTCCATGTCGGCGTGTTCGTCGGCGACAATGGGGATACGGCGGCCGACCAGCGGCAGCTCGATGAACTTGCCGACCAGCGAGGCATAGCGCGGATCCTCGGGATTGACCGCCACGCCGGTGTCGCCGAGCAGGGTCTCGGGACGGGTGGTGGCGACCACCAGGTAACTCTTGCCGTCATCGGTGGTCACGCCGTCGGCGAGCGGGTAGCGGAAATGCCAGAACTGGCCCTGCTGCTCGCGGTTCTCCACTTCCAGGTCGGAGATCGCGGTGTGCAGGGTCGGGTCCCAGTTGACCAGACGTTTGCCGCGGTAGATCAGGCCCTCGTCGAACAGGCGGACGAAGACCTCCTGCACCGCCTTGTAGAAGCCATCGTCCATGGTGAAGCGTTCGCGGCTCCAGTCGACGCTGGCGCCCATGCGCCGCAACTGACGGGTGATATGTCCCCCGGACTCCTTCTTCCACTCCCAGACCTTGTCGATGAACGCCTCTCGACCCAGATCATGGCGCGACTGGCCGGTTTCGGCCGCCAGCTTGCGCTCGACCAGCATCTGCGTGGCGATGCCGGCGTGGTCGGTACCCACCTGCCAGAGTGTGTTGCGCTGCTGCATGCGTCGCCAGCGAATCAGCGTATCCATGATGGTGTCCTGGAACGCATGCCCCATGTGCAGGCTGCCGGTGACATTGGGCGGCGGGATCATGATCGAAAAGGGCTGGCCCTCGCCGGACGGCGCGAAGCGGTTGTCAGCCTCCCAGCGTTGATACCAGCGGGTTTCGATCTGTTCGGGTTGGTAGGTCTTGTCCATTGCGAGCTCTGACTGAGAAGGATGGCGCTGACCACGGCCTGACTGGCGTGAATCGCGAAATGGGGCTGATTATAGCGCCCGGCGTTGCGCGTCGCACGCCGCCCGACGCTGTCATGGATGAGGGATATCGATTTAGGGAGACTGCCGAGCGTCAGCCTACAGGTTGTGCGCCTTCACCGGATAGCCGCGCTTCTTGTAGGTCTGCCAGCAGGCGCGCTTGGTGGTCAGTACGTCCTGATGCTGATTGATGATCTCGGCGACCCGCTCGAAGCGCGAGAACCATTCGGGAATCTCGGGGTGCAGGTTGAGCATGGCTTCGATGCCCGGCTCGGGTGGAGTGTCCCAGCCGATGGTCACCGGGGGCGGCGGCTCGAGGGCGTCGGCCAGCAGACCGTGAGGGACGTAGCTGTCCGCGCGAAAGGTCCATAACCGCTCGTCGAAAGCGCGTGCCATCGCCTCGTCTTCGGCATGCACGTGCAGCCGATACCCCTTGCGATGGATGGTTTCGGCCAGCCGGCAGGCGAAATCGAGCCGGGCGTCCAGGGTGGTATCGGAGAGGATATAGAAATCGATACGGGTCATGGGTCACCAATGCAGGAGCAGTGTCGATCGCCAGCGTACGTGCCTGAATCATACTGCGGGTGGTACCGCTCCGGATGCTTGTCGCGAACGACGGCAACCGGAGCAGAGGGCCCGGCAAAACCGCTCAGGCGAGACGCATCAACCAGTCATGCGTGTCTTCGCTGCGCCCATACTGGATATCGAGCAGCCGCTTGCGCAGCGCCTTGCCGACCTCGCCACCACTGCCGGAGGTGCAGGACATGCGCTCGGTATCACTGACCAGTTCGCCGATCGGCGTGATGACGGCGGCGGTGCCACAGGCGAATACCTCGCTGATCTCGCCCGAGGCGATGCCTTCACGCCACTCATCGATGCTGATCTGACGTTCTTCGGGCTTGAGTCCCGCATCCTTGGCCAGTTGCAGCACGGAGTCGCGCGTCACCCCTTCGAGGATGGTCCCGGTGAGTGCGGGCGTGACGATGCGGCCATCGCTGAAGACGAAGAACAGGTTCATGCCGCCGAGTTCTTCCACCCACTTGTTTTCTACCGCATCGAGAAACGCCACCTGGTCGCAGCCGTGAGCGGAGGCTTCCGCCTGTGCCGTCAGCGACGCAGCATAATTGCCGCCGCACTTGGCAAAGCCGGTGCCACCGGGCGCGGCGCGGTTGTACTTCGACGACAGCCAGATCGATACCGGCTTGACGCCGCCCTTGAAATAGGCCGCCGCCGGCGAGGCAATCACGTAGTAATCGACCTCCTTCGAGGGGCGTACGCCAAGGAATTTCTCACTGGCGATCATGAACGGACGCAGATACAGGCTCGATTCCTCGGCCTCGCTGGCGGGTGTCGGCACCCAATCGATGTCCTGGGCGACCAACGCCTTCAACGAGCCAATGAACGTGTCGGTATCGAGCTCGGGCAGTGCCAGGCGCCGTGCCGAGGCACGAAAGCGCGCAGCGTTCTTCTCGGGACGAAAGGTCCACACCGAGCCGTCGGCATGACGGTAGGCCTTGACGCCCTCGAAGATCTCTTGAGCGTAGTGCAACACCGAAGCGGCTGGATCGAGGGTCAGCGGGCCATAGGGGCGAATTTCGCCACTATGCCAGCCATCGTCCAGCGTCCAGCGAACATGTGCCATGTGATCGGTAAAGAAACGGCCGAAGCCGGGGTTTGCCAGAATTTCCGCACGTACGTTCGCATCGGTGGGATTGGCGTTGGGCTTCAAGCCAAAGCCTGGTATGGACACAGTTGCATTCTCCATGGCTGCATTGCAGATAGACAAGGTGACCCGAAAACCCCCTACAACCTGTTCACGATCGTCACCCGCACCGGCGGGGCGCATAGCCAGGACGAAGTCCCTCGGCAATCGACAGACAAGCCGATTTACCGCCATGTCGCGCTGCCTGGCGGCGCCCGGCATCCCGTCGGGGGCATGAGTCCCGAGATGCACGATGGGAACAACACCGTGCAGCGGATCGGTGGTTCGTGGGCAGAGGGTAAGCATGACACAAGCACCTCACGCCGAGAAAGTCCGGCGTGAAATGCTCGCCCGGCGCTTACTCGGCGATGCTTTGGAGTTCGAGTTCCCGGTCGAGCAGGTATTGAGTCAGCAGCCCCACCGGGCGTCCGCTGGCACCTTTCTGCTTGCCCGAGACCCAGCCGGTGCCGGCGATATCGAGATGCGCCCAGGGGTAGCTATCGGCAAAGCGGGACAGGTAGCAGGCGGCGGTGATGGCACCGGCCGGGCGCCCGCCGATGTTGGCCAGATCGGCGAAGTTGGAGTCGAGCTGGCCCTGGTATTCGTCCCACAACGGCATGTGCCAGGCACGGTCCCAGGCGGTTTCACCCGCTTCCAGCAGGTCGAGGGCGAGGTCGTCATCGTTGGAGAACAGGCCGGTGGCGTGGGCGCCAAGGGCGATGACGCAGGCGCCGGTCAGGGTGGCGATATCGACCACGCTGGCCGGCTCGAAACGCTCGGCGTAGGTCAAGGCGTCGCACAGCACCAGGCGGCCTTCGGCGTCGGTATTGAGCACCTCGACGGTCAGCCCCTTGAGGGTCTCGATGATATCGCCCGGCTTGGTGGCCCGTCCGTCGGGCATGTTTTCGGCGGCGGCGACGATGGCGACCACGTTGATCTTGGGCTTGAGCGCGAGCAGTGCCTGGACGGTGCCGAATACGCTGGCCGCGCCGCACATATCGAACTTCATCTCGTCCATGTCGGCGCCGGGCTTGAGCGAAATGCCGCCGGTATCGAAGGTAATCCCCTTGCCGACCAGCACATGCGGAGCTTCCTGGCGATCATCGGCGCCGTGGTAGTGCATCACGATCAGGCGCGACGGCTCGTCGCTGCCACGGCCTACCGAGAGCAGCGAACGTGCGCCCAGCGCCTCGAGTGCCGCTTCGTCGAGGATGTCGACGCCCAGTGCCCCGTTGGACTGTTTGCCGAGCAGTTCGGCCTGGCTGGCAAGATAGCGTGGGGTACAGACGTTGCCGGGCAGGTTGCCCAAGGTGCGGGCCAGATTGACGCCGGCGCCGATGGCGGCGCCGGTCTTGACGCCCTGTTCGATAGCCTGGACATCGTTGGTGTCACTGATCAGCAGTGCCACTCGGTTCAGGCGCGGGGCCGGCCCCGGCGCTGATTTGAACTGGGTGAAGCGGTAAACGGCACGCAGGGCGGCCTCGCTGGTCATACGGGCCTTCCAATCGCTGGTGCGCTCCTCGATGGGGATGTCGGTAAAGGCGACGGTCACCTCGTCGCTCGGCAGTTTGATCAGGGCGGCGAAGGCAGTATCCAGCGCCTTGATCAAGGTCCCCTCGTGGCATTTGCCACGTTCACCCAGCCCCACCAGCAACAGACGTTCGGCGCCGAGTCCCGGTGCGAAGGGCACCAATTGAACGTTGCCGAGTCCGGGATCGAAATCGCCGCGTTCGATCAACTGTCCGATCAGCCGCTCGCTGGCGTCATCGAGCTTGTCGGCTACCGGCAACAGATCGCCGTCCTTGAACACCGGAACCACGAGACAAGCCGTTTCGACCTTGGCGGGATTAACGGTGAGTACGGGAAATTCCATGACATCTCCACACGACAAAGGCTTCAGCCACGCTACGGTCTCTTCGCGAGACAACTGTGCGTGGATTCTGGATAATGCCGGCACGTCGCCGGCGCCGAATGTCCTCAGTGTACGCAAAGCCACGCGGCAATGCATGAAGCGCACGCAGGGATTGCCACGCAGGACACTCGGTGTCTTCATGGAAGCTGTCTTGAGCGCCGGAAGCCGACCCGGGAGAGAAGATTGATCGTATTCCGTTATCTGACACGCGAGATTCTCACCACCATGGCCGCCGTGGCCGGCGTGCTGTTGCTGGTGATCATGGGCAGCCGTTTCATCCGCTATTTCAGTCAGGCGGCCGAGGGCGACATTCCCGCCAGTATTCTCGGCACCCTGATGCTCTATCACCTGCCCGGGTTCATGCAGCTGATTCTGCCGCTGGCATTCTTCCTGGCGATACTGTTGGCATACGGCCAGCTCTATCTCAATAGCGAGATCACCGTTCTGGTGGCCTGTGGCATCAGCCCCAACCGCCTGCTGCGCGTGACGCTGCTGCCGGCATTGCTGATCGCGGTGGTGGTCGGAGTCTGCAGCCTATGGCTGACACCGGCGGGTGCCCGGCACAATGAAGTGATGCTGGAAGAGCAAAAGAGCCAGCTGGATTTCTCGGTACTGGCGCCGGGGCGTTTTCAGGGGCTCGGCGGCGGGCGGACCGCCTATACCGAAAATCTCAGCGACGACCAGTCGCGCATGGAAGGGGTGTTTATCAGCGAGCGCCAGGAGCGCGGCGACGGCATTCCCGAAGCGGTGGTCACACGGGCCGCAGGCGGCTACCAGACCGTCGACAGCGACACCGGCAGCCGCTTTCTCGTGCTGACCGACGGCGAGCGCTACAGCGTCGAGCCAGGCAACCGCATCGCCGAACGACTGCAGTTCGAGACGTATGCCGTACGGTTGTCGCGGGGCGATGAGATGGCCGAGCTGGACGCTGCGGAGCTCACCAGCACTCGCGGCCTGCTCGCCAGCGATACCCTTGAAGCGCGGGCGACGCTGCAGTGGCGCCTGGCGCTGCCGCTGATGGTGCCGATTCTGACCCTGCTGGCGCTGCCGCTGGCCCGGGTCAACCCCCGCCAGGGGCGTTTTGCCAAGTTGCTGCCGGCGATCTTCCTGCATATCAGTTACCTGAGCCTGCTACTCGCCGCTCAGGATGCCATCGAGCGCGGCGCCTTGCCGGTAAGCATCGGCATGTGGCCGATCCATGCCGTCTATCTGCTATTGGGTGTGTGGCTGATGCGCCGCGCCCAACTGGGAGGAGCGCGCTCATGATGGTAGATCGTCTCGATCGCTACATCGCACGCAACGTGCTGGGGGCCATGTTGGTGGTTCAGGTGCTGATCCTGGGGCTCGATCTGGTGATCTCGTATATCAATGACCTGGGCGACGTGGCGGGAAATTACGGTGCGCTGGACGTGTTGCTTTACCATATGCTGCGCCTGCCCTGGCGCTTCTATCAGTACGTGCCGGTCGGCGTGCTGATCGGCGCTCTGATCGGCCTGGGAGCGATGGCTTCGAGCAATGAGCTGACCGTGATGCGCGCCGCCGGTCGTTCCCTGGTAAGAATCCTGTGGGGCGTCATGAAGCCGCTGGGTGTGGTCATTCTGCTGACGATGGCGATGGGCGAGTTCGTCGCGCCAGCGTCCGAGCAGTACGCCGAAGCCTGGCGGCTCGAGCAGCTCGAGGGCGAGGGCGCGATATTGACCGAGCGTGGCGGCTGGCAGCGCGAAGGAGACGATTTCTATCGTTTCGGGGCGATCCGTGCCGACGATACCGTGCTCAACCTGACCCGCTACCACTTCACTGGGACGACGCTCGACGAGGCGGTATTCGCCGAGCGGGCGGTGTGGAGTGATGGTGGCTGGAAGCTTCAGGACGTGCAGGTCACCCGTTTCATGCAGGACGGTACTGTCAGCGAACATTACACGACGCGGCCCTGGGAGACCGCGCTATCACCCGACCAGCTCAACCGCCTGCTGCGTCCCGTCGACAGCCAGGCGCCCAGCGAGCTGTGGCGCTATGCGCAGTACCTGAAATCCCAGGGCGTGGAGGCGACCCAGCCGTTGCTGTTCTTCTGGCAGAAGATACTGCTGCCGCTGACGCTGGCGGCGTTGGTACTGGTCGCGGCATCGTTCGTGTTCGGGCCGCTGCGCAGCGTGGCGGCAGGAACGCGGGTATTCTACGGCGTGATCGTCGGGCTGACCTTCAAGTATCTCCAGGATCTGCTGGCGCCGGCCTCGATGATGTTCGGTTTCTCTCCGGCCTGGGCGGTATTGGTGCCGACCCTGGCGAGCTTCGCGCTGGGGATCGCCATGCTGCGGCGTACTGGCTGACAGCGTGTCTTCAGGCGAACATGATGGCCTTCAAGGAGTATGACCATGCGGCGCTTCATGCATCTCGACGATACCTATCCACCGGGACTGCTACGGCGCCTGGGCGCGGTGCTCTATGATTTTCTCATCGTGATCGCCTTGTGGATGCTGGTGGGCTTCATCGGCGTGGCCCTCAATCATGGCGAGGCCAACGAGAGCCCGTTGCTGCACAGCGCACTGTTCGTCGTGAGCTTCGTCTTCTTCGCTTTCTTCTGGATGCGCAGTGGCATGACCTTGGGCATGCAGGCCTGGCGGCTTCGCGTACAGAGCGTGGAGGGCCATTCCCTGACGCTTCCCCAGTGCCTGGTGCGTTTCATGGTGGCCTGGGTCTCGCTGTTGGCCTTCGGCCTGGGCTATCTCTGGGTGCTGTTCGACCGCGAGAAGCGCAGCTGGCATGACATTGCCTCGGGAACCCGGGTCGTGGTGCTGCCCAAGGGCGCTCGATAGCGCGGCGGTGATCGCCAGGTCATGGCTGGCGACGGGCTTGAGGCTTCGGTAATAGACGAAGTGATAGGGGCCGACGGCTGGAAAAGTGGCCAAAGCCAGCCATGCTGAGAAGCGGTGCGCAACAGCCGCCTCGCGTTCGCGTGGCTCATAACAATCGCGCGCTGCAGGCCACAAGGAGACTCGCCATGATCTACGCTCGTCCCGGTGCCGAGGGCGCCGTCATCGCATTCCAATCCCGTTATGAAAACTTTATCGGCGGCGAATGGGTGGCACCCAGCGACGGCCGCTATCTCGACAACATCACGCCGGTGACCGGGGAGGTGTTCTGCCAGATGCCTCGCTCGTCCGCGGCGGATATCGACAAAGCCGTCGCGGCGGCGCACAAGGCCGCTCCCGCCTGGGGCAAGACACCGCCCGCGGCGCGGGCCAACCTGCTGCTCAAGATTGCCGAACGGGTCGAGCAGAACATCGAACGCCTGGCGATTGCCGAAAGCTGGGACAACGGCAAGGCGGTACGCGAGACGCTGGCCGCCGATATTCCGCTAGTGGTCGATCACTTCCGTTATTTCGCCGGCTGCCTGCGCGCGCAGGAGGGCGGGATCAGCGAAATCGACGAGCATACCGTGGCCTATCACTACCACGAACCCTACGGCGTGGTGGGGCAGATCATCCCCTGGAACTTTCCGATTCTGATGGCGGCCTGGAAGCTGGCGCCGGCGTTGGCGGCGGGGAACTGCGTGGTGCTCAAGCCTGCCGAGCAGACTCCGGCCTCGATCAACGTCTTCCTCGAGCTGATCGGCGACCTGATCCCGCCGGGGGTGCTCAACGTGGTCCACGGCATCGGCGAGGAAGCCGGAGAGGCCCTGGCCACTCATGAAGGCATTGCCAAGATCGCCTTCACCGGCTCCACCCCGGTGGGCAGCCGCATCATGGCCAACGCCGCCAAGCGCGTTATCCCCGCGACGCTGGAGCTGGGCGGTAAATCGCCCAACCTGTATTTCGAGGATGTGCTGTCACATGGCGATGCCTTCGCCAGCAAGTGCATCGAAGGTTTGCTGATGGCGTTCTTCAATCAGGGTGAAGTGTGTACCTGTCCCTCGCGGGCGCTGGTACACGAGTCGATCTACGACGAATTCATAGCCCGGGCCATCGAGCAGGCCAAGACCATCCGTCAGGGCAATCCGCTGGATACCGACACGCAGATCGGCGCCCAGGTATCCCAGGAGCAGTTCGACAAGATCCTGTCCTACATGGATATCGGCCGCGAGGAGGGCGCCGAGTGCCTGATCGGCGGTGGACGGGCCAACATGGAAGGTGAACTGGCCAATGGTTTTTACGTGCAGCCCACCATGCTCAAGGGCAAGAACACCATGCGCGTCTTTCAGGAAGAGATCTTCGGGCCGACCCTGGCGGTAACCACCTTCCGTGACGAGGCAGAGGCGCTGGCGATCGCCAACGACACCCAGTTCGGCCTGGGGGCCGGTGTCTGGTGTCGGGACATGAATCGTGCCTACCGCCTGGGGCGCGGCATACAGGCCGGGCGCGTGTGGACCAACTGCTATCACCAATACCCGGCGCATGCCGCCTTCGGCGGCTACAAGAAGTCGGGCATCGGTCGCGAAACCCACAAGATGATGCTCGACCACTACCAGCAGACCAAGTGCGTGCTGGTGTCCTACAGCGACGATCCCATGGGACTGTATTGAGCCCCGCAAGGCGCATGCACGGCCCGTAGGGCCAGAGCCACAACCCCGCCTGGGCGGGGTTTTTTATGGCAGCGATAAATATTTTTCATTTAGACGAAAATGCAGTTGCAATGCTTTATGCGAATCATTTACATTCGTTATGCAAAGACGAGCGAGGTGATCCGATGTATGTCTGCATCTGCAAGCGCGTAACCGACCGCACGATTCGCGAAACTGTCAACGATGGCGCACGTAGCTGGCGTGAAGTCCAGCAAAGCACCGGGTGTGCCACGCAATGTGGTAAATGTGCCTGCCTGGGCAAGAAGATCGTCAATGAGGCGGTGGCGCGCGAGTTGATGGAGGCTTCGGATCTGGCCTATGCCGTTTAAGCCATTTTTGCAACGGCCTGTTGCAGGTTATGCGACCGAGGATCTGCGTTTGGCCGCCGCGATAGTGTCACGATAGGGGGCAAGCTTGGCTCTTCGCCGCTAGACGCTTGACTCTTCGCCGCTAGAACAGCGGCTTGCGTATACAGCGC
The DNA here is from genome assembly GCF_054602495.1 of Halomonas sp. WWR20. Lineage (NCBI taxonomy): Bacteria > Pseudomonadati > Pseudomonadota > Gammaproteobacteria > Oceanospirillales > Halomonadaceae > Halomonas > Halomonas sp. WWR20. Next base: position 194,080 of record NZ_JBTRHR010000005.1, read on the forward strand.
GAATCGTTTGCTTTTTATGTGAGCTATCATCCGCTAACGCTTCGTACATTGTGAATGCTTCGCAGTTGCGCGAAGATGGCTGCAAGATGTTGTCATAATTCGACTTTTTCATGTTTTTGCGCGATACTCCCCTCATCGGTCAGAAGGGGTGCGCCAGCGTGCGCCCGTTATTTATGTAAGGTTAAGGGAGCGCAATCATGAAAGGTGACGCCAAGGTTATCGAGCATCTCAACACCGTCCTCGGCAACGAGCTGGTGGCCATCAATCAGTATTTCCTGCATGCCAAGATGTACAAGGATTGGGGTCTCAAGGGCTTGGCCAAGTGGGAGTATGGCGAGTCCATCGAGGAAATGAACCACGCCGACAGGCTGATCGAGCGCATCCTGTTTCTGGAAGGCCTTCCCAATCTGCAGGATCTCGGCAAGCTGCACATCGGCGAGAACACGCGAGAAATGCTCGAAAGCGATCTGCTGATCGAGCACGAAGGCCGCGCCGACCTGATCGAGGCGATCACCTACAGCGAGCAGGTCCGCGACTATGTCAGCCGTGACTTGTTCAAGAGCATTCTCGACGACGAAGAAGAGCATATCGATCATCTGGAAACCGAACTGGGTCTGATCGACAAGGTTGGCCTCGAGAACTACATGCAGCATAAGATGAACGAAGAAGGATAAGTTGCGCTAGCGCCGGGGCGGAGCCATCCGCTGCCCGAGTACGCTGATCGCCCGCCCTTGGTCACAAGCGGCGGGTTTTTCATGTCTGGTATCGACCCGCGCCATTTCGCATCGGCTGACTCCTGGCCACGGCTTCCGGCGGCTATATCAGGGCCTTGTCGAGTCGAACATGTTCTAGACTGCGTAAGCCGCCTTGGGTGTGGATACTCGCGCAGCGCACCACGCCTGGCCAGGGCAGACAGAACTCACTCAGGGATGCAGTGACGCATGGCGGAATTGAACATTGCGTTAGTCACGATAGGCGGCGTGGTGCTGGTGTTGGGCTTGCTGAGCCGTTTCTTGAACCGCTCCTGGCAATCGCCTCCGCTATTGGCCTTTTGCGTCGGAGTTGCCCTCGGGCCGCTGGGGCTGGGGTGGTTGGACTCGGCAACCTGGCCGCATCCGCAGCGTCTGATGGAGGAGGCTGCGCGGTTGGCGCTGGGGATTACCCTGATGAGCATGGCGCTGCGACTGCCGCCGCGGTATCTGTTCATGCATTGGCGCGAAGCGCTGATCCTGGGCGGCATCGTCATGCCGGTCATGTGTCTGGTCGGTGTGGGGCTCGCTAGTGTCCTGCTGGGGGTACCGTTGATCGTGGCTCTGCTGATGGCGAGCAGCATCGCTTCCACCGATTGCGTGGTCGCCTCGTCCATCGTCTCGGGCGATGTGGCCCGGCGCAACATGCCGGGAGGCTTTCGGCACATGCTGCCGATGGAATCGGGCGTGAACGTGGTCTATCCGGTGATGATGCTCGCGGTGCTGCTGACCCGGCCGGGAGATGCGCCATGGTCGACATGGTGGCTGCACGTGCTGCCCTGGGAGGTGGGAGGCAGCGTTGTGCTGGGCATCTTGCTCGGGCTGGGCGTGGGACGCGCGCTGCGCTGGGCGGAAAGTCGTCACTTGATCGATCAACCGTCGTTTCTCTCGCTGACCGTCGCGCTGACCTTGCTGGTGCTGGGCGCGAGCAAGTTGCTCGACATGGCCAACATGTCGGCGGTATTTGCCGCGGGGGTGGCCTTCGACCAGCAGGTCGGCGGTAATGAGCGCAGTGAGGCCGAAAGCCTCCAGGAAACCATCAATCAACTGGTCATGCTGCCGGTATTCGTACTGCTGGGGGTAATGGCCCCCTGGCACGCATGGGCGGACCTGGGAATCCATGGAGTGTGGTTTATCGCCGCGCTGTTCATGCTGCGGCGCTTGCCGGTGATTCTCGCGCTTCGCCCGCTGCTCGGGCCCTGGCGGGACTGGCGTACCGCCTGTCTGGCCGGATGGTTCGGCCCCATCGGGGTCTCGGCGCTGTACTACTCCTCGTTGATCATCACCAAGACGGGAGACGATATCGCCTGGAAGGTTGGCAGCCTGGTCGTGTTGGTATCGCTGGTGCTGCATGGCATGAGCGCAACACCTTTGGCCCGGCTTTACGGCCGCTCGCAGACAGGGCAGCGTCCGTAGACGCGATGGTACTGATAGCGGTGCTTTCGATCAGATGACAAGGAGAGAAAATATCTCATGCAGGATGACAGGAGCCACGCCGCAGCCACGATTCCACCGGAGCCATTGCCGCGCAGTTTCTACGCCCGCCCCAGCCTGATCGTCGCCCGTGAGTTGATCGGCTGCCACCTGGTGCGTGAAACCGGCGACGAGCGTCTCGTCGGACGGATCGTCGAAACCGAGGCCTACGGCGGCGCCGGAGACAGCGCCAGCCATGCGTCGCGCGGCCATACTCCGCGTACCGCCACCATGTTCGGGCCGCCGGGGCATGCCTACATCTATCTGATCTACGGCATGTACGACATGCTCAACCTGGTTACCGAGATCGAGGGCGAGCCCGGTGCGGTACTGATTCGTGCCATTACGCCACTGACGGGGGAGGCCTCGATGATTGCCCGGCGCGGCGGCAAGCGCGGGCGCGAACTGGCCAACGGCCCCGGCAAGCTGGTGCGGGCGATGAGCATCACGCTGGCTGAGCTCAACCGCCATGATGTCTGCGCGGGCAACCGGCTATGGGTGGAGGCCGGGGCGCCGGTGGGGGCCGCCGACATCGTCGCCGGGCCGCGGGTGGGCATCGATTATGCCGAGCCCGAGCATCGCGACGCGGCTTGGCGGTTCCGGCTCGCGCCGCAACTGGTGTCTAGCCGAGGTCGTTGACCAACAGCCTTTCCACCTGGGCGATCCGCTCGGACAGCAGGGCATCGTTGTCGGCAAGAAGCGTAATGTGTCCGATCTTGCGGCCGGCACGGGGCGCCTTGCCGTAGTCGTGCCAGCGGGTACCGGGAATGGCAAGTACCGCATCCCGATCGGGGAAGGCGCCGATCACATTGAGCATGGCGCAGGGCACGAGACGCTCCGTGGCGCCCAACGGCAGACCGCTGATCGCTCGCAGATGGTTCTCGAACTGGCTGGTGGCGGCGCCCTCGATACTCCAGTGACCGGAATTGTGCACCCGCGGCGCGATCTCGTTGGCCAGCAGCGCATTGCCGACGACGAAGAACTCGAATGCCATCACGCCCACATAGTCGAGTGCGTCGAGTACGCGAACGGCATACGCCTCGGCGCGCGCTTGCAGGGCGTGGTCGGGCTGGGGAATCGAGCAGTGCAACATGCCCTGGCGGTGCTCGTTGCGCACCAGCGGCCACACGCGATGCGTCCCGGTGCGATCGCGTACCGCTATCACCGAGACTTCATAATCGAAATCGACAAAGCCTTCCAGAACCAACGGCACGCCACCGAGTTCGGCGAAGGCGCCGCTGACGTCGGTGGTCTCGCGCAGCACCTTCTGTCCCTTGCCGTCGTAGCCCAGGGTGCGGGTCTTGAGCACCGCCGGCAGGCCGATCTCGGCCACCGCCGCGTCAAGCTCAGGCTGCGTGTCGATCTTCGCCACCGGGGGAAGCGGAATTTCCAGCGAGCGGAACAGCGATTTCTCGGCCCAGCGGTCGCGCGCAGTGGCCAACGCCTCGGCGGGGGGAAAGGCCGGACGCTGTTCGGCCAGCTGCGTTACGGTGTCGGCGGGCACATTCTCGAACTCGAAGGTCACCACATCGCTGTTGAGGGTCAACAGCTCGAGCGCGGCGCCATCGCTCCAGTCGGCTTCCAGGTGACGCCCATGCGCGGCGGCGCAGGCCGAAGCCGATGGGTCGAGGAAAGTGAAGCGAAAGTCGAGCGGGGCGCCCGCCTGGGCGAGCATGCGGCCCAACTGGCCGCCGCCGATGATGCCGATACGCATGACTTAGTTCTCTTGTGGCTCGGGTTGGCTGGGGTCGGGGGCATCGAGCACCTTGCGCGTCTGTTCGGCGCGGTATTGCTCCAGGGCGGTGCGGACCTCGGGATACTTGTTGCCGAGCATGGCCGCCGCCAGCAGGGCGGCGTTGATCGCCCCGGCGCGGCCGATCGCCAGGGTGCCGGTGGGAATGCCGGCAGGCATCTGTACGATCGACAGCAACGAATCAACGCCACTGAGCATGCTCGACTGCACCGGTACGCCGAGTACCGGCAGGCAGGTCTTGGCGGCCGCCATGCCTGGCAGATGCGCGGCGCCACCGGCCCCGGCGATGATGATCTCGAGACCCCGCTCGGCCGCGGTGGCCGCGTAGTCGAACAGCAGGTCCGGGGTGCGATGCGCCGATACCACCTTGATCTCGTGGACGATGCCCAACTGCTCCAGAGTCTCGGCGGTATGACACATGGTCGCCCAGTCGGACTTCGATCCCATGATGACGCCTACCAGTGCGTTCATGCTTCCTCCGCTCAGTGCTCGGCCGGCCGGCGGCGAGTGCTATTCGGCTGGGTTGATGCGACTCGTCGGCGGCCGGGAAAATCGGTCGCGCAGTATAGCATCGCCCTGCCGAGGCGGCATGTCACGATCCGTGGCTCGTCTAGGAAAAGGCGGTTTCCAGCTCGAAACGCGATACCGGTTCGCCCTGCACCTCGACCGTCTCGATGAACATGCTCAGCGGCCGCACCCATAAGCCATAATCGCCGTATAGCGCGCGATAGACCACCAGCGTCTCCTCGGTCTCGCTATGCCGGGCCACGCCGAGCACCTCGTAGCGTTGGCCCTTGTAGTGCTGGTAGATGCCCGGCACGGGCAGGCGGACGTCACGTTTCATGGGAAGACTCCTCGGGGGATGACGCGGCGCGTGCCGCCAGGCGGGCCAACACGCGCGAGGCGGCGACGAAGCCGAAGCTGCCGGTAACGAAGGTGGCGGCGCCGAAGCCGCTGGCGCAATCCAGGCGCGTCGCCTCGCCGCCACCGGGTTTCTGCAGGCACACCTCGCCATCGCCGCTTGGGTAGATCAACTGTTCGTCGGAATAGACGCACTCGATGCTGTAGCGACGCTTGGGATTGCGCGAGAAGCCGAAGTCGCGCCGTAGCCGCGAGCGCACCTTGGCCAGCAGCGGGTCATGTTCGGTACGGGTCAGATCGGCGGTACGAATGCGTGTGGGATCGGTCTGGCCGCCGGCAGCCCCGGTGACGGTGATCGGAAGTTTGCGGCGCTTGCACCAGGCGATCAATGCCGCCTTGGCCACCACGCTGTCGATGGCATCAATGACATGATCGGCGTCCTCGGGGATGCGCTCGGCGAGATTGGTCGGGGTGACGAAGGCGGTATCCGCCACTACGGTGATGCCGGGGTGGATCGCCCGGCAGCGTTCGGCGAGCACGTCGACCTTGGGGCGGCCGATAGTGCCATCGAGAGCGTGCAACTGACGGTTGATGTTGGAGACGCAGACATCGTCGAGGTCGATCAGCGTGAGCTTGCCGATCCCGGCGCGCGCCAGCGCCTCCACCGCCCAGCTGCCCACACCGCCCACGCCGATCACCACCACGTGGGAGTAGCGAAAGCGAGAGGCGGCACGGGCGCCATACAGGCGGCGAATGCCGCCGAAGCGGAAATCGTAGTCGTCGTTCATGGCGTCCTGTATCACAAGGCGCCGTCTGCCATGGCAGACGGCATCGTCAGGGGTTCGTGAGGCGTGGTGTCCCAGTCGATGCGGGTCGAGGGCGCGTGCCCCGCCCAGCCGAAGCGATCCAGCAGCGCCGCCATGTCGGCATTCAGCGCCGCCTGGAGATGCAGCGTCTGTCGAAGAACGGGGTGCCACAATCTCAGGCCCACCGCCGCCAGCAGCAGTCGGTCGCTGTCCAGATGATCGCGAAAGAAGCGATTGTGCAGTCCCTTGCCATGCGTGGCGTCGCCGATGATCGGATAGCCGCGGCGCGACAGGTGGCGACGGATCTGATGGCGGCGCCCGGTGTAGGGGCGCGCCTCCATCAGCGAATAGCGGGTCTGGGGATAGCGATCCACGGCGACCGGCAGCTCGACGCTGTCCAGCCGGCGTATCGCGGTGACCGCGGGCTGGGCCGGCATCTCGGACTTGGGGCGCAGGCCGTCCTCCTCACGCAATGCATAGTCGAGGATTTCCTGCTCGGGGCCGATACCGCGTACCACCGCCAGATAACGCTTGCGCACCCGGTATGCGGCGAACTCTTCACCCAGCGCGGTGGCTATTTCCGCTGACAGACCGAACAGCAGAATGCCCGAGGTCGGCCGGTCGAGGCGATGCACGGGGTAGACGTGACGCCCCAACTGATCGCGCAGGGTCTGCAGGGCGAATACCGTCTCGCCACGCGCCAGCGGCGTGCGATGCACCAGCATGCCGGGCGGTTTGCGAACCGCGACGAGATGGTCGTCCTGATAAAGGATCGGCAGTATGGGAACCATGAACCTCTCACCGATGGGGAAGGCGCTATTTTCAGGGCTGATGTCCGCGATGTACAGCCTGGGAGAGTGTGCCGGCTCGCATGTGGCGACCAATGTCGCCTCGCCAAGCACGTCTCGATAAGCGATGCTGAAGCAGAACCAAAACGCCGTTCCAGTGTGAGACTATCAGCCGGTTATCGGCTAGCTTGCGTATGCTGAGTGGCATGGCGAGTCGCTGTTTGCCACCCTGCCGCTATGGGAGTATTCCGAAAGGCAGCTCGCAGCTTTCGATGCCGGCTATCGTTATCCGCCGGCAGGCCCGCCGTTGCTGCGGCGTGATCGGCGCTCCGCCGTGGTGGTGCAGGTGTTGCTTCAACGATTCACGCAGCATCGTATCTCAGACGGGTTTCATTCATCGACGACTGAGCAGGGATACTTCATGACCACCCCCTCCCAGCCCCATCTGGTCGTATTGACCGGCGCCGGCATCAGCGCGGAAAGCGGCCTGAGGACCTTCCGCGACAGTGACGGCTTGTGGGAAAACCATGCCGTTCAGGACGTGGCTACACCCGAGGCCTGGGCGCGCGACCCCGAACTGGTGCTGCGCTTCTACAACGAGCGCCGCGATCAGGTGCGCCGCGCCAAGCCCAATGCCGCTCACAAGGCGCTGGCCGAGCTCGAGCGGGCCGGCTTCCGGGTCAGCGTGATTACCCAGAACGTCGACGATCTGCATGAACGGGCGGGGTCGAGCGACGTGCTGCATCTGCACGGCGAGATTCTCAAGGTGCGCTCCAGCGTCGACCCGCATCTGCTGTATCCGTTGCGCAAGGGCGGCATCGGCATCGGCGACTTGTGTGACAAGGGCAGCCAGTTGCGCCCCCACGTGGTGTGGTTCGGCGAAGCGGTACCGCTTTATGCCCCGGCCTGCGATATCGTCGCGCAGGCCGATCTGGTGCTGGTGGTGGGCACCTCGCTGTCGGTCATGCCTGCGGCATTGCTGCTTGAGCAGGCCCCCTTCGACGCGCCATGTATCCTGGTCGACCCTCAGGCCGATCAGTTGGTGACCCCCGGCGCGATTGCCCTCAGCCAGCCCGCCAGCCAGGGCGTGCCCGAGTTGGTGGGACATTGGCGGCGAGAAGGCCGATTGTGGGTGCCGAGTCTGGACTGAGCCTCGCGGCAACGCTACCGTAGCGGGTGCCGCATTACGGCGCCATCTTCTCTCAAACCAGAGTCGCTGAAGCGACCGGGCCTCATCGTATGTGATGCCCCGATCAGGACACGCCAGCATGTTCGAACGTCTCAATCGCCTGTTCCCGCTGTGGGCCATCCTGCTCGCCGCGATTGCCGCCTGGCAGCCGGATGTCTTCACCGGCCTGGCCGGCCTGATTCAGCCGCTGCTCGCGCTGATCATGTTCGCCATGGGGCTGACCCTGGCGAAAGAGGACTTCATGCGGGTCGCCAGACAGCCGTTACCGGTAGCCGTGGGGCTGGTGCTGCAGTTCTCGATCATGCCGCTGGCGGCACTGGCGGTCTCCTGGGCGCTGGATCTGGATGCCGCCCTGACGGCGGGCATGGTGCTGGTCGGAGCCACTGCAGGGGGGACGGCGTCCAATGTCATCACCTGGCTGGCGGGGGGCAACGTCGCCCTGTCGGTGTCGATGACCATGGTGTCGACGCTGGTGTCGGTGGTCGCCACGCCGCTGTTGAGCTGGCTACTGGTCGGCCAGAGCGTCGAGGTGCCGGTGGCGGGCATGCTGCTGAGCATCGCCAAGCTGGTCATTGCGCCCATCGCACTGGGAGTGATCATCCATCAGTTCCTGGGCCGGCACATCCAGCGTGCCGAGTCCGGACTGGCCACGCTCGCCATGGCGGCCATCGTCGTGATCATCGCTATCGTGGTGGCGCTCAATGCCGGGCGCCTGGCGACGCTGGGGCCACTGGTCGCGCTGGCGGTGATCGCTCACAACGCCCTGGGCCTGGCCGGCGGTTACTGGGTCGGGCGGCTGTGCGGCTTCGATATCCGCACCAGCCGGACCCTGGCCATTGAGGTGGGAATGCAAAATTCGGGGCTCGCGGTGGCCTTGGCCAGCCAGTTCTTCACCGCGACGGCGGCGCTGCCCGGGGCACTGTTCTCGGTGTGGCACAATGTGTCCGGATCGCTGCTGGCGGGGTACTGGAAGCGTCGCCCGGCGCACGATAACGTTGCCGACGATAAGCGTCACGCCATGCGCTGATCGCCGCCAGGAGGACCGCGTCGCGGCAACGGGACGACAAGGATTTCGGTGCGACAAGGAGTTCAGTCGACAGGGGCCGGGCATGTTAGACTGCCCGGCCCTGTTCTTTCCGGTAACCGGCACGTCCCCCGATGAGTGAAACCTGCGACACCGAGACGCCCTGTCTCTCCTGCGAGCGTACCGACGGCGATTGGGAAGGCGATCCTGCGACCGGCCGTCTGCGCCCACCGCGCCGCCCCTTCAAGGCTCGCGGCAGTTTCGTGACCCGTTGCGAGGCGTGTCGCCTGCCGCAGCTCAATTGCCTGTGCCCCTATCGGGTGCCAGCCGAAAGTCATGCGCGATTCTGGCTGTTGACGCATCCGCTCGAGCACAATAAACCGACCAATACCGGGCGGCTGATCAGCGACATTCTGGGAACCACCGAAGTCTTCACCTGGTATCGCACCGCGCCGGATCCGCGGCTGCTCGAACGCCTCGAGGATGCGCGATTCGCGCCGTTCATCATCTTTCCCGACGATCAGCCGGACTATGCCGAACGGGTAGTGGGGCAGGGTGCATTGCGCGACGTCACCGCCGACGGGCGGATTCCGGTTTTCGTGATTCTCGACGGCACCTGGCGGCAAGCGCGGCGCATGTTCCGTAAGAGTCCTTATCTCGACGGCCTGCCGGTACTGCCGTTGAAGACAGAGCGCCTGACCCGCTACCGGCTGCGCAAGCCCGCCTCGACAGCTCACCTGTGTACCGCCGAGGTCGCCGCGGAGCTGTTGCGCATGGCCGAGGATACCTGCGCGGCGGCGATTCTCGACGACTACTTCGACGCCTTCAACGACAGCTACGCCGCCAGCCGCGTGCACCACAAGCTGGAGGCGCCGACGCCGGCCATGCAACGCCTGCTCTCGCGCCAGTAAATCTTCATCAGTCAAGCTCAGCCAAGCAGTTGTCCGGCGATCCTGAGTCCGGCGACCCAGGTGCCGATCGCCGAACCCAGCGTGGCGAGCAGGAATACCAGCAGGGTGCGCGAGACGCGGTTATGCCACCAGCCGCGCGGCGAGCTGACGGCGTGGCGCAGGCGCGAGAAGTCGCCGACGGTGGGACGGCGCATGGCCAGTTCCACGCCGGCGGCGACGAAGCCGGCGCCGATGGTCGGGTTGAGTGAGGTCAGCGGGGCGGCGAAGAAGGTTGCGAGAATGGTCAACGGATGGGCCCAGGCGATCAGTGTGCCCAGCGCCGCCAGCACGCCGTTGATCAGAAACCACTCGCCGACCAACGACCAGCCCAGGCCGGTGTCGCGGGAGAAGCCGATGGCGAAGCCGGTCAGCACCAGGGCGACGATGATCCAGGGGATGGCCTTCCAGGCACGGCTGCGCTGCGGGGTGATTTCCAGTTCGCGGCGCTCATCGACGAGGGCGGCGGTGGAGGAGGCCGCTTCGCCGAGCGCTTCGAGATGCTCGCTCATGCCCTTGAGATGCCCGGCGCCGATCACCACCAGCACGTTGTGAAACTTGCCCTCGGGGGCTTTCTCGCGCAGGCGCAGCGCCATGTAGCGGTCACGCTCGGCGACCAGCGGCACATACAGGGAGGCGGATTGATGGGCGAACTCGGCGAAGGTCGACTCTAGCACGTCGCCCTGCTTGAGGCGCTCGATCTCCTCGGAGGAAACCTTCTGACGCGAGATCACACTGCCCAGCAGACCCGAGATCAGCGTCATGCGTTGCCACCAGGGCACGTTGTGGTAGACCCGCTTCAGGGTGACGCCGATTTCACGGTCGATCAGCTGTAGCGGCAATCCGGCGCGCTCGGTTTCCTCGACGGCGGCACGCATCTCGGCGCCGGGTTCGATGTCCGATTGCTCGGCGATACGTTGCTGAAAGGCGCTCAGCGCCAGGCTGGCCGCGACCATGCCGGCCTTGCCTTGGCGCACCACCTGGAACAGGTCCATATCCGCCATGGCATCGGGTCGGATCAGACTCTGATGACGCGAGGCACACAATTCGATGGCCACGGCGTCGTACTCGCCTGAGCGGATCAGATTGCGCACCTCGTCGGCACTGGCGCGTGAAACATGTGCGGTGCCCAGCAGGGTATAGCGGGTCGAGCCTTGCTCGATGACCTGGCGAGGGCCGGCGGAAGTGTCGGTCATTGAGAAGTCGCTTGCAGCTGAATGAAGTCAGTGATTATCCACTAGCTCCCGGGATGCGCCAAACCGCAAAGCCGGTCCGTTTCCCGAACCCGGGCTAACGGCGCCAGAATGCGGGCATGAACAGCACCAGGATAGTGAAGATCTCCAGGCGCCCGAGCATCATCGCCAGTACCAGGATCCACTTGGCGAGCGCCGGGATGCTGCCGTAGTCGTTGGTGACCTCGCCCAGGCCAGGGCCGAGATTGTTGAGCGCCGAGCCGACGGCCGACCAGGCCGTGACCTGATCGAGGCCTGTGGCCAGCAGCCCCAGCAGCATGAGCACGAACAGCAGCAGGTAGGCCGAAAAGAAGCCCCACACCGCCTGAGCGACGCTGTCGGGAATGCGGATGCGCCCGATCTTGACCGCGAGGACGGCATTGGGATGGATCAGGCGCTGCACCTCGCGCAAACCCTGCTTGAGGATCAGCAGGATACGGATCACCTTCATGCCGCCGCCGGTGGAGCCGGAACAGGCCCCGACGAACGCCGCCAGAAACAACATGAAGGGCAGCGCACCGGGCCAGGCGGAGAAGTTGGCGACGCCGAAACCGGTGGTGGTGGCGATCGAGACCGCCTCGAACAGCCCATGACGAAAGGCGCTCGTGTCATTATAGGTGCCCGAAATGAGCAGGGTGGCGATGGTGACGACGCTGAGCACTGCCAGCAGCAGGATGAAGAAGCGAAACTCCGAATCGCGCAGATATTGCGCGAGACGCTTCTCGCGCCATACCGCGAAATGCAGGCCGAAGCTGATCGATGACACCACCATGAAAAACACGCAGATCAGTTCGATGGCGGCGCTATCGAAATAGGCGATGCTGGCGTCATAGGTCGAGAACCCCCCCACCGCGACCGTCGAGAAGCTATGTCCGAGTGCGTCGAACCAGTTCATGCCGGCCAGCCAGTAGGCCGCGAAGCAGACCAGTGTCAACGTGGCATAGATGTACCACAATGCCTTGGCGGTTTCGGCGATGCGCGGGGTGAGCTTGGCATCTTTCAGCGGGCCGGGAATCTCGGTGCGATAGAGCTGCATGCCGCCCACACCCAGCGTCGGCAGGATGGCGACCGCCAGCACCACGATGCCCATCCCGCCCAGCCATTGCAGCTGTTGCCGGTAGTAGCGCACCGACTCCGGCAGCAGATCGATGCCGGTGATCACCGTGGCACCGGTAGTGGTCAGCCCCGAGAACGACTCGAAGACGGCATCGGTCAGCGACAGCGCCGGGTCGTCGGCCAGCATTAGCGGCAACGAGCCGAACAGGCCTAGAACGCTCCAGAACAGCACCGTGATGATGAAGCCGTCGCGAGTCTTGAGCTCCTTGCGCGCCCGATGGTTGGGCCAGTACAGCGCGGCACCCGTGACTGCGGTAATCACCAGGCCAATCACGAAAGCGTCCCAGGTCGCGTCGTCATAGAGCAGCGAGATGAGAATGGGCGGCACCAGCGTCAGGCTGAACAGCATCAGCAGCAGGCCCAGTATGCGCAGCGTAACGCGCGGGGTCATGGCACAGCGTTCCTTGCGTAAGAGTGCATGAGCAGGGGACAGTCCTGCCGATCAGAAGAAGGTCAGACCGACCTGGAACAGGCGTTCCACCTCGCGAATGCGGCGCTTGTCGATCACGAATAGAATGACGTGATCGCCGGATTCCACTACCACGTCGTCATGGGCGATCAGCACTTCCTTGCCGCGTACGATGGCGCCGATGGTGGTGCCCTTGGGCAGGGTGATCTCGTCGATGGTGCGCCCCACGACCTTGGATGAACGTGAGTCACCGTGGGCGATGGCCTCGATAGCCTCCGCCGCGCCGCGCCGCAGCGAGTGGACGTTGACGATATCGCCCCGCCGCACGTGGGTCAGCAGGCTACCGATGGTGGCCTGCTGAGGTGAGATGGCGATATCGATCTCGCCGCCCTGTACCAGATCGACATAGGCGGCATTGTTGATCAGGGTCAGCACCTTCTTGGCCCCCAGGCGCTTGGCCAGCATCGACGACATGATGTTGACCTCGTCGTCGTTGGTCAGGGCGCAGAAGATGTCGCAATCCTCGATGTTCTCTTCCTGGAGTAGTCGCTTGCTGGTGGCGCTGCCATGCAACACCACCGTACGCTCGAGATGCTCGGAGAGAACCGTGCAGCGCTCCAGGCCATGTTCGATGATCTTGACCTGGTGGCTGTGCTCCAGCGTCTCGGCAAGGCGTTGGCCGATATTGCCGCCACCGGCAATGATGATGCGTCGAAAGCCTCGGTCGACCTTGCGCAGCTCGCCCATCACCGCGCGGATATCCTTGCGCGCGGCAATGAAGAATACCTCGTCATCGGCTTCGATGATGCTGTCGCCGCGCGGGATGATGGGGCGATTGCGGCGGTAGATGGCGGCCACCCGGGTGTCGACGTTGGGCATGTGGCGGCGCAGAAAGCCGAGTTCCTGGCCCACCAATGGGCCGCCGTAATACGCCTTGACCGCGACCAGCTGGGCCAGGCCGCCGGCGAAGTCGAGCACCTGCAGCGCGCCGGGGTATTCAATCAGACGGCGGATGTGGTCGGTGACCACCTGCTCGGGGCTGATCAGCACGTCGATGGGAATCGCATCGTTGGAAAATAATCCCTTGCGGGTCAAATAGGCGGTGGAGCGCACCCGGGCGATCTTGGTCGGGGTACGGAACAGGGCATGCGCCACCTGGCAGGCCACCATGTTGACTTCGTCGGAGTTGGTCACCGCAATCAGCATGTCGGCATCCTCACAACCCGCCTGGCGCAGCACCATGGGGTAGGAAGCGGTGCCGACCACGGTGCGGATATCCAGGCGGTTGTGCAGTTCGCGCAGCCGCTCGCTAGCGATATCGACCACGGTGATGTCGTTTTCCTCATGGGCCAGATGTTCGGCCAGAGTGCCGCCGACCTGGCCAGCCCCAAGAACGATGATTTTCATGCGTGGGTATCCACTTCGATAACTGGGCGTAGCATAAACCAGCCACTGGATCGATTGACAGGATATTGGCGGGGATGGCCGTCCGCGTAACGCGGTGACAAGGCCCGGTGGGGGCCGCATTGGAGTAGAAGGCACACCTGAACAGAAGCGAAGCAGGCTGGGGAAGGCGCCGGGGCGTGCCCCAGCGCGTGATGCCACCTCAGTCGAGGGTAAAGCCGAGCTTGATGGTGACCTGCCAGTGCGCGACGCGGCCATCTTCGACATGGGCGCGGGTGTCGGTGACTTCGAACCACTTGATGTCGTGAATCGTTTGGCTGGCCTTGGTCAGGGCCCGCTGGGCGGCATCTTCGATTCCGGTGGTGGACGAACCGGTCAGTTCAATATGCTTGTAGACATGATCGCTCATGAATCCTGGCTCCTTGTGTCGATATCGCTTCCATGAAGTCGCTTGCGAGATAGTCTGCCCGCCATGGGCGGGCATCGCTGACTCAGTATAGAAGCCATACAGGGAGTTGCCCGGCCGCGGCCGGGACATGAGGACGAGAACAGGGACGAACTGGGCAGGAAACCGGGGCGTGGGCGGCAATCAGCCGCCTCGCTTGGCCAGTCGGGCATAGAAAAAACCGTCATGGCCGCCGACCTGGGGCAGCAACTGGCGACCTTCGCCGGCGGCGCGCCCCCACTCGGCGGTCACGGGCGTGGTGACCTCGGCGTCGGGCGTGCGACCGATGAAAGCGCGGATCTGATCGCTGTTCTCCTCGGGCATCACCGAACAGGTGGCATAGAGCAACGTGCCGCCGGGGGCGAGCAGCGTCCAGAGATGGTCGAGTAGACGCGCCTGCAGCGCGGCGAGTTCGGCGATGTCGCTGGCGCGGCGTAGCGCCTTGATATCGGGGTGACGGCGAATCACGCCGGTGCCGGAGCACGGTGCATCCAGAAGCACCGCATCGAAGGGACTACCGTCCCACCAATCGGGCGAAGCCGCATCGGCGTGCAGCGTCCGCGCCGGCAACGCCAGCCGCGATAGCGTCGCTTCGACACGCGTCAGGCGTTCGGCGTCACTGTCCACGCCGAGCAGGTCGACATCGAAACGCTCGAGCAGGTGTGCCGCCTTGCCGCCGGGGGCGCAGCAGGCATCGAGCACTCGCGCGCCAGGACGTCCCTGTAGCGTGGGTGCAAGCAGCTCGGCGCTAAGTTGTGCAGCCTCATCCTGTACGCTGACGTCGCCTTCGGCAAACCCCGGCAGGGTCTGCACGTCACAGGGCGCCGACAGGGTCAGGCCCTCTGCGGAGTGACGGCAGGGCAGGGCCTCGAGCCCCGCCTCGGCGAGACGCGCCAGATAATCCTCGCGCGTGCCGCGACGCCGATTGATGCGCAGCGTCATCGGCCCGGGCTGGTTGTTGGCCTCGGCGATCGCTTGCCAATCCTCGGGCCAGGCTTGGCGCAGCGCCTTGAGCAGCCAATTGGGATGCCACGACGCCACTGCGGGGTCGCGATCCACACGTGCCTGCAAGGCATCCGATTCGCGCTGCAGGCGGCGCAGGCAGCCGTTGAGCACCCGTGTTGCCCACGCCTTGCCGAACTTGCGCGCGGCGCCGGCGGTTTCGCCCACCGCGGCATGCGCCGGCACCCGCATGTAGAGCAGTTGGTAGAGGCCCAGCAGCAGTAGCGCCTGGATATCCTGATCCCGGCGCTTGAAGGGTTGACGCAGCAGCTCGGCCGAGAGGGCCTCGAGGCGAGGCAGGGTCCGGCAGACCCCGAAACACAAGGCCTTGGCGAAGCTGCGGTCGCGCTCGTGGATGGCGTGGGCATCGAGTGCCGCCTCGAGACCCGAGAGCGAGCCCTGAGCGGTGAGTACCGGCACCAAGGCCTGAGCGGCCGCGGCGCGCACATTCTGACCGGTCATGAGACTTCTCCTGCGTCACCCAGGCGCTGGCCGGGGCGTACCCGCTCGGCCCGGGAGTTGAGCAGATCGCGCACTGCCAGTGGCTTGCCCCCGGGCAACTGAGCCTGGGTGACCCGCAGCACCTCGTCGCCCTGCGGGCCACAGGCGATGCGCAGCGCGTCTACATCATGCGCGAGCAGCGTACCGGGGGCTGCGGACGCCTCGTCGGGGCGGCGCGGATCCACCTCGGCGAACCATAAACGTAGCGCATCGCCACCCAGGCGGGTCCAGGCCACCGGCCAGGGGTTGAAGGCGCGGATACGGGCCGCCAGCTCGCCCGCCGGACGCGTGAAGTCCACTTCGGCCTCGGCCTTGGAGAGTTTGGCGGCATAGGTGACGCCTTGCTCGGGTTGGGGCGTGGCGCTCAGCTCGCCTGAGGCCAGCGCATCGAGTGCCGCGACGATCGCTTCACCGCCCAGCTGAGCCAGGCGGTCATGCAGCTCGCCGCCGGTCGTGGCGGGGGGGATCGGCAGGGTGCGTATCAACAGCATGTCGCCGGTATCGAGCCCGGCATCCATCTGCATGATGGTCACGCCGCTCTGCGAGTCGCCGGCTTCGAGGGCACGCTGGATCGGCGCCGCGCCGCGCCAGCGCGGCAATAGCGAGGCGTGCACGTTGAAACAGCCCAAACGGGGGATGTCGAGCACCGCCTGCGGCAGCAACAGACCGTAGGCGACCACCACCATGACATCGGCGTCGAGCGCTTTGAGCTCACGCTGGGCGTCGCTATCCTTGAGCGTGGCGGGCTGATGCACGGGAATGGCATGCGCCTGGGCCAGTGCCTTGACCGGGCTCGGCATCAGCTTGCGTCCGCGGCCCGCGGGACGGTCCGGCTGGGTGTAGACCGCCACGATCTCGTGGTGGCTGGCGAGCAGAGCCTTGAGACTTTCGGCGGCGAAGTCCGGCGTGCCGGCAAACGCCACGCGCAGGGATTGGGACATGAGCGGATTCCGTGAAATGAACGATGCCGCGATGATAGCGGAAGGAAGAGTGCGTCAAAAACACCGAAGGCCGGACGATCCAGCCTTCGGTTCAGGGGGCAGAGTGCGGGGCGCGTGGGTCGCCCTGCGTCGTGAACGGTTTTAGGCGTCCTGCATTTGCTTGTGACGCTTTTGCATCTTCTTTAGCACCCGGTCGCGCTTGAGCGGGGAGAGATAATCGACGAACAGTACCCCCTCGAGATGATCGCACTCATGTTGGATGCAGTGGGCGAGCAAGCCGTCGGCTTCCAGCTCGTAGGGGTTACCGTCGCGATCCTGAGCCTTGAGGTGCACGCGCAGTGCGCGCGGCACTTCGGCGTAATACTCGGGAATCGACAGGCAGCCTTCCTGCATCGGCTCTCGCGCGTCGTCGAGAGGCGTATAGTGGGGGTTGATGAGTACCAGCGGCTGGGACTGGTTGTCGCTGACATCCATGACGATAACGCGCCGATGCACATCGATCTGCGTTGCCGCCAGTCCGATGCCACGGGCGTCGTACATGGTTTCCAGCATATCGTCGACGAGCGAGCGGACCTCGTCATCGACCTGTTCGACCGGCGCGGCCTTGGTGCGCAGGCGCCCGTCGGGAAATTCAAGGATCTCTAATCTGGCCATGGCGTTGACAATACCGTTATGTTGTCATGCAGAAGTACAGCATAGTGTACTGACCTGCGGGAATGAACGAAACCAAGAGTCTTCGATGGACGTCTCGGGATTGGCTTCATGCCCCTTGCGTGTCCGGGCCGTGCCGCTAAAGGTGGCATGATGGCCGTGCAATGCAGGTGCGCGCAGCAACCACGGCGCGACGACAAGCCCATATGACATACACCGTCATCGGTGCGGTGATACGCGATTTGACGCCATATTTCCGGCCAGGTTCCACGTAGTGACCGGCACGCCACATGTGACAGACGCTGGCGGATGAACAACAGAAGAATATTAGGTGCAGGCGAGCATGACGAAAAAGGGACACCGAGGGGGCAGGGCATGGCGGTTGGCCATGCTGCTGCTGATTCTGGGGAGCAACATCGCCACGGCGATGGCGCAGGAGGTTGGGGTGCGCCGCGATGCGCCCCAGCGTTATACCGTGACCCAGGGCGATACGCTATGGGGCATCGCCGGGCGCTTTCTGGAGTCTCCCTGGCAATGGTCCCAAGTGTGGCAGGACAACCCGCAGATTCGCGATCCCCAGCGAATCTATCCCGGTGACAGCGTGGCGCTGAGCTATACCCAGGGCGCCCCGCGTCTGCACCTGGAGCGTGGACCGGGCGAGGTGGTACGTCTTTCGCCCGGAATCCGTCGTGTACCGCATCGTGAGGCGATCGCCACGATCCCGCTGGAGGAGATCGAACCGTTTTTGCAGGACTACCGGGTCATCGAGGCTGACAGCCTGCCGGCGCTGGGGCATGTGGTGGCGGGCGATAACCGACGCATCATCAGTGGCGCCGGCGACCGCCTCTATGCTCGCGGCAACTTTACGGGACAGCGTGCGCTGCTGGGCATCTATCGCGAAGGCCAGCGCTACGTGGATGCGGCGAGTGGCGAAAGGCTGGGTCTCGAGCTGCAGACTATCGGCCAGGCGCAGTTGGTAAAGATGCAAGGCGACGTCGCGGTGCTCGAGGTGCGCAAGGCGAGTCAGGAAATTCGCAGTGGCGATATTATCCTGCCGCTGCCGGCCAACCCCATCGATACGCGTTTCCAGCCGCGGGCACCGGCAACCGCAGTGAACGGTCGCGTACTGGCAATACCGGGAGGGGTGAAGTTCATCGGGCGCCTGGACGTGGTCGCGCTGGATCGCGGCGCGCTCGACGGGTTGAGCCCCGGCCATGTGCTGGGCGTAGCCCAGGTCGGGGAGCAGGTCATCGATCCGCTGAGCGGCGATACGTTGCAACTGCCGGAGCAAGAGGCCGGTCTGGTCATGGTGTTTCGTACCTTCGAACGGGTCAGCTACGCCCTGGTCATGCAGGCGCGGCTTCCGCTGTCGGTGGGCGATCGAGTGCATCGGCCCGAGGCCGAGGAGAACTTCGTCGCGCGTGGCACGCGGTGAACTCGGGGGGCAGAGCATGACGGTGCGCGAATGGCTGATCCTGTCGATGTTGCCGGGGCTGGGGGCCAGACGTATCGCAACGCTGGCGGACCATCTGGTGCAACAGCAGGTATCTCAGCCCTGGCCTCAGGGCTGGCTGGCGGGACTTCCCGCTGAGCCGCGCGAGGCGTTGAGGCTGTGGCTCGAGCATCCCGATCGCAGCCCGTTACAGGCCCCACTCGAGGCCGCCCTGGCCTGGGAGGCGCAGAGCCCCCAGCACCACCTGTTGCATCCCGGTCATGACGTCTGGCCCGCGCTGCTGCGCGAGCTGCCCGATCCGCCACCGGTACTCTGGGCCAAAGGCAGCCTGGAGGCGCTGAACCCGCCGGCGCTGGCGATGGTCGGTACGCGCCGTCCGACCCGCGAAGGGCTGGATAATGCGGCGCTTTTCGCGCGGCAGTTAGTTGAGGCCGGCTACAGCGTCGTCAGCGGATTGGCGCTGGGCATCGATGGGTGCGCGCATCGTGCCGCTCTTGACGCGGGCGGGGCAAGTGTCGCAGTGCTCGGGTGCGGAGTGGAGGTCATCTATCCACCCCGTCATGCCGACCTCTACCGGCGAATGCTCGCGGAAGGTGGCCTGCTGCTATCCGAGCACGCGCCCTTGATCCGTGCCCATGCCCGTTTCTTTCCCCGACGCAACCGTATCATCACGGGTCTCTCCCACGGCGTGCTGGTCGTCGAGGCTGCGCAGAAAAGCGGCTCGCTGGTCAGTGCGCGTCTGGCCATGGAGCAGAACCGTGAGGTCTTCGCGCTGCCCGGCTCGATCCACAACCCCCAGGCGCGGGGTTGCCTGGAGCTGATTCGCCAGGGGGCCGCCCTGGTGACCTGTCTCGACGATGTCCTGAACGAACTGACGCCGGGCGGTTTGGTCCGCAGGGTGGACCGGCCGCAACCGGTGGCCGGGCCCTTTCCTGACACGCTTTCGCCGTGGCCGGGCAATGGCGGATTCGAGACGACATTGAAGGGCTCGGCGCCGCCTGGCAGAGCATTGAAAGAGCCGGTGTCGTCAGGCCCGGAAGATCCCCTGCTGGCGCTATTGACCGACATGCCGACGCCATTGGACGTATTGATCGAGCTGACCGGGCGCGATGTCGGTGGCTGCCAGATGCACCTGCTGGAGCTTGAGCTACAGGGCCGGGTGGCCCAGGCGCCTGGCGGTTGGGTGCGGGTGCAGGCGCCGTCCTGAGCGGTGTAGCCAGCGCGCCGGAAGAAGAGGTCCGGCGGTCGGCGTGGTAAAATGCGTGTCCGCCTCGCCAGCGCCCGACCCGCCACCGAGCAGGCGGACGCCCTGGCGGGCGCGCATGGCAGAACCTGCGCAAACGCTGCGTGTGGTTCGGTGAGATCGCCGTATTGTCCGAAAACGCTGGGCAGCGGCCCGAGTCAGGTAGATCAACCTATGTCTGAATCCCGTGATACGTCATTGAACTCCGCGCTTGTCGCCCTGCGCGCCGGCGGCATCATCGCCTATCCGACCGAGGCCGTATGGGGGCTGGGCTGCGACCCCGACAACGATGCCGCGCTTGCCGCGCTGATTCGCCTCAAGGCACGCGATCCCGCCAAGGGGTTGATCCTGATCGCCGGCGATATCGCACAACTCGCGCCCTGGCTCGAGGGGCTCGAGGCCCCGCTTTATGAACGTCTCCAGGCCCGCTGGCCGGGCCCGTATACCTGGCTGGTCCCCGACAATGGCCGGTCGCGGCCGTTGCTGCGTGGCGAGCATGACCGCCTGGCGGTGCGCGTCAGTGACCATCCTTGGGTACAGCGGTTATGCGCCGGTTTTGGTGGCCCACTGGTATCGACCTCGGCCAATACCGCGGGACAGCCGCCCGCGATGACAGCCCAGGAGGTCTCTACGGTGTTTGGCGACGGCGTCGCGGCCGTTGTCGATGGTCCCTTGGGCGGGCGTGAGCGACCGAGTACCATTCGTGATCTGATATCGGGCGAGATAATCCGCAGCTGACCGTAACCGCCAGGAGGGTGTCACGCCCCATAGGTAATGGCGTGCGGTCCTCCGAACATTCAACTTTACCGGGAGAGAGACGTGGCTCACGCCTACCTCGACGACGTTAAAACCTATCTGCTCGATCTGCAGGACCGGCTATGCGATGCCTTGGCCGCAGAAGACGGCGGAGCGGCCTTTCATGAGGATGTCTGGGAGCGGCCTGCGGGGGGCGGCGGGCGCTCGCGGGTCATCGAGAACGGCGCCCTGTTCGAAAAGGGCGGGGTAAACTTCTCTCATGTCTTCGGCCAGCAGTTGCCGCCTTCGGCCACGGCGGCCCGGCCGGAACTCGCCGGGCGCAGCTTTCATGCCGTGGGGGTCTCCTGGGTGTTGCATCCGGAAAATCCGCACGTTCCTACCGCTCACGGCAACGTGCGGTTCTTCATCGCCGAGAAAACGGGTGAGCCGCCCGTCTGGTGGTTCGGCGGCGGGTTCGATCTGACGCCCTACTATCCGACGACCGAGGACGCAGTGCATTGGCATCGGGTGGCCCGGGACGCTTGTGCGCCTTTCGGAGAGGAGGTCTATCCGCGCTTCAAGACCTGGTGCGACGAATACTTTTACCTGCGCCACCGCGACGAAACCCGCGGTGTCGGGGGGCTGTTCTTCGATGATCTCAACGAGGGCGGCTTCGCGCACTGCTTCGCCTTCCAGCGCGCGGTGGGCGATGCCTTTCTCGACGCCTATCAACCCATCGTACAGCGCCGCCGCACGATGCCCTTCGGCGAACGCGAACGCAGCTTCCAAGCCTACCGGCGCGGACGCTACGTGGAGTTCAACCTGGTCTGGGACCGAGGCACGCTGTTCGGGCTTCAGAGTGGGGGCCGCACCGAGTCGATTCTCATGTCGATGCCGCCCATGGCGTGCTGGAAATATGCCTGGGCGCCGGAGCCGGGCAGCGCCGAGGCACGGCTGAGCGATGAATTTCTCAAGCCTCGCGACTGGCTGGGCGAGGTCGAGCAGGAGCAACCATGAGCGATCGTTATTGTGTCTTGGGCCATCCCATTGCCCATTCGCTGTCGCCGCGCATCCATGCGGCCTTTGCCGAGCAGACCGGCGTGGATATGAGCTACACGGCCCTTGAGGCACCGCTGGACGATTTCACCGGCACGTGGCGCAATTTCGTCGCCGAAGGCGGCAAGGGCGCCAACGTGACCGTGCCGTTCAAGGAGGAAGCCTTTCGCCTGGCCGACGTGCTCAGTCCGCGTGCCAGGCGGGCAGGCGCGGTCAATACGCTGATGGTGGGCAAGAATGGCGAGACGTACGGCGATACCACCGATGGGGTGGGGCTGGTACGCGATCTCGAAGCCCATGCGGCCCCCTTGGCGAGAACGCGCATTCTGGTAATGGGGGCTGGTGGCGCGGTGCGTGGTGTACTGGAGCCACTGTTGGCGGCTCGACCGGCGGCGCTGATGATCGCCAATCGCACCGCGTCGAAGGCCGAGTCTCTGGCCCATGCGTTTGCCGATCTGGGGGAGGTGACGTGGGGTGGCTTCGATGCCGTGGTGGGGACCTTCGATCTGGTCATCAATGGCACCAGTGCCAGCCTCAGCGATCAACTGCCGCCGTTGCCCGATGACATCTTCGCCGATGAGGCGCTGGCCTACGACATGATGTATGGCGCTCAGCCGACCGTGTTTCTACGCTGGGCGGCGGCGCGGGGCGCGCAGCCCGTAGACGGCCTGGGAATGCTGGTCGAGCAGGCGGCAGAGGCATTCTATCTGTGGCGCCATGTGCGCCCGGATACCCGCCCGGTAAGAGAAATGCTGCGTGGGGCGCTTTGAGCGCCGCACGCATAAACGGTGGAGGCGACGTCTCAACGCTTCCTGACCAGAAAGCCGGCCATGCACAGTAGCAACCCTAGGGTTGAAGTGAGCAGGGAGGCATTGACCATCAGCGGATAGCGCTGAAAAAACGAGTGAAACGGTTGGGGAGTCTCGACACAGGTGCGGTGCAGATAGTCCCAGTAGCCGCCCGCGAAGAGACACGAGCGGATGGCGTTCTGCTCCCAGAAATACAGGCCCAGCAGCAATAGCAGCGGTAACAGCAGGAGTGCGCTCCCCAGGCGAGTCAGCATGTCAGGTTCTGCAGTTGGGGCGCTTGCCGGCGCTGCGCGCCTGCTCGTAGAGCGGCAGGGCCTGGTCCAGGCGCGCCTGAAGTTCCTGCATGCGCTGGCCGTGGCTGGGGTGGGTGGACATCCACACCGGCGGCTCGCCCTGGCTGTCGGCCGACATGTTCTCCCAGAGTGCCAGGCTGGCGCGCGGGTCGAAACCGGCCTGTGCCATCAGGTCCAGGCCCAGCAGGTCGGCTTCGCTCTCCTGCTTGCGCGAGAAGGGTAGAATCACGCCATATTGGGCCCCGGCGCCGAGTAGCGCCATCAGCTGTTCGCCACCCTGGCCTTGCAGCCCGGCGGCGGCTTGCAGTACCGACAGGCCAGTCTGGGTGGCGGTCTGGGTCGAGACGCGCTCGTTGGCATGATCCGCCAGCACGTGGGCCACTTCGTGGCCGATGACCGCGGCCAGTTGGTCCTGATTCTGGGCGACGTCCAGCAACCCGCTGTTGACGCCGATATAGCCGCCGGGCAGCGCGAAGGCGTTGGCGGAGTCGTCCTTGAAGGTCTTGACCTCCCAGCTATCGATACCGTAGCTGGCCGGGACTTCGGCGGTGATGGCGTTGGCCACGCACTGCACATAGCTGTTGGTGGGGCCGGTGACCACCGGTAACTCCTGCTGATACTGGGCGAAGCTTTGCTGCCCCATCTCGCCAAGCTGTTCATCGGAATAGAAGGCCAGCTGATTGCGTCCCAGCGGTGAGCTTGAACAAGCGGCAAGTGCCAGGCTGAGGGTGCCGACGCTGAGTAGATGCTGCCATTGTCCAAGGCGCGATATCCATTGCATAGGGCTCTCCTTATGATCTGCTGGACCCGGTTTACAAACCGCTCCAAGATACCCGGATACCCCGCCGGGTCAACTATTACCGCAAGCATACTACACGGAGAATGCCACTATGGATGATGAGCTGTCCCAACGCCTTCGGCGCCTGCTGGATCGCGTCGAGGGCTGGTTGCCGCCGGAGCCGCCAGCCATCGACTGGACGCGTGATGTCGCCGCGCTGTGGCAGCGTCATGCGTTGGGCGGACAACTGATCCCCGTGGCTCCCCGAGACAGCGTGCACCTCGACGACCTGATCGGCGTCGAGCGACAAAAGGCGGCGCTGCTCGCCAATACACGGGCCTTTCTGCAGGGCCTGCCTGCCAACCATGCGCTGCTGTGGGGCTCGCGCGGCAGCGGCAAGTCGTCGATGGTGCGGGCACTGCTCAATACGCTGGCCGCGGAAGGTCTGCGGCTGATTCAGGTCGATCGCCACGACCTGATCGGCCTGCCGGGGCTGGTGCAGCGCTTGCGAGGCGATACGCACCGGTTTGTGGTGTATTGTGACGATCTTTCCTTCGAGGGCCATGACGATGCCTACAAGGCCTTGAAGAGCGTGCTGGACGGTACTTTGACCGGCCCGCCGGAGAATGTGCTGTTATACGCAACCTCCAACCGTCGCCACCTGTTACCGGAGTCGATGAGCGATAATCAGGTGACGCAGCTCGTCGAGGGCGAGCTTCATCATGGAGATGCGGTGGAAGAAAAAGTGTCGCTGTCGGATCGCTTCGGGCTGTGGCTGGCGTTTCATCCCTTCGATCAGCAGGCGTTTCTTGCCACCTGCCAACACTGGGTGGCGTATCTGGGCGGGCAGGATAGCTGGAGCGAGCAGGCCCGCATCGAAGCGCTGCGATACGCGACCCTGCGAGGCGTGCGCAATGGCCGTGCCGCCTGGCAGTTCGCCTGCCAGTGGGCCGGGCAGCAGCGGCTGGACACGGTCGCGGCTGGGGCGAGTGCGACCCGGTAACGTGTCTGGCATAAAAGGGAACGAGAATATATCGCAGCCATGCGGGAAGGCTGGGATGTTCGGCTTGACGAGGCTGGTCTACCAGTTTCGCGAAAGGGGATGGGGACATGGATGATACGGAATGGCAGCGGCGTCTGGCCGACATCCGCGCAAAGGCCTTCGAGAATCTGAAAAGTGGTTTGCGTGCGGTCGCTCAGGTGACTGATATCCTCAGTCAGAGGACGGCTCCCTGTGACAGCGACTCGCTTGAACGTCTGCGTCATGCCCTGCATCGCATGGCCGAGTCGACGGACGCGTTCGGTTGCCCCGAGTTGAGCGTCGATTGCCGGGAGATGGAGACGCAGGTACAGCAGTGGTGTAACAGCGGTATCCCCCCGGCGCCTTATACGCTGGCCGCCTTGCATGAGCGCTTGAAAGGACTGATTGCTCGCTTGGAAGTCAGTGTAGAGGTGGCGGGCTCTGCGCAGGAGGACACATCGTCGAAGCAGGCGCTATCGGCGCGTGTGGCCGTGTTGGGCGAAGATGGCGAACAGGCACGCATGCTGTGTAGTGCGCTGGACGGCTTCGGCTATAGCAGTCAGCACTTTCGCCATTCTCAAGCACTGGCCGACTGGCATCCCGATGTCATCATCGCCGAACATAGCGGCGCTGGCTCGTCGCTGATGGAAGTGGGTGAGCGTTGCGCCTCGCTGGAACCATTGCCGGCGTTGGTGGTACTGAGCCGCTATGGCGACTATGACAGCCGGCTGGAGGCCGTGCGTGCCGGGGCCAAGGGGTTCTTTACCTATCCGATTGATCTTCCAGCGCTGGAGAACCGCCTCAAGAATCTGCTGACACAGCAGCAGCATGCATCCTATCGAGTACTGATCGTCGACGAAGATGCCGAGCACGCCGAACATCTACGTCTGGTGCTGGCCGGAGCCAATGTCGAGTCATGTATCCTGACGGAGTCGCGCGAGGTTCTGAGCGTGCTGCGCGGCTACCTCCCGGATCTCATTCTGGTAGGCATGCAGTTGACCGGTTGTACGGGGCCCGAACTTGCCCAGCTCATCCGTCTCGATGACGAGTGGTTGAAGATACCGCTGCTCTACCTTTCCACCGTAGAGGAGCGCGACCAACAGGCCTGGGCACTATCGTTGGCGGGGGACGGCGTCCTGACCAAGCCGGTCTCCGAGACTCAATCCGTGGCGGTGGTGCTGGCCTGTGCCCAACGTTCGCGCCAGCTCAGCGAGGCGCTGTTACGCGATGGATTGACCGGTTTGATGAAGCGTTCGGTCATCCGCGAACAGCTCGACATCGAAGTATCCCGCGCACATCGCACCGGGCGCCCCGCTTGTGTGGTAATGCTCGACATCGACCGCTTCAAGGTGATCAACGATAGCTATGGCCATGCCGCGGGGGATTACGTCATCCGCATGCTCGCCAACCTGTTGCGTCAGAGACTGCGCAAGGTCGATCATATCGGCCGCTACGGCGGCGAGGAGTTCGTGGCCATCCTGCCCGACTGCCTGCCTGGGAGCGCGCAGCAGATATTCGATGAGATCCGCTGCAAGTTCAGCGCCCTGAAGTGCATCGCCGGAGATCAGATATTTCACGCCAGCTTCAGTGCCGGGATTGCCTGCACCCGCGACTGGCCGGACTCGGATGCCGTGCTCGACATCGCCGACATGGCCATGTATCAGGCCAAGGTGCAGGGGCGCAACCAGGTACGCCAGTCGGATGCGACACCCATGACCGTACGCTAGGGTCTGTTGACGTTGCATGCACGGCCACGCCGGAGCCAGTTTTTGTGCGGGGCGGCTCGCGTTATCTTGGCGCGCCTTGCGCACGGGGCGCCAAGATAGCGCCGCTTCTTCGACGCTCCCCGCGTCCCATATTCAAGATAGGCTCGGGCTGAGCCGCCTTAGCGTCGGTTCTTGCGCGCCTCGCGGGTGCGCGAAAGCTGGCGCGCGCGCGCTTTTTCGCGATCGCTGGCATCGGCGTTGCTGTCGTAAGGGTTGTGGCCTGAGCGGAACTCGAAGCGAATCGGCGTGCCGCGTACCTTGAGGACCTTGCGGAAGGTATTGATCAGGTAGCGCTTGTAGGCTTCCGGCAGTGAGTCGGTCTGGTTGCCATGGACGACGATGATCGGGGGATTGCTGCCGCCCTGATGCGCCATGCGCAGCTTGATGCGCCGTCCATGTACCAGCGGTGGCTGATGCTCGGAAACGGCATCCTGCAGCAGGGTGGTGAGCCGGTTGGTCGACCAGTGGCTGGTCGCGCTGGCATAGGCCTTGTCGACCGAAGGATAGAGATCGCCTACCGCGGTGCCGTGTAGCGCCGAAATGAAGTGCAGGTCGGCATAGTCGGCAAAGCCCAGCCGGCGTTTGATCTGAGCACGCATCTTCTCGCGCGCCTCGCTCTCCAAGCCGTCCCACTTGTTGACGGCGAGCACCAGGGCGCGTCCGCTGCTGAGGACGTAATCCAGAAGGTGCAGGTCCTGCTCGACCAGGCCGGTACGGGCATCAAGTACCATGATCGAGACGTGGCACTCCTTGATCGCCTCGAGCGTCTTGACGATGGAGAATTTCTCGGCAATTTCGCTAACATTCTTGCGCCGGCGGATGCCCGCGGTATCGACCAGCACATAGGATTTGCCACGACGCTCAAAGGGAATCTCGATGGCATCGCGCGTGGTCCCGGCCTGGTCGAAGACCACCACACGCTCCTCGCCCAGCAGGCGATTGACCAGCGTCGACTTGCCGACATTGGGACGTCCGATCACGCCGATGCGAATACCGCGGGCGTCATCCGGAAAGGCCTCGTTCTCGTCGCGTTCGGGAAACGGGGCGAGGACTTCCTCGATCAGCGTCGTGACGTTACGGCCATGTGCGGCGGCGATGGGGCGTGGATCGCCCAGACCCAGCGTCCAGAAGTCCGCCACGGCGGTGTTCTCTTCCAGGCCGTCGGTCTTGTTCACCACCAGCCAGGTTTTCTTCTGATTGACGCGCAGATGATTGGCGATGGCTTCGTCGGCGACATTCAGTCCCGCGCGGGCATCGACCAGAAACAGCACGATATCGGCCTCGTCGATGGCCAACAGCGACTGTTCCGCCATGACCGCGTCGATGCCATCCTCGTCACCGCTGATACCCCCGGTGTCGATGACCGTGTAGAGCTTGTCGCCGAGTTTGCCATTGCCATACTTGCGATCACGGGTCAGGCCGGGGAAGTCGGCCACCAAGGCATCGCGTGAACGGGTCAGGCGGTTGAAGAGAGTCGATTTGCCGACGTTGGGTCGGCCGACCAGGGCAATGACGGGGTTCATGATATCTCGCAAGCGGGGATCGGGATGAATGTTCTGCGCCTGGCCCAAGGCGTGGCGCACATGCCGTACGATGCCCGTAGGGGTAAACAACAGAAAAACCTAAGTGCCCGCCACTCCGATGAGCGCAGCCATGACAGGCACGATGTAATTCTAGCATTGGCCGCCGCCAACGGCCTAGAAAGGAAAAGCGCGGCGCCTGACGGCGCCGCGTGTAGCTCAATCGGCGGAGGCGGTGACGTCGTAGGCTGCCAGCGAGCCATCATTGGCCAACGCGTACAGACGCTGACCGTCGCTGAGCAGCGTGACGCTGAAGCCGCTGCTGTCCAGGCGCGTGCGTCCCGTCAGCTCACCGCTGCGTGGGTCGAGCAGGTGGATGTAACCTGCGTAGTCGCCCAGTGCCAGTTGACCATCGACGAATGCCGGCGCGGTCAGCTTGCGGCCTTCCAGCGTATCGGCATCCCACAGTACGCGCCCCGAGTTGGCATCCAGCGCCAGCACGTGGCTGGCCTCGTTAACCGCGAACAGGTAGTCGCCGATGACCAGGGGCGTGAGATAGCTCGACTCCTGGCGTTCCCACTGGACTTCGCCGGAGGTGGCGTCGATGGCCAGCAGGCGCCCGTTATAGCTGGTGACGAACAGGCGGCCATCCTGGGCGAGTACCGGTTGGCCATCGAGGTCGACGAGCTGGTCGACTTCGGTACGGCCCTGCGGTACGGCTACGCGCATGTCCCAAAGCGCCTGGCCGCTGCGGTTGTCCAGCGTGACCAGGCGACCGTTGGCAAAGCCGGCGAATGTGACCTGTTCGATGACGCGCGGCGTTCCGGTGCCGCGTAGGGTCAGGGCGGGTTGGGTGCTGGTATAGGCCCAGCGCTCCTCGCCGGAAAGGCGGTCGAGTGCGGTTACCGTACCGTCGACGCTCTGCACCACGACCAGTTGGCTGTTAAGTTGGGGCGGTGCGAGGACTTCGCTGGAGACGCGCCGCCGCCAGGCGATGTCGCCGCTTTCGCGGTCGATGGCCAGCACTTCACCGTTGCGTGTGCCCACGTAGAGGTTGGCGATATCTCCGGCGATGCCGCTGGAGAAGGGGGTATCGAAGCGGGCCTCCCACTGGGTGTCGCCAGTGTCGGCATCGATGGCGCGCAGCAGGCCCTCGGCATCCACCGCATATAGCGTGTCGTCCGCCAGGTAGGGGGTCAGCGGATAGTGGGCGCGGCCCAGCCCGCTGCCAACGCCCTGTTCCCATTTCTCATCCAGGTGCACGCTGGCGGAAAAATCCTGGAGTTCCTTGGGCGGGTATTGGGGCTCGACCTGTCCGGCGCAGCCCGCCAGCAGGGTAGCGATGGCGAAGGCCGCCGGCATGAACAAGTGAGACATTTTCATCAGGTGGCGTCCTTTGTACCGAGATTGTCGAGCTTGAGCTGCACGCCGTAGATCGGCTGGCCCGTCGACTGGGACAGGCTCAGCGACTCCTGATAGGCCTGGCGCGCATCATCGGGGCGGTTCAGCGCCGTATAGGCATCGCCGCGCACATCGGCCCGCTGGGCGCCGAGAGCGTCGGGAATCGCGGTATCGAGCGTGGTCAGGGCGGTATCGGCATCGCCTTCAGCCACCTGCAGGCGAGCGAGACCTAGACGCGCAAGCCCCTGCACATAGGGACGCTCGCTGCGCTCGATCAAGACTTCGAGCGTACTGCGAGCGGCGCCGAGGTCGCCGCTGTCGACGGCGGCACGCGCTTCGATCAGCCCCGCCAGGTCGGCATACAGTGTCCCACCGTGCTCGTTGTTGAGAGTTTCGGCAAGACTGGCGGCCTGTTCCAGAACGTCGGCATCGTCGGTGCCTTGCCCGACCAGGGTCAACAACTGCTGATAGCGCTGCGAAGCCGCCTCGGCCTGGTTCTGCTGATAGTTCTGCCAGGCCTTCCAGGCGAATACGCCGATACAGGCGATGATCACGCCGGCGATCAGCGACTTGCCGTTGTCCTTCCACCATCGCTTGATCGCGTCAAGCTGTTCTTCTTCGCTTCTTAGTTCCGCCACGGGCGGTCTCCTTTGACTTCATGATCTCAGCGTCGATTTCCGCCGCAGCGGGGCGCAGTTACTGGCCGCTCAGGAGGCTCCCGAGCCGCGCGGCGAGTTCATCACGCATCAGCGTTTCCTGATCGCGTGCCTCGCGCAGGAATTTCATTCCCACTTGCCGCTGCGCCACTTCATCCTCGCCGAGAATCAGCGCCAAGCGGGCGCCGCTCTTGTCGGCCTTCTTGATCTGACTCTTGAAACCGCCGCCACCGCAATGCAACTGCAGGCGCAAGGTGGGCAGCGCGCCGCGCAGCTGCTCGGCGAGCAGCAGGGCTTCGCGTTCGGCCGCCTCGCCCAGCGCCAGCAGATAGACGTCAGGCCCCTGACGGGTGGACTCCGGCACCAGTTCCAGCGTCTCGAGCAGCAGGATCAGGCGCTCGATACCCATGGCGAAGCCGACGCCGGGCGTGGGCTTGCCGCCGAGCTGTTCGACCAGGCCGTCATAACGCCCGCCGGCACATACCGTTCCCTGACTGCCCAGCGTCTGGGTCGTCCACTCGAAGACGGTGCGGGAGTAGTAGTCCAGGCCACGTACCAGGCGCGGATTGATGACATAGTCGATTCCCGCGGCATCGAGAATCGCGCTCAGGCGTTCGAAATGCTCGCGCGACTCCGCATCGATGTGCTCCATCAGTTGTGGCGCATCATTGAGCATCGCGGCCATGACGGGATTCTTGGAGTCCAGGATGCGCAGCGGATTGCTGCTCAGCCGGCGCCGCGAATCCTCGTCGAGAACCTCGAGGTGCTGCTCGAAATAGGCCACCAGAGTATCGCGATAGGCGGCACGAGCGTCGCTGGAGCCCAACGAGTTGAGCTCCAGCGTGACATGTTCGTAGAGTCCGAGCTCCTTCCACAGGCGCGCCGTCAGCAGGATCAGCTCGGCATCGATATCCGGGCCTGGCATGCCATAGGCTTCGACGCCGACCTGATGAAACTGACGATAGCGGCCTTTCTGAGGACGTTCGTGGCGGAACATCGGGCCCTGATACCACAAGCGTTGGGTCTGGTTGTGCAGCAGGCCATTCTCGAGCGCGGCGCGCAGGCAACTGGCGGTGCCCTCCGGGCGCAGCGTGAGACTGTCACCATTGCGATCGGCGAAGGTGTACATCTCCTTTTCGACGATATCGGTCACCTCGCCGATGGAGCGGGCGAACAGCGCCGTCTGCTCGACGATCGGGGTGCGGATCTCGTTATAGCCGTAGCGCTGCATCAGCGCCTGAACCTGACGTTCGAAGTACTGCCAGACGGGAGACTGGTCCGGCAGCAGGTCGTTCATGCCACGAATGGCCTGGATCTTCTTGCTCAACTGTCACTCCTGGCAGCCGGACGCACGCGGCGCCCGGTGATGATAATGGAAGGTCAATTTGTACGGGCGATGACGTCGCGTTCCTGAGCCTGTTTCTCGCGAACCTTCTCGCGGATCAGCTTCTCGAGGTCGTCGACGAGGTTGTCGTTGCGCAGCTTTGAGGCCGGCTTGCCGTCCAGATAGACCAGATTGGCCGGGCTGCCACCGGTCAGGCCGACATCGGTCTCCTTGGCCTCGCCGGGGCCGTTGACCACACAGCCGATCACCGAGACGTTGAGTGGCGTCATGACATCCTCGAGGCGCTCCTCGAGGGCATTCATGGTGCTGATGACATCGAAGTTCTGGCGCGAGCAGCTGGGGCAGGCGATGAAGTTGATGCCCTTGGCGCGCAGCTTGAGACTCTTGAGCATGTCGAAGCCGACCTTGACCTCCTCGACCGGATCGGCGGCCAGCGAGACGCGGATGGTATCGCCGATGCCGTCCATCAACAGCATCCCCAGGCCGATAGAAGACTTGACGGTGCCCGAGCGCAGCCCCCCGGCCTCGGTAATCCCCAGGTGCAGCGGCTGTTCGATCTGTTGCGCCAGCTGGCGATAAGCGGCCACGGCCATGAACACGTCTGAGGCCTTGACGCTGACCTTGAAATCGTGGAAATCGAGGCGGTCGAGATAGTCGATATGGCGCATGGCAGACTCGACCAGCGCCTCCGGCGTAGGCTCGCCGTACTTCTTCTGCAGATCCTTCTCCAGCGAACCGGCATTGACGCCGATGCGGATCGGAATGCCATGTTCGCGGGCCGCGCCGACCACGGCACGCACACGATCTTCGCGTCCGATATTGCCGGGGTTGATACGCAGACAATCGACGCCAAGCTCGGCGACACGCAGGGCAATCTTGTAATCGAAGTGAATGTCGGCCACCAAGGGCACGTCGACTTCGCGCTTGATGCGCCCGAAGGCCTCGGCGGCCTCCATATCGGGCACCGAGACGCGCACGATGTCGGCGCCGGCGACTTCGAGCCGGCGGATCTGGGCGACGGTGGCGGCGACATCGGCCGTGTCGGTGTTGGTCATGCTCTGCACGGCAATCGGAGCATCACCGCCCACGGCGACCTTACCGACATGAATCTGGCGCGACTTGCGGCGGATAATCGGAGAGTGCATATGCATGGTGCGCGTCATTCTCCCAATGTGAAGCGGGCGACATTATTGTCGCCGGCGTAGGACGTAAGATCGATCCGCTGGCCCTGGTAGCGCAGCTCGACGCCGCTGGCGTTACCGATGGTCAGACGAAAAGGCGGCTCGCCTTCGGCGCTGGCCTGGGTGCCGGCACTTTGCAATCCGACGAAGACGCGTCGGTTATCGGCATCGTATATCTCGGTCCATGACTGTTCGTTGAATGTCAGCGACAGGGTCCGCGTATCGCTGGCGGCGGTATCCTGCGCAGCGTCGGTTTCAGATGCCACGTCCTGCGCGGTATCGCTCTCCGGCGGGGTGTCGGTGGCGAGGCTATCGGCAGCGCTCGCATCCGCTTCGGCATTCTCGCCAGCGTCACTCGAGGCCGGGGAACCCTCGCTACCGGGTGTGGCGAGGGGGGCTTCGGCGATGCCGGGAGCCGCCGGATTCTCGTCTCCGGCCCCGGAGGTATCCGTCGGATTCATTTCGGCCGCGGGGGGCGCCGTTTGAGCGGGCTCTTCCTGCGACGGAACGCCTGCGACTTCGCCGCCTTCGGTAACGGTCTCGCCATTGAGCTTTTCGACCGCGATCGGCTCGGAGTGACCCAGGCCGAACAGGTCGTTTCCTTCACGACTCTGCCACCATAGCAGGGTCAAGGCGATCAGACCGAGAATCACCAGCAGTGTGACCAGCTTGAATATCCAGGCCCCCAGGCGCGACGGTGGCCGGGCGGGCTGCACCGTGCTGGTCGCCCTGCGCTCCCCGTCGCCGCGCCCATGCAGCGTGTTATAAGCTTCGACCACGGGGCGCTCGTCGATTCCCAGCAGGCGCGCATAGGCGCGCAGATAACCGCGCCGGTAGGCCACCACGGGTACCTGGTCGTAACGATCCTGCTCAAGCCCGGCGACGACAGCCGGACGCAGGTTGAGCTGTTCGGAAACCGTATCCAGCGCCAGACCCTGACGTTCGCGCTCACGCTTGAGCATGGCACCCGGCGCTTCCTGGGCAGAGGAGACGGGATGATCGGTCTGTTCCAAGGATTCGTTGTTCTCGCTCATGAAGAGCATCCTTCTTTAATCGGTGGTCAGGGTCGCGCCTCAGGAGTCGCTTAGCTGCTTAAGGTAAAAGTGGGCCGTAACATCATCGCCACGCGCCTTAGCGACATCATGCGCCAGTTGTAGGCTATCAGGCGAGGTGCCAGCCAAGGTGAAATAGCGTTGTAGCTGTTCCCAGGCCTGAGAGTCGTTACCCTGCGCGTGCTCGAGCCGTGCCAGCGTCAGCAGGCTTTGCGCATCCCGCGGGTTGAGAGCCTGGGCGCGCTCGAGGCTCTCGCGGGCTGTCTCGAGGCGGCCCTGTTGATACTGACACTGGCCCAGGTTGGCAAACAGCTGGCCCCGGTTGGAATAGGTCACATCCTGGGCCGCGTACTCAAGCTCCTGGCAAGCGGCATCAAGGCGCCCCTGCGCGTAGAGGAACGCCGCATAATTGTTGCGCGCCCGGGTGTAGTCCGGCCTGGCATTCAGAGCACGCTGGAAAAACGTCTCGGCAAGTTCGTTCTCGCCCTGACGTTGATAGAGCAGAGCCATGCCCTCCAGGGCTTCAGCGTCCTGGGGGCCGAGCTTCAGCGCATGTTCCAGCGCATCCTGAGCCCGCGGCAGGTTGTTGCGCTTGAGGTATGCCAAGCCCAGCCGGGTGTAGGCGGCGATGGCGTCATCATTGCTGGCTGCGTTGTAGGGATTGCTGCTCGCGACCTGAGTGGCACATCCCGACAGTAGCAACGCACCGCACAAGACGGCGCTCAGCAAGCGTATCAACGGTAAACGACGACGGGACATGCGCTTCTCTCAACAATTCTGACCATCAGCAAGTCTGGCCGTAGAGCCGGACGCTACCTCGTAGGTATGCGGCGTAAAACGCGCGTACCATCAAAGCGCCGCGCCCGGTTGAAGTCAAGGCGTCGGCCTAGTCGGCGTCGAGCTGAATCGACTGGATATAGCGCTCATGGCGACGTGTACGATCCTTGACGCGCCCCACCAACTGACCGCAGGCGGCATCGATATCATCACCACGGGTGGTACGCACCGGGGCGGTATAGCCGAGATCATAGAGCCACTGCTGAAAACGCATGACCTGATTGCGCGACGGTTTCTCGTATCCCGAATGCGGAAAAGGATTGAAGGGAATCAGGTTGATCTTGCATGGCAGCTCGCGCAACAGCTCGGCGAGCTGTTCGGCATGCTGCTGCTGGTCATTGACATCCTTGATCAGCGTATATTCGATGGTCACCATGCGTGTGTCGTCGCACTTGGCCAGGTAGCGCTGGCAGGCGTCGAGCAAGGTGCGAATGTTGTACTTGCGGTTGAGCGGGACCAGTTCGTTGCGTAACTCGTCATTGGCGGCATGCAACGAAATCGCCAGACTTACGTCGAGTTCGTCGCCGAGCTTGTCGATCATCGGCACGACGCCGGAGGTCGACAGCGTTACCCGCCGCTTGGACAGGCCGTAGCCGTTGTCATCGAGCATCAGCTTCATGGCCGGCACGACATTGGGATAGTTGAGCAGTGGCTCGCCCATGCCCATCATCACGACATTGGTCACGGGGCGGTTGGCGGTATCGCGCCGCGGCCCGACACTGCGTTGCGCCACCCACACCTGACCGATGATCTCGGCGGCCGTCAGGTTGCGCTGAAACCCCTGCTTGCCGGTGGAGCAGAAGCTGCAGTCCAGCGAGCAGCCGACTTGTGACGAGACGCACAAGGTGCGGCGATTACCGCTTTCCGACGGGATCAGCACCGTCTCCACGTAGCTGCCATCCTCGACTTCCAACACCCATTTACGGGTGCCATCGCTCGAAGTGCCCTCGTAGACCACGCCGGGGCCGCGAATCTCGGCGACATCGGACAGCCGGGTGCGCAGAGCCTTGGAGAGGTTGGTCATGGCGTCGAAATCATCACAACCCTCATGATGAATCCACTTCATTACCTGGGTGGCGCGAAACTTCTTTTCGCCGATGGAGGTAAAGAAGGCTTCCATCTGCTCGCGCGACATGCCGAGAAGATTGGTGCGGGGAGTGTCGTTGGTGGCGGTCATGGTGGTCAGCTTCGGTAGGGCGGTGAAGGATGAGCCCGAGCGGGAAGCGCTGCAGTAGCGCTTCCCTTGGAACCTGTTCACGGGCGTGAACAGAGATACTTAGCGCGGGCAGATCTCGTCACTGCTGAAGAAATAGGCGACTTCACGCTCGGCGGAAGCCGGGGAGTCGGAGCCGTGTACGGCATTGGCATCGATGGATTCGGCGAAATCGGCGCGGATGGTGCCCGGCGCGGCGTCCTTGGGATTGGTGGCTCCCATCAGGTCGCGGTTCTTGGCGATGGCGTTGTCACCTTCCAGCACCTGAACCATCACCGGGCCGGAAGTCATGAACCCTACCAGCTCACCGAAGAAGCCGCGCTCCTTGTGCTCGGCATAGAAGCCTTCGGCCTGCTCCTGAGAGAGATGCAGCATCTTGGCGGCAACGATCGAGAGACCCGCCTTCTCGAAGCGGGTATAGATTTCGCCGATGACGTTCTTGGCGACTGCGTCGGGCTTGATGATGGATAGGGTGCGCTCGTTAGCCATGATGAATCTCTCCGTGGCGATGAATCTGGATTGAGTGAGACAGCAACGCGCCGCACAGGGCGACGCGTTGGGAGACGTATTTGGCGAGAGCCGAAGCCGACGCCGAAAAATCGCCGTATTATAGCGTGTCAGTGCGCGCTACGCACCCGCTGCACGCGCCCTTTGCGCCATGTCGCGGCATCAGACGCTGAAGCTCTCTCCGCAACCGCACTCATCCTTGACGTTAGGGTTGTTGAAACGGAAGAAGCGGTTGAGTCCTTCGCTGACATAGTCGACTTCGGAGCCATCGAGAATGGCCAGCGCCTCGGGATCGACGAAGACTCTGACACCGTGATCCTCGAAAGTTGCTTCGTGATCCTTGATTTCGTCAGCGACATCCAGCACGTAGCTGTAGCCGGAGCATCCGCTGGGCTTGACTGCCACGCGTAGGCCCAAGCCGTGCCCCCGTTCGTCGAGAACATGGCGAATCTGCTGGGCAGCGGCGCGAGTAATGGAAATATGGGCCATAGGACCTCTCCTTTCCTGGGTCAGGAGGCGCGAGGCGCCTCCTGAGGTGATGATGACTGGCGCAAAGCGCCCAGAGCGTGGCTCAACTCACCGACAGCGGTATCGATCTCGGCTTCGGTAGTGAAACGGCCGAAGCTGAAGCGGATCGAGGCCAGGGCCCGGGGGCGTGTGACGCCAAGCGCCTGTAATACATAGGATGGTTCGACGCTTGCCGAATTGCACGCCGAGCCGGTGGATACCGCCAGACCCCGCAGGGCCATCAGCAGCGACTCACCGTCGACGCCGTCGAAGGCCAGGTTGAGAATGTTGGGCACCGAGACGGCGATATCTGTGTTGCGACGAATGCCTCCAATCCCGGCGAGCCCTGCCAAAAAACGTTCACGCAACCGGGTGACGTGGACGTTGTCGGCATCGCGCTCGGCGTCGGCCAAGGCGAACGCCTCGCCCATGCCGACGATCTGATGGGTCGGCAGCGTCCCGGAGCGCATGCCGCGCTCATGACCGCCACCATGAATCAAGGCTTCAACACGAATATCGGGGCTGCGTTTCACATACAGCGCCCCGACGCCTTTGGGGCCATAGGTTTTGTGAGCCGACATCGACAACAGATCGATACCCATGCGCGCCACATCCAGCGCCATCTTGCCGCTGGCTTGGGCGGCGTCGACGTGAAAATACGCCCCGTGCGCATGCACGACTTCAGCCAGCCCGGCGAGATCATGGATCGTGCCAAGCTCATTGTTGACCGCCATCAGTGACACCAGCACGGTATCGTTGCGCATGGCGTCGCGCAGTTGTTCCGGTGTCACGCGGCCATCGGGGCCGGGCGTCAGCCAAGTGACCTCGAAGCCTTCGGCCTCCAATGCCGTAGCGGTGTCGATGACCGCCTTGTGCTCGATGCGCGAGGTCACCAGATGGCGACCCCGGGCGCGGTTGGCGCGCATGAACCCGGTGAGGGCCAGGTTGTCGGCCTCGGTGGCGCCCGAAGTCCAGACGATCTCGCGCGGGTCGGCGCCGATCAGATCGGCGACCTGGCGACGCGCGCTCTCCACGGCTTGCTCGGCCAACCATCCCGGCATATGGCTGCGCGAGGCCGGATTGGCAAACACACCGTCGGGGGTCAAATGGCGCATCATGCGCTCGGCGACACGCGGGTCGACGGGAGTGGTGGCGGCGTAGTCGAGATAGACAGGTGCAGTCATGAGCGTGGCATCGTCGTGTTGAGGACAGTCATTTAAAGGCAGTCGCGCCCGACAACAGCATAATTCCGCTAGTGGGGCACGATGGCGATCGTGTCGCTGGTGGTCCGTTGACGCTGACGTTCGGCCACGGCGCAGACTTCATGCCGGGCGACCAGATCCTTCAGCGTGATGCCGTCGAGAAAGCCATGAATCTCGTCGGACAGCTCACACCATAGATGATGGGTCAGGCAGGTGTCGCCCTGCTGGCAATCGGACAATCCCTGGCAGCGTGTCGCATCCACCGATTCATCGACGGCATCGATGACTCCGGCGACTGAGATACGTTCTGCAGGGAGGCCGAGCAGATAGCCGCCGCCCGGGCCGCGCACGCTCGTGACCAGATGCGCACGCCGTAACCGGGCGAACAGCTGTTCAAGATACGACAACGAAATCGCCTGGCGTTTGGAAATGTCGGCCAAACTGATCGGGCCCTGCTCGGTATGCAGCGCCAAATCCAGCATGGCGGTGACGGCGTAGCGTCCCTTGGTGGTCAAGCGCATAAGAATATCGGTCAGGCAGTCGAATGGGTCAGGTAAGGCGCTGCGAACCGCCGGTCAGATATATCGGCAATTGGCACATATTGTCACCATTATGGGAAAACCCAGTAATTCGGTCAACCATTCGTCATGCGCGTGTCGTCCAGAATCACTCGGCGCGGCGTAGCGAGGCCTGTTCAGGGTTCGATGACGGATTTGCATCGGTCGCGGACGGGGTATCATCCGCCGCCTTTTCGCCGACAGGCGGGCAGGGATTTTCGAGAATGCCAGCGAAATCCTCGTCGCGCAGTTCGGGGAGCTGGCCGGAGCGATAACCGGCATCGAGCTTGCGCAGCGTCATGCACATCTGCTCGATGCGCTGATCCACCGCATGCATGTGGTCGAGCATGGCTTGCAACGAGCGCGCCATGGGATCGGGCATATCCTGGCTGACGCCATAGGCGTCGAAGCCGAATTTCTGGCAGATGGCCTCGCGACGTGCAGGATCGATATCCAGTGCCTCTTCGCTGTCCGGCTCGGCACGTTTGACGATCTTGCCGGGAATGCCCACTACCGTCGCTCCGTCGGGGACGGCCTTGGTGACCACGGCGTTGGAGCCGATCTTGGCCCCGCGGCCCACGCTGAAGGGGCCGAGTATCTTGGCGCCCGCACCGACGATCACCCCATCCTCAAGCGTGGGGTGGCGCTTGCCCTTATGCCAGCTGGTACCGCCCAGGGTCACGCCGTGATAGAGCGTCACGTCATCGCCGATCTCGGCGGTTTCGCCGATCACCACGCCCATGCCGTGGTCGATGAAAAAGCGCCGACCGATAGTGGCGCCGGGGTGGATCTCGATGCCAGTGAACCAGCGCGCCAGCGTCGACAGGGTGCGCGCCAGCCACTTGGCGTTGTGACGCCACAGCCAGTGACTGACATGATGCATCAATAGCGCATGCAGGCCGGGATAGTTGGTCAGGACCTCGAAGAAGTTGCGCGCCGCCGGGTCGCGGGCAAACACGCTGTCGATGTCTTCGCGCAGTCGATCAAACATGAGGGTGTCCTTGTCTTGCGCCAGTCGTTGCTGGCGTCTCGCGGTCGGCGGCGGGGCGGTGCAAATGGCCGGACTGGCTGCTCATTATTGGGGCGCGAACAGCGCCCTGCAAGCGCCGGCGACCGACGTCCGGCAAGGCAAGGAGGTTACTCATCGCCTGACGGGCGGGTCCGCTTGTCCACCGCGGTGAGAATGCCGCGCAGAATGTTCATTTCCATGCGATCGAGACGGCTGCGCAGGAACAGGCGCCGCAGGCGAGACATCAGCTGGCGGGGGTTGTCAGGATCGTGAAAATCGATGGTGGTCAGGGTGCGCTCGAGGTGCGCAAAGAAGCGCTCGAGATCCTCATGGCTGGCCGGCGGGTTGTCCCACTCCACGCCGAAGGGCATCGGCGCCAGCGTGTCTTCCTGCTGCGCCAGCCACGCCTGACGACATTCGTAGGCGAGTACCTGTACGGCCGCGGCAAGGTTGAGCGAGCTGAAATCAGGGTTGGTGGGAATGTGCACGTGTTGATGACAG
Source organism: Halomonas sp. WWR20 (assembly GCF_054602495.1). NCBI lineage: Bacteria > Pseudomonadati > Pseudomonadota > Gammaproteobacteria > Oceanospirillales > Halomonadaceae > Halomonas > Halomonas sp. WWR20. Next base: position 234,013 of record NZ_JBTRHR010000005.1, read on the forward strand.
CGCTGCAACTCGGCGTTACTCAAGCCGGTGTCCTCACGGCCGAAAACCAGGGCGACCCGAGCATTGTCCGGGGCGAGTTCGGCGGGCAGGCGCTCGCCGAGCTGGCGCGGAGTCAGCATCGGCCAGGGCAGATGGCGCGAACGGGCGCTGGCGCCGACCACCAGGGTACAGTCGGCGACGGCCTCCTCGAGGCGGGCATGTTCCACGGCCTGGGTAACGAGTGCATTGGCACCCGATGCGCGTGAATAGGCTTCGAGGCTCTGCGCAACGCAACGCGGCGCCACCAGAGCGAGATCCGTCAGGCCCATGTTCTGCATGGCGCGGGCTGCGCCGCCGATATTGCCGGGGTGGCTGGTGCCGATAAGCACGATGCGGATGCGGTCGAGCATAACAATTGCCGATTGGATAGGGAGCGCGAAGTTTACCATGATGCTACGGTCGAGCTGAAAAGTGCCTGCGCTGACGCATGTGGCGTTAAAAGCCGGTTCGTGCGCGAGCGCCCCCTGGCTTTTTGTTGGCTTTCCAGGCCACAGCCGGTGCGCTTTGCGCGCAGGCGATGGCGGCGCTGCCCGGTATCTGCTAGTATGCGCGCCGTTCTTTAACAGTTCCTGACTTCCAAGGCCCGATCATGCATCCGATGGTCCAATTCGCGTTGCGCGCCGCGCGCAGCGCCGCCGAACAGTTCATTCGCGTCCGCGATCGTATCGAGGTTGCCCACGAAGAGCGTAACCTCGATGGCTTGCTCGAGGACACGGCCCGCAATGCCGAAACGTTAATCGTACACCAACTCAGCCGCGGTTATCCGCAGCATGGCGTGTCCGGTCGCTATACTCCGCACCGTGATGGCGAAGGGGAGGGCCGTGATACCCACTGGCGAATCGAACCCTTCCACGGCTATTCCAACCTGTCGGTGGCCGCGCCCGGCTTCGCGCTGTCGGTGGTCTGCCTGGTCAAGGGCCGCCCCGAGCACGCGGTGATCATCTGTCCGTTTACCGATGACGAATATCTCATCAGTCGGGGGCGTGGCGCCCAGCTCAACGGCAAGCGTATCCGCGTGACCAAGACTACCGCCATCGGCGGCTCGCGCGTCGCACTGGGGTTGCCGGAAAGCTGGCTGCGCCACCGTCATCTGCCCGCTTACCTGACCCTGGTTCAGCAACTCGGCCCGCAAGTCGAAGTGCTGCGCACCAGCGGTTGTCCGCTGCTCGACATTGCCGAGATGGCGGCCGGACGTGTCGATGCCGCTTTCGTGCTGGGACTCGAAGAACAGGATCAGTTGGTGGGCTCGTTGTTACTCAAGGAATCAGGAGCGCTGACAGGCGGCCCCGACGGCAGCCCGAGCGTTGCGATCGAAGGTCAACTGATGGCCGCCGGCCCGCGCCTGTACAAGGCGCTGGTGCAGCAGCTCAAGCCGCACTTCTAGTACGGCACGAACCTAGCCGCAATATTGCGTAGATAAAAGCCCGCTCGTTTTGAACTGCACCCCGGAAGTTGGACAGCCAAGCCAACCTTCGGGGTGTTTTTATGAAGATGGATAGAAGGTTCCACGGATAAAGCGATCCATGCCGTTGAGAACGCTATCTATGAGGAGGTAGTCTGTTGAGCGAGAAAGCGCCGCATCGCCGTGACGGTGGCTTCGCTGCAGTGATGCTCGATTCCTTCGGAATCAGCGCGGGCGATCTCCTCCGGCACGCCCAGCTTGCGGAGCGTATCCAGCACGATGGTATGGCGAATCGCGACTTGCTCGGCCAGCGCTTTGCCCGATTCGGTCAGGAAAATGCCGCGGTAGGGACGGGCGAGTGCCAGGCCCTCGCGCTTTAGACGTCCAATGACCTTCGAGACGGCGGCCGTACTGACGCCGAAGCGCTCAGCGAGATCGCTGGCGCGCGCTTCCCCCATGCTGGCGTGAAGATGGGCGATTTCCTCCACGTAATCTTCAACCAGCTCGGTTTGGTGATCCTGTCGAACGCGTTTGAAGTGCTCGTGTTTTGGCATCGGAATCATAATCAAGCCCACCTAGTCGCCAAAAAAAGTGAAGAATAATACGTAAACATTGAGTGCAATGATCACGCTACAGATCAGCCCGCCGATCCAGGTCACTGCGCGCGTATTGACCAGGTTGCCCATGAGCTTGCGATCGGCGGTGAAAAACAGCAGCGGAAGCAGTGCGAACGGAATGCCGAAGCTGAGTACGACCTGGCTGGCCACCAATGCCTTCTGTTCGGAGACGCCGAGGATGATGATAGCCAGGGCCGGTGCCATGGTGATCAGCCGTCGAAGCCAGATCGGGATGGTGAAATTGACGAAGCCCTGCATGATGACCTGACCCGAGAGTGTCCCCACGACCGAGGATGACAGGCCCGCCAGCAACAATGCCATGCCGAAGATGTGGCTGGCCATCTGCTCCCCGAGCATCGGTGCCAGGAGCTTATAGCTGTCGCTGATCGTGGCGACATCAGTGCGGCCCTGTTCGTGAAATACCGCTGCGGCCATCGCCAGCATGCTCAGATTGACCAACCCGGCGATCGCCATACCGATGATGACATCCCAGCGGTAGAACTTCATCAAGCGTAGCCGTTGGGCGTCATCGGTCGCCTGGATGCGACGCTGCGACAGTGCCGAATGCAGATAGATGACATGAGGCATGACCGTGGCCCCAAGAATGCCGGCGGCCAGGTACAGCGCGTAGCTGTCGGGAAAACCGGGGATCAGCAGGCCTTTCAACAGCGGTACGGGTTCCGGGCGGCCGAGCAGCATTTCCAGCACGAAACCTGCCGCTACTGCCAGAATCATGGAACCGATGACGATTTCCATGAGCCGAAAGCCGAAGCGCTGCATCAACAGTGCCAGATAGGTAATCGCCCCGGTGAGCAGGGCGCCTTCCATCAGGCTCAGGCCGAACAGCAAGTTGAAGGCCAGTGCGGCACCCAGGAATTCGGCGAGATCGGTTGCGATGGCTACGATTTCCGCCTGAACCCAATACCCCCACACCACGGGGCGAGGGAAGCGCTCGCGGATGACTTCGGGAAGATTCTTCCCGGTGGCGAGGCCCAGGCGAGCGGAGAGACTCTGGATCAGCATGGCCATGAGGTTGGCGGTCAGCACGACCCACAGCAGAGCGTAACCGTAGCGAGAGCCGGCTTCGATATTGGTGGCGAAGTTACCGGGATCGATATAAGCGACGGCCGCAATCAGCGCGGGGCCAAAGAACGATATCCATCCCCAGCGGCTCCGCTGACCGCTAAGCGCGGAAGCGGCTGTACTCCGGATCGACTGGTCAGAAATCGACTTAAACATGCAAGGGCTCTTTTAACCATGGTTAACATCTTGAGTGAAGGTTAACTTGGGGTCTGGAGGTTGCCCAATAGTTTTTCGTCAAGCCGTGTAAAGTCTCGGCCTATCGAGTCGATTTTTCCGGTCAGCCGCCTGGAACGGCGGCACTGTAACGGTGTACCCGTCACCAGGGCTAACGTGCGTCAGTACTATCGTAGATCCGGCGGGCAATAAGTCAGTGTCATCATTGAGTCGGCATTTTTGATGATCGAGTAGAAGTGGCAATCCCGACGGGGCTCGTGCTGCATGGCTCGCAGCGACATCACTGGCTCCATCCGTAGCGGTCGCAGTGGTACGAGGGACCTCTCATCGGTCAACTCAATAGAAAGTGGGCAGCCCGAGCTGTAAAATAAGACGCTGCGAGGCAGGATGATGGTGTGCCGGAAGTGGGGCAGATCCTTGGCTGATAGTGGTGTGTCAAAGTTAAAGGGCTAAACTGATATGCTGGACGTTTTGATATTCATAACGATTTACATTGGCGTCACCATCTCTATCTATCAAATATATGATATTTATTACAAGCTGGACTCTCGGGACGACGAAGAAATGTCGTCCGCCGAGAATGGAAGTTTTCAAAGCTTATCGCTAAAGGCGAACGAGTATGCAAGGACAGGCGCCTCACCGGGTTTCATGCAAGCGGTAAAAAATGTCTTTGGATGTGATCTCGATCATCGAATCGTACTTGCGGCCTTTGCCGGAGAAAAACCACAAATCAACGCAGCGCCACTACTACGCCGAAAAAACAATATAGTTTGCAATGGTAAGATAAGGATTCTTCATCTTCCTTTCTGGAAAACGAACCCTCCCACGAAAGACATCAGGGGCGTGCTGCTTCCTGTCGTTATCATCAATAGCCTTTTGGTCCTTTTTCTGGCGGGCTTGAGTGTTTACACCCAAAGTTATGAAGTTACAGTAGATTACCTCTGGTGGTTTAATAGCGAATTTACTTTAATGGTGCTGATTTATACGCTGATATTGATTACGCACTTTTTGTCCAAGTTTGGCTTGTACATGCACGACATCTATCAGATCGGCAAGCTGAACGGTAGTTTTTGCGCAGACCATGGCGGCAGGTAAATGGAACGCTTAAATGTGTGTTCGGGCCGATTGCATTGTTGGGAAATGAACTGACCAATAGCTGAGAGTTCATTCAGCCGGCGCTCAAGGCCTGAGTCATGTACTGCACGGAGCTCAGGCCTTTTAGTTTCACCTTGATGCGCTCACGTCAGCGGGCCGGCACATCGCCGGCCCGAAATTCACAAAGGCTGCATCCGACGGGTTCAGGGTGTCTGGCGCATCGCCCGCCCGGCCTGCAGAGTGCGGGTCAGCAAGGCACGCAGCGCTGCTGGGCGAACCGGCTTGAGCAGTAGTTGATAACCGCCCCGACGGACCTCCTCGGCGACTTCATCGGTGCGGTCGGCGGTAATCACGATGCCGGGTACCGGCCCTTGGCACAGCTCTTCAAGCGCTTCGAGTGCCATCAGACCGGTAATCTCATTATCGAGGTGATAATCGGCAAGAATGGCTTCGGGGTCGCCGTCAAGATGGCGCAGCACCGACTTGGCGCCGCCGATCGTGGTGGCAGTAAACACCTCGCAGCCCCAGCCGCTGAGCATGGCCTTCATGCCCTCGAGGATCAGCGTTTCGTTGTCGATACACAGGATGCGTGCTCCCTTGAGCTTGTTACCGATCCGCCTTGCTGGCGTCTCCTCGGGGCTCTGCTCGGCAAGCTGGCCATGCACGATAGGCACCGAGACCGAGAATACCGTGCCGATGCCCTCCCATGAGCGGACCTTGATCGGATGGTCCAGCACACGGCTCATCCGCTCGGCGATGGACAGCCCCAGTCCCAACCCTTTTTCACTCTCCTTGTGTCGCGAGGCCTGATCGAGGCGCCGAAACTCCTGAAATATTTCGCTGAGCTTGGACTGGGGAATGCCGGGCCCGGTGTCCCATACCTCGATAAAGAGCCGCTCCCCATGGCGGCGACAGCCAAGCAGCACCCGGCCCTGCTGGGTATAACGGATGGCGTTGGAGAGAAAGTTCTGCACGATACGCCGTAACATCTGGGCATCGCTATCCACCCAGGCTCGGGTCGTCACCACATCCATGTCGAGGCCCCGGTCTTCGGCCATGACTTCAAACTCGGCACGCAGCGGCCGCAGGATATCGGCCAGGGCGAAGTGTGCGCGGCGCGGTGTCAGGGCGCCGGCATCCAGTTTGGAAATGTCCAGCAGCGTGCTGAGGAGCTCTTCGGCGGCCTGCAGAGAGTTGTCGATATGGCCGATGGTGCGTTTCAGGTCGACGGCATCGACCTGCTGACCCAGAGCCGAGGTAAACAGACGCGCGGCGTTCAAGGGTTGCAGCAGGTCATGGCTGGCCGCCGCCAGGAAACGGGTCTTGGAGGTGTTGGCATCTTCGGCGAGCTGCTTGGCCTGGCGTAGCGCCTGCTCGGCCTCGGCACGTACGCGGTTCTCCTGGCGCAGGGCGGCGTTGGCCTCGGACAATGCCTGGGTACGCTCGCGGACGCGCTCTTCGAGGTTCTCGTTGGTTTCGCGCAGGGCGATTTCCGCCAGGCGGCGCTCGGTGATGTCCTGATAGAGGGCGAAGAAACCCAGGATGCCGCCGGTATCGCTGAAGTGGGGGGTATAAGTCACTAGCATGTAGCGGTTGCCGCCATCGCCGTCGTCCAGCGAAATTTCGAAACTCACCCGCTCGCCGGCAAGTGCCCGGTGCATCCAGGGGGCACGCTGCTTGGCCACTTGGCGGGGCATGACGGTTTCCGCCCGTTCACCGATCACCGCGTTGCGGTCGATGCGCATGGCGGCCTCGTAGGCGCGGTTGGTGAAGAGGTAACGGCACTCCTTGTCGAAGTAGGCGATGAGCGCGGGCACGTTGTCGGTATAGATGCGGATGTTGTTTTCGGAGCGGATCAGCGCCTCTTCGGTGCGTTTCTGCTGGGTAATGTCCTGATAGGAGTAGACGAACCCGCCGCCGGGAATCGGATTGCCTTGCACGTCGAGCACACTGTCATCCTGGCGATAGCGCACATAGCGGTGCGGCTGCCCCTGGCGGATGTTCTCGAGCAGCAGATCGACGTGCTCCTCGGGATCGCCGGGGCCGTATTCGCCGTTATGGGCGTTATAACGAAATATCTTGTCGATTGGCGCCCCGACGCGAATGAGGTTGTCGGGAAAGCGGAACAGCTCCAGATAGCGCTGGTTCCACACCACCAGCCGCATGTTCTGGTCAACCACGCTGATGCCCTGATTGATGTTTTCGATGGTGGCCTGGAGCAGGGCACGGTTGAATTCCAATACCTGCGAGGCTTCGTCGACGATGGAAATAACGTCGGAAATGCCGATGCCGCGCCCCTGCAAGGCGGAATTGACCACGATGCGTGCCGAGGAGGCGCCGAGTACCGAGGCCAGGAAGCGTTCGGTGAACTGGATCACGTCGATGGAGGCACGGCTGTTGTCTTCCAGCATCGTGCCGCTGCGCTTGGCATAGTCTTCGAAGGCCCGCGACACCTGCTCCGCACCGAGAAAGCGCTGACACAGCACCTTGAGATCGCCCACCGTGGTAGCGCCGGTCCAGGGTCGGTTGACCGAGGTCTGGCGGGTTTCGATGCTGTCGACGAACAGCGAAGCCTGGATGCGTTCGACCACGCGCTGCGAGGTGACCTGCGAGACGAAGATATAGCAGAACAGATTGAGCCCCAGCGACAGCATGACGCCATGCGTGAAAGGGTCGCCGACGCTGAGGCCGAACAGCTGCGAGGGTGAGAGCCAGGTGATGCCCCACGGGCCGCTGTGCAGCCAGACCGACGATAGTAACCCCGCCTTGACCAAGGTCGGTAACAGCAGGGTGTAGGCCCATACCGCAAAGCCGGCATTCATGCCGACGATGACTCCCAAGCGGTTGCCGCGCTTCCAGTACAGCCCGCCGAGCAATGCCGGTGCGAACTGGGCCGCCGCGGCAAACGAGAGCATGCCGGTCGAGGCCAGGGAGCTGTACTCCGCGATCAGTCGGTAGAAACCATAGGCCAGGGTGAGGATGACGATGATGGTCAAGCGCCGGGCACGCAGCACCAGTCGTCCGTAGTCGCGTGGCTGGGTGTCGAACCAGCGCAGGCGAAAGAGCAGCGGGATGACGATTTCGTTGGAGATCATGATCGAGACCGCGACCGCCGCCAGGATGACCATACCGGTGGCGGCCGAAAAGCCACCGATGAAGGTCAGCAAGGTCAGCCATTCGTGGCCGCTGGCCATGGGCAGTGCCAACACGAAAGTGTCGGGTTCCACCGAGCCGTCGGGAAACAGCGTCAGACCGGCGGCGGCGATCGGCAGCACGAAGAAGCCGATCGCCAGCAGATACAGCGGAAACAGCCAACGTGCCCGGGCGGCATCGTCGGGATGGGTATTCTCCACCACGGCGACATGAAACTGACGAGGTAGGCAGAAGATCGCCAGCATGGCGAGCAGGGTCTGGGCCCAGAATCCCTGGCCGAAGTCCTGCTCGGCCAACTGGCGTTGCAACTGCAGGAAGGTATCGGCGCGACCGAACAGATCGCCGATGCCGTCGAACAGGCCCCAGGTGACGAAGATGCCCAGCACCAGAAAAGCGAACAGCTTGACCAGCGATTCGAAGGCAATGGCGTGGATCAGTCCCTCATGATGCTCCGTGGCATCGGTATGCCGGGTGCCGAAGAGAATCGCGAACAGCGCCATGACCACCGCCACGTAAAAAGCGGTATCCCCGAACAGCGGGGTGCGCGTCATGTCTGAGGTAACGGTCAGCACCTGAAAGGCCGCGGAAACGGCCTTCAACTGCAATGCGATGTAGGGCAGGGTGCCGATCAGTGCCACCAGGCTGGCGAACACGGCCAATGACTGGGTCTTGCCATAGCGCGAGGCGATGAAATCGGCGATAGAGGTGACGTTCTGGCGCTTGGCGACCCGGATCATCTTGGCCAGTACAGGCCAAAACAGCAGGAAGGTCAGCAGTGGACCGACGAAGATGCTGGCAAACGACCAGCCCGAGGCGGCCGCCTGTCCCACGGCGCCGTAGAATGTCCATGATGTGCAATAGACGGCCAGGGCAAGGCTGTAGACGATGGGGCGACGGCGGACCATGCCGTGCGTTTGTGCACGGCGATCGCCACGCCAGGCTATGGCGAACAGCACGGCGATGTAAAACAGCGAGACGGCGATCAACAGCCAGCCAGGAAACATGCGCTACCCCCTTTCGTTTGCGGCCATTCTAGGGCAATACGCAGGGCAACGGCAGTAGATGGCAGAGTGGGCGTATGAATAATCGGTGTGTCAGGGGGGGCCGTCAGGTGGCGGAGCAAACCGCCTGGAACAGCGGGGCTGATGCCTCGATGCGGTGCAGTTGCGTGTAACGCGGCTGATGGCTCTCGCCGGCCAGCGGGACCATTTCCTGCATCGTGCAGTTCAACAGGTAGGCCTGATGGGATACCTGATCGGTGTGCTGGCGCTCGAAGCGGTAAAGGATGAACTCGGCGAGGCGATCCCCGCCGGCGTCCTGCGTAACGAGGTGGCTATGGTCGATGACACTGAAGGCGGTGGTCAGGGGGAAGACGTAAGTCCAGGGGCGCCAGAACATCTGATGGGCTTCCGTGGACACGACCTGTGCCGATTCCGGCAGTTGAGCCTGCTTGTACTCGAACCAGGTATATTCGTAATGGATCTGGTAGCCGAGAACACCCAGACCGCCCAGCGCTGGAATGATCCAGCGGGGCAGGCGCTTGCCGCTGAGCTGTCGCAGAATCAGCCCGATCCCCGCAGCTCCGAGGCCAGCGAACACGGCCGCTATCAATTGCCAAATCATATGTGCGTCTTCCTGATGGAAACGGGCTTCCCGCTGGGAAGCCCGATATGGTGTGGTTCCACGACCCGGCTTGGCCGGGACTATTATGGCTTAGTGGTCGATGGCGCCACCAGCCCCTTTGGGGTAGCGCACGCTTTCCACCAGATCCTGGATCTCCTGCGGTGGTGCCTCGGTGGCGTTGGAAACGAGGTAGGCCACGGCGAAGTTGATGATGGCCCCCACGGCACCGATGGACAGCGGTGAGATGCCCAGTACCCAGTTTTCCGGGGTATCCGGCAGATTGTTGGTGCCCGGAATGAAGAACCAGCCCTTGTAGATGAAGATGTACACCAGGGTGAAGATCAGGCCGGTGAGCATACCGGCGATGGCGCCCTTGTTGTTCACCCGCTTGGAGAAGATCCCCATCATCAGTACCGGGAACAGCGAGGCGGCAGCGATACCGAAGGCCAGGGCCACGACCTGGGCCGCAAACCCTGGCGGATTGGCGCCGAGGTAGGTGGCCACGACAATGGCGACGGACATCGAGATGCGCGCCGTCAGCAGCTCGCCCTTCTCCGAGATGCCGGGATTGATCGCCCCCTTGACCAGGTCATGACTGATGGCCGAGGAGATCGCCAGCAGCAGGCCGGCAGCGGTGGACAGTGCCGCGGCCAGGCCGCCGGCAGCGATCAGGCCGATCACCCAGCCGGGCAGGTTGGCGATCTCGGGGTTGGCCAAGACCATGATGTCGTTGCTGACCACCAGTTCGTTGCCCGCCCAGCCGCGCTCCGAGAAGTCGGCGGCGTCGTTGTAGAGCTGGATGTTGCCATCGTTGTTCTTGTCCTCGAAGGTGATCAGACCGGTCTCTTCCCAGGTCCGGATCCAGTCGGGGCGGTTCTCGTAGGCGATGGGGTTGGCGGCGGCGTCTTCATAGTTCTCGACCTGGCCCGCCATGTCCGGATAGATGGTAGCCATCAGGTTCAGGCGTGCCATGGAAGCCACGGCCGGTGCAGTCAGATAGAGCAGGCCGATGAACACCAGCGCCCAGCCCGCGGACCAGCGTGCGTCGGCCACCTTGGGGACGGTGAAGAAGCGCATGATGACGTGCGGCAGGCCAGCGGTACCGATCATCAACGACAGGGTGAACAGCACCATGTTCAGCTTGTTGTCGACCATCGCCGTGTAGGCGTCGAAGCCCAGGGCAGTGACCACCTCGTTGAGCTTGGCCAGCAACGGTTCGCCGGACGCGTTGTGCTCGGAGAACAGACCGAGCGGCGGGATGGGGTTGCCGGTCAGCTCGAGAGAAATGAAAATCGCCGGAATGGTGTAGGCGATGATCAGCACGATGTACTGGGCCACCTGGGTATAGGTGATGCCCTTCATGCCCCCCAGTACCGAATAGAAGAACACCACCACGGCGGCGATGATCAGGCCGGTGGTCGCATCCACTTCCAGAAAGCGCGAGAAAGCCACGCCGGCACCGGCCATCTGGCCGATGACGTAGGTGACCGAGGCCACGATCAGGCAGATGACGGCTACCATACGCGCCGGCTTGCTGTAAAAGCGGTCGCCAATGAATTCGGGAACCGTGAACTTGCCGAACTTGCGCAGGTAGGGAGCCAGCAGCAAGGCCAGCAGGACATAGCCGCCGGTCCAGCCCATCAGAAAGGTGGAGGCGCCATAGCCTGCCGAGGCGATGATGCCTGCCATGGAAATGAACGAGGCGGCGGACATCCAGTCGGCCCCGATCGCCATGCCGTTGGTGATGGGGTGGACCCCGCCGCCGGCGACGTAGAAATCCTTGGTCGAGCCGGCCTTGGCCCATATCGCGATACCGATGTACAGGGCAAAGGAGGCGCCCACGAATAACAGGTTGATTACGAATTGACTCATGCCGGTTACTCCTCGAGCCCGAATTTCTTGTCCAGCCGATTCATCTTCCAGGCGTAGAAGAAGATCAGGACGATGAAGACCAGAATGGAGCCCTGTTGTGCGAACCAGAAGCCCAGGTCGGTCCCCCCGACGGGAATGCCTGACAGCAAAGGCCGCAGCAGAATGGCACAGCCATAAGACACCAGCGCCCAAACGATCAGACAGCCGGTGATCAGACGGACATTCGCCTTCCAGTACGCATCAGCATTGCTTTTATTTTCTGCCATGATGTTGCTCTCCGCGTTGTAACGAAAAATGTATCGAAAATGGTTCCGGTACGGCAGACATCCCCTATCTGCGATAACCTGCCGCCATGACTCCCAGCGACAAGCCTGTCGTTATGCGATGCTGTGATGATGAACAGCAGGCTTTCTCGTATAAGGCAACCGCTAAGTCTGATTTCTCGCAGTGAATCCGCATCCCGTAACGTCAGATGTTGTTGTCGCCGGGGCGTATTATCAGCATGCGGATGCCCTGCGTGGTTCGTCACCAATAGTGGGCAATAAATGGAAAAAATGAAATCCAATTCTTTAGTATTATGCATCCGCATTCTAGATAACGTTTTTTAAATATGCTGTATAAACAATAAGTTAAATAAGTTTAGCTGCCTATTAATTCTGCTTTGGGGAAATTAATGAGACGATGGTATAAAAAACAATACATAGCCCAATAGTCCAAATCTCTCCGGTGTAGAACCATAGTCTATCTAGTCAAAAGACATGATGTTTATATTCTATATTGGACGTTGTCAGCATAATGTTCATGGTGGTTCGCTGAAACTTCGGGGCGGTTTTGAAAATGCCCGGGCCGTTCGCTGCGAGGTGGAATGAACGGTACGGATTCGACATCACGAGGGCAGCTCGATGGTCCATGTTGATCTGTCACAACCGCCTTTTACGCTGCTCGACGAAAAGGCGCGATCGCGGGTCAGCCGCGGGCTCGACCTGGCTTATTACGATGCGGGCGACACCATCCTCGATAGCGGGCAGCCCGGCGAGTTCGTCTTTATCATTCATAAGGGCGAAGTTGCGGAGCTGGACATGACGGCACCCGAATCCCATCGACGTATCGGACACTACACGAACGGCGATATCTTCGGGGCGATCAGTATTCTAAACGGCAAGAGCCGCTATCGCTTCCAGGCCGAGCAGGAGAGCCTTTGCTACCTGTTGCCTAAAGCGCTGTTCACGGCGTTGTGTGAAGACACGCCCTCGTTCGGTGCGTTCTTTCAGCAGCGGCTGGCGGAAAAGACCCGGCGACTGCTCGAGCGGCGTGCCGACGGCGGCGTGACCATGGCCGGTTTCATGCTCGCGCGGGTTTCCGAGTGCATGCGTGAGCCATTGATCGTCTCCCCCGAGACGACGCTGGCCGAAGCCGCCACGCGGCTCAATACGCGTCATGCCGACAGCCTGCTGGTGAGCGATGGGCTGCGCTGCGGGATGGTCACCAAAACCGACCTGCTCAACGCCGCCATCATCGAGGGCATGCCGAGTGCGTCGCCGGTTCTGGGCATTGCCCATTTTGCCCTGGTCAGCATCCGTCCAGAGGCCTATCTGTTCGAGGCGCTGATCCGCATGACCCGCCACGAGGTGGCGCGGGTAGTCGTCATGGTAGGCGAAAAGGCGACGGGCGTGGTCGAGCTCACCGATGTGCTGAGTTTCTTCTCGAGCCGCTCTTATATGGTCGGCTTACAGATCGAGCAGGCTGGCAGTCTCGACGAGCTCGCCCTGGCCAGCGCCAAACTGCCGGATCTGATTCGCAGTCTCATGGCGCAGGGAATCAAGCTGCGCTTTGCCATGGAATTGATGGCCGCGCTCAATGGCCGCATCGTGTCCAAGGCGTTCGAGTTTGTCGTGCCCGAGCATTACCAGGCTCAGAGCTGTCTGCTGGTGATGGGCAGCGAAGGGCGCGGTGAACAGATTCTCAAGACCGATCAGGACAACGCCCTGATCCTCGCCGATGGCAGTGACTGGGCGACGGTCGCCGAGAGCATGCAACGTCTGAACGAGGCGCTGCTGTCACTGGGATACCCGCCCTGTCCCGGTAACGTGATGGTGTCCAATTCCGAGTGGGTCGCCACGGAATCGGCGTGGCGCGGCAAGATCACCCGCTGGGCCACGAGCCGTGACGGCGCCTCGCTGATGAACCTGGCCATCATGCTCGATGCGCATGGCATGGCGGGCAATGTCGCCCTGCTCGACAAGCTGCGCGAGCATATCTTCGAGCGCTGTTCCGGAGATGAGCTGCTGCTGTCGCAGTTCGCGCGCGCTGCACTGCGCTTTTCCACCCCGCTGACCATGTTCGGCTCGGTGAAGCGTCCGGAGCACGGAATCGATATCAAGAAGGGTGGCATCTTTCCCATCGTGCATGGCGTTCGGACTCTGGTGCTGGAGCGGCGCATCGCGACTACCTCGACGTTTGCCCGGCTGGATGCGCTGGTGACGGATGGACGCCTCGATGCCGAGTTTGCCGAAGACCTGGGCGCCGCGCTGTCGCTATTCGCCGAGTTACGCTTGAAACAACAACTCGAGCAACGGGACGGTGCTGCACAAACGGGCGATGCCAACCGTATCGTGGTACAGCGCTTGTCTTCGCTGGAGCGTGATTTGCTGCGTGAAGCGCTGCACACGGTCAAGGAGTTCAAACAGCGCCTGTCGCACCGCTATCACCTGGAATACTAGAAAGCATCTGTCATTGCGAGGAAATGCGTCATGCTGAGGACCCTGCGTCGTGCCAGCGATCGTCGCCGCCATGGCGATGGCGATTATGGCTGGTTGTTCGTGCCCTATGTGGGTGAGGAAATGGTCGCGCTGGATTGCGAGACCACGGGGCTCGACCCGAAGACCGCCGAGTTGGTATCGATTGCCGCCGTCAGGTTGCGAGGCGACAGGGTGTTGACCAGCGACTCGCTGGATATTCGTCTGCAACGTCCGGAGGGCCTATCCGGCGAGTCGATCAAGATTCACGGCCTGCGAGGTGTCGATCTATACGGAGGCGAGGCGCTAGGGGATGCGTTGGCGCAATTGCTGGACTTCGTCGGCAATCGTCCGCTGCTGGGTTGGTGCATCGATTACGACATGGCGGTGATCAATCGTCACCTGCGGCCGCGTTTCGGATTCGACCTACCCAATGAATGCATCGATGTCGCCCAGGCCTATGCGCGGGAAATACGCCGCACGCATCCCGAACTGGAACCGCATCTGGGTTTCGAGGCGATCGCCGACGCGCTGGGGGTGCCCATCATCGGGCGTCACACTGCACTGGGCGACGCCGTTACCACTGCCCTGATGTATTTACGCTTGAAAAAGCCTGCGCCCGCTCAGGCATGAACGCTCCTCGGCATCGGTCTGCACTGAAGAGTCATTGAATAAAGGAGGCGCCACCATGGCCGTATTCGAAAATCTGTCGTTGCTGACAGGGTTGGCCGTGGTACTGCTGGCCTACACGCTGTACCTGCGCCGCACCCAGGATATTCGCGGTATCCTGATGTTCTGGACACGGCGTCTGGTCATGACGCCGCTGGAATTCCGGTTGCAGCGTGGCGGTGTCGTGCTGATGTTTCTGGGCGTGCTGCTGCGTTATCTCTCCATACTGCAGCTGTTTTGATACCCAGGCAGGGCGCGCGCTAGCGCTGCGATCACCTGGGCATGCAGATGACTCAGGCCGGCTTGAGCCCCAGGCGTTTGGCCAGCCGATGCAGGTTGCTGCGATCAAGCTGTAACTGGCGGGCCACGCCGGCCCAGTTGCCGTTGCACTGCTCCAGGGACTGTGCAATCAGTTGGCGCTGAAAGGCATCGGTGGCCTCGCGTAGCGCAGGTATGGACGTGGCATCGGTGTCCGGAGCGGGCACGATCGATGGGGCCGCAGGCGTAACAAATGCAGGGGCATGTGGCGTCTGCGCCAGGTCGAGATGATGCGCTTCAATGCGGACCACGGTTTGGCGACGAATATCGCCTGCGCGGGTCTGCTCCGCCACGGCGCGCAGCGCGGCTCGCGCCAGGGTGTGTTCCAACTCGCGAACGTTGCCCGGCCAGCGCCATTCGAGCAGCCGCGCCTGTGCCTCGGGCGCCAGGCGCAGATTGGCCAAGCCCAGGCGGATGCGATTGTCTTCCAGAAAGTGCCCGGCCAGCACCGGCAGGTCGATGTAACGTTCACGCAGTGGCGGGACACGCAGCGGAAAGGCGTTGAGGCGATGGTAGAGATCCTCGCGAAAACGTCCTGCAGCGACTTCCTCGGCCAGGTTGCGGTTGGTAAGGGCAATGATGCGCACATCGACCTGTTGCGGCCGCTCGCTACCCAGTGGCTGAATCTCCCCCTCCTGTAGCGCGCGCAGCAGTTTGGGCTGCAACGCCAGAGGCAGCTCGCCAACCTCGTCAAGCATCAGCGTGCCGCCATCGGCCATGGCGAAATGGCCGCGATGATCACGTACCGCCCCGGAGAAGGCGCCACGGCGGTGCCCGAACAGCTCGCTCTCGATCAGGCTCTCGCTGATGGCGCCGCAATTAACCCGCACCATGGGACCGCGGCGACGTGTGGAGCGGGCATGCAGGGCGCGGGCGATGCGTTCCTTGCCGACGCCGGTCTCGCCGTACACCAGCACGCCCATGTTGGTGGCGGCCACCAGATCGATACTGGCGTCGAGTTCGCGCATCGCCGGGCTGTGCCACTGCAGGGAGATGTCCGCATGGCTGGCATCGTCCAGCACTTCGCTGAGACGCAATCGAGCGGTATCCAACTGCTCGGCCAGTCGCAGGCAGGTCGCAAGCAGGGCGGCAGAGGCGATGAGTTCGCCCTCATCCAGCGCCGTCAGGCTTCCCGGCGTTAGGGCATCTAGGGTCAGCATGCCGATCAGGCGCGAACCATCGCGCAACGCGACGCCAATGCAGTCGTGGACCTCGCTCAGCGTCTCGTCGAGCAGACCGTCGAAGGGGTCGGGGAGCTGGCTGTCCTGCGGAAAGCGGCACACGCCGGGGTGTGCCGCTATCGTTGCCAGACGCGGATGCGCGTCAAGCGCAAAGTGGCGGCCAAGCACCTCCCTGTCCAGGCCGAATACCGCCACGGGACGCAGCTCGCCTTCGACCATCACCAGTAATGTGCTGGCGTCGGCAGGGTAGTCGCGGACCAGGGCGCGCAGCAGGTCGGCCCAGTAGGGTTGGGTCTGTCTCCAGTTCTGTCCTTCGCTGAGTTGTTGCAGCAGATGTTTGAGAGCGATCAGGAATGCGGTCATTTTTACCCTCAGGGGGAGGTTGTTGTCGAAATGACGTCATTATTGTTGTCATAAAATCACGCAGGAGCGCACCAAGGCAAGTCCAACGTTTGAAGAAAATCGAGGTTAACGCTTGATTTAAAAGGATGTAACAAAACTGGCGTGCTTTTTGCCATAGACAGGGGGCAGTTATACGAATCCTCTCAGAAGGAGCCTCAATGCTCACCCCTGACCAAGAACGCATCATCGCCGCCACCGCCCCTCTGGTCGCGGAGAATCTCGACACCATTACGCAGCGCTTCTACCCGCTGATGTTTGATCGCTATCCCGACGTCAAGGCGCTGTTCAATGCCAGCCATCAGGCAAGCGGCGCCCAGCCACGAGCGCTGGCCGGCGCGGTGCTGGCCTACGTGCAGCTGCGCCAGGATCCCCGCGATACCAAGGCTCTGCTGGCCCCCATCGTCAGCAAGCACATCGCCCTGAATATCCGCCCCGACCAATACCCCATCGTCGGCGAATGCCTGCTGTCGGCGGTCGCCGAAGTGCTGGGCGATGCCGTGACGGTGGATGTTGCCGATGCGTGGGGCGCGCTTTATCAGGAGCTCGCCGGGCTGCTGATCGAGCTCGAAGATCACCGTTACCTTGAATTTGCCTCGCGTCCGGGTGGCTGGCGGGGCACGCGCGGCTTTCATGTCGCTGAGACCGTCGACGAGAGCTGCATGATTCGCTCCTTCGTGCTGGCGCCCGAGGATGGCGAAGCGGTCGCCGATTTCATGCCCGGCCAGTTCGTGGGCCTCAAGCTATCGATCGACGGGGAGCCGGCGTATCGCCATTACAGTCTTTCCGCCTCGCCCAATGGCCGCACCTATCGCATCTCGGTACGCCGTGACGCGCAGGGCAAGGCCAGCCGGTACTTGCACGATCGTTTGCAGGTCGGTGACAGGATCGAGCTGTTGCCACCCGCAGGCGAACTGGTTCTGGATGATAGCGAAGCACCGCTATTGTTGCTGAGTGGCGGGGTCGGGCAGACGCCGCTGCTGCCGCTGGCCCGCCAAGCGCTGGGGCAGGGCCGGCAGGTGAGTTACCTGCATGCGGCACTGGATGGCCGACATCGTGCCTTCGCCGAGGAGATTGAGACATTGAAGGGGCGTTATCCAGAATTGCTGACGGCGGTCTCGATCTACGAACGGCCCCAGGGAGAAGATACGCCGGAACACGTCGGGCTGGTGACGCCCGAACTGATCTCCCTGTATCTGCCAGGCGGCAGTCCTCAGGTCTACTTCGTCGGCCCGCAGGGCTTCATGTCATGCATCGACGACGCCCTGGAAGCGCTGGGCATTCCCCCAGCTCAGCGCCATTATGAGCACTTCGGCCCGGCCCGACCGTTGCACTGAACCCGCGCGGCACTGAACCGATGCGGTAATGAACCGGCCGGCGCCGTGACGAGCGCCGGCCGAAACGCATCGCCGATAGGGCCTCGAGGCGCTAAAAGCCGAGATCCGGCGCTGGTCAACGAGCGCGGCGACTGGCAGGCCCGTGTCGACGCACTCGAGAGAGGGCAATACGCTGCCTGCCCGCCGAACGCGAGCTGTACCTTGCGCTGGCATGAGTTCCCCATGTGCGACGGTGCGTAGACCCATAGCCATAGGCCTGACGGCGTAGACAGAGTGATATTGTGACGTGCATGAGGCAGGCTCACGAAGCTCTGCGACATGACGACCCGCCTGCCCAAGGAATCCGCATGGACTATTTACTGATCAAGCATATACATATGAGCGCGGCCGCCCTGAGCATTTCGCTGTTCACGCTCAGAGCCTGGTGGTCGGTGCGCGAATCGCCACGGCTCAGCCAGCGTTGGGTGCGGGTACTGCCGCATCTGATCGATACCGTACTGCTGACGGCGGGCGTGACGCTGATGATCATGCTGCACGCCTGGCCGACCCAACAGCCGTGGCTGGCGGCCAAGCTCGTCGGGCTGGTGGCCTATATCGGAGTGGGAACGCTGGCGATCAAGCGCGGACGTACGCCGCGCTCGCGGGGGTTGGCGGCGTTGTTTGCCATAATGATCTTCGCCTATATCGTGGGGGCGGCCATTGCCCACCATCCGCTTTCCTGGTGGTGGCTCGTCTGAGTCGCATCGGCCTTCGGCGAGGCCGGTTCCGGCCTCGCTGCTTCACCTGCCGCAGCGCGCTCAGATGGCGCGCGAAAAGCGTTTGGGCTGTTGTGGCTGCTTGAGATAGTGGTCGAAGACCATCGCCACGTTGCGCATCAACAACCGGCCGGTGGGCTTCAGCTCGATGGCATTCGGCTGAACGTCGATCAGACCGTCGGCCTCGAGCGTGCCGAGGGAGGCCAGTTCTGCAGCGAAATAGGCGGCGAAGTCGATACCGTGCTGGCGTTCGATGCTGGCGAAATCGATGCGGTCGTGGCACATCAGCTGATTGATCACGTCGCGGCGCAGCTCGTCGTCGGCGTTGAGCTCGTAACCGCGGCATACCGGCAGCTCCCCTGCCTCGAGGGCCTGGTAGTAAGCCGGCAGCTCTTTGCGGTTCTGGCTGTAGCTGGCGCCGACCTTGCCGATCGAAGTCACGCCCAGGCCGATCAGATCGCAGTCGGCATGGGTGGAATAGCCCTGGAAGTTACGCTGCAGCGTGCCGTTCTGCTGGGCCAGGGTCAGCTCATCGTCGGGCAGGGCGAAGTGGTCCATGCCGATATAGACGTAGCCGGCCGCCGTCAGGCGCGCAATGGTGAGTTCGAGTAATTCCAGCTTGCGTTCGGGCGGGGGCATGTCCTCGGGACGAATCAGCCGCTGAGCGCGGAACAGCTCCGGCAGGTGCGCGTAGTTGTACACGGCCAGGCGGTCGGGGCGCAGCGCGATCACCTTGTCGAGGGTGGCGTCGAAGCTGGCCACGGTCTGCTTGGGCAGGCCGTAGATCAAGTCCACGCTGACCGAGCGGAAGTTAGCCTGGCGGGCAGCGTCGATCAACTCGCGGGTCTGCTGCTCGGTCTGGATACGGTTGACCGCCTTCTGGACTTCCGGATCGAAATCCTGCACGCCGAAGCTGAGCCGGTTGAAGCCGATCTCGGCCAGGGTGGCGATCTGGGTGGGCGTCACCGTTCGCGGATCGACTTCCAGCGAGAACTCCCGGTTTTCGCTGTAATCGAGTTGAAAGTGCCGCTCGAGCTCGGCGAACAGCTCGGCGAGCTGCCCGCTGGTGAAATAGGTCGGCGTCCCGCCGCCCAGATGCAGCTGTTCGAGCTTGCGGCTTTGGTCGAACAGCGGCGCCTGCAGGGCGATTTCGCGCTTGAGATACTCCAGATATTCTGCGGCACGCTCGGTCTTGTGGGTAATGATCTTGTTGCAGGCGCAGTAGTAGCACAGGCTGCGGCAGAACGGCACATGGACATATACCGACAGCGGCTTGGGTCGCGCCAGCGCATTGCTGGCTTGTGCGACCCGGCGATACTCCGACGGCGTATAGCCGGCATGAAACTGCGGCGCCGTGGGGTAGGAGGTGTAACGCGGGCCGGGGCGGTCGTACTTCTCGAGCAGCGGGCGATCGAAGCGCAGGTCATGGTCCATCGTGTCGTCACCATTGGCAGGGGGGGCGTGCTGGCGTATTGCAGATATTGTTAAGTTTTCGCAGCACTATAGCGGGTGACGGGCTTGACGATGTTGATGTGCGTCATGCCGACGGCAGGCAGGCCATGGTCAGGAAATTCCCTGCTGGGCCGCCCACACGGCGGCTTCGGTACGCGAACGCATGTTGAGCTTCTTCAGCAGATGGCGGACGTGGACCTTGACCGTGCCTTCGCGGATCTCCAGCCGGTGCGCGATCAGCTTGTTGGAATGCCCCTTGACCAGCAAGCGCAGGATCTCCCGCTCGCGCCGGGTGAGGTTTTCGGCACTGGGGCCGCTCGGGGCCGAGGGACGCCGCAGGGCGCCGGCCAGCAGCGGAGTCAGCCGGCTGTCGAATGTCATCTCTTCCTGCGCCAGGCGATCCAGTGCCTCCAGCAGTTTTTCGGGGGCCATGTCCTTGAGCAGATAGCCGTTGGCGCCGGCGCGAATGGCGGCGATGATGTCCTCCTCCTGATCGGAAACCGTGAGCATCACGATGGGCACGCCGATACCGGCCTGACGCATGGCCTTGAGTACGCTGATGCCATTCATGTCGCGCATGTTGAGGTCGAGCAGGATCAGATCGGGAGCAATCTCCTCGACCTGGGCGAGTGCCTGGGCACCGCTGTCGGCTTCGCCGAGGCAGAACAGCTCGTCGCTCATGTCGAGCAACTGGCGAACACCGCTGCGAAACAGCGGATGATCGTCGACGATCAGTACTCCGAGTCGTTCGGCATCAGATGTCATGCTGTGTTCCTCTAGGTGTGAAGGAGAGATCGACACGCGCGCCTCCCAGCGATGAGGGCGAGAAGTGTAACGTACCGGCCAGGCTGCGTGCGCGTTCCTGCATGATGATAGTGCCGTAGTGCTGTGGGCGGCTCAGGTCGGCGGGCAGGCCGATGCCGTCATCCTCGACGCGCAGCATGACGCGTCCGTCAGCGTGATGTAGCGCGACGTCGACATGGCGGGCCTGGGCGTGCTGGACCACGTTGGCCAGCGCCTCGCGCAGGATTTGCACCAGGTGCAACTCCTCTTGCGGCGCCAGCAGGTCGTCACTCAGAGTCTGATGCTTTTCAATGCGCAGTTCGCCGCGTTCGGCAAATTCCCTGACGGTCGCCGAGACGGCACTGTTCAGACCCTGCTCGGTCAGACGCAGGCGGAACGTGACCAGCAGTTCACGCAGTTGACGGTAGGCATGGTCGATGCCTTGGCGCAGCTCGGCGAGTACGGCGCCGAGCTCGCTACTGGCTTCGCCGTTATCGAGATGCGGCTTGAGCTGGCGCTGCAGGCGCAGCGCCTGAATATTGAGATAACTCAGCGACTGGGCAAGCGAATCGTGCAGTTCGCGGGCAATGACCGCCCGCTCGTCCATCAGGTCCAGACGCCGCTGCTGGCGGCTGTGGGCCTGCAGGGCCATGGCCGCGCTCAGGTGGTCGGCGACGGTTTCGCAGATCAGCTGTTTCCATGCAGGCAGGGGCGTGTCGTCGGGTTGGGTGATCACCAGGGTGGCGTAACGGATGCCGGCGTCCTGTAGCGGGAAGCTCAGCGCGTGCGTAGCGCCGGCTGTCGAGGCCTCGGCCGGTTGCAGGCTGAGGGTGGCCGGCGCCAACAGCGAGGCGAAGGGGGCCAGCGCGTAGTCATAGTCGATGTCACGGGGCGCGGTGGCCGCCAGATAGCGCGCATTGGCATAGAGCAGGCTCAAGGCCTGGTGGCTCTCCTGGAGGCGCTGGGACTTGTCCTGAACCTGATTCTCCAGGTCCCGGTAGACCAGTGCGAGTTGCTCGGCCATGTCATCGACGGTGGCCGACAGCAGGCCGATCTCATCGTCGCGACGATAATGGCTGCGGGCGGTGAAATCACCCCGGCGCAGCGCCTCGACCACGTTCAGGAGATGACGCAGCGGAGGCAGGATGTGGCGGAATACCTGATAGCCGCCGTAGGCGAGGACGGGCAGC
The DNA here is from genome assembly GCF_054602495.1 of Halomonas sp. WWR20. Taxonomy (NCBI): domain Bacteria; kingdom Pseudomonadati; phylum Pseudomonadota; class Gammaproteobacteria; order Oceanospirillales; family Halomonadaceae; genus Halomonas; species Halomonas sp. WWR20. The sequence continues at coordinate 255,890 of NZ_JBTRHR010000005.1, forward strand.
GTCAGCAACAGAAAGGTGATCTGCAGCCACTGCAAGCGTCTCAGTCGTTGTTCGGCGGCCTGCTGCATCAACCCGACCAGCCCGTCGAGCTGCATGACGTAAGTCTCGAGCTGCTGGGTCAGCGCAGCGTCAAGGGCTGTCGGAGATTGAAGCGCGGATTTCAGCCGAAGCTGCCATTGATGCTGTAAGGCATGCAGGCGTTGGGTCTGAGCAGCTTGTGGCTTGGCCAGAAGCTGCGTGTCGGAGAGTTCGGCATAAGTGGTATCCACGCCATCGAGCAGTTGCTGCCAGTACGCTGGCTCGGCGCGGGCAGCCACCGCCAGCAGGCGCCAGGTCTGCATGCGCAACGAGCCGGCCCGGTTGATGGCCTGGGCGTCGCCCTGGGCGGTTTCGGTGAGATAGAGGGTCGCGAACATACTGCATAGTGCCAGCAGCGTTATGGCGCCTAGCGTTGCGCTCATGGCGAAAGTCAGTGAGTGACGCAGATACGCCAGAATGCCTACTACCCCTAAAGATTCTTTTCTCAATAGCGATGTACTCCTTAAGAGGTAATTAACTAACGAATACGCCATGATTTCATAGATATAGCCGCTTTATTTCGCTACCTAATATGGGCAGGTGGCCGCTTTACGAGAAAAGATGCCTTCGCCGAGTTTGATATGGGTCAACAGGGTAGCGTCTGGAAGACGCCAGAGTATCCCCGTCGATGCCTCAATCGACCCACAGGGGGATATATCATGGCGACTTCCGCTTCACCGTCCCGCCGCGACCAGCATCGGGCACTCGGGTTGTCCACACTGGCGTTCACGCTGTGTTTTGCGGTATGGACCATCTTTTCGATCATCGGCCTGCGGATCAAGCAGGAAATGGGGCTGTCCGACACTCAGCTCGGCTTGTTGATGGCCACACCGGTATTGACCGGCTCGATCAGCCGGCTGTTTCTGGGGATCTGGACGGACCGTTTCGGCGGGCGCTGGGTGTTTAGCATCGTGATGCTGGCCACCGCCGGTTGCGTCTATCTGCTGACGCTGGCCTCCAGCTATCCCATGCTGCTGCTCGCCGCGCTGGGTGTCGGCCTGGCCGGGGGCGCCTTCATCGTCGGCGTGGCCTATACTTCGGCCTGGTTCGAACCCCGTCACCAAGGCACCGCGCTGGGACTGTTCGGCGCGGGCAACGTGGGGGCGGCAGTCACCAATTTCGGTGCGCCCTTCCTGTTGCTGGCCATGGACTGGCGCGGTGCGGCACTGGTCTACGCCACGGTGCTGGCGATCATGGGCGTGGTCTTTCCCCTGCTGGCCAAGAACGACCCGCTGAGCGAGGAGCGTCGCCGCAATCCGGTACCGCTCAAGGCCCAGTTGGCCCCGTTGGCCGAGATTCGCGTATGGCGCTTCTCGCTTTATTACTTCTTCGTCTTCGGTGGCTTCGTCGCCCTGGCACTATGGCTGCCGTACTACCTGACCCAGGTCTACGGCCTGAGTCTTGCCGCGGCGGGCATGGTGGCTGCGCTCTACTCGATTCCCGCCTCGCTGTTTCGCATCCTCGGCGGCTGGCTATCCGACCGCTACGGCGCGCGGCGGGTCATGTACTGGACACTAGTGGCCTCGGCGCTGTGCACCTTCCTGCTCAGCTACCCCCCCACCGAGTACGTGGTCGCGGGCGTGCATGACGAGATTCGCTTCTCCTTCTCGCTGGGATTGGCAGGCTTCATCGTACTGATCTTCGTGCTGGGCTTTTTCATGTCGCTGGGCAAGGCGGCAGTGTTCAAGCACATCCCCGTCTACTATCCCCGTCATGTCGGCGCCGTGGGTGGCGTGGTGGGCATGGTCGGTGGCCTGGGCGGTTTCTTCCTGCCGCTGACCTTCGGCATGCTCAACGATGTCATCGGCGTATGGCAGAGCAATTTCATGCTGCTGTTCGTGGTGGTCGTCGCCGCGCTGGCCTGGATGCATTACGCCATCCGCCGTGCCGAACGCGAGGAGTGGCAGCGTCAACAGCCGCACACCGACCTGCCGGAGCTGTCGACCCCCAACCGTTTCGTGCTGGAGGACTGGCGCCCCGAGGATCCGCAGTTCTGGGAAACCATCGGCAAGCGCATCGCCACGCGCAACCTATGGATCTCGATTCCCAACCTGCTGCTGGCCTTCGCCGTGTGGATGGTATGGTCCGTGGTGGTCGCCAAGTTGCCTCAGGTAGGATTCGACTACACCTCCAACCAGCTGTTCTGGCTGGCGGCGCTGCCGGGGTTATCCGGTGCCACGCTGCGCATCTTCTACTCCTTCATGGTGCCGATCTTCGGTGGCCGGCGCTGGACGGCGATCTCCACCGCCTCGCTGTTACTCCCGGCGCTGTGGATCGGCTTTGCCGTACAGAATCCGCAAACGCCTTATCTGGTCATGCTGATCCTGGCGCTGCTGTGCGGTTTCGGGGGGGGTAACTTCGCCTCGAGCATGGCCAACATCTCGTTTTTCTATCCCAAGCGCGAAAAAGGTAACGCCCTGGCCCTGAACGCCGGATTGGGCAATCTGGGGGTCAGCGTCATGCAGTTTCTCATTCCGCTGGTCATTACCGCCGGCGTATTCGGTGCCTTGGGGGGCGAGCCCCAGACCGGCGGGGAGGGCGCGCGCCTCTGGCTGCAGAATGCGGGGTTCGTCTGGGTGCCGTTCATTATCATCGGCACCGTGGCAGCCTGGTTCGGCATGAACGATATCGCCAGCGCACGCTCTTCCTTTTCCGACCAGGCGGTCATCTTCAAGCGTAAGCACAACTGGCTGATGTGTGTGCTTTATACCGGGACCTTCGGCAGCTTCATCGGTTATTCCGCAGGGTTTCCGCTGCTCGCCGCCAATCAGTTTCCCGAAGTCGATGTGCTCAAATTCGCCTTCCTCGGGCCATTTATCGGAGCGCTTTCCCGTGCCGGCACCGGCTGGGTCTCGGACCGCTTCGGCGGCGAGCGGGTCACTTTGTGGGTGTTCGCGGCGATGATCGCTTGCGTGGGGGGCGTGCTGTTCTTCCTCGGAATCAAGGATCAGCCTGGCGCGTTCTGGGGCTTCTTCGCCATGTTCCTGCTGCTGTTCTTCTTCACTGGCGTGGGCAATGCCAGCACCTTCCAGATGATCCCCGAGATCTTCCGTCAGGAGGTGGCACGCCTGATGCCCCACCTCGACGCTCCGGCGCAGCGCCAGCAGAGCGAGAAGGAATCTGCGGCGACCATCGGCTTCACTTCGGCCATCGCCGCCTATGGGGCCTTCTTCATTCCCAAGACTTTTGGCAGCTCCATTGCCTTGACCGGAGGGGCCGGGCCGGCGCTTTACGGGTTCATCGTGTTCTATGCGATCTGCATTGGGTTGACCTGGTTCTACTACACTCGGCGCAATGCCGAAATCCGTTTTCGTGACGCATCTGGCGTCACGTCTACCTCCGCTGCTGCGCCATGACCGATCGGGGCCGCCGTCGCCGGCGGCTCCGACATCGATGACAAACCTGCACAAGCGGAAAATAGACTGTCCGATTCCCGAGAGGTGTTCATGTCACGCGAGCTCAACGACAAGCAGCTAGAAGTGATCAACCAGACCGCGCCGGTGGTGGCGGAGCACGCCGAAACCATCGCCAGCACGTTCTATCCGCTGATGTTCGAGCGTTATCCCCACGTCCGCTCGATGTTTAACATGCGTCACCAGCAAACCGGTGCTCAGCCGCGTGCGCTAGCCCGGGCGGTGGTCAGTTACGCACTCAACCGTAGCGATCCCGAGGCGCTCGAGCAGCTCATGGTGCCGATCATCAACAAGCATGTCGCAATCAACCTACAGCCCGATCAGTATCCGATTGTCGGTGAATGCCTGATGGAGGCGATCGGCCAAGTGCTTGGCGACGCCGTCACGCCTGAGGTGGCGGATGCCTGGGGCGGGCTGTACTGGGAATTCGCCCATCGGTTGATCGATGCCGAGGAGTCGAACTATCAACGTCTCGAGCAGTCTCCCGGCGGTTGGCGCGGCGAGCGTGACTTCACGCTCGTCGACCGCGTTCAGGAGAGCGAGGAGGTGGTGTCCTTCTACTTCAAGCCCAGCGATCAACAGCCGATCATCAGCTTCAAGCCCGGCCAGTACATCGGCATTGCGTTGGATATCGAGGGCCAGCATGCGTTGCGCCAGTACAGTCTGACCTCCGATCCCCAGGCGGATTACTACCGCATCTCGGTAAAGCGCGAGGCGCAGGGCATTGCCAGCCGCTACCTGCATGATCGTTTGCGAGTCGGTGACCATGTCCGTTTGCTGCCGCCGGTCGGTGAGTTGATCCTCGACCAGCGCGAGGCGCCGGTCATGTTGATCAGCGCCGGTGTCGGTCAGACCCCGATGCTGTCAATGGTCGAGCAGGCATTGGGCGCCAATCGCCGCGTCATCTACCTGCACGGGGCACGCCATCATCAGGTTCACGCCTTCCGCGAGCATATCGACGCACTGGTCGAACGCTACGGCGATCGGCTGACCTATCGTTTCGTCTACAGCGAACCGACTTCCACGGACACCGAGCGCTACAAGGGGATGATCGACCGCCGCCTGCTGGCCGATTACCTGCCCGAAGGGGAAACGCCTAGCTGCTACTTCATCGGGCCGTTGCCGTTCATGCGTGATATCGACATTGCGCTGGAGGAACTCGGCGTGCCGGCCGAGCATCGTCACTATGAGTATTTCGGGCCGACCGCCGCCCTGCGATGATTCATCATGGAATCGCCAGCCGATTCCATGGTGTCGCGTGGTTTCTCACGCATTGATCTCTTTCCCCCTGAGGAGACGTCTGTGTCCATTTCCTGCTATGCCGATCTGTTGGCCGAAGCGCGCCGGCAACCCGAGCCCCAACGACTGCTGTTCGTCTTCACCCGCGCCGAACTGCCCGACAACCCCGACCAGGCGCAGCGCGAGCGCTTCGAGCAGGGGCAGGGCGGTGTACTGACACCGGCGTTATGCGTGGATAAGACGCCGGAAGAATTGAGCGACATGCCGGCGCTGGTCGAGGAGTCGCGGCGTACCGGTGTCGACTGGGACATCGTCTTTGTCGCCGCCCTGGCCGGCGACGGTCGCCAGTCTCCCACCAGCGAGGAGGCGGAGGGCCCTCTGCAGCGCATGGTCGAATCGCTTCAGATGGGCAGCATCGATAACTTCCTGGCCTTCGATCGCCACGGTGATGCGGTCAGCTTTCAGTGAGCCGACAATAGCCGGTCGAGTCCGGCGGGATTCTCCCATGCGGTAAACGCGCCTCGCATTAATGTTCTGGCCGTGCCGAGCACGGCCGATACATTTCCTGCCTGCCTCTCTTGCGTCTCTCTCTGTTTCGCGCTCGCCCTTCGTTATCGTTTCTGCCGAACCTCACGCCTGTCCTTTTGCCGCGACGAATAGACAGTTCGTTGCGCTGCGCTGGCATCGTGCGACGGGGCCTTCCTGGCCGAGGGGTAACGCTTTCTACCTCCAAATAATCCTGCCCTTTAAACACTTACCTCTAAATAGGTAGAGGGAAACTAAAATCTCATGGTTATTAGAAGGATACTGGGATGGGGTTGTGTATCGCTTACGGCATAGCGTCATGCAGTGACGGTTGAGGGGCAGTGACGTGCTTGACCTGTATCAAAAAACGCCCCGCGCATAGGTCGCAAAGTGGCCTCCTGAACAGGCGCTGCAATGGGTCAGTGGGGATAAGAACCGACATGCACGGTGTCGTTACCCCAACCTTCACGCCGACGATTTTCATTGAGGTATGGCGCTGACCGGGTGGGGTCCCACCCGCGGTAATGCTCCGGCAACTTGCTGACGCGCTCGCTAAAGAGGAACATCCCCATGAGTCATTTTCTCGATCGACTGCAGTATCTAGGCAAGGCGCGTGAAGCATTTGCCGACGGCCATGGCGAGACGCGTGGCGAGTCCCGCGAGTGGGAAGACGGTTATCGGGCGCGCTGGCAGCATGACAAGGTCGTGCGCTCCACCCATGGCGTGAACTGCACCGGGTCGTGCAGTTGGAAGATCTACGTCAAGAACGGCCTGGTGACCTGGGAAACCCAGCAGACCGACTATCCGCGCACCCGCCCCGACCTGCCCAACCACGAGCCGCGCGGTTGCCCGCGTGGGGCAAGCTACTCCTGGTACCTGTACAGCGCCAACCGCCTCAAGTATCCGCTGGTGCGCCGGACATTGATCCAGTTGTGGCGCGAGGCTCAGGTCGCGCATGGCGATCCGGTCGACGCCTGGGCCTCGATCGTCGAGAATCCCGAGAAGACCGCACAGTACAAGCAGGCCCGTGGCATGGGCGGTTTCGTGCGCGCTAATTGGGAAGAACTCGAGACGTTGATCGCCGCCTCCAACGTCTACACCGCCAAGCAGTACGGCCCGGACCGTATCATGGGCTTCTCGCCGATTCCGGCGATGTCGATGGTTTCCTACGCCGCCGGTGCCCGTTACCTGTCGCTGATCGGCGGGGTGTGCCTGTCGTTCTATGACTGGTACTGCGACCTGCCGCCGGCCTCGCCGATGACCTGGGGCGAGCAGACCGACGTGCCTGAATCCGCCGACTGGTACAACTCCAACTACATCATCGCCTGGGGCTCCAATGTCCCGCAGACACGCACCCCCGACGCGCACTTCTTCACCGAGGTGCGCTACAAGGGCACCAAGACCGTCGCCATCACCCCCGACTACGCCGAAGTCGCCAAGCTGTGCGACGAATGGCTGAGCCCCAAGCAGGGCACCGACGCGGCGCTGGCCATGGCCATGGGTCACGTGATCCTCAAGGAGTTCCACCTCGACAAGCCTAGCGCCTACTTCACCGACTACGTGCGTCGCTATACCGACATGCCGATGCTGGTCGAGCTGGAGGCTCGCGAGGATGGCAGCTTCGCGCCCGGCAAGCAGCTGCGCGCCAGCGACTTCGACGCCAACCTCGGTCAGGACAACAATCCCGAGTGGAAAACCGTGGCCTGGGACGAGACCCACAACCGCCTAGTCGTCCCGCGCGGCTCCATCGGCTTCCGCTGGGGCGAGGAGGAAGCGGGCGAAGGCCGCTGGAATCTCGAGCCGGTAGATGCCGACGGCCAGGACGTCTCCCTGCAGCTGTCGCTGATCGATAGCCACGACAGCGTGGCCAAGGTCGGCTTCCCCTATTTCGGCGGCATCGCCCACGAGCACTTCAGCCACGTCGCGGGCAACGATGTGCTCTATCACAACCTGCCGGCAAAGCGCCTGACGTTGGCCGATGGACGTGAAGTCCTGGCGGTGACCGTGTTCGACCTGATGATCGCCAACTACGGCATCGACCGTGGCCTGGGCGCCGAGGGCGAGGATGACGGCGCCACCGCCTACGATCAGGTTAAACCCTATACTCCGGCCTGGCAGGAAGCGATTACCGGCGTGCCCGCCGAGCAGGCCATCCGTCTGGCCCGCGAGTTCGCCGACAACGCTGACAAGACCCAGGGCCGCTCGATGATCATCGTGGGGGCCGGTCTCAACCACTGGTACCACATGGACATGAGCTACCGGGGGCTGATCAACATGCTGATCCTGTGCGGCTGTATTGGCCAGAGCGGTGGCGGCTGGGCGCACTACGTGGGCCAGGAGAAGCTGCGTCCGCAGACCGGCTGGACCCCGCTGGCCTTCGGCCTCGACTGGCAGCGCCCGCCGCGCCACATGAACGGCACCTCGTTCTTCTACAACCACTCCAGCCAGTGGCGCTACGAGAAGCTCGAGATCAAGGAGCTGCTCTCGCCGCTGGCACGTCCCGAGAAGTTCACCGGCAGCCTGCTTGACTTCAACGTGCGCGCCGAGCGCATGGGTTGGCTGCCCTCCGCACCGCAGCTCGATACCAATCCGCTGCGTCTGGCCGCTGCCGCCCGCGCCGCCGGGCAGGATACCGCTGACTACGTGGTCGATCAGTTGAAGAGCGGCAAGCTGCGCTTCGCTGCCGAGAATCCCGATAGCCCGCAGAACTTCCCGCGCAACCTGTTCGTGTGGCGCTCCAATCTGCTCGGCTCCTCCGGCAAGGGGCACGAGTACATGCTCAAGTACCTGCTGGGCACCCAGCACGGGCTGCAGGGCAAGGATCTCGGCGAGATGGGCGGGCCGCTGCCCGAAGAGGTGGTCTGGCACGACAAGGCGCCGGAGGGCAAAGTCGACCTGCTGGTGACGCTGGACTTTCGCATGTCCACCACCTGCCTGTACTCCGACGTGGTGCTGCCCACCGCGACTTGGTACGAGAAGGACGACCTCAACACCTCGGACATGCATCCGTTCATTCATCCGTTGACCGCGGCCACCGATCCGGCCTGGGAATCGCGCAGCGACTGGGACATCTACAAAGGCATTGCCAAGGCGTTTTCGCGGGTATGTGTGGGGCACCTGGGCGAGGAAACCGATCTGGTCACGCTGCCGATGCAGCACGATTCCCCTGGGGAGCTTGCCCAGCCCGACGTGCTGGACTGGAAGAAAGGCGAGTGCGAGCCGCTACCCGGCAAGACCATGCCGCACCTGATCGCCGTCAACCGTGACTACCCGGCGACTTACGAGCGTTTTACCTCGGCAGGCCCGCTGCTCGACACTCTGGGCAACGGTGGCAAGGGTATCAATTGGGAAACCGCCGCCGAGGTCGAGCTGCTCGGCAAGCTCAACCGGCGCAAGACCGAGGGTCCGGCTGAAGGGCGCCCGCGTATCGAGTCGGCGATCGACGCCGCCGAAATGATCCTCACCCTGGCGCCGGAAACCAACGGCCAGGTGGCGGTCAAGGCGTGGGGTGCTCTGTCCAAGATCACCGGACGCGAGCATGCGCATCTGGCGCTGCCCAAGCAGGAGGAGAAAATCCGCTTCCGCGACGTCGTCGCCCAGCCGCGCAAGATCATCTCCAGCCCGACCTGGTCGGGGCTCGAGGACGAGCATGTGTCGTACAATGCCTGCTATACCAACGTCCATGAGCTGATTCCCTGGCGTACCCTGTCCGGCCGTCAGCAGTTCTATCAGGATCACGCCTGGATGCGCGCCTTCGGCGAGAGCCTTCTGAGCTATCGTCCACCGATCAACACCAAAGCGATGAACGGTTTCAAGGCGCCGAAGAGCAACGGCAACCCGGAGATCGCGCTGAACTGGATCACCCCGCACCAGAAGTGGGGCATCCACTCCACCTACAGCGATAACCTGTTGATGCAGACGCTGTCGCGTGGTGGTCCCATCGTCTGGCTGTCCGAGGACGATGCCCGCGCCATCGGCGTCGAGGACAACGACTGGATCGAGCTGTACAACGCCAACGGTGCGGTGGCTGCCCGGGCGGTAGTCAGCCAGCGGGTCAAGAACGGCATGGCGATGATGTATCACGCCCAGGAGCGCATCGTGAACGTACCCGGCTCGGAAGTTACCGGCACCCGCGGCGGCATCCACAACTCGGTGACTCGCGTGTGTCCCAAGCCGACCCATATGATCGGCGGCTACGCCCAGTTGTCCTACAGCTTCAACTACTACGGGACCGTGGGCTCCAACCGTGATGAATTCGTCGTCGCGCGCAAGATGCACCATGTCGACTGGCTGGATGGTGAGGGCAACGACAGCGTGCAGGAGAAGGTGGAAAGCTAAGCCGGCTCTTCCATAATCCACCCATGAATCGCCCCGCTCATGCGGGGCGATTTTCTTATGGGCACGCTCGGCGGCAAGGAGGCGCATTCACGGCCTGAATGGCTGGCGTGACAATGAAAACCGTCCACCGGCACCATGCCGATGGACGGTTTTACTGTTGCTTCGCCATCTTATATCAACGTTATATCGACTCCCCGACAGCCGGAGACACCTCCATGCGCTGGCGCTCCTCATCCAGCCTGGCAAGGGCCTGCTCGCGAGTGACGTTGGAGCGTGGCGTGATCAGGGATACGACTACGCCCGCCACAATGGCGGCGAGGAGCGCAGACAAGTCGGCCCGCCAGTATCATGATGGCCATGCCATCAGGCGTCATCACCACCAAGGAGCGTCAGACGATGCACAATACTTCGCTCTCATCCGCCGGGGCGGTCAACCATTGCCTCGAAAAGGGCAGTCCGATTCTCGACCGCTCACTGCTGGAAGGGGTCAGCCTGCCGGCCATGGTGCTGCATCAGCACGTGGTGGACCACAACATCGCCTGGATGCAGCGTTTTGCCGACGCTCATGGCGCCAGGCTCGCCCCGCATGGCAAGACCACCATGATGCCGGCGCTCTTTCAGCGCCAGATGGCTGCCGGCGCCTGGGGTATCACCCTGGCAACCGCCACCCAGTGCACGGTGGCTTTCGCGCATGGCATCCAGCGGCTGTTGATGGGCAACCAACTGGTCGGTCGCGCCAACATGGCGCTGGTGGCGGACATGATCGAGGGCGGCGCGGACTACTACTGCACGGTCGATCATCCCGACAACGTACGCATGCTCAACGATTTCTTCGCCGCGCGCGGTCTCACCCTGCAGGTGCTGATCGAGCTGGGGGTGCCCGGCGGACGCTGCGGCGTGCGTGATGAGGCCGAACTGGCCGCACTGGTGGCCGCCATTGGCGAGGCGCCGGCCCTGTCGCTGGCCGGGGTCGAGGGGTATGAAGGCATTATCGGCGGCGATGATCCGATTGCGGCGGTGCGCGCCTATGGGCAGCGGCTGGTGCAGACGGTGCGTACCCTGCACGACAGTGGCGTGCTGCGCGTGTCGGCACCCATTGTCACCGCCTCGGGCTCGAAATGGTTCGATCTGATCGCCGAGGCGTTCGATCAGGCCGAGCTGCGCGAGCACTACACGCCGGTGCTGCGTCCGGGCTGTTATGTGGTGCATGACCACAAGCTCTACCGGGGCGCAATGGCCGAGGTCCGCCAGCGTCATCCCGAGCTCGAAGGCGAGCTTGCGCCTGCGCTGGAGGTCTTCGCCCAGGTGCAGTCATTGCCCGAGCCCGGGCTGGCCATCGTGGCGCTGGGCAAGCGCGATATCTCCTGCGACCCGGATCTGCCGATGCCGCTGCGCCTTTACCGTCCGGGACAGTCTGCGCGCGATGTCAGCGACTGGCAGGTCTTTCATGTCATGGATCAGCATGCCTTCATGCGGATTCCGCCTGATGCCGACATTCGCCTGGAGGACGTGATCGCCTTCGGCGCCTCTCACCCCTGCCTGACTTTTGACAAGTGGCGCCAGGGCCTGTGGGTCGACGAGGCGCTGCAGATTACCGCCATCGAGCCGACCTTCTTCTAACGCTTGACAGTCTGCCGCCCCAGCTCCGGCTCCGGCCAGGCGGGCGTGGCCTCGCCATCGGCCACGCCATGCAGGGTTATTTTGCGGCCCCGGCCGGAGGACGGTAGAAGGCATGCACGTCGGTTTCGTACGTCTTGACGAATTCCGAAGCCCAACTGGGCGTGATGCCGCGGCCATGGAAATACATGGCGCCATCGGTGCGGTCCGGCAGCTGCTGATTGAGCGCCTTGCGCGCCACTTCCTTGGCGCGTGTGTACGAGGACTCCTCCTGTACGCTATCGGGGCGGCCGTCACACCACCATGAAAACTGACAGCGGCCCTGTTCGGAGCCCTGGGTGACGACGTCGCATACCGTTTTGGGGAATTCTGCATGGCTCAGCCGGTTCATGACCACGTTGGCCACCGCTGCCATATCCGCTTCCCCCTGGCCTTTGGCTTCCCAGTAGATGGAGCGGGCCAGACAGGTGATCGCATCGTCCAGCGGCGCCGTGCCGGCCGGGTCCACCGCCTGCACGCCCGGCGGCGTGATCAGCACCGAGGGCGCCGGGCGCTCTCCGGCCTCGGCCCTCTGCTCGAGCACCTCGGCCTTCTGCTCGGCGATTTTCGCCCGCACCGACGGATCGGCCGCGAGCGCCTGACCCGTGAATAGGAGTGTCGCAAGGCAAATCAATAACCCTAACCGGCAATGAAGCATGATCGACCCTCGTGGCAAGCGGAGCCGCTTTTCGAAGGCGGCGCCCGCTGGAAATGATCTCTCAGTGTAGCGAGTGCTGGTTACGGTGCGGTAGATAAACGCTTATTGCTACGTTCTGTCTGAAAGCCGGCCCGCACACAACGCTCGATGCAGGTCAGTGTCACCATGATCCGAAAGCTGCTGGCCCGCTTGCCATAACGTCTACAGAGGCGATGTTTTTTCTTCAACCAACTGAACAGACGCTCCACGACGCTACGCTGAGAATATTTGGGGCGATCGAACTGATGAGGCAGACCACCATTCATGTGTCGGGATCCATGAACCCGTCCTGACGCAGGCGAAGATGTAGCCGGGTCAGTATCCGGTCGGAGGGCCATCTCACGCCACTGGCGAAAGCATTGGTAAACGGTCTTCAGGGCCCGTAACGCTCCGCAAGGTCCCGCCACTTGGCCGGAGCAGGGGTTCCAGAAGATGCTATTGAGTATCTGACGGTCGTCTCGTCGTAGACGCCCCATGATCTGGGACGGGGAAACGATAACCTCGATCACGTGCCAGCGGCGTCAGGGAATTCGTAACGTCCTGCCATACGCGCCTCCTATGCCATGGCAGGTTGTAGCGTAACAAGGACGAGGTTTCAGAAAAATCGTAAATACCGGACCTTGACGTTAATAACATTTTGGTTTGTCGGTACCGTTATGCCTCATGTCTTGTACGACATTTCCAGTGACTGCAACAAATGCTGCAAGCCACTAGTATGAAAATATTAAAAAACTAAATCTATTTTTTATCTTAAAGTATGGGTGTAAGCGTTAAGAGTGCCTTTTTAATAACATTAATGTATAAATAACAAAACAAATACTAACGTGGCGTATATGCTGTATCAGTCGCCGCACGCCACGTTGAGTTGCTGTAATAGGTTGTATGCCAACCACTTGTTAGCGAATTACGGGCACAGCGGCGTCAGCGTACATAGGGCGGCAAATTAGGCTATTCATATCGCAATATTTTGCGGCTTGGTTAGTCTGGCTACCAACCGCCTCTTTTCTATAACTGGTTATATAAGAAATAACGCATAACTGAGAGGCATATTGGTATGTTGTTTAATATTGTTTCAGGAATATTGGGCGCCGAAGGGCACTCTTACAAGAGCGCGTTTGGTTTGGGTAATAATTTAAGTTCTGGATACTTCAATAAATACCAGAGCGTTTTCGACGGTCACGGCCATAAGAAGAGTAACTTCTGGGGGCATGACGACCATAAGGGAGGTTTGGGCAATCATGGCGACAAGAAGGGAAGCTTCTGGAACCATGACGGATACAAGGGGGGCTTCGGCAAGCACGATGACAAGAAAGGTGGCTTTCATGACCATGACGGTAGAAAAGGAGGAATATGGCACCATGACAGCCCGCATGACAAGTGGGGACATGACAATGACTGTGCGCCTGAGCCGAAGAATTCTGCGCCGGAAACCGACAATATCTGCGTGGAAGGCAAGGAGGACAGCGCCGGTATTCCCGTCATTCTAAGCGGTAGCGATAGTGACGGTCGGATCGTGCAGTTCACGCTCAATGACCTGCCGGTACACGGTACGCTGTATAACGGCGATACCGTACTCGAGGCGGGCGATATTATCAACGCTACCGACAATACTGCCACGGTGCTGTTCGTCCCGGAACTCGATTTCGATGGCAAGGTGACGTTTCACTACGCTGCCAAGGATGATGATGGCAGTGTCGATCACACGCCAGCAACCGCCACCATTACCGTCGAGGATGTGCCCTCAAGCCACGGACGCTATATCGGCGATGATGACACCACCGAGGTCTGCGACGATACGGTGGGCGTGGAGCGGGGCGACAACGTGACATTGACCGGCGGCGCTCAGGATGTCGATGTCGATTCCACCTATGGCGAAACTGCGCTTATCGATGGGTTCGATGACGACGATACCCTGCTGTCGGGCGGTATACAGCTCGATAATGGCGAGGTCCTTACCCAGATCCGGATGTCGTGTGGCTGCAATTATGAGTCGATCGATCAGGGTTACGAAGTGGCGCTGCATGAATCCAATGCCAATGATGATCCATCGATGTACTACGTTTTCGAAGCTGGAGGCAATACCTTCGTCTTCGCTGATAACGGTGACGTGCAAGGAGAGTTGGACGATCGCGATTTTGCGGTCGAACTCGTCGGCCAACATGACCTGAACGGCCCCAACAACATCCAGATCGCCGATCCGGCCTGATCGGCCTTTCCATGCCATCTTGATGGTTTGGCAGAATGTCGGAACCCCACTGGCGGGTTCCGGCTTCTGAGAGACGCTCATCCTTGCCGACGCGCTGCTTGGGCACCAATACCCACATTCGGCCCTGTTGTTTCATGCGCCCGGCGCTTTCGGACATCACAACATTTCCTGCCTAGCCGATAGAGTTCCTGGCACTGTTATTACTCCACCGACATCAGCAATTAATTACCCTTTCACTTCGGCAAAGCGCGCTGCGGCCACCACCGGCAGCATTTCCAAGCCCGGGCGAGCGAAGAAGAAGCCCTGCTGGCGATGGATGCCATGCTGGAACAGCCAGCGAGATTCCTCGGCCAGTTCCACACCTTCGGCGACCAGTTCAATATCGAGCTCACCGGCCATGCTCACTACGGCGCGCAGCATCGCTTGGCGGTTGGGGTCGAGATGGACGTTCTGCACCAGTTGGCGGTCGAGCTTCAAGGTGTCGGGAGTCAGTTCGGTGAGCATGTCGAGGTTGGCGTAACCGGTGCCGAAGTCATCCAGCGCGGTGGAAAAACCCAGGCCGTGATAGGTGTCGATGATATTGCGCAGATGGCCGCGATCGTGGACCGCCTCGGATTCGGTGATCTCGAAGTTGATCCGTGAGGCGGGCCAGCCGCAGCGTCGCGAGGCTTCCAGCGTGGCCTGAATGCAGGCGGTGGGCTCGTAGACGGCATTGGGCAGGAAGTTGATCGACAGGGTCTGCTGCATGTCGAGTTCGCTTGCCAGTTCGATGGCCTTGACGCGACAGGCCTGATCGAAACGGTACAACACCTGACTGTCGACTTGGCTGAGTATGCTGTAGGCCGATTGCCCTTCGGGGCCGCGCACCAGCGCCTCGTAAGCGACAATCGTGGCTTGCCCGACATCGACGATCGGCTGGAAGGCCATGGTGAATTCGAATGGCAGCACGCCGTCGCAGCGACCGCAGTGGTCGTTCACTCTTGCACAGTGCGTCATGTCGCGTTTCCTCTGGTTCTTGTGACTCCCGCTCGACGGGGGAGCCTTTGCCGTTTTATCGGCCAACACGCGGCTCTCTTGAAACACGACTCTGCTTTTAACCCGGCACGCATGAAATGCTGCGCCATTCCCCCTCTGGATCAATGCGCGGCGTCGCCGGGTGGAGGTCCGCCACGCACGACCATTACCACCCCGACAATCGCTATGGCCATACCGGCCAGCGCCACGGGCCCCAGGGTTTCATCGAACAGCCACCAGGCCTCCAGCGCTGTCAATGGCGGCACCAGATAGAACAGGCTGGCGACCCGCGAGGCCGCGCCACGGCGGATCAGGGCCATCAACAGCAGAATCGCCGCGATCGATAGCCCTACCACCAGCCAGCCCAGCGCGGCGATGAAGGGAAGCGTCCATTCGACCTGGCGGGTTTCCAGAAGCAGTGCGCCCAGCCCCAGCGCGACGCTGGCGGCCAGGTACTGCACCACGCTGCCGCCGAGCAACGGCATGTTGGTGCAGAAGCGCTTCTGGTACAGCGTTCCGGCGGAGATCCCTAGTAGCGCGGCGAAGACGCAGGCCAGCGCGGCCCAGCCAAAGCCCTGGAACATTCCGCCGTCGCCGGGGGCGAGCTTGCCGCTCAATACCAGCGTGATCCCGATCAACCCCAGCAGCAGGCCCAGCCACTGCCAGCGCGACAGGCGCTCGCCGAGTAGCGGCAACGCCAGCGCGGCGGTCAGCAGCGGCTGCAAACCGACCAACAGCGACGCCAGTCCGGCCGGCAGGCCCAAGTCGATGGCGTAGAACACGCCGCCCAGATAGACGGCATGTACCAGCAGGCCGGTCACTGCGACGTGTCCCCAGAGTGCCAGCGAGGCGGGCCACTGCGCCTTGAGTCCCCACATCAGCGGCAACAGCACCAGCAGGGTGAGGGCGAAGCGGATGAACAGGAAGGTGAAGGGTTCGGCGTAAGGCAGGCCGAACTTGGCGCCGATGAAGCCGGTGCTCCACAGCAGCACGAAGAAGGCCGGCATCGAGGCCAGCCATAACGTCTGAGAGCGGCCGGGGGTGTCCGGGTGCATCAGTGGTCCTCGCCCAAGGCATCTGAGCGGGGCGCGGGTTGTCGTATGGCGATGTTATCGATGACGTCGAATATCTGCTGCGGCGCGACGTAGCCTTCGAGCTGCATCTTCTTGCCGCCGTCCAGGCCGACGAGGACAACCGTCAGCGGCCCCTGCGGATCGAGATCGAGCGCATTGAGCAGCGCACGTGTCTCGAACGGCGTCATCGGACGCCCCGCGCGTTGGCCTTTGCCGGCCTCGATGCGGTAAAGCATCAGACGACGCTGGGCGATATCGTCCTCGCGCTGACGCAGTTGCTCTTGCATGCGCCGGTAGGCATCGTCTTCGGCGCTGGGCGTGACCAGGATCAGTGCGCGGAACATGCTGCGATCGGTCATCAGCGGGTTGGCCGGATCGGCGGCCGATGCGGTGGCGGCCAGGGCGCTCCAGAGCAGTAGGCACAGCATCGTGAGCACGCAGGGACGAGACGACATGCTGGGTTTCCTTGTGAGGTAACAGCGGCCTAGCACAACAGATTGCCGGACGAAGCGCCAGCGTGGTGGCAGCTTAGCCGCTCCGGTCTTTCTCGTCATGGTCGTGCACGAGGATACCGATGGCCGCCGCGAATCGGTGGCCTGCCACCCCAGCTACCTCCAAATAACCCTTCTGTGTGTCGTTATAAGCCTAAAGAGGTAGTTGCTTTGAGAAAGCCTTTTTTTATTAGCGAGGTGGCTATCCTCATGCGTTTACCTCCTAAGAGATAAGGCAGCTTAAGCCTGCTGACGGCACTGGAAGCGCTTTGACCTGTATCAAAAAACCCCTTGGGCAAAAGACCCAAAGTGGCCTCCGAAATGATGCTTCAGCAGGTCAGGGAGACATCTTGTGGCGGCCTGATCGGGTACAAGTACCGCCCGGCCCTCGATGCACCGCGCGCCGACTGGTTGAAGACAATGATACGTACAGGAGATCGTGACATGAAGATCCGCTCGCAAGTGGGCATGGTCCTCAACCTCGACAAGTGCATCGGCTGCCATACCTGCTCGGTGACCTGCAAGAACGTCTGGACCAGCCGCGAAGGCGTGGAGTACGCCTGGTTCAATAACGTCGAAACCAAGCCGGGCATCGGTTATCCCAAAGAGTGGGAGAACCAGGCCAAGTGGAAGGGTGGCTGGATGCGTCGCAAGGACGGTAAGATCGAGCCGCGCATCGGCGGGCGTTTCCGGGTATTGGCCAAGCTGTTCGCCAATCCCGATCTGCCGGAGATCGACGACTACTACGAGCCGTTCAGCTTCGATTACCAGCATCTGCACAAGGCCGGCAAGAGCCAGCACCAGCCTGTGGCGCGCCCGCGCAGTGCCATCACCGGCAAGCGCATGAACAAGATCGAATGGGGCCCCAACTGGGAAGAGATCCTGGGCACCGAGTTCGCCAAGCGCCGCAAGGATAAAAACTTCGACCGGGTCCAGGCCGATATCTACGGCCAGTTCGAAAACACTTTCATGATGTACCTGCCGCGGCTGTGCGAACACTGCCTCAACCCGGCGTGCGTGGCGTCGTGCCCGTCTGGCGCGATCTACAAGCGCGAGGAAGACGGCATCGTGCTGATCGATCAGGACAAGTGCCGCGGCTGGCGCATGTGCATCTCCGGCTGTCCGTACAAGAAGATCTATTACAACTGGAAGACCGGCAAGTCCGAAAAGTGCATCTTCTGCTATCCGCGCATCGAGTCCGGCCAGCCGACGATCTGCTCCGAGACCTGCGTGGGCCGTATCCGTTATCTGGGCGTGCTGCTCTACGACGCGGACCGCATCCAGGAAGTGGCCTCATCGCCCGACGAGCGCGATCTCTATCATCGCCAGTGCGACATCTTCCTCGATCCCAACGATCCGGAAGTGATCGCCCAGGCGCGCCGCGACGGCGTGACCGAAAACGTGATCAAGGCCGCCCAGGCGTCGCCGGTCTACAAGATGGCCATCGACTGGCAGTTGGCCCTGCCGCTGCATCCCGAATACCGCACCCTGCCGATGGTGTGGTACGTGCCGCCGCTTTCACCGATTCAGAACGCCGCCGAAGCCGGCCACCTGGAGAGCGACGGTGTGCTGCCCGACATCGAGTCGCTGCGCATTCCGGTGCGTTATCTCGCCAACCTGCTCACGGCGGGTGAGGAAGAACCGGTGATCCGGGCACTCAAACGCCTGATGGCGATGCGCGTCTACAAGCGCGCCCAGCAGGTCGAGGGGCGCAAGGCCTCCGAAGTGCTTGAGGAGGTGGGCTTGAGCGAAGCGCAGATCGAGGAAATGTACCGCTATCTGGCCATTGCCAACTATGAAGATCGCTTCGTGGTGCCCACCAGCCACCGCGAGCAGGCCCGCGAGGCCTTTCCCGAGCGCGGCGGCTGCGGTTTCTCGTTCGGCAACGGTTGTCATGGCGGCGACAGCGAGACCAGCCTGTTCGGCGGACGCAAGCACACCAGCACCCTGGTCAAGCCGGTCGTCGAGCAGCATGACCCGGAAGACGAGCACGCCCTGCCTCTGGTCATGACCGACAGCCGTGTCAAATATCATCAGCCGAAGCCGGCGGCCAAGCGGGCCGAGCCGGAGGAGGAACACAATGCGTAGTCTCCGTGTCCTGGCGCGTCTGCTGGACTATCCCACGGCCGAGCTGAAGCGGGCCGCAGGGGAGATGCTCGAGGCCATCGACGCCGAGGAGCACCTGAGTCGCCGGCAACGCTTCGCCATCAAGTCGTGGATCACCCAGGTTGCCAATGCCGATCTGCTCGATCTGCAGGCCGACTACGTGGCGCTGTTCGACAAGGGGCGTTCGACCTCGCTGCTGCTGTTCGAGCACGTGCACGGCGAGTCGCGCGATCGCGGTCAGGCGATGGTCGATCTGCTCGCCCAGTACCGCGAGGCGGGATTCGAACTCGAGACGCGTGAGCTGCCCGATTACCTGCCGGTGTTCCTGGAATATCTCTCCACCCGCGAGGGGAGCGAGATCGCCCGTCAGCTGGGTGACGTGGCGCATATCCTGGCGCTGCTCGCCGCACGCCTGAAGGAGCGCGAGTCCGCCTATGCGTTGGTGCCCGAGTCGCTGTTGGCGATGATCGGCGCCGAAGACATCGTCGGCGAACATGCCGAGGCGGTACACAAGGAGGCCCGCGACGATACGCCCGCCGCACTCGATGCGGTATGGGAAGAGGAAGTGGTGCGCTTCACCGCCGACTCCGATCAGGACTGCGCCCTGCAGTCCGCCACCGGGCGCCGTCAGGCGGAACTCAAGCGTCAGTTTCAAGCCGACGTGCCGATTCGCATCGTGCCGCCGACCACCAACGCAGCCGCGGGTCATTAATTCAGGAGCCCCGTCATGAACTACTTGAATGAACTACTGTTTGGTCTCTACCCCTACGTGGCGGGCACGGTATTCCTGGCCGGGGCGCTGCTGCGCTTCGATCACGGCCAATACACCTGGAAGACCGGCTCCAGCCAGATACTCTCCAAGCATCAGATGCGTCTGGGCAGCAATCTGTTCCACATCGGCATTCTGGTGATCTTCTTCGGCCATCTGGTCGGCCTGCTCACGCCGCACTGGGTCTATGCGCCCTTCATCAGCGCCGGCACCAAGCAGATCATCGCCATCATCGTCGGCGGTATCGCCGGGATAATGTGCCTGACCGGCGGCGCCATGCTGTTGCATCGTCGACTGACCAACCCGCGCGTGCGCGCCACCTCCAGCCGCGCCGATATCCTGATTCTGGCCATGCTGGTGGCCCAGGTCAGCCTGGGGCTCTTGACCATCATTCCCGCCCTGGGCCACCTCGATGGCGGCGCCATGCTGATGCTCGCCGAATGGGCCCAGTCCGTGGTGTTCTTCAAGGGTGGCGCCGCTGAACACCTGGCGGAGATCGGCCTGATCTACAAGCTGCATATCCTGCTCGGGCTGACCATCATCCTGGTATTCCCGTTCACCCGGCTGGTACATGTGTGGAGCGCGCCGGTGGGCTATATGGGACGGCGTTACCAGATCGTGCGTCGCCGCGCCTGAAAACTGGCTGCGCTCGGGAGAGACACCATGCAAAAGATCGAAATCGAACAACTGCCGGGGCGCGCCAGCGCTCCCGCCATTCGCGTCGGCGAGACCGCCATCGACGAGCAGACCATTGCCAGTGAGATGCAGTACTACCCGGCCGAAAGCCTTGCCGAGGCCCAGCTGCAGGCAGCGCGGGCCCTGGTGATTCAGGAGCTGCTGCGCCAGCGCAGCGTCGAGCTGGGGTTGGCAGCCGCGCATGACGAAACCACCGATGCTGAGGAAGCCGATCTGGCAGGGATGCTCGACAGCGAGCTTGAGGTGCCCGAGCCGGAGGAGGCCGCCTGTCGACGTTTCTACGAGGCTAACCTTGAGCGCTTCCAGGTGCCGGCAATCCTTGAAGTGCGACACATCCTGCTGGCCGCCGCCCCCGACGATGCCGAGGCGCGCGATGCCCAGCAGCGCCAGGGTGTGGCACTGCTCGAGGCACTGCAGGAAGCACCGTACCGCTTCGACGAGTTCGCTCAGCGCTACTCGGCATGTCCCTCGCGGGATCAGGGTGGCCAGCTCGGCCGCCTGACGCCGGGACAGACCGTCGACGAGCTGGACCGGGCGCTGCGCCACCTGCCGGAAGGGTTGCACAATCGTCCGCTGGCCTCGCGCTACGGCTGGCATCTGGTCTGGGTCGACCGGCGTATCGAGGGAGAGCCGCTCGATTACGATCAGGTTGCCGACCGGGTCCGTCACACCCTGCGTGAGCAGGCTTCGCGCCGTGCCCTGCGCCATTACCTGCTGGCCCTGGCGGAGCGTTACGGTGTCGAAGGTATCGCGCTCGACGAGGATAACGCCGGTGCGCTGATGCAGTAATCTTGTATCTGTCCTGAACTTGCCTGACAGCGGGAGGCAACAGCCATGGCCCATGTAAAAGACGACGCCCCCTTCGTGCCGCTCAACGTGGCGGTGCTCACCGTCTCGGATACGCGGGGATTCGATCGTGACGGCAGCGGCGACCTGCTCAGCGCGCGCCTCGAGCAGGCCGGGCATCGCCTGGAGGATCGCCGGATCGTGCCCGACGATATCTATCGCATCCGTGCGGCGGTTTCCGCCTGGATCGCAAGCGATGACGTTCAGGTGGTACTGGTCAACGGTGGCACGGGTTTCACACCTCGGGATAATACTCCCGAGGCGCTGACGCCACTGTTCGACAAGGCCATCGAGGGCTTCGGCGAGCTGTTCCGCCAGCTTTCCCTCGATACCATCGGCACGTCGACGATCCAGTCGCGAGCGGTGGGTGGCGTCGCCAACCGTACCCTGATCTTCGCCATGCCGGGCTCGCCCAAGGCCTGCGCCACCGTCTGGGATGGCGTGCTCGCCGCCCAGCTCGATGCGCGCACGCGACCGTGCAACTTCGTTGCCATGGTGATGCCGGATGCCCCGCGCTGTGCCAGCCGCCAGCCAGCGGGTGATCTTCAGTCCGAACCTCGGGGAGGCGTATGAGCTGCGACGCGCATGCCCACGGTCTGCTCGGTGTCGAACAAGCCGTGACGCTGCTGCTCGAGCGGGCCCGGCCGCTGAATGAGAGCGAGAAGGTCGATCTGGCACAGGCTCGCGGGCGTATCCTGGCCCAGGACGTCGGGGCGCAACTGGATATTCCCGGCTGGGACAACAGCGCGATGGATGGTTATGCGCTCTGCAGCCGGGATGTAGGGGAGGGGCGCGACAGTCTGCCGGTCGGCCAGCGCATTCCCGCCGGGTCGGCGCCGGCCCCGCTGCCGGCGGACAACTGCGCACGTATCTTTACCGGCGCGCCGATTCCCGAGGGGGCGGATTGCGTGGTTCCCCAGGAGCGCTGCCAGGTACTCGAGGATGGCCGGGTGCGCTTTCTCGACCCCGTCATTCCCGGCAGCCATATTCGCCGGCGTGGCGAGGAATTGCGTCGCGGTGAACCGCTGCTGGCGCGTGGCACCTGGCTGGACAGTGCGGCGCTGGGTGTGCTTGCCAGCCAGGGACTGGTGCAGGTCGAAGTGGTACGTCGCCTACGCGTCGCGTTGCTGTCTACCGGCGACGAGCTGGTCGAACCCGGTCAGCCGTTGCATCCGGGGCAGCTGTATAACAGCAACCGGGTGGTGCTGAGCGCGGAACTCGCCGACGAAGGTATCGAGCTGATCGACCTCGGTGTGGTCGAAGACACGTTCGAGGCTGTCTGTGCCGCCCTGCAGCGGGCCCAGGCCGAAGCCGATGTCATCGTGACCACCGGCGGCGTGTCGGTGGGCGAGGAGGACCATGTACGCGGTGCGGTCGACCGCCTGGGCGGTCTGCATTTTCATGGCGTGGCGATGAAACCCGGCAAGCCCTTTGCCTTCGGCTGGGTCGGAGAGACACCGCTGCTGGGACTGCCGGGCAATCCGGTGGCCTCACTGGTGACTTGGCAGCGTCTGGCACGCCCCTATCTGCGCCGTTGTCAGGGGCGGAGTCCGTCGATGCCGCTGAGCTTCCCCGTGGTCGCCGGCTTCTCGCGTCCGCTGCGTGCCCGCGAGGAGGTGCTGCGGGTAACGCTCAGGCAGGGCGTGGCGCATCTGGCGGGCGGACAGGGTTCGGCGATGCTGTCGGTGCTGACCCGTGCCGAAGGCTATCTGGTGATTCCCGCCGGCCGGGAGGTCCGGGAGGGGTGGGAGTATGACTTCGTTCCCTTCGCCCGCACCGTCCTGTAGAGAAGCCGTCCTGTAGAGAAGCTGTTCTGTAAGGGACCGAGCGGTCTGGCAAGAAGCTCGGCTCCGAAGCATTGTCTCAACCGCAAGCGATGGTGAAGATATTCATGGCATAGGAGAACATCGATGAAGCGCAATCAGCGTCCTCTGATCTATTCCTGCTCGGGCTGTTCCGATGTCGCTCAGCTCGCCAATGAAGTGGCGGTGCGCCTCGACCATGCCGGCACCGCGCAGATGTCGTGTATCGCCGGAGTCGGGGGTGGCGTCGAGGCGTTGATCAAGATCGCCCATTCCGGGCGGCCTGTCATCGGTATCGACGGTTGCCCCCTGCACTGCGTGCAATCCTGCCTCGAACAGATCGACCAGCCACTGACCGAGCATGTAAAGCTCTACGACATGGGCTATCGCAAGCATCATGGCCGGCGTTACCGCGAGGAGGACATCCAGGCGGTGACGCAGGATGTCGGACAGCTGATCGCTCGCCTGTCCTGCTAGCCTTTGTTTATCAGGCATCACGCAAGAGCCCGCCAATTTGGCGGGCTCTGTCATGGAGGGAGTGTGCCGCAGGGCTTGAAGGCGGCGCTTACGGCTCCAGTTGGCTGAAGTAGGCGGCGATGTCGGCGATGTCCTGGTCGGACAGGCTCATGGCCTGCGGCGCCATGAGCGCGGCGTTGCCGCCCTGACGCTGCCCCTCGCGGTAGGCGGTCAGGGCGTTCTGCAGGTAGAGAGCGTTCTGCCCGGCGAGGTTGGGGTACATGGGGGCTATGCCCTTGCCATCCTTGCCGTGACAGGCGACACAGACGCCAATCTTGGATTCTCCGGCGGCGGGGTCGCCTGCAGCATGGGCGACACCGGTCATGGCCAGTGTCAGCGCGGCGAGGGTCAGTAGTTTCTTCATGGGTTTCTCCTTGCTTCATGTTGTTTACCGGTGGGAATCACCGGACGTTCTCGCTGGCAGTGTCCGCTCATCCGGGCGGGGGTTGATGGGCCGTCATGCCATGACTTCCAGTACGGCAATGACGATCAGGACGAATATCAGCCACCCGCTGACGAAGTAGCGAAACAGGCGCGGGGCATGGGCCAGCTCCATGAATCCGTCGATGATCAGCTGGCCCTTGAGCGCGGTCAGGCCCAGCACCAGCAGGGGTAGCCAGGCGACATGCAGGCGATGACCCAGCGTCCAGGACAGCAGAGTCAGCCCCAGCAGCACGATCCATATCCAGGTCAACGGTTTCATGACGGCCTCACATGAGTACGTAAACGATCGGGAACAGCACCAGCCAGACCAGATCCACCATGTGCCAGTAGCTGGCGCCGCTTTCCACGGCGCCCACGCCGCAGGCGGGGTCCTCGCGATACGCGCCGTGCCGGCAGCGCCGGGCCACGGCAAGGAGGATGATCATGCCCAGCACTACATGCATCAGATGGAAGACGGTGACGAAGAAATAGAAGAAGTAGAACGTGCTGCTGCGCAGGGTGTAGCCCGCACCGATCAGACCACCGTATTCGGTGAATTTGATCGCGACGTAGGCGAGACCGCTGGCCGCACCGGCCCGCAGCCAGCGGGTGCAGGTTGGCAGAGATCCGGCCCGAATCGCTGCCACGGCACGGGCGACACAGTAGCTGCCTGTCAGCAGAATCAGCGTATTGATCAGCCCGAACGCGGTGTGTAGCGTGCGTGCACCCGCCGCGAAGATTTCCGGTTCGTGGGTGCGTGCCACGACCAGGCCGATCAGCAACAGGCCAAAGACCGCCAACTCCACGAGGATGAAGAACCACATGGCCAGATCGCCGGGGAGATGGCGATACGCCACGCTGACGGGCTCGCCTGGCGGTGAGCAGGCCTGGAACGTTCTCATGACGGCCCTCCGGTGAGCAGCAGGTAGAGCCGGGGCAGCAACTCGGGTAGTTGCCCTGGCTGGCGCAGCAGCACGAAGCGCTGGCGGCCGAAGAGATACGGCAGATAGTCGGCGGCGTCCTGGTCGATGGTCACGCAGAAGGACTCCACCCCCGCCTGGCGCGCCTCGATCAGTGCGTGGCGGGTGTCCTCGACGCCGTAGCGGCCCTCGTAGAGATCCAGATCGTTGGGCTTGCCGTCGGTGAGCAGCAGCAGAAGCCGCTGGCCGGCAGGTTGTTGAACCAGTACCTCGGTGGCCTGACGGATGGCCGCTCCCATGCGGGTGTAATAGCCTGGCTCCAGCGCCTGGATGCGTCCGCGCACCGTGTCGTTCCAAGGCTCGGCGAAGTTCTTGATCATGTTGAAGCGCACGTGGTGGCGGCGCTTCGATGAAAAGCCGTAGAAGGCGAAGCGGTCGTGACCGGCATCCAGGGATTCACCCAGCAGTTGCAGGCTGTCGCGAACCACGTCGATGACCTGGCCATCGTCATTCACCCAGGCATCCGTCGATAGCGAAAGATCCGCCAGCACCAGGCAGGCCAGATCGCGATGACGCGTGTCGAGGTCCCGCCATAGCCGGGCGTCGGCAGGTGCCTGGCCACGCCGACGTTCGGCCTGGAAGCGAATGCAGGCGGCGATGTCCACCTCGCGGCCCTGGGGTTGCCGGTTGCGCCACTGGCGTTCGGGGCGCAGCGCTTCGAAGCGCCTGCGCAACTGGGCGGCCGTGGCTTGCAGGCGTGTGGGCAGCGGGGCGGGGGCGGCGTCGCGCGCGAGCATGGGGATTACCCGGCAGTGGCGTTCGCGCAGGACGCCACGCCGCCAGTCCCACTCCGGCAGCAGGCGGCCGTCGCCGAGGGGGATGTCGTCTTCGGCGCTAGCGGGCAGGTCGAGATCGAGGCGCAGGCGCGAGGCGGGGGCCGTCGCGCGTCGCGCCAGGCTGATGCAATCGAGATCCTCGGCAATTTTCGCCGCATCCTTGTCCTCGTGATCATCGGTGGTGCGATCCACCGGGACGTACTCGGACCAGGAAAACAGACTCTCCAGTCGGAAGATGAGCAGTCCATCACGGCCGTCGACATCCTCGACGTATTCGGCCTGTTTGCGTGAATGCGCCGCCTGCAGGCGATGGCCGGGTGCACCGGAAGCCTCGCCCGGATCACGCTCTTCCGGAGTGGGGGCCGGGCCGGCATCGGGACACGGATACAGCCACAGCGGTACCGGCTGCGGTTCGCCCGGGGCGTCAGGCAGGCCATCGCGACAGCCGGGCACCCGTAGGGCATCCTGAATCATGCGCTCACGCCGACCCTCGGCGCCGCCCAGTGTGGCGGGCGCGGGGCGCTGCGCCAGCAGGGCCTCGACGAGACGCCGGTACAGCGGTTGCAAACCGGGAAGGTTGGCAAGCGTCTCGCCGACCAGGCGCTGGTTATCGACGAACCAGTCGGCCTGGGTGACAAGGCAGTCGCGACTGGCGAGGGCGACCAGCCACAAGTAGAGGTCACGATTGAGAGAGGCCTCAGGAAACAGTGCGATGCGCTCGGGAACCCGCACGCTTTCCTGATCCCTCCAGGCCATGGGATGGCGGCGACCGGTGCCGGCGATGCGCTGCAGCCAGTGCCGGTGAGCCTTGATCTCGCGTGCGGTGGCCGGCGCCACGCGCAGTCCCGGATCGCCCCCCAGGGCGCGCAGGACGATCGCCAGGCGTGCCTGCTCGTCGGCCAGCGTGACTGTGACCTGGGCATGTTCGTCGTTGGCCAGCCGGGTGATCAGACGATGCCAGCGGATGCCGACCAGTTCTTCCATTGTTTTGTCCTCTTGGGGGGCGACGCGTCTTGGCGACGCCGCTCCTGCGGGAGCGGCGTCGTCCGGCTCAGACGGTGGCAGTCAGCGGAGCCGGCATATCGGGCTTGTCCTGGCTGGAGGTCTCGCGTGCGGCGACGTAGAAGCTGACGAGATACAGCACCAGGCCCAGGGCGAACAGGCAGCCTGACCCCAGGCGCAGCCAGTAGAAGATGCGCAGGGCGTCCTGAGTGGCCATGAAGGGCAGGGCCTGGCCACTCTCCGGCAGACGTTGCAGCCAGACCTGGGTCACGCCGGCCGCGGTGAGAAACACCGTGATCAGCAGCATGGAGATGCTCATCAGCCAGCAGGACTTGATTTCCAGGGCCTGGGCCCGTTCGCCGTTGCCGGTGCGCCCGCGCAGGATCGGCATGGCGTAGGAGATGATGGTCATCACGATCATCGCGTAGGCGCCGAAGAAGGCCAGGTGGCCATGAGCCGCGGTCAGCTGGCTGCCGTGGGTGTAGTAGTTCACCGGTGCCAGGGTGTGCAGAAATCCCCACACGCCTGCACCCAGAAAAGCCATCACCGAGGTCCCCAGCGCCCAGGTGGTCGCGGCACGGTTGGGATGGTTGCGGCGGCGACGCTTCACCATGCTGAAGGCGAAGACCATCATCATGAAGAAGGGCAGCGGCTCCAGGGCGGAGAAGATCGAGCCCAGCCATAGCCAGTACTGCGGCGCGCCGATAAAGAAGTAGTGATGGCCGGTGCCGATGATGCCGCTGATCAGGGCCATGGCGATGATCACGTAGAGCCACTTCTCGATGACCTCGCGGTCGACGCCGGTGGTCTTGATCAGCACGAAGGCCAGGATGCTACCCATGATCAACTCCCAGACGCCTTCCACCCACAGGTGCACGACCCACCACCAGAAATACTTGTCCAGGGTCAGCGAGGCGGGGTTGTAGAAGGAGAACAGGAAGAACACGGCGAGCCCGATCAGGCCGGTGATCAGGATCATGTTGATCACCGTCTTGCGGCCCTTGAGGATGGTCAGGCCGACGTTATACAGAAAGCCCAGGGCCACGATGACGATGCCGACCTTGGTGAGGGTGGGTTGTTCGAGGAATTCGCGACCCATGGTCGGCAGTATGTCGTTGCCGGTGATTTCGGCCAGTCGGGCGTAGGGCACGGCGAGATAGCCGATGATGGTCAGCGTGCCGGCGGCGGCGAAGACCCAGAACAGAATCCTCGCCAGCAGCGGGCTATGCAGCTCGCGCTGACACTCCTCGGGCACCAGGTAGTAGGTCGCGCCCATGAAGCCGAACAGCAGCCATACGATCAGCAGGTTGGTGTGGACCATGCGGGCCACGTTGAAGGGGATCGCCGGGAACAGGAAGTCGCCGATAAGGTACTGCGTACCGAGTATCAGCCCGAACAGGATCTGGCCGACGAACAGGATGATGGCGAAGATGAAGTAAGGCTTGGCCACCGCTTGGCTCTGATATTTCATGTGGGTTCTCTCTTCTTCCGATCGTGGTCGCAGGGCTCAGCCTTCGATGTTCGGCGGCCAGTTGTTGTCTTCGATGCGCGATGTCCAGATCAGGAACTCGGCCAGGTCGTCGACGTCCTCCTTGGGCAGGTTGAACTGGGGCATCTGGCGGCGGCCGGGTACATGCAGAGGCTGTGCCGCCATCCAGGCCTGGAAAAAGCCCTTGAAGGCTTCTTCGTTACCCATGCCACGGCGGTCGAAGACGTTGGCCAGCTCGGGAGCGAAATAGGCGCCTTCGCCCATCAGGGTGTGGCAGCCGATGCAGTTGTTCTCCTCCCAGATCTCCTTGCCATGGGCGACCGCTTCGGTGATACCTTCACGGTTTTCGCGCTGCGGCAGGGCCGTCACCGTGTCGAAGGTCAGGCCGAGAAACAGCAGGATGAAGAATGCGCTGCCTCCGTAGTAGATGTTGCGGGCCATGCCCTTGGTGAATCTGTCAGACATCACGGCTTCCTCTTGTAGGGCGCTCGGTTCGGTGTCTCTTGTGTTCGGTTCCGGGCTGAGCGCTGTCAGGTTGACTCGGTGCTCAATCGCGGCATCCGAAATGGGCTCGGACGACATCCATCAGGGCGCTCAGGGTGGTCGGATCGTCGCTCAACGGCTGTACCAGACACGCCTCGCAGGCCTCGGTCGGCTCCATACCGTCCTTGATGAAGCGTGCGGTGTGAATCAGCAGGCGGGTCGAGGCGGCTTCCTCGAGATCGTTCTCGCCGAGATGGCGCAGGGCCCGACCCAGTTCGACCAGGCGCGAGACACAGGGAGCGTCGAGCCCGGACTCGCGGACGACGATTTCGGCTTCAGCTGCAGCGTCGGGGTAGTCGAAGGCCAGCGCCACGAAACGCTGACGTGTACTCGGCTTGAGGCCCTTGAGCAGGTTGCGGTAGCCGGGGTTGTAGGAGACCACCAGCATGAAGCCGGGTGCGGCTTCGAGCAGCTCACCGGTGGCATCGATGGGCAGCATGCGTCGGTCGTCGGCCAAGGGATGCAGCACGACGGTGGTGTCCTTGCGTGCCTCGATCACCTCGTCGAGATAGCAGATAGCGCCTTCGCGTACGGCCCGGGTGAGTGGGCCGTCCTGCCAGAAGGTACCGTTGGCGCCGATCAGGTGCCGCCCCACCAGGTCCGCGGCAGTGAGATCGTCATGACATGCCACCGTGTAGACCGGACGCTGCAGCCGTTCGGCCATGTGCTGGACGAAGCGGGTCTTGCCGCAGCCCGTGGGGCCCTTGATCAGGACCGGCAGGCCGTGGCGGGCGGCGTGCTCGAAGAGAGCGGCTTCGCCTCCTGCGGCGCGGTAGTACACCTCGCGTGCGGAAGGCCGGATGGGTGTGGTTGCCGGTGTGGCCATGGTCTGTCCTCGCCCCGATACAGTACAGCAGGTTAATATGTATTTAATATACATCTTTAAGGAGTGCTGGATTTTGATCTGGAGCAATTTTTTGCCGAGACAGGCGTTGCTCGTCGCCTACGCTCGAAGCGTTTGCGGTCACCAAGGGCGTCATTGGGGCGCAGTCATCGAGGAAAGACGAGTCAATGGACGGGAGACCGTATCGCTTCGTCGAAATGTCGATGAATGCGTGCATCGGATAGAAGAGTTTCAGCAGAGAAGAGACGGTGGGCCGGACGAGATCAGGTGCGCAGCTCCAGCTGCGAGAAGCGTGGTCGCATCCAGGCAAGCAGGTTTTCCAGCGTTGCCTGGGCGAAGCCGGGATGGGTGGCATAGGCCGGGTCCAGACACTGCCCGGGGCGGGCCAGCTGCAGGGCGCAGTGCTCGACACCGGCGTCGGCAAGTTGTTCGAGCAGCAGGGCAATGCGTGCCGGATCGAAATCCAGCGGGTGCACGGTAGTGCGGACCTCCCAGGCGACCGTCGATGCCTGCAGTTGGGTCAGGCTGGCGGCGACGCTGACGGCCATGCCGGGACGCCCGCAGACGCGATCGTAGTCTTCCGGCAGCGCCTTGATGTCCAGCCCCACCCAGTCGAGCAGGGGTAGCAGCCGGGCCAGGCGCTGAGGATAGATGCCGGCGGTATGCAGGCCGATCTTGTAGCCCATGGCCTTGACCCGCTCGGCCGCTGCGATGATCGCCGGGTGCAGTGTCGGCTCGCCGCCGCTGAACACCACGGCCTCCAGCAGGCCGCGACGGCGTTCGAGAAACGCTTCTATCTCGGGCCATGTGTGGGCGGGGGGCGCATTACGGGGGATCAGCTGGGGGTTGTGACAGTAGCCGCAGCGTAGCGGACAGCCTTGGGTGAAAAGGACGCAAGCCAGATGACCGGGATAGTCGAGTGTGGTCATCGGCGTGACGCCCGCGACGGGCAGGCTAAGGGCCTGGTTGACATCGGCAGTTGCGTGTGTCACGTGTTTCTCCGACCGATCGATGGGCAGGGCGCCGACAGGCGCCCTGAGGCGTCTCATTGACGGGGCAGGCCGCGTTCGATGAAGTGGTGTCGTTCGGCATGTTCGGACTGCTTGCCCGGATTGAACTGGCTGACCGGGCGGTGATAGCCCATCACCCGCGTCCAGACCTCGCAGCGCTGTCGCTGGTCGGCGGGCAGGTCGGCACCAGTGAGAGTGGGGTTGGATTGCATGGCAGACTCCTTGTGGCAATAGCCTAGGGTTGGCAACAGGTCGTTGCGGTGGATTGGCGCAGCAGCAGGGCATCGTCGCAGCGCGGACAGAATTCGTATTCTCCGGCCAGGTAGCCATGTACCGGACAGATGGAGAATGTCGGCGTGATGGTGAGATATGGCAGACGGAAACGGGTCAGGGCGGTCCTGACCAGCTGTCGGCAGGCTCGGGCGCTGGAGATGCGTTCGCGCATGTAGAGATGCAGCACGGTGCCGCCGGTGTAACGCGTCTGCAGCGGGTCCTGCAGTGCCAGCGCCTCGAAGGGATCGTCGGTATGCCCTACCGGCAACTGGCTGGAGTTGGTGTAGTAGGGGTTGTCGGGCGTGCCGGCCTGAAGAATGCCGGGGTAGCGCCTGGCGTCCTCCTTGGCGAAGCGGTAGGTGGTGCCTTCCGCGGGCGTGGCCTCGAGGTTGTAGAGGTGGTCGGTTTCGGCCTGGAACTCACGCATCCGCTCGCGAATGTGTTCGAGCAGTTGCAGCGCGTATGTCTGGCCGTCGGGCATGGCGATCGTCAGGGCATCGTCGCTGAAGTTGCGCAGCATCTCGTTCAGGCCGTTCACGCCGATGGTCGAGAAATGGTTGTGCAGCGTGCCCAGATAGCGCCGGGTGTA
The DNA here is from genome assembly GCF_054602495.1 of Halomonas sp. WWR20. Classification (NCBI taxonomy): domain Bacteria; kingdom Pseudomonadati; phylum Pseudomonadota; class Gammaproteobacteria; order Oceanospirillales; family Halomonadaceae; genus Halomonas; species Halomonas sp. WWR20. The sequence continues at coordinate 287,284 of NZ_JBTRHR010000005.1, forward strand.
GGGGTACAGGCCGGCGTCCATGAACTGCTGGATGGTGGTGCGGCGGATTTCCAGGCTATCGCGGGCCAGGACCAGCAGTTCGTCAAGATGGCGATAGAGGCCCGGCCAGTCGCCTTGGTGAAGAAAACCGAGACGGGCGCAGTTGATCGTGACCACCCCTAAGGAGCCGGTCTGTTCGGCGGAGCCGAACAATCCATTGCCGCGCTTCAACAACTCGCGTACATCGAGCTGCAGCCGACAGCACATCGAGCGCACCATGTGCGGCTCGAGATCGGAGTTGAGAAAGTTCTGGAAGTACGGCAGCCCGTACTTGGCGGTCAGCTCGAAGAGCCGCTCGGTGTTGGGGCTGTCCCAGTCGAATTCCGGCGTGATGTTGTAGGTCGGAATCGGGAAGGTGAACACCCGTCCGCGGGCGTCGCCCTCGCGCATCACTTCCAGGTAGGCGCGGTTGAGCAGATCCATCTCGGCCTGCAGCTCGCCATAGGTGAAGGGCTGCTCCTCACCGGCGATTATCGGTACCTGTTCGGCCAGATCCGCCGGACACACCCAGTCGAAGGTGAGGTTGGTGAAGGGGGTCTGGGTTCCCCAGCGCGACGGCACGTTGAGGTTGTAGATGAACTCCTGCATCGCCTGGCGAATCTGGACATAGTCCAGCTTGTCCTTGCGTACGTAGGGCGCCAGATAAGTGTCGAAGGAACTGAAGGCCTGCGCGCCGGCCCACTCGTTCTGCAGGGTGCCGAGAAAATTGACCATCTGTCCCAGAGCGCTGCTCAGGTGTTTGGGTGGACCGCTTTCGGCGCGTCCGGGTACACCATTGAAGCCTTCGAACAGCAGTTGACGTAGCGACCAGCCCGCGCAATAGCCGCACAACATGTCGAGATCGTGAAGATGCAGTGCGCCGTCGCGGTGGGCCTGGCCGATCGCTGTCGGATACACTTCGTCGAGCCAGTAGTTGGCCACCACCTTGCCGGCGACGTTGAGAATCATGCCGCCCAGCGAGTAGCCCTGGTTGGCGTTGGCGCTGACCCGCCAGTCGGCCTTGTGCAGGTATTCGTCGATGGTCCGGCGCACGTCGATACGAGGCGGGGCGCTTGAGCGGGGCTGGGCGTTACGCATGCTTTTCCTATATATGGGTGATTTTCGATTCTTTGGCACAATATGTTGTAGTTGGGAGATTAGCGGAGCCCTTGTGGCCTGCCTTGATCCAGATCAAGTGATGCCGCCATCCTCACGAGACAGAATAGGTCTTGCCCTTCTGCCCGGGCGGTTGGGCGGGGAGAGGCAACGCCGGAAAATCACAATCGGAGGCAAGATGGAATTCACTCTGGCCCGCGTGGTTCACGTACTGGCGATCGTGTTCTGGATCGGGGGTGTGGCGATGGTGACCACCGTATTGCTGCCCGCGGTACGTCGGTTGAAGAGTGCGGAGGAGCGTGTCGCCTTTTTCGAGAAGGTCGAGTCGCGCTTTGCCATGCAGTCACGCATCACCACTCTGCTGGCCGGCATTAGCGGTTTCTACATGCTGCACATACTGGGCTGGCAGCGTCTGGCGATGGGCGCGTTCTGGTGGGTCCACGCGATGATTGCGGTATGGGGGATCTTTACGCTGATGCTGTTCGTCATCGAGCCGCTATTCCTGCACCGCTGGCTCAAGGAACGGGCGAAACGGGCCCCGGCATCGACCTTCTCGATGATACAGAGCCTGCACTGGGGACTGCTGGTGCTGAGCCTGATCACCATTGCCGGGGCGATCTCCGGTAGCCACGGCTGGTTCTGGTTCTAGCGCTTTCGCCAGGCTCTTAATGTAGGCGCCTGCATGGACGACACCTGACCCAGGTCAAGCCTTGCCAATAAGATGTAATTAGAATAAATCTTATTGCTGCGGGAGGTGACCATGGCTTCGAACATTTTTTCTCGCCGCGCGCTGTATCGCGGGCTCGCTTACTCCAGTATCGGTCTCGGCATTGCCGGTATCGTGCTGCCTCTGCTGCCCACCACACCTTTTCTGCTGATCGCGGCCTGGGCGGCCCCTCGGGGGTCGGCGAGACTCGATCATTGGCTGCATACGCACCCCCGTCTGGGCCCCGTGTTGCACGCCTGGTATGAGCAGCGCGCCATACCGCGCCGTGCCAAGTGGCTGGCCGGTGCGCTGCTGGCGAGCAGTTGGCTGGGACTCTGGCTGACCACATCGGGGCCACGAATCCCTCTGTTCGCCGGTATGCTGTTTCTGGCCATTGCAGTCTTTGTCTTCACCCGTCCCACTGCGCTAGCGACTCGGGAGGCTTCATGATGCGTCATTCCCATAGAGCATCGGTACTGCTCGCTTATGCCTTTCGACCGTTCTTCCTGTTGACGGGACTTTACGGGGCGCTGGTGATACTGGCATGGACAGGCATGCTGCTGGGCGGTTGGTCCCTGCCGCTGGGCATGTCGCCCCTGTACTGGCATAGCCATGAGATGCTGTTCGGACTGGTGCCGGCGGCCATTGCCGGCTTTCTGCTCACCGCCATGACCAACTGGACGGGAGCCGCACCCCTGAAGGGCGGCGGATTGGCGGCGCTGGTGCTGCTGTGGCTGGCGGGACGCGTAGCGATGTGGACGGCCGGCTGGTTGCCGATGTGGCTGGTGGCGCTGGTGGATGTGGCGTTCCTGCCGGTGCTGGCGGGCTACGTGGCGTACGTGCTGTTGCGATACCGCAACCGCCGCAACCTGATCCTGGTCGCGGTACTGGGCCTCCTGACACTGAGCAACGGCTTCATGCATCTGGGCATGGCGGGTCACGGCCTGGCCTGGCTGCGGCTGGGGGAAATGCTGGCGTTCGATCTGCTGACGGTAATGATCGTGGTGGTTGCCGGGCGCATCACGCCGGCCTTTACCGCCAACTGGTTGCGCATGCATGGTGGACGGCCGGAGGCGGTGCGGCGTTCCGAGCGCTTCGATCGCTACGTGCTGATCACGACGGCGTTGATGTTTCCTGCCGATCTGATAGCCGGCCTGCCGGTGCTCGGGGCGCTGGTGGCGCTGGCGGCGGCAGGTATCAACGCCGTGCGCCTGTGGCGCTGGGCCGGCTGGCAGGCCGCTTCCCAGCCGTTATTGTGGATTCTGCACCTGGCCTATGTGTGGATCGTGCTGGCACTGGGACTCAAGGCGCTGGCGCTGGCGCCTTTTGCCGCTTCCGTTCCGGCCGCTGCCTGGCAGCATGCGCTGGGTATCGGCGGGATCGCCACGCTGATCCTGGGGGTGATGACCCGGGTGGCGATGGGACATACCGGCCGGCCCATGAAGCTCCCACTCTTCGCCGTGATCATCTATCTGGCGATCCTGGCGGCGGCCGTCAGCCGGGTACTGATGGCGCTGCTGATCATCGACTATCGCACCGGGCTTATCCTCGCTGCGGTCGGTTGGGTCGCAGCCTTCGCGCTGTTCGTCGCCCTGTACTGGCCGGTGCTGAGTCGCCCCCGGGCAGACGGGCGGCCCGGTTGAGAACCGCTGCTTTCACCATGGTCTACATTGGGGAAGGCGACATACCCAACGACCATTGCGGAGTGACTCATGACGATGTCAGAGATGCAGCGTTTCACCGACAAGGTGGTCGTGGTTACCGGTTCCGGTTCGGGCATCGGTGCGGCCACGGCCAAGCGTTTCGACAGTGAAGGTGCACATGTCGTACTGGTGGGGCGCACCCGGGAGAAGCTCGACAAGATCGCCTCGCAACTCTCCGAGCGGACTTATGTGCACCCCACGGATATCTCCCGGCTCGAGGATGTGGAGGCGCTGTTCAAGGAGGTCATCGACAGATTCGGTCGCCTGGATGTGCTGGTCAACAATGCCGGGACCGTGGCGTCCGGCAAGATCACCGAAGCGAGTGTCGAGGATTGGAGAGAAGTCATGGCGACCGATCTCGACGGGGTCTTCTACTGCAGCCGTGCAGCCATGCCCGAATTGATCAGGCAGCGGGGCTGTATCGTCAATGTCTCGTCGGTCTCCGGCACGGGGGGTGACTGGGGCATGAGCTTCTACAATGCGGCCAAGGGCGCGGTGACCAACTTCACGCGGGCTCTGGCCATGGATCATGGCGCGGATGGCGTGCGCGTCAATGCCGTCTGCCCGAGCCTGACCTGGAGCGAGTTGACGAAGGACATGACGGATGACGAAACGCTGATGAACAAGTTTCAGGAGCGCAACCCCATGGGCCGCGGGGCCGAGCCCGAAGAGATCGGCGATGTGATCGCCTTCCTGGCCAGCCATGATGCGCGCTTCGTCAACGGTGTCAACCTGCCGGTTGACGGCGGGCTGTCGGCTTCCAATGGCCAACCCAAGCAGGCGTGATCGGCATGGAGTCTGGATGCGGCCGCGCTGGTCGCATTTGGAGGCGTACATCGCCTCTCAAGTACCCAGACTTCCATGTCGATGGTAGGATAGGCGCCTTTCCAGTCATCCCACCGTGTTGTATCCCATGCAAGCACTCTCCGGCAAAGACAAGCGCGAGTTCGACAAACTCCAGAAACGCCTGCGTCGTCAGGTCGGCAACGCGATCATCGACTACGGCATGATTCATGACGGCGACAAGGTCATGGTCTGCCTTTCGGGCGGCAAGGACTCCTATACCATGCTGGAGATCCTGATGAACCTGCGGCGTAACGCCCCGGTGCGTTTCGAGCTGGTGGCGGTCAATCTCGACCAGAAGCAGCCGGGGTTTCCCGAGCATGTGTTGCCCGAGTACCTCGAACGTTTGGACGTGCCCTACCATATCCTCGAGCGGGATACCTATTCGGTGGTCAAGGAGAAGACGCCCGAGGGCAAGACCACCTGCGCGTTGTGCTCAAGGTTGCGGCGCGGCTCGCTGTACGGTTTCGCCGAGGAGATCGGCGCCAACAAGGTGGCGCTTGGCCATCACCGCGAGGATATTCTCGAGACGCTGTTTCTCAACATGTTCTTCGGCGGCACTCTGAAAGCGATGCCGCCCAAGCTGCTCTCCGATGATGGCAAGAATATCGTCATCCGCCCGCTCGCCTACTGCCGCGAAGCCGATATCGCCGAGTTCGCCCGGCTCATGGAATTTCCCATCATTCCCTGCAACCTGTGCGGCTCGCAGCCCAACCTGCAGCGTCAGGTGGTCAAGGAGATGCTCGCCGACTGGGAGACAAAGCACCCCGGACGCCTGGAAACCATGTTCAAGGCGGTGACCAACGTGGCGCCATCGCAGCTTGCCGATCGTAACCTGTTCGACTTCGAGGGACTGGAGGCCAAGCAGGCGGCATTGCTGGACAGCCGCATCGAGGCATTCGACCTGCTACGTCAGGCCTAGCCAGCGTTGCAGGTCGCATAGTCAAGCCGTGTGTCGCATCGGCCGACGTCATGGTTCTGGCAGAAGGGCGCAGTAGGACGGGCAGCGGGCCGCAAGAGGATCGAAGCGATGGACAGGGCATCTCGCCTGCTGCTGTTACTCGACATCGTCGAAGCGGGCAGCTTTACCAAGGCGGCGGACCGGCGAAACGTCAATCGCTCTGTCATCTCCCGCCAGATTGGCCACCTCGAAGAGGACCTTCAGGTACGTCTGTTCAACCGTTCGACGCGTAGCCTGTCGCTGACCGATGTCGGTCGGGAAATCTACCAGCGCAGCCTGTTGCTGCGCGCGACGCTCGAGGAAACCGAAGAGGTCGCCAGTGCCTACCACGGAACTCCGAAAGGCACTCTCAAGGTGTCTTGCCCTACCCACTTCGGGCGCTTGTATGTGGACAAGGCGGTACGCATATTTCTCGAACGCTATCCCGAAACGCACGTTGAACTTCAACTTGAAGAGCGCACCGTGGATATCATCGGCGGCGGTTACGATCTTGCGATACGCTTGTTACCGCTTGAAGACTCCAACCTGATCGCACGTCCTCTCGCGCGCAATCGCCCTATCATGTGTGCCAGCCCGGCCTTTATCGAACGCTTTGGCATGCCGAAAACCATTGAGGAGTTGGCGCAACTGCCTGCGGCTATCTATTCGCGCGACGGGCTGGTGCTCGACAGCGTGCGCTATACCAATCCTCAAGGGGGCACGGAAAGGATACCGTTGTATACCCGGTTACGCTCCAATGATCCTCTGGCCGTTTACAGTACCATGCGCCACGGATTGTGTTTCGGCGTGCTGTCGAGCTTCGTATTCAATGAGGAAATCACCAAGGGGGATCTGTTGCCGTTGCTGCCTCAACTGCCCTTGATGGATTATCCCGACATCCATATCGTTTATCCCCATCGTGAATATTTGCCGCTGAAGACGGCACGCTTTGTGGACTGCCTAAAAGAAGTGGTAGGTGATCCTCCGGTCTGGGAGCGCAGCATTCCCGGCTTTGCAAGCATGTACGGGCATGGAGGCTAAGATTGCTTTGCGGGCCTGCTCGACACCCCAAAAAAACCCGCCTAAGCGGGTTTTTTACGATTATCGAGACTGCTGACGAGTAGTCCTCAATAATTCTCAAGGGCAGCCTGTTACGCCTTATTCGGCTGTCGGGCCGATATCCAGCAATGGCTCGTTGACGTCCTCGAAAGCTTGCGCAATAGCGTTACGTGGCTCCTGAGACGTCAGTGACGGCGCAAAAGTGTGCGCGGCACTGGTATGGGTGCTCATGGTACGGGCCAACGGGTTACCGACATCCGCGAACGCCAGCGCCATGGCGGCATGACGATCGTTTTCTACGAAAGTGCTTTGCGGTGCGACGGCTGCCATCGCGGTGCTGGTAGTGACGGCAAGCACCAGGGCGGAGAGCGCTGCAAATGATGTAGATCGCATGATTAGCTTCCTTAAACATGTGGATAGCCAGCAAGACGAGAAAGCTTTTGAAGCAGAACGTATTCGCGCCTTTCTGTATGAAGCTAATTATACGCTTTGAAATAATATGATAAACGCATGAAAGGGCATATCACTGTTGTCATGAATGCAACAATGTCTGGGAGGGCGGAGGGTGATGCCGTCGGCACCGAAAGAGGGGACGAAGATTGCATGCGTGACGCCGGCTAAAAAGCTGGCGCCATGGTCAAATCGTGTTTAGTGGCAACCTTCGCCTTCGGCGAGGGCGGACAGCGCATCGAGGTCCAGAACGTGGACCTCGCGGCCCTGAACGGAAACCAGGCCTTGTTGCTGAAAACGGCTCAGAATGCGACTGACGGTTTCTACCGCCAAGCCCAGATAGTTGCCGATATCGGCGCGTGACATCGACAGGCGAAAGCTGTAGGGGGAGTAGCCGCGCCGTCTGAACCGCATCGACAGGGTGGTAAAGAAGTTGGCCAGACGCTCGTCGGCGGTCTTGCGTGACAATAGGCGCATCATGCGTCGGTCATCGCGCATCTCCTTGCTCATGCTGCGGTACAGCTGATTGCGCAATTGAGGAAGCTTTTCGGAGAGCACATCCAGACGGTCGAAGGGAATCTCGCAGACCGTGGTGGTTTCAAGAGCGATGACGCTCCCTAGATACTTCTGTTCATCGATGCCATCGAGACCGACCAGCTCGCTGGGCAGGTAGAAGTTGGTCAGCTGTTCCTCACCGGTACTGTCGGTGGTGACCTGCTTGAGACTTCCGGAGCGTACGGCATATACGCTCATGAAGGGGGTCCCCTGGCGGAACAGAACTTCACCTTTCTTCAAAGGAGCGCGACGCTGAATGATGGCGTCGAACTGGCTCATGTCCTCGAGCGCCAGCGCCAACGGCAGGCATAACGAGCTCAGGCTGCACGTCTGGCAGCGTGTCTCATTCAAACGAGCGTGTCGTGATGTGGCGACCGGGCTTAGCATGATGTCCTCCAGAATTGGCGGCTAATGGACATTATGACGGAAGTCCGGAGTGGAAAAAAGCGCTGTATTCGCCGTGCAACTTTTTGTATTTTTATATTCTAAACATTAGGCGAGAATGACGTTACATATCAGGCGCTAACGGTTCAACGAAGGTTGATGCCAGATAACGTATGGCCAAGCGTCCCAGCGGCGTGACGCGCAGATGTGTGGCGTCGCGTTCGATCAAACCGTCGCGTTCGGCGTGGATCAGGCGAGACAGGATGTCTGCGAAGTACTCAGTGGCATCGACGCCGAACGTTTCACTCAGTTGGGTGAAATCCAAGGCCCCGTCACACACCAGCCGCTCGATGGCGTAGCGGCGGAGTTGTTGATCCAGACTCAGTTGCATTCCTCTGGCGACCGCCAGGTGAGAGGTATCGAGGTGGCGCTGCCACTCGTCGATAGAGGTTGCGTTCTGGGTACAGTAATTCCCGACTTGGCTGATGGCCGCGACCCCCAGCCCTATCAAGTCGCTCTCGGCCTGCGCGCTAAACCCCTGGAGGGTCCATTTGAGGCGAGCTCCTCGCTGGGCGATGGCCAAGGAGTCGTCGCGGCGGACAAAGTATCCCATACCGAGATGCTGGTAGTTCGCTGCGCCGAGCCTTTCGTGAGCGCCGCGTAGAATCGCCAGTTTTTCCTCCTCACCGGGCAAGTCGGCGCCATTGATGCGCCGTTGCAGGCGGACACGTTGCGGCTGATGGGCGTAATCATGCAGTGAAATTCGGGCTGGCATCAGCTCGATGACTTGTTCGAGTGTCGCCTGGAAGCTGCCTTGGGTCTGGTGAGGCAGACCGTGGGTCAGGTCGATATTCAGCGAGCGGAAGCCCAGACGCATGGCTTCGTCGATCAGGATCTCGACCAGTTGGCGTGGCTGGATACGGTTGATGGCGCGCTGTACCTGCGGGTTCAGATCCTGTACGCCGAGATTCAGGCGATTGAAGCCCAGCGCTTGCAGGTGGCGCAAGGTGAAGACATTGGTCTCGCGGGGATCGATATCGATGGCATAGTCGCGATCCGGCAGGCTGGAAAGCCCGAAGTGAAAGTCGAGCTGGTCGACCAGTGCGCTCATCTGATCCAGGGACAGCAACGTCGGCGTACCACCGCTCCAGTACAGTTGTGTGAGCGTGCGCGAAGGGCGCAAATGCTTGGCAAACAGCGCCATTTCCCGCTCAAGGCTCGCCAGGTAGGGGCCGGTCAGCCGTGCTGATCCGTCGAGGATGGGATAGCGGTCGCAATGGAAGCAGGCGCTGCGGCAAAACGGAACATGCACATACACGGACAGGCTGCGGCCGCTGGCGTGGCCCTGCGCAAGCGCCTCTTCCAGATCGTGCGCCGCGAAGCGGGTATCCATGAGCGCCAGCGGCGGATAAACCTCGTGGCGCGGGCCGTTAGTGAGATGGCGGTACGTCAGGACATCGCTCCAGACCGGGGCGACGAAAGTGGGACTTGGTGCTGCATCGGCGGACATGGCAGGGCATCTCGAGTAGCGCAATGCTTCTCATGCTATGCCACCGCCTGGCGCGAATGGCTGACCTGCATCAATGCATGGGTAAGTGCTGACTCTTGTGAAGCGTGCCAATAGCGGCGGCATCGTGCATGGCGGAGTTGGTCATGCTATGCGACATTCCGCCCGGCCAGAGATGCCAGAGCTGCCACATCGCGAACAGGATGATCACGCTCGCCGCCAGGGTACGAGTGGCGGGATGTCGGATCAGCGTGGCCATCTGACGTGCGGCGACACCGGTGGCGAGTAGCGCGGGCAGGGTCCCCAGGCCAAAGGCGCCCATCAGGGCCGCGGCGAGCAATGGGTCCGCTTCGGCCAAGCTCCAGGCGAGCATCGAATACACCAGCCCGCAGGGTAGCCAGCCCCAGATAGCGCCCAGCGCCATGGCCTGGGGGACTTTCACGACCGGCATCAGCCGGCGTCCGGCCGGTTCGATACGTCGCCACAAGTGCCGCCCCAGAGCCTCGATACGCGTCAGCCCTTTCCACCAATTGGCGATGTAGAGTGCCATCAGAATCAGCATGACGGCCGCCAGCACGCGTAGCGCCAGCGCGAGGGTATCCATGGCATGGCCGAGCAGACTGCCCAGCAATGCCACCAGCGTGCCGGCCAGCATATAGCTGAAGATGCGCCCCAGGTTATAGCCCAGCAACAGTCCGGTAAGACGTGCCGGGTGGCGCATGCTGGGCGGTACGGCAAAGGTCAGTGCGCTCATGATACCGCCGCACATGCCGATGCAGTGCGCCCCGCCGAAAAGGCCGAAGACGAAGGCCGCCGCCAGCGGAGGTAGCGCAAGGCCGGTAGGGTCCATCAATGCGTGTCCGTATCGCGGGACGCCCGGCCGCGCGAAGCGCACGCCGGGGAAGCGTCTTTCTCGGCAGGCGTCGTGCGCTGGGCCGCCCGGCGCCGACGTTGTTCCGGTGTCAGGTCGTTTTCATCCTCGTCGAACAGGATGCGATGCGCCGGGCCTTCCAGATCATCGAACTGTCCCGACTTCACTGCCCAGAAAAAGGCCCAGACAGCAAAGCCGAGCAGTACCAAAGACAGGGGGATCAGCAGGAAGAGAATATTCATGAAGCCGGCTCCAGGGAAGACGCCTCTGGCGAGGGCATCCGTACGCGATTGAGGCGCAGGGCATTGCCGATCACGATCAACGAACTGATGGACATTCCCAGCGCCGCCGCCCAGGGCGGTACCCAGCCGATGGCCGCCAGGGGCAGGGCACAAAGATTGTAGATCAATGCCCAGACCAGGTTCTGCCGGATCAGGCGCCGTGTCATGCGGGCCAGGATGATGGCCTCGACGATACGCCACAGACGAGGGCTCATCAACACGGCATCGGCACTGGTGCGCGCCAGGTCGGTGGCACCGTTCATGGCGATCGAAACGTCGGCACCGGCGAGGACCGGAACGTCATTGATACCATCCCCGACCATAATAACGATCTCGTTCGCCGCTTGTAGCGCCCTGATCCGGGCCAGTTTGTCTTCGGGACTGGCTCCGGCAGTCCACTCGTCCACCGCCAGGTCATCGGCCAGGGTGGCCACGGCGCTGGAACTGTCGCCGGAAAGCAATTCCACCTTGAGCCCGGCGGCCTGTAGGGCGCTGACCGTGACGCGGGCATCCTCGCGGACGGTGTCGGCAAGCTCGAACCAGGCCAGCGGAACATTGTCGCGGGCGAGCAGCAACCACTGTCCGGCAACCGGCGCGGTAGGCGGTGAACTGGAAACGGCGAAGTCGGGGCGCCCGAGCCGGTAGCGTGCGCCGTCGATCTCCCCTTCGAGTCCTTGGCCGGGAATGCTGGTCACTTGATGCGCGCGGACCTCGGAGAGACGGTATTCACGAAATGCCCGCGCGATGGGATGTTCCGAGTGTGCCTCGAGGGCGGCGGCCAATGCGCGGCATTGCGACGTTGTCAGCACGGGCGAAACCACACGACTGTTGCGCAGCCTCATGCGTCCGGTCGTCAGGGTCCCGGTCTTGTCGAAGATGACGCGGGTCGCTTGGGTCAGCGTTTCGATCGCATGGGCACGGGTGACCAATACTCCCCGCCGACGCAGTTGGCCGTGGCTGGCGGTCAGCGCGGTTGGCGTGGCCAGAGCCAGGGCGCAGGGGCAGGTGACGACCAGCACCGACAAGGTGACCCACAGCACGCGGGAAGGATCGATGAAGGCCCAGGCGATGGCCACGCCGAGCGTGACGATTAGCAGCCGCAGCACGAAGTGGTGCGCCATGCGTGATGCCATCTCGGCGATCTTGGGCCGGCTGGCGAAGGCCCGGTCGGTGAGATCGAGAATGCCGGAAACGCGGGCATCGCGTCCGGTATGCGTGACGCGCACCACCAGCGGACTTTCGACGTTGAGGCTGCTGCCGGTGACGCTATCGCCGACCTGACGGACCACGGGCAGGTATTCGCCGGTCAGCATCGACTCGTCGAGGCTCGAGCGGCCGGATTCGACGACGCCGTCCGCCGGTACGCTCTGCCCCGGGCGCACCAGGACACGATCGCCGACGACGAGCGCGCTGGCCGGCAGGATCTGTTCGTGGTCCTGCTCATCGAGACGTACCGCACTGGAGGGCAGCAGGCTCGACAGGGCATTGCCGATGTGGCCGTTGCGCCGCCGCGCGCGCATTTCAATGTAGCGGCCGAACAGCAGGAAGAAGGTGAACATGGCCACCGAGTCGAAATAGACATCGTCTGCGCCGATCAGCACCGCATAGGTACTGGCGACGTAAGCGCCGAGGATGGCGATGGACACCGGCACGTCCATGCCCAACTGACGGGTGCGAACGTCGCGCAGGGCATTCTTGAAGAAAGGTACCGCGGAAAACAGTACCACCGGCGTCGTCAGAGCGAACGACAGCCAGTGGAACAGCAAGGTGAAGTTTTCGCTGATGTCCTCCGGTGCGGAGACATATAGCGGAATCGAGAACATCATCACCTGCATCATGCCGATGGCGGCGACGATCAGGCGGCGCACGGCCTGACGCTCCTCGCGTTGCAGCTTCTGCTGGGCGAGGTCGGGCTCGTAGGGTTGCGAGGGATAGCCGATGGCGGATAGCTCGGCGAGGATACGTGAAAATTTCAGGCGCTGCGGGTCCCAGGCGACCCGGACACGGTGATGGCTCAAGTTGACGGCACTGGAGTGGATACCGTCGAGTGCATTGAGACGATGTTCGATCAGCCAGGCGCAGGCGGCGCAGGTAATGCCATCGACCGCCAGTGTGGCATTGACTCGGCCTGTCTCATCTTCGGCATGAACGAATTCCCGCTGCAGGCTGGGATCGTCGAAAACGGCCCAGGTTTCGGCCTTCGCGGCCTGACGGTCATCGGGACGCTCCGGCAACTCGGTACGAAAGCGGTAATAGCTCTCCAGGCCGCCATCGACGATGGCGTGGGCGACCGCTTCGCAACCCGGACAGCACAGCGGGTAGCGCTGCTCGTCCAGTTGAATGTACCAAGCCGCACCGGCAGCTACCGGTGCGCCGCAGTGATAACAGGCCTTCCCCGTCTCGCTGGCATCGGCGGCGGTCTTGAGTGCGTCCTGAACCATTACGTGTCGATACCCGCTGCCCTCAGGTGCATCGCCGTCTCCAGGGGAAAGTGAGCCTCACCGTTCAACCGCCATTCGGGAGGGCCATCCTGCGCCACCGGCTGCAATTGTACATACCAGCGGTACTCCAACTGCCGGGGAATCTGGCCCACGTAGTGTCCGTCGCGTACGCGCTGCAGCAGAATGCTCTGATCCTGTCTGCCCTGTGCCGGGAATATCAGATTCAGCTGCAGTTGCTCGGGGCGCGAGTCGCCCTGCAACTCGACGGTGATGTCGCCGGTAAGGTCGTCGATGTTCAGAGCCGCGGCCATGTTCAGCTCGGCGGCATGCTGCTCTTGATCGAGGATTTCATTGATGGCCAGGCCTTTCTTGTAGTAGTTGTCCTCGACCATTCCATCGAAGCTGGTAATCGACAGCACCAGAAAGGTGGTGCCCATGGCGACGGACGCCGCCAGAATCGCGAGCAGAAACCAGGGCCAGAATTCTTTGTACCAAGGACGTGGAGGCGTCATGTTCATCTCCGAGTCTGCCCCAGGAAGCGAGCTTCCTTGGTCAGAGTGATGGCCGAGTCGTCTTGAGCCGCGACGCGGATCGTGATGGCCTCGCTGGGGGCCGTAATGGAATCCGTCGGAGCGGCGAGCTGGATCGGTAGGGTACGGCTGGAACTGGCCGCGACGGTGAGCGTGTCATTGCCGGTCAGATGCAGACCTTCGATGCCTTGGGCCGAGATCCGGTATTGGTGAGGCTGGTTGTCCAGATTGCGGATGCTCAAGGTATAAGCGTTGGTGATAGCGCCACCTTGTGTCACGCTGAAGAGCTGGTTACGGTCACGGTCGACATCGACATCGAGTGGCATACGGTCACTGACGGTATAGACAAACACCCCGATCATGGCGATCAAGGCGACCAGGTAGGCGATCAGGCGTGGACGCAGGATATGCGTCTTGCCGCCATGCAGGGCATGCTCCGTCGTGTAGCGGATCAGGCCGCGCGGATAGTTCATCTTGTCCATGACACTGTCGCAGGCATCGACGCAGGCGGCACAGGTAATGCATTCGTACTGCAGGCCGTCGCGGATATCGATACCGGTGGGGCAGACTTGAACGCAGAGGCCGCAGTCGATGCAGTCCCCCAGCCCCTGGGCACGTGGGTCGGCATTCCTTTTGCGCGCACCGCGCGCCTCACCGCGCGCTTCATCGTAGGACACGATCAGGGTGTCCTTGTCGAACATTACCGCCTGGAAGCGGGCGTAGGGGCACATGTAGATACACACCTGCTCACGTAGCCAACCCGCGTTGAGATAGGTGAACACGGTGAAGAAACCCACCCAGAACAGCGCCCAGCCACTCACGCTCAGTGTAAAGAAGTCGACGACCAGATCGCGTATCGGAGTGAAGTAGCCAACGAAGGTCAGACCGGTGAGGAAAGCAATGCTCAGCCACAGCGCATGCTTGGCACTCTTGCGCATTGCCTTGTCGGCGGTCATGGGCTGTTTGTCGAGCTTCATGCGCTTGTTGCGCGAGCCTTCGGTGACGTGTTCGGCCCAGATATACAGCCATGTCCAGACGCTTTGCGGGCAGGTGTAACCGCACCATACACGGCCGGCAAATACCGTGATCAGGAATAGGCCGAAAGCGCAGATGATCAGCAGCCACGTCAACAGCATGAAGTCCTGTGGATAAAAAGTGGCGCCGAAGAAGTGAAACTGTCGCGAGGGCAGGTCGAACCACACGGCCTGGCGGTCATCCCACTGCAGCCAGACAACGCCGAAGTACAGCGCCATCAACGCCCAGTTGGCGTAGCGGCGAATGTGTTGAAAGAAACCTTGAATCTGGCGCACATAGAGGTGACGGCGCTGGGCATACATCGCTTGCGTCGTCTGAGCGGGATCGTGGGTGCCTACGGCGGAGTTCGGGGTCACGTCCCGAAGCGGAATCTTGTTCATCGTTGGGCCACCAATAATGTCATTTACCCGGATATCTTTGCCGGGCCCCGGATGATGAAGCTCTCTCGGCAAGACAGGTCGGTCAAAAGCCGCAAGTTATGCCTGGTCAGGGTTGCGATCCTCATCAAGAGGGGCCGAGATATAACGCCGGAGAGGTAGTTGCCGGGTAAATAAGCGCTGCAATGCTGAAACTAAACTGGGTGCCACGTCCTGGTGGGAAAATCCATGAAGCAAGGCCGGAAGCCGAAACATATTATATCTGCGATAGCGGTACAGAAGAGAAAGGTGCGACGCCAGGCCGCACCCGAACCTCATTAGTTGGACAGGCTGTAAACGTAGGCCGAGACCAGATGAACCTTGTCTTCGCCGATATAGGAGGCCTGGGCCGGCATGTGTCCGTTACGACCATTGCGCAGGGTTTCCATGACCGAATCCATCGTGCTCTGGTCGGGACGGCGATAGAGCCAAACGGTGTCGGTCAGGTCGGCGGAACCGATATTGGGGTTACCCTTGGCGTCGGCGCCATGACAGGCCACGCAGGCCGAGGTGAAGATCGCTTCGCCCTGGCTGGCTCGTTCTGCATCGTGATCTTCACCGGAAAGGCTCAGTACATAGTTGGCCACGTTGCGTAGATTTTCTTCGCCCAACTGCTGCCAGGAGGGCATCAGACCATTACGCCCCTCGGCGATGCTGACCGTGATGGCTTCTGGTGTGCCACCGTACAGCCAGTCATTGTCGGTATGATCGGGGAAGCCGTAGCCGCCCTGGGCGTTGGAGCCGTGGCACACCGCACAATTGTTGAGGTAGATGCGTTCGGCGACCCGCATGGCCTCGCCGTTTTGAGCCAGCTCGGGAATCGGGACCTCATCATACTTAGCAAAGATCGGCGCGTACTGCTCCTGCGCATAGTTGATCTCTCCCTGCCACTGCTTCTCCTGTGTCCAGCCCAGCAATCCCTTATAGTTGCCCAGTCCCGGGAACAGCAACAGATAGCCCACGGCAAACACGATAGTGCCGATGAACAGCAGGAACCACCAGCGCGGCAATGGATTGTCGTATTCGTCGATGCCATCGGCGCTGTGCCCGGTAGTTTCGACTTCACCATGCGCGTTGGGCTGCTTGCTGGTCTTGCGGTTGGCGAACAGCACCCACCAGCAGAAGACGATCGTGCCCAGAGTGATGACAATGATCCAGGTGCTCCAGAAGCTGGAGAGGGAATCACCCCAAAGGTTACTCATGTGTTCTTGTCTCCCCTGTCAGGTCGGGAAATAGTGCTGTTTTTCGAATCCGCAGCATCACTCTCATGGTCAGGCAGATCTTCATCGGCGAACGGCAATTGGCTCGCTTCGTCGAAGTCCTTCTTGCGACGCTTCGAGTAGGCCCACCACACTACCCCGAGAAAGGCGATCAGGATCAGCAGGGTCGTAATACCTCGAAAGGTTCCGATATCCATGGCTTAGCGGGTGTCCTTGAGCACGGTACCCAACTGCTGGAGATAGGCGACGACGGCGGTGATTTCTTGCTGGCCGCGCACGGCACGGGTCGCGCCGGCGATGTCTTCCTCGGTGTAAGGAACGCCCAGGCTTTTCAGCGCACGCATCTTGTCCGGAGTGTCCTGTCCATCCAGCGTGTTCTCGAACAGCCAAGGGTAGTTGGGCATCTTGGACTCGGGAACGACGTCACGCGGGTTGTATAGGTGTGCGCGGTGCCAGTCATCGCTGTAGCGTCCACCGACACGTGCCAGGTCCGGTCCGGTGCGCTTGGAGCCCCACAGGAAGGGGTGGTTGTAGACGGATTCCCCGGCCACGCTGTAGTGACCATATCGTTCGGTTTCGGAGCGGAAGGGACGAATCATTTGTGAATGGCAGCCCACACAGCCCTCACGGATATAGATATCGCGCCCTTCGAGCTCCAGTGCCGTCAGAGGACGCAATCCCTCGACTGGCTGTGTGGTTTCTTTCTGGAAGAACAGCGGCACGATCTCGGCCAACCCTCCGAAACTGATCACAACCAGAATCAGCACGGCAAGCAGGCCTACGTTCTTCTCGACAATCTCGTGTCTCATCGGAGTCAGGTTCCCTGGTGATCAGGCGGTCTGCGGGACCGGCTTGTAAGCTTCTTCGCCGCGCTTCACGGTCATGTAGACATTGAGCGCCATCAGCAACATGCCTAACAGGAAGAAGCAGCCGCCGAGCCAGCGCACGATGTATCCCGGATGGCTGGCTTCAAGCGCTTCGATGAAGGTGTACATCAGCGTGCCGTCGGCGTTCACTGCGCGCCACATCAGGCCTTGCAGGATGCCATTGACCCACATGGCGGAGATGTAGAGCACGGTGCCGATGGTCGCCAGCCAGAAGTGCACGGCGATCAGCCGGATGGAATGCATCTCGGTGCGGCCGAACAAGCGTGGTATCAGGTGGTACATGGAGCCGATAGTGATCATGGCCACCCAGCCCAGCGCACCGGCATGCACGTGGCCGATGGTCCAGTCGGTGTAGTGCGACAGAGCATTGACGGTCTTGATCGCCATCATCGGGCCTTCGAAGGTCGACATGCCGTAGAAGGACAGGGCCACGACCAGAAAGCGCAGGGTCGGATCGGTGCGCAGCTTATGCCAGGCGCCGGACAGCGTCATCATGCCGTTGATCATGCCGCCCCAGCTCGGAGCCAGTAGAATGATCGACATGATCATGCCAAGGGACTGGGCCCAGTCGGGCAGTGCGGTGTAGTGCAGGTGGTGCGCCCCCGCCCACATGTAAGTCGTGATCAATGCCCAGAAGTGGACGATGGATAGACGATAAGAGTAGATCGGACGCTCGGCCTGCTTGGGCACGAAGTAGTACATCATGCCCAGAAAACCGGCGGTCAACAGGAAGCCAACGGCGTTGTGGCCATACCACCACTGCGCCATGGCGTCGATGGCGCCGGCATAGGCCGAGTAGGACTTGAGGGCGCTGACCGGCACCTCTGCCGAATTGACGATGTGCAACACCGCGATGGTCAGAATGAACGCCGCATAGAACCAGTTGGCCACATAGATATGCGAGGTCTTGCGTTGTTTTATGGTTCCCAGGAAGACAATGGCGTAAACGATCCAGACTACAGCGATCAGGATATCGATCGGCCATTCCAGCTCGGCATATTCCTTGGAGGTGGTGAACCCCAGGGGCAGCGTGATGGCCGCCAGAACGATCACCGTTTGCCAGCCCCAGAAGACGAACGCGGCCAGTTTGTCGGAGCATAGCCGCGTCTGGCAGGTGCGCTGTACGACATACAGCGACGTGCCGATCAGGGCCGAGCCTCCGAAAGCGAAGATCACGGCATTGGTGTGCAGCGGACGCAGGCGCCCAAAGCTTGTCCAGGGCAAGCCAAAGTTCAGTTCCGGCCAGACTAGCTGTGCGGCAATGAACACACCCAGGCCCATGCCCACGATGCCCCATACCACAGTCATGATCGCGAACTGCCGAACTACCTTGTAATTGTAGGTCGGGTGTTCAAATGCTGTACTCATCTTAGGTTCCCATCGAACGCGGTGTTGGGGGAAGTCCCAGGCGGCAGTGTGCCTTAAGCCTACCGCTCGCATGATGACGCAGGTCAAAATGCAGGCCTCGAATACTAGCGCAGCCAAGGGGTAACCTGAATAAGCAAACCTGGGCTGTTCCAACTAAAGGATGGAAGTCAACCACAATGTTTCATGGCGATGAATACCCAAAAATCAGTCCTGATCAGTTAGGCGAATTTTTTGCAGGTGATGGCCATCGTCGTCTGCATGTCGAGAACATGGGAACGCTGGAAATACGTGGTGGAGCGCATGCCGGCCGCTTACTGATGGCACACGGGGCCGGGGCTGGGCAGCACTCGGCTTTCATGCAGAACTTTTGCGAGTCGTTGGCGCAGGAGGGAGTGCAGACGCTGGCCTTCGAATTTCGCTACATGCAGCGAATGCAGCGGGAGTCTCGACGCTTTCCGCCGCCTAAAATCGACCGCCTGGTTGAAGAAACGGCTCAATGGCGCGACATAGTGATGCATCCGGCTTTTCCCGACGTGTACATGGGTGGGAAATCGATGGGTGGACGTGCCGCCAGTCTCTTGGCGGCACGCGATGGAGCGCAGGGCCTGGTCTTGTGCGGTTATCCTTTTCATCCGCCGGGCAAGCCCGATGCCACGCGCCTGTCGCATTGGCCTTTGCTGCAGTGTCCGACGCTGGTAATGCAGGGAACGCGAGATCCATTCGGCAACCGCCAAGAGGTGGCTGGGTATGATTTGCCCCGCAGCGTAACGGTTCACTTTCTTGAAGACGGTGATCATGATTGGAAACCGCGCAAAAGTGCCGGCCTCACCCAGGAGGCTCTGATCAAGGAGGCGGCAGTCGGCGTGGCGGCTTGGATGCGTGCAAGTCGATGAAAGCGATAAGAAATGCAGCCAAGAAAAGCTGTTGACTTTCATTCGAAGCTCTGTAGAATGCAGCGCCACGTGACCAGGGGTGGTTAGCTCAGTTGGAAGAGCACCAGCCTTACAAGCTGGGGGTCACTGGTTCGAGCCCAGTACCACCCACCATGTCGCATTCGAGCAACCGAATCGCATGGCCTGGAAACACGTAGTGAATATGCGGAGCGGTAGTTCAGTCGGTTAGAATGCCGGCCTGTCACGCCGGAGGTCGCGGGTTCGAGTCCCGTCCGCTCCGCCATTTTCATGAAAGCAGCAGGAAAGCGTCACGGTTGTACATGCAGCCAAGGCGTTATTGATGGAGCGGTAGTTCAGTCGGTTAGAATGCCGGCCTGTCACGCCGGAGGTCGCGGGTTCGAGTCCCGTCCGCTCCGCCATTATCCTGCAGAACGGCACTTGATGATTGAATTTGCCGTTGAAGTATGACTGATGTGGGTGGTTAGCTCAGTTGGAAGAGCACCAGCCTTACAAGCTGGGGGTCACTGGTTCGAGCCCAGTACCACCCACCATGCGGAGCGGTAGTTCAGTCGGTTAGAATGCCGGCCTGTCACGCCGGAGGTCGCGGGTTCGAGTCCCGTCCGCTCCGCCATTTCAGTTAACGGATATTAACCTCGAGATACGATATCTCGGGGTTTTGTCGTTTTAGGCCCCCCGCCTGAGCGCTGCATTCGAGCGCTTCTTCCCACTGGTTTTGTCCCGTCTTTCCGCTCATTCCCGTCCAGCTGCGCCCTTGGTCGAGATTGTGTATTGGCTGCCCTTCGCTACAATGTCATACAGTTGTTTGAATCGCGTCCAAGCGAGGCCCTGACCGTGACCCATTATCCGCACTTGTTCCGACCGCTCGAGCTCGGTTCCCTGACGCTCAAGAATCGTGTCCTCATGGGCTCGATGCATACCAATCTCGAAGAGGCTCCTAATGGGTTCGCCAGGTTGGCGGCCTTTTATGGCGAACGAGCAAAGTCAGGGGTGGGACTGATCGTGACCGGCGGGATTGCGCCGAACCCCGAAGGCGCAGTGTTTCAGAGCGCCGCCAAGCTGACTACGCTCGAAGAGAGTCGACTGCATCGGCAAGTCACCGCGGCCGTGCATGCCGAGGGGGGCCGGATCTGCATGCAGATACTCCATGCCGGCCGCTACGCCTACTCTCCTGATCTGGTGGCGCCGACTGCGCTTCAGGCCCCCATCAATCCTTTCATGCCGCGTGCGTTGTCGACACATGAAGTCGAGCAGCAGATCGAGGACTACGTGAACTGTGCCCGGCTGGCTCGGGAGGCGGGTTACGACGGTGTCGAGATCATGGGCTCGGAGGGCTATCTGATCAACCAGTTCATCTGCCCGCGTACCAACCATCGTGACGATGAGTGGGGCGGTGATTTCTCGCGCCGCATGCGCTTTGCGGTGGAGATCGTCAGCCGCGTGCGACAGGCGCTGGGCACCGATTTTCTGGTCATCTTTCGTTTGTCGATGATCGACTTGGTCGAGGACGGCAGCAGTTGGGAGGAGGTCGTGTCCCTGGGCAAGGCCATTGAGGCGGCCGGAGCCGATCTGATCAACACCGGAATCGGTTGGCACGAGGCGCGCATCCCTACCATCGTGACCAGCGTACCCCGCGCGGTGTTCACCGACGTCACGCGACGCCTGAAGGCGGAGCTCGACGTGCCACTGATCACCACCAACCGCATCAACATGCCCGAGGTGGCGGAAAGGGTGCTGGCAGAAGGGCACGCCGATATGGTGTCGATGGCGCGTCCCTTCCTTGCCGACCCTCAATGGGTCTATAAAGCGGCCCAAGGACGCAGCGAGGAAATCAATACCTGCATCGCCTGCAACCAGGCCTGCCTGGATCATACCTTTCAGGGCAAGCTGACCTCCTGTCTGGTCAATCCGCTTGCTTGCCATGAAACCGAGCTGGTGGTTGCCCCGACCGCAGCGCCGCGGCGTGTTGCGGTAGTGGGGGCAGGGCCGGCAGGACTGGCATGCGCGGTCACTGCCGCTCAGCGTGGACATCGGGTCACGCTTTTCGAACGCCAGGCTGAAATCGGCGGTCAGTTCAACTTCGCCCGGCGTATTCCCGGCAAGGAGGAGTTCGATGAGACGGTGCGTTACTACAAGGTCATGCTCGACAAGACAGGCGTCGAGTTGCGCCTTGATAGCGATGCCGACGTTCAGTTGCTGAAAGGCTTTGACAGCGTGGTGCTGGCCAGCGGTGTCAGACCGCGCGAGCTCTCGCTACCCGGCAGCGACCATCCCAAGGTGATCGCCTATCCCCTGGCAATCATGCATCCCGAGCGGGTCGGTCGGCGGGTGGCAATCGTCGGTGCGGGGGGCATCGGTTTCGATGTGGCGGAGTTGCTTACCCATGCCGGGCATCCCACCCTGGATGCCCATGCCTGGTGCGATGAATGGGGGGTGGATCTGTCCGTCAGCGAGCGCGGCGGAATGAAACCCCCGCAGCGACCTGAGACGCCGCGCGAGGTAACGCTGCTGCAGCGCAAGTCGTCGAAACCCGGTAAGGGATTGGGCAAGACCACCGGTTGGGTCCACCGAGCCTCGCTCAAGCAGCGTGGCGTGACAACTCTGGTGGGCTGCGAATATCTGAAGATCGATGACGACGGGCTGCATCTGAGTGTCGACGGCGAGGCGCGCGTGCTGTGCGTGGACAGCGTCGTGGTCTGTGCCGGGCAGGAATCGGTGGTCGATCTGGTCGAGCCGCTGAAATCCGCAGGCATCGATGTGCAGGTGATCGGTGGTGCCTACGAAGCGGCGGAATTGGATGCCAAGCGGGCGATTAGTCAGGGCACTCGAGTCGCTGCCGACCTGTAGGCGCAGTATGCGCTCTGGTTCAATCGGGGCAGGATGCCGTTAGGCTGCGCTAGTGTTAGGCTAAATGCATGCGCCATGCCTTGCCTGACCGGAAATGATAGCCGCCGTTGGGGTGTCGGCATGGTGGCTCCTTCCGTTTCCGGCATTCATACAAGGATCCAAGCATGGCCTTCGACCGTACTCCCCGCTTCTTGGCCAGCGATAACACCTCGGGCATCTGTCCCGAGGCGCTCGATTATCTGCTCAAGGCAAACGCTTGCGACGACA
The DNA here is from genome assembly GCF_054602495.1 of Halomonas sp. WWR20. Classification (NCBI taxonomy): domain Bacteria; kingdom Pseudomonadati; phylum Pseudomonadota; class Gammaproteobacteria; order Oceanospirillales; family Halomonadaceae; genus Halomonas; species Halomonas sp. WWR20. Next base: position 309,639 of record NZ_JBTRHR010000005.1, read on the forward strand.
TGGCGTATGGCAACGATGCCTGGACTCATAAGGCGGCGGATCGTTTCCGTGAGCTATTCGATTGTGACTGCGAAGTGTTCTTCGTTTTCAACGGTACGGCAGCCAACTCGCTGACCCTGGCGGCCATGGGCCAGAGCTATCACAGCGTGATCTGCCATGAACTGGCGCATATCGAAACCGATGAGTGCGGCGGGCCGGAATTCTTTTCCAATGGAGCGAAGCTGCTGACCTGCTCGGGAGAAGACGGCAAGTTGACCCCCGAGGGCATCGAGCGTCTGGTCACGCGGCGTAGCGACATTCATTATCCCAAGCCCCGGGTGGTCTCGATTACCCAGGCGACCGAAGTGGGCACCGTCTATTCACGCGAAGAGCTGTTGGCCATCCGGGCCACCGCCGACAAGTATGACTTGCATGTGCATATGGACGGAGCGCGCTTCGCCAATGCCTGCGCGGCTCTCAACGCCTCGCCGGCCGAGCTGACCTGGCAGGTCGGCGTCGATGCCTTGTGCTTTTCGGGAACCAAGAATGGCTTGCCGGTGGGCGAGGCGATCATCTTCTTCAACCGCGAGCTGGCCGAGGACTTTGCCTACCGCTGCAAGCAGGCTGGCCAACTAGCGTCGAAGATGCGGTTTATTGCCGCACCCTGGCTGGGGTTGCTCGAAACCGGTGCCTGGCTCACCAACGCCGCGCATGCCAACGCCATGGCCCGCTATCTTGCCGAAGGGCTCGCCACGCTGCCTGGCGCCAAGCTGATGTTTCCCGCTCAGGCCAACAGCGTGTTCGTTAGCCTGCCGGTGGAAGTGCTCGAGGCTCTTCGTCAGCGTGGCTGGGCGTTCTATACCTTTATCGGTGCGGGCGGCGCACGTTTCGTCTGTGCCTGGAATACCACGCGTGAGCTGCTTGATGCGCTGCTGGAGGATATCCGGGAGGCGTTGGCCAGCATGTGACTGGCCGCCTCATCACCCCTGCGCTTTCCTTGCGTCCCTTCCTCCCGCGTCGCTGGCGTCGGCTTTCGTGAATAGCTGACATTGTACGAAAGCGTGATGCTCGCCAGCGGTGTGGCAATACGAAAGCATGAAACATCCTGGCGGGTTTCAACGAAACAATCGCGGCGCGATGCGTTCTGACTCATGGAGGGGACGCACTGCGTTGAATCTTAAATGCCATGCCCATCTACGCCAGTCTTCCTTCATCCGTCTACTCTGATACATAACCAGCCGGAATCCGGACGTTAGTCAGCGACTGGTGGTCGCGATAAGGAGGCTTTCCATGAGCATCTTCGAACATGTGCAGAACCGCTATGAACAGGTTCAGCAGGAAGAGATGAGTCTTCAGGAATATCTGGAACTCTGTCGTAAGGACCCCAAAGCCTATGCGTCGGCGTCCGAACGAATGCTGGCTGCCATCGGTGAGCCGGAGGTCATCGATACGGCCAAGGATCCTCGTCTGTCGCGGATTTTCTCCAACAAGGTCATTCGTCGCTATCCGGCATTTTCCGAATTTCACGGCATGGAGGAGGCCATCGAGCAGATCGTGGCCTATTTCCGCCACGCCGCGCAGGGGCTGGAGGAGCGCAAGCAGATTCTCTACCTGCTGGGGCCGGTGGGGGGCGGCAAGTCTTCATTGGCGGAACGTTTGAAGCTGCTCATGGAGCGGGTGCCTTTCTATGCCATCAAGGGCTCGCCGATGTTCGAGTCGCCGCTGGGCCTGTTCTCTCCCGAGGAGGATGGCGAGCAGCTCGAAAAGGAGTACCACATTCCCCAGCGCTATCTGCGTGCGGTGATGTCGCCCTGGGCCGCCAAGCGACTCAAGGAGTATGGCGGCGATATCTCCAAGTTTCGTGTAGTGCGCCTGTATCCCTCCCGGCTTAATCAGATTGCCATCTCCAAGACCGAGCCGGGCGATGAAAACAATCAGGACATCTCCTCGCTGGTGGGCAAGGTCGACATCCGTCAATTGGAACTCTATTCCCAGGACGATCCCGATGCCTATAGCTTCTCTGGCGGGTTGTGCAAGGCTAACCAGGGGTTGATGGAGTTCGTCGAGATGTTCAAGGCGCCGATCAAGGTGCTGCATCCTCTACTGACCGCAACGCAGGAAGGCAACTACAACCCTACCGAGGGCATGGGGGCCATTCCTTTCGATGGCATCGTGCTGGCCCACTCCAATGAGTCCGAGTGGCATCAGTTCCGCAACAATCGCAACAACGAGGCGTTTCTCGACCGTGTATATATCGTCAAGGTACCGTACTGCCTGAGAGTCTCCGAAGAGATCAAGATTTATCAGAAGCTGCTCGAGCATTCCTCGCTCGATCAGGCGCCTTGTGCCCCCGACACCCTGCGCATGCTGGCCAAGTTCACGGTGCTTTCGCGTCTCAAGGAGCCGGAGAACTCCAGCGTCTACTCAAAGATGCGCGTATATGACGGTGAGAACCTCAAGGATACCGACCCCAAGGCCAAGTCGATCCAGGAGTACCGCGACGGGGCGGGCGTGGACGAGGGGATGGATGGCCTGTCGACGCGTTTCGCCTTCAAGATCCTTTCCAAGGTCTTCAACTTCGATACCCATGAGATCGCCGCCAATCCGGTGCATCTGCTTTACGTCCTCGAACAGCGCCTCGAGCAGGAGCAATTGCCCAAGGAAACTCACGAGCGTTATCTGCGCTACATCAAGGAGTACCTGGCGCCGCGCTACGTGGATTTCATCGGCAAGGAGATCCAGACCGCCTATCTCGAATCCTATTCCGAATATGGCCAGAATATTTTCGACCGCTATGTGACTTACGCTGACTTCTGGATTCAGGATCAGGAGTATCGCGACCCGGAAACCGGCGAGCTGTTCAATCGCCAGTCTCTCAACGAGGAGCTGGAAAAGATCGAAAAGCCGGCCGGCATTTCCAATCCCAAGGATTTTCGTCACGAAGTGGTCAACTTCGTGCTACGTGCCAGAGCTCAAAACAATGGCATGAATCCCAGCTGGCAGTCCTACGAGAAACTGCGCGGTGTGATCGAGAAGAAGATGTTCGCCAATACCGAGGAACTGCTGCCGGTTATCTCCTTCAATGCCAAGGCCTCCACCGCCGATCAGCGCAAACATGAAGATTTCGTGGCGCGGATGGTCGACCGCGGCTACACCGAAAAACAGGTCCGGCTGCTCTCGGAGTGGTACCTGCGTGTACGTAAATCGCAATAAGGCGAAGCCCAGACTGGGCGCCGTCATGAATTGAGCGCGTTTCGCGACCGCGGCATTTGCAATACGAGGATCGTGTCGCTTCGGGAGTTGTCGTCCGGCAGCTCCAGGAGGTCTTGGTAGGTAACGCGCAGCGGAGGTCAACATGAGCTACTTCATTGACCGCCGGGCCAATGCCCGGCACAAGAGTGCGGTCAACCGTCAACGTTTCCTGCAGCGTTATCGCACCCACATCAAGCGCTCCGTGGAGGAGGCGGTCAATCGGCGCTCGATTACCGACATGGAGCGCGGTGAGAAGGTTTCGATTCCGGCACGGGACATTTCCGAGCCGGTATTTCAGCATGGCCCCGGGGGGCAGCGCACCATCGTCAGCCCAGGAAACAAGGAGTTCGTCGAGGGGGATCGGTTGCGGCGCCCTGGTGGCGGCGGCGGTGAGGGTGGAGGCGAAGGCAGCGCCTCCAACCAGGGGGAAGGCATGGATGAATTTGCCTTCACGCTGTCGCGAGAAGAGTTTCTGGATTTCGTTTTCGACGGACTCGAACTGCCCCACCTCGAACGCAAGCAACTGGTCGACCTCGAAGAAGTCAAGCCGGTACGGGCAGGGATCTCGCGCGACGGCGTGCCGGCGCGCATCAATATCGTGCGGTCGATGCGTGAGGCCCAGGCGCGACGCATCGCCATGCGCGCGCCCATTCGTCGCGCACTGCGCGAGGCGCAGGAGGCTTTGGAGGCCGAGGAGCGTAAAGACCCGGTATTGCGAAATCCTTCTCGCGTGGCGGAACTCAAGGCGGAGATTGCACGCCTCGAGCACCGCCTGGAGGCGGTACCGTTTATCGATACCTACGATTTGCGTTACAACCACTTGGTCAATCAGCCACAGCCGTCGAACAAGGCCGTGATGTTTTGCGTCATGGATGTATCGGGTTCCATGACCCAATCCCACAAGGACATCGCCAAGCGTTTCTTCCTATTGCTCTATCTGTTTCTCGAGCGCAGCTACGAGAAAGTCGAGCTGGTATTCGTGCGCCATCACACCGCCGCCAAGGAGGTCGATGAAGAGGAGTTCTTCTATTCGCGGGAGACGGGCGGCACCATCGTATCCAGCGCCCTGACGCTGATCGATGACATCATTACCGAGCGTTATCCGCCCGGACAGTGGAATCTGTATGTGGCGCAAGCCTCGGATGGCGACAATTGGGATGACGATTCCACCACCTGCCGTGAACTGTTGGCCAAGTCGTTGATGCCGCGCTTGCAGTATTACACCTATGTCGAGATTACCCCGCATGCCCATCAGGCGTTGTGGGAGGAGTATGAGACGGTGCAGGACGACTATCCCGAGCGCTTTGCCATGCAGCAGATCGTTCAGGCAGGCGACGTCTATCCGGTCTTTCGCGAACTCTTCCGCAGCCGCGCCCAGGCCTGAGCATAGCGCCGGGTGGCGTGTGTCCGGCGAGTAGCATCCTTCGAGGAGGGTCCATGACAAAACGCATACCGCTTGCCAGCGGTTCCGACTGGAACTTCGAGGTGCTGACCGAGTTCGAGCGCGAGATTGCCCGCCTCGCCGACGAGTACCGCCTCGATACCTATCCCAACCAGATAGAGGTCATTACCTCGGAACAGATGATGGACGCCTATGCCAGTGTGGGCATGCCGGTCGGCTATCACCACTGGTCCTTCGGCAAACAGTTCCTGTCCGTGGAGCAGGCCTATCGGCGCGGGCAAATGGGACTGGCGTATGAGTTGGTGATCAACTCCGATCCATGCATCGCCTATCTGATGGAAGAAAACACCCTGATGATGCAGGTGCTGGTCATGGCGCATGCCTGCTACGGCCATAACTCCTTCTTCAAGGGCAATTACCTGTTCCGTACCTGGACCGACGCCTCGGCAATCGTCGATTATCTGGTGTTCGCCCGCAAATATGTCGCCGAGTGCGAGGAGCGCCATGGTGTGACCGCCGTGGAACAGTTGTTGGATGCCTGTCACGCATTACAGAACTACGGGGTCGACCGCTACAAGCGTCCTTCGCCGATTTCGGCCGAAGAGGAGGCGCGCCGTCAGCAAGAGCGAGAGGCGTATCTGCAGACCCAGATCAATGCCTTGTGGAGTACGATCCCAGTGCCGACGGAGTCCGCTGCACCTGATGCCGGGCATGACGAGGACGATCCGCTGGGACTGCATCGGCGGGGCCGCTATCCCGCCGAGCCTCAGGAGAACCTGCTGTATTTCATTGAAAAGAACGCGCCGCTGCTGGAACCCTGGCAGCGGGAAATCGTGAGGATCGTCAGGAAGCTGGCTCAGTATTTCTATCCGCAACGTCAGACCCAGGTCATGAACGAGGGATGGGCCACGTTCTGGCATTACACGCTGATGAACCGCATGTACGATGACGGCCTGGTCGACGAGGGGTTGATGCTCGAGTTTCTCCAGTCGCACACCGCAGTCGTCAATCAGCCCGATTTCGACAGCCCCTACTACAGCGGCATCAACCCCTATACGCTGGGGTTCGCCATGTTTTCTGACATCAAGCGGATCTGTCAGGCGCCGACCGACGAGGATCGCGAATGGTTCCCCGACATTGCCGGCAGCGATTGGCTGGAGACGGTCCATTTCGCCATGCGTAACTTCAAGGATGAATCCTTCATTCAGCAGTTCCTGTCACCCAAGGTAATCCGTGACTTGAAGTTGTTTGCATTGGTGGACGATGATCGTGACGAGATGCTGACCATCGAGGCTATCCATGACGAGCGCGGCTATCGGCAGGTACGCGAGGCGCTGTCGGTTCAGTACGCATTGTCGGTACGTGAACCCAACATCCAGATATGGGAAGCGAATATCCGCGGTGACCGTTCCCTGATGCTGCGCCATGTCCAGGATCGTCGCCGGCCGTTGGGCAAGAGCGTCTACCCGGTGATGCGCCATCTGCACCAGTTATGGGGATTTACGGTCAGGCTGGAGTCGATGGAAGAAGAGGCGGTGGTAAGGCGCTATCAGTGGCCCTTGCCCGACGAAGAGCGGATCTAGCCGGTTGGTGTCGGTGAGGGAGTACAGAGATAACAGAAAATTGCGCCGGAGCGTTCCGGCGCAAGGAGTATTACGGTTTCTTGGTCCAGGATTGACACCAGCCCTGTGGCTCGACGCTGTGTTGGGGAAAGAGCTGGCAGCCATGGTTGGCTTCTACAAAGAACATGCAGTTGGCGCAGTGCTCGCCTTCCGAGTAGGCCGGATGATCGCTGGCCTGGCTGGCATCCGTTACATAATTCAGTGCCTTGGCCTGCGGGTTGTCGGGGTCGAGCGGTGTCAGTTCCTGAGCTAGGGCGCGTTGCGATAGTATCCCGGCCCCCAGGGGCAGGGCGGCGAGGCCGAGAAGGCTGTGACGCACAAAATCACGGCGGCTTTGGTTGGCCATGGTATCTCCTTTTTTTCGTTCTTCACTTACACGGTAGACGCGGTGACTCCACTGGCAATGCCACTTGCCGAAGATGTGATGACACAGCGGTCGGCGGTATTCCGCTCTTGAATAAAACGACCCGAGATCGAGCCTCACCGCGTTATTCACGGTGAATTTTTGTACCGAGACCTCTACACTTGCATCCTACTTCACGCGGGTGCGACAGGGCGAGATGCTCCCTGATTCTGCGGCAATCCGTCGCGCCGCGGCGAGCCTTATTCTCGGGACAAGAGTCTATGAAATATACAATCTTGACGACCCCCTTGGGCGAAATTCTGCTGGCGGGCGATGAACGGGGATTACGCCATCTGCGCTTGCCTCGGGGAGAGGCCCCCGCCGAGCCCGAACCGACTTGGGCGCGGGATGACATTGCCTTGGCGGAGGCGGGACGTCAGCTACTGGCATACCTTGACGGACGTCGGCGCAGTTTCAGCATTGCGCTGGCGCCACAGGGCAGCGTTTTTCAGCGTGAAGTCTGGGCGGCGCTACTGCGGATTCCCTATGGCCAGACATGTACCTACGGCACGCTAGCCAAACGATTGGGACGCGAAGGGTCGGCTCGTGCTGTGGGGGCCGCCAATGGTGCCAATCCTCTACCATTGATTATTCCCTGCCACCGGGTGGTGTCCTCCCGAGGCATGGGCGGCTACAGCGGCGGAGAGACGTTCAAGCGCCGCTTGCTGCGCCTGGAAAATGCCGCTTACGCGAACTGATATACTGCCACCCTCGGCTGGCGAAGCCTTGCGCTGGCCTCAGAATGTCGACGAGCGACGGGAGAGAACGAGATGCAGAACGCGGTGATTCTGATCGATGTGGAGAAGGGCCAGGTTCGGCCGGTGGCTCAACGCCTGGCCGAGGTCGAGGGGATCAGCGAAGTCTATTCCACTTGTGGACGTTACGACCTGGTCGCCATTGCCCGTACGCGTGACTTCGAAACGCTGGCGGAACTGGTCACGGTTCGCCTGATGGCGGTCGAGGGCATTCGCGATACCGAAACCCTCAACGCCATGCAGGTCCATTCGCGTCACGACCTGGAAACCATGTTTTCCGTGGGTCTCTGATTGAATACTTTGGATTGCCGCTCCGCTGATGCCCGTGCGTGAGGGACGGTAGGCATGTTCCTGCGAAGTCATGGCAGGACACGATTTGTAAGGTGCATCGGCTGCAATGATCGCAAGTATTACATGGCAGGTTCGCCGCCTGGTCAGGGCCGGCGGGATTTCACTGGTTTTCGCTCTGGTCGGCAGCGGGCTATGGTATTGGCAGGAGCGTGATTACCGCGACCAGCTCAGCTGGATGGGCGTGCCGGAATGGCAGACGCCCCGCTGGGATACGGTTCATCGCGTATTGCGTAACGAGGGGTTTCTGGTCGGCTGGTCGGATATACGCGTCAGTCCCTTGTGGGCGAGCTACTACCTGCATGAGGTTGACAACCCCCGCAGCGGAAATCGCCCTGACGGTTTCAAGCAAGACTGGCGCTCGCTATGGCCGGTGATCTCGGACGACTATACGCACAGCGGTTATGACCGGGGACACCTGGCGCCCAACTATGCGATTTCCGTCGTGCATGGCCGTGAGGCCCAGCTACAGACCTTCCTGATGACCAACATCACCCCGCAGCGCCCCGACTTCAACCGACGTCTTTGGCAGCGGCTGGAAGAAGCGGTCATGGATGACTTCGTGCCGCGCTTCGGAGGTCTCTGGGTGGTCACCGGCCCGGTCTTCGGCGATGACTTCTTCCATCGGGTCGGCTTCGTGCAGATACCACAGGCGTTCTACAAAATTCTGGTGGTGCCGGGCAAGACCACGCATGTCCTGGCCTTTCTGGTGCCGCAAAACGTTCGCGGCAACGAACCGCTGGACCGTTATCTGGTGAGCATCGACGAAATCGAGGCGCGCACGGGGCTCGACTTCTTTCCGAGGTTGCCGGAGGCGGCCGAGCGGGTGCTGGAAAGCGGCATTCACCGTGAAGGCTGGGGGTTGGAGAAGATTGCCAAGCGACCGGGACGCTACCAGTGAGCGCAGCCGTGGCGGATACCACGCTGGCATTTCGATGAAGCCGTGGGCCATGCGCGGCACTTCTACGGACTCCACCGCCACGCCGGCCGTTTGCAGGACATCTCGATAGTTCTGTCGGCGCGGCCTGCTTCCCGCGGACTTGCCGCGCCGTCCGGTGGGGGTCAGTCGACCAGCATCAGGGCATCCAGGGCGAGCACGCCCTGGTCCTTGGGATAGACCATGACCGGGTTGAGATCGATCTCGGCGATTCGCGGCTCGGCCTGCATCAGGGTGCCCAGGCGTACGACCAGCTCAGCGAGGGCGCGGACATCGCACTCGGGCTTGCCGCGATGACCTTTCAGCAGCGCCGCGCCATGGAGGCGATCCAGTTCGCGCATGACCGCTGGAACCGTGAGATCCGCCGGCAGCAGGCGCACGTCGCGCAGTACCTCGGCGGCAACTCCGCCGAAACCGACCAGGATGACCGGCCCCCATTGCGGGTCGTGGCGGGCACCGACGATCATCTCGCAGCCGGGGGTGCTCATGCGCTCGATCAGGATGCCGTCGATATCGGTGCCCGGCGCGAGGCGGGCCAGATCGTCGTGCATGCGTTGCCACGCCTGGGCCACGGCCGCATCGCCTTCGACCCCCAGGATTACGCCGCCGACATCGCTCTTGTGACTCAGCGCGGGGGACTGCGCCTTGAGGGCGACCGCACCCCGCAGGCGTGTGGCGATGGTTCGTGCCTGACCGGCCGAGGTGGCCAGTTCGCCCTCGGCGAAGGGGATGCCGAGCGGTCCCAGCAGGTGTTTGGCCTGGTATTCGGGGATCACGCCCGCGCGTTCGGGCAGCGCCAGCGACAATGACGCGGGTGCTGCAACCTCGAAGTTGCGCTCGGCCAGGTGCCGCAGGCGGGCGAGGGCACGCAACGCGCGCTCGTGGCTGGGGAAGTAGGGCACGCCAAGCGCACGCAGCTCGCTCACGTACTCCTCGGGGATGACCGCTCCTTCGTCGAGGCCGGCACAGACGACGGGCAACGTCGGCCGATGCTCGCGAACCGCTTGCAGCACCGGCGGCAGCTTGATCCGGCAGGTGACCGGATCGGTCTGGATCAGGCCGATCATCACTGCGCCGAAGCGGGCATCGGCGAACAGCGCCGTCAGCGTACGCTGATAAATGTCCGGGTCCACCAGCCCCTGGGCGGTCAGGTCGAGCGGATTGCTCACTTCGACGAAGGCCGGCATGGCCTCGCGCAGTGCCGGCGAGTCCTCGGCGCCGATCTGCGGCAGTGGCAGCTCTAGCGTTTCGCAGAGATCGAGACACAGGGCCTTGAACGCGCCGGATTCGCCCAGAATCGCGGTGCCGGCGCTGGGCAGGCGCGGGCAGCGCAGGGCGATTTCGGCGATGTCGCCGAGCTCCTCGAGGGTGTCGGCGAGTACCACGCCGGCACGTTCGACCAATGTCCGCATCACCGCATGATCGCCCGCCATGGCGCCGGTATGGGTGGCGGCGGAGGCACGGGCGGTACTGCTCTTGCCCGGATGCAGCAAGATCAGACGCTTGTTCCGGTCCCTGGCCTGTCGGGCCAGTGTCAGCAGCCGCCGTGGCTGACGGAACTGCTCGGCGATCATCGCGATCACCGGCGTGCCCGGATCCTCGAGCAGATACTCGAGATAATCCTCGAGATGGCTGGCCGCCTCGTTGCCGGTCGAAATGGCGTAGGAGAGCGGTAGGTCGCGGCTGGCGATCGTGGTATTGAGCACCGTCATCATCGCACCACTCTGAGAGAGAATGCCGATCGCCGGATGCTGGCGGTGACGCGCGGCCTCGTCGACGCTGATCGCGACCTCGATGAAGGTCAGTGGCAGACGCTGGCGGTAGTGAATACAGCCCAGGCAGTTGGGGCCCTCCACCAGCATGCCGGCTCGTGCGGCAATGCGGGCGATCTCGCGCTGCTGTGCCAGCCCTTCCTCGCCGGCCTCGGCGAAGCCGGCGGAGAAGATCACGACCGCCCCGACACGACGCTCGGCCAGCTCACGAACCGCATCCAGCACGGCTGGCTGGGGAATCGCCAGCAACGCTACGTCGACGCCTTGCGGCAGTGCCGCGATCTCGTTCAGGCAGGGACGACCGCCGATTTCGCTGCGCTTGGGATTGATCAGGTAAATGTCGCCGCTGTAGGCGTTACGCTCCAGATTGCCGAGCACCGAGGCGCCCAGCGCGCCGGGCGTCGCCGAGGCGCCGACGATGGCGATCGAGCGCGGTGTCAACAGGCGCTTCACCGCGCCCTCGGGCGGACGCTTCGGCGCCGCGTTCGATGAGTCGAACATGATGGTGACTCCTCTCGGTTGTCGTCATTCGTCGCTGTGCTGGGAGCGGTCGTAGGCGCCCAGGCCGGGCTTGTAGCGCTTCTCGTCGAGGAACTGCTTGAGCCCTTCGTGACGCCCGCTGTCGTCGTAGCTGTTGGCAGCTTCCTGAGCACGTACCAGATAATCCTCGGCATTGTCGTAGGTCATCTCGCGCACGCGGCGCAGCGCATCCTTGGTCGCCTTCAGCGCAATCGGATTCTTCTCGAGCAGGACCTTGGCGACTTCGGTGACTCGTGTCTCGAGCCTTGCGAGCGGTATGGCCTCGTTGACCAATCCCCACTCGGCGGCAGTGGCGCCGTCGATCGGCTCACCGGTCATGGCGTGGTACATCGCGCGGCGGAAGGAGAGCAGTTCCACGGCGACCTTGGAGGCGCCGCCGCCGGGCAGGATACCCCAGTTGATCTCCGACAGGCCGAACTTGGCTTCTTCGGCGGCGAAGGCCAGGTCGCAGGCGAACAGCGGGCCGTAGCCGCCGCCGAAACACCAGCCGTTGATCATGGCGATGGTCGGTTTCTGGTACCAGCGCAGGCGGCGCCACCAGCCATAGCTCTCGCGCTGGGCCTTGCGGGTGCCGGCGAGGCCGTGGGCTTCGGTATCGCGAAAGTACTCCTGCAGGTCCATGCCGGCGGTCCAGGCACTGCCTTCGCCGGTCAGCACCAGCACGCCGACGTCATCGTCGAACTCCAGTTCGTCGAGGACGTCCATCATGCGTCGGTTGAGCGCCGGGCTCATGGCATTGCGCTTATCGGGGCGGTTGAACTTCACCCAGGCGATGCCGGATTCGATGGTGTAGGCGACGGTGTCTTTTTCGTGCTGCGATTCCATGGAAGTACCTCGATATGGTGTCAGGTGATTGAGTGGACGATTCGGGCGATAGCCAGACTTTCGATGGTCAGACTTTCGATGGTCAGTACGTATATGGCTGGTGGTTCGGGAGCTAAGAGGCACCCGGGACGCCGGCGCAGACCGCTTGTCGTTGCCCCGGGAGCTCATGCTCAGAACGGATAGGCCGGCGGCGCATCCTTGATCGTGACCCACTGCCAGTGGGTGTACTGCTCCCAGTCCGCGGGGCCGCCGACGCTGGTGCCGTTACCCGAGCTGCCGGTACCACCGAACGGGTTGACCGCCTCGTCGGCGACGGTCTGGTCGTTGATGTGCAGCAGCCCGGTGTCGAGCCGTTCGCCGAGCGCCATCGCGCGGCCGACCGAGGCCGACAGGATGCCGGCGGAGAGGCCGTAGTCGGTGGCGTTGGCCAGAGCCACGGCGTCATCGTCGTCGTCGAAGGGGATGATGTTGGCGACCGGGCCGAAGATCTCCTCCTCGAAGGCGCGCATTCCCGGGCGCACGTTGGAGAGCACCGTCGCGGCGTAGAACAGCCCGTCGTGGGTACCGCCGGCTTCGATCACCGCACCCTCGGCGACGCTCTCGTCGACGATCGTCCTGACGTGGTCGAGCTGGCGCTGGTCGATGATCGGTCCCAGTGCGACCTGCGCCCTGGCAGGGTCGCCTACCGGCAGCTGTCTGGCCTTGTCGGCGAGACGCCGGGTCAGCTCCGCGGCGATGCTGCGCTGGACCAGGACGCGTCCTGTCGCCATGCAGATCTGCCCCTGATGGAAGTAGGCCCCGAAGGCGATGGCCGAAACCGCCTGATCGAGATCGGCGTCGTCGAGCACGATCAGTGCGTTCTTGCCGCCGAGTTCCAGCGAGACCTTCTTCAGATGGCGCCCCGCCAGTTCGCCGATTTTGCGTCCGGCGGCGGTCGAGCCGGTGAAGGCGATCATCGGTACGCCCTTGGCCTCGACCAGGGCCTGGCCGGCGTCGGCACCCCCCGGCAGTACGTGCAGCAGCCCCTTGGGCAGCCCGGCGGCGGTTAGTACCTCGGCGATCACGAAGCCGCCGGCGTAGGGTGTGCGCGGATCGGGCTTCACCACCACGGCGTTGCCCACGGCGAGTGCCGGTGCCACCGAGCGCAGCGACAGGACCAGCGGGAAGTTGAACGGCGAGATCACGCCGACGACGCCCAGCGGCAACTGCCGCGCCAGACTCATGCGGCCCGGAGTACTGGGGAGTACCTGCCCCGTCGCCTGCAGCGGCATGGCGGCGGCACGCTGCAGCAGTACGATGGCTTCGCGCACCTCGTGTTCGCCCTTGGGCAGGATGGCGCCCGTTTCGCGGGCGATTCGGTTCGCCACCTCGATCGCGTTGTGCTCGAGCAGCGCGGCGGCGCGATGGAAGACGGCCGCGCGCTCACGCGGTGGTGTCGCCGCCCAGGCACGCTGGGCCGCGATGGCCTTTTCCACGGCCCGGGTGACATCCTCGGCACCCGCCTTGCCGACCCGATGCAGCATCTGGCCGGAGCCCGGCTCGATGACGTCCAGAGGCTCCGGGGCATCGATCCAGTCGCCGTCGAACAGCTTGCCGTGCCAGCTATCCGGATGCGGGAAAGTCGGTGTCGTCGTGCCGTTCATGCAAATCTCCTCGTGTCGCTGTCGAGCGTGGATTGCCTGTGAGGGCCAAGGATGAGAGTTAGGAGGCTCTGCTTGGAGTCGTCGGCCACGTACTCGCCGTTGGCGTACTTGATCGCGTTCAGGTGGGAGAGCCGGCCGCACTGCTGGAAGGGCCAGCCGGGGGCGGTGCGACCGAAGGCGTCGAGAAGGCGGGGGGCGCCGGTGTGTATCCCGGCTCTGAGTTGTACCGTCTGAGGCACTACCTGGGCTTGGGCCATCGGCACTCGGAGCCCGGACACACCCAGTAGTAGACACGCGGACAGCAGACTGCGCGGCCCTGGCGTCAGGGCAGCTTTTCCAGCCTGTCCAAGCCCTGCAGCAGCGCCTCGCCATGCTCGGCGCCGATGTGTGCCAGCAGGCGCGCCTCCATGCGCTGCACCGCTTTTTCGGCATGCTCCAGCAGCGATTTGCCGGCGGCACTGAGGTGCAGATGCTGCATACGCCGGTCCTGCTGGCCTCTGACCTGATGCAGCAGGTCGCGCTTCATCAAACGGGCGACCACGATCGCCAGATTGGGCGGCGACACGTCCAGCACTTCGGCCAGTTGCCGCTGATTGGTGCCGGGGTTGGCATCCACCAGTACCAGCAGCGAGAAGTCGACCGGTTTCAAATCGAAGCGCGCCACACAATCCAGAAACTGTCGACGGATTTGCAGCTCGGCCCGGGTGATCCGGAAGCCGAGAAATTGCGTCAGGCGCGACTGGTCGAGTGGATCGTGATCGTCGGGAATCATGGTATACGAACGCTACCTGCCATTGTGTGTGATCCGGGCCGTTGTCCAGGACAACGGTCAAGCATCGCGTCGTGGGCTCATCCCCTGAACCGGTGCGGGAGTGGTTCAGGACGCTCGGTGTGTTGTCATCATAGCGGGTCGTGAGTCGGGAATGGCGTGAGAAGGTTTGTTTTAGCATTGTTTTATCCCCAGCGAGGGCGCTGATCGGGTCATCGTCAGGGCTCGTGGAGCCTCTGCGTTCTCTCTCTCGGCCGAGTACATCGTCGGGCGTGCAAGCGAGTATTGAGGGATAATTAGTTATTGGAAATAATCATTATGTATAATAACTAATCGCCGAGACGTCGATGGTCGGGCGTCCGGAAGGCGTTGCGTCGGACAAGATCCGTGAGCTGCACGAGGATGAGGCGGATAAGCAGGCGTGAGGGTTAACGAAGATAAAGAGAAGGGAGAGATGAGTCGAGAGTGGGCGAGGCCAAGCGCTCGAGCGACGCTGAGCAAGCAAGTGCCTACGATAGCGTGAGGGGCGATCCCGTATCGTCGGTTGCCATGTATCGCCAACGACTAGAAGATGGCCACTAGTCAGCTGCAAAACAACGTTCGTCTGGATGAATATCCGGCAGCGGTCGTGACGGCTTGGAGCGTTATAGGGAAAAGCTGAGGGAGAAAGAATCGAAACCGGGGATGTTTCGATGTGCATGACACGTTGGTGCCCAGAAGAGGACTTGAACCTCCACGTCCGTAAGGACACTAGCACCTGAAGCTAGCGCGTCTACCAATTCCGCCATCTGGGCAATACGATATCTACGTGAACTCAGCTGTAACTGCATGACGACGATGGTGCCCAGGAGAGGACTTGAACCTCCACGTCCGTAAGGACACTAGCACCTGAAGCTAGCGCGTCTACCAATTCCGCCACCTGGGCGCGTCATGAGCATGTCCGATTGGTGCCCGGAAGAGGACTTGAACCTCCACGTCCGTAAGGACACTAGCACCTGAAGCTAGCGCGTCTACCAATTCCGCCATCCGGGCGAACATGTCGAGCTGATTTTCAGTTGCCTTAGGTTCCGCGTCGTAAACCTGTATTAGCGGTTCCTGACATCTCATCATATGATATGAGTCATCTGGTGCCCAGGAGAGGACTTGAACCTCCACGTCCATAAGGACACTAGCACCTGAAGCTAGCGCGTCTACCAATTCCGCCACCTGGGCAAGGCGCGATGCATATTACCGATTCCTTGCCTGAATGCAAGAGGCAAATACGTGCCGGAGCGGAAACATTTTCTTCGCCAAACAGCCGATGGTTGGGTCTGCCAGTTGTCAAGGCTATACTGGCAGGCATGACATCAAATATCTGCTCGCGAAATCACGGCCGCTGCTTCTCGCACCCTCGTCTTCAAGGAAGTTGTTTTATATGAATCATTGGACGCTCAGTGACGATCCGCATGCGGAACGTGAAGCCAAGAAATATGACCAGCCTGTTCCCAGTCGCGAATACCTTCTGGCGCGCCTGGAGGAGTACGGCAAGCCCATTACGCACGAAAACATGAGTCGTATGCTGGGCCTCGAGGATGAGAATCAGACCGAGGCCGTGCGTCGCCGGCTGGCCGCCATGGAGCGTGATGGCCAGGTGTTGCGCGACCGGCGTGGCGCCTACGCGCTGATCGACAAGCTCGACCTGATCAAGGGGCGCGTACAGGGCCACCGCGACGGCATGGGGTTCTTGATTCGCGATGACGGCAAGAAACCCGACCTGGTCCTGCCGCCGCGTCAGATGCGTCGCGTCTTCGACGGCGATCATGTGCTGGCCCGTGTCAGTGGGCGTGATCGGCGTGGCCGCGACGAGGCCACGATCGTCGAGGTCATCGCCCGCAATACCCAGACGCTGGTCGGTGTCTATCGCCAGAACACCGCCGAATTTGCCGTGCTGATCCCCGAGAACTCCCGCATCGCCCAGGAAGTCATCGTGCCGCATAGCGCCAGCGGCGGTGCCAGGGATGGACAGATCGTTTCGGTACGCATTACCCAGCAGCCCGATACGCGGATACAGCCGGTCGGTGAAGTCGTCGAAGTGCTCGGCGAGCGCATGGATCCGGGGCTCGAGATCGATATCGCGATCCGCTCGCATGACATTCCGGCGGTCTTTCCGCCCGAAGTTGAGCAGGAAATCGCCGGCATGTCCGCCGAAGTGCTGGATGCCGACAAGACGGCACGTATCGACTTGCGCGATACACCGCTCGTGACCATCGACGGCGAGGACGCCAAGGATTTCGATGATGCCGTCTGTGCATGGAAAACCCGCTCCGGCAGCTGGAAGCTATTGGTCGCGATTGCCGACGTTTCGCACTATGTACGCACCGGCAGTGCGCTGGATAATGAGGCTTTCGTCCGCGGCAACTCGGTTTATTTCCCGGGACAGGTCGTGCCGATGCTGCCCGAGCTGCTGTCCAACGGCCTGTGTTCACTCAACCCGCAGGTCGATCGACTGACGCTGGTTTGCGAAATGAATATCTCGCAGACCGGGGCGATCAGCCGCTTCAAGTTCTATGAGGCGGTGATACGTTCGCATGCCCGCCTGACCTATACCGAAGTCGGGGCGATGCTTGAGACACCCGACAGTCCCGAAGGGCAGGCGCTGCGTGAGCAGTACCGGGATCTGGTACCGTCGATCGAGAACCTGCACGGCCTGTATCAGGTGCTGCGTGCGGCGCGCAGCGAGCGCGGTGCGATCGACTTCGAGACCACCGAGACGCAGATCCTCTTCAACGAAGAGCGCAAGATCGAGAAGATCGTCCCGCGGACGCGCAACGATGCGCACAAGCTGATCGAGGAGTGCATGCTGGCGGCCAACGTGGCCACGGCGCGCTTCCTCGATAAGCATGACCTACCGGCGCTGTATCGCGTTCACCAGCCGCCCGCGCCCGAGCGGCTCGAGAACCTGCGCCTGTTCCTGGCCGAGCTGGGATTGACGCTGGGCGGCGGAGACGATCCCGCGCCCAAGGATTACCAGAATCTGCGCGCGGCGATCAAGGATCGTCCCGACGCCGATATCATCCAGACCGTGATGTTGCGCTCGATGAGCCAAGCGGTCTATTCGCCGCACAATGAAGGGCATTTCGGCTTGGCCTACCAGGCCTACGCTCACTTCACCTCGCCGATTCGGCGCTATCCCGATCTGTTGATTCACCGTGCGATTCGCTCGGTGATCCGTGGGCCGCGCCAGACCTCCAACGTCATGCGTGCCGAGGGGGCGCCGGTAGAAAAGCCCAGCAAGTGGTGCCCTTACACGTTCGAGCAGATGGTCGAACTGGGCGAGCACTGCTCGATGACGGAGCGCCGCGCCGATGACGCGACGCGCGATGTGACGGACTGGCTCAAGTGCGAGTTCCTCTCCGATAAGGTGGGCGACGTCTTCGAGGGCACGATCGCGGCGGTCACGCAGTTCGGCATCTTCGTGCGCCTCGATGACGTTTATGTCGAGGGGCTGGTGCATGTCACCGGTCTGCCTTCCGATTATTACCATTACGAGCCCGAGAAACACCGCCTCAAGGGCGAGCGTGGCGGAATCTCCTATCGTCTGGGCGACGGCGTAACGGTCCAGGTGGCGCGTGTCGATCTCGATGACCGCAAGATCGATTTCGAGTTGGTCGATGCGCAGCCGCGGGCTCGTCGCCAGCCGCGGCGTCGCAAGCCGGGGCTGGAGGCGCCGGAGGTCGTGAAAGAGGCTAGCGCTGACAAGCCGACGCCGCGCAAGCGTAAGCAGCGTCCCGGCAAGCAGGAGCGTCAGGGGCAGGAGGCGGGAACGGAGGCCAGTCGCGGGCGTCGCTCACGGAGCCGGGGGCCTCGCAAGCCGAAAGGCGGTGACAAACAGTGAACGACAAGCGTCATGTAAACGCCAAGAGACATGTCAGGCGCAAGGAGACGCGTCAGAATGTCGCTGTTCCCGGCGGCCTGGAGCCCGTTTATGGGGTGCATGCCGTACAGGCGTTGCTCGCGCGTGGCGAAGCGCCCCGTGAGATATGGGTGCAGGCGGGGGATGCCGAAGCACGTCTGGCCGAGCTGCTTGAGCAGGCGCGCGCGCAAACGGTACGCCTGTCTACGGTGTCTCGCGAGGTGCTTGACGACCTGGCCCGGGGCGCTGCGCATCAAGGCGTGATCGCCTTCTGTCCACCGCTGAGCATGGAAAGCGAGGAGTCGCTGTGGTTCAAGCTCGGGGCCTGGCCGCTCGCAGAACCGCCGCTTCTGCTGATTCTCGATGGCGTGACCGATCCGCACAATCTGGGAGCCTGCCTGCGTAGTGCCGATGCCGCTGGCGTGCATGGCGTGATCGTTCCCAAGGACAAGTCGGCGTCACTCAACGCGACGGTACGCAAGGTCGCCTGCGGCGCTGCCGAAGTGGTGCCCATCTACCAGGTCACTAACCTGGCCCGCGCCATGGCGCGGCTCAAGGAGCAGGGCGTGTGGATCACCGGAACCGCCGGCGAGGCGGAGTCGCTTCTCTATGCCGGCGATTTTACCGGCCCTTGTGCGCTGGTCATGGGGGCGGAAGGCAAGGGCCTGCGGCGCCTGACCCGTGAGGCCTGCGATAGTCTGGTCAAACTGCCTATGGCGGGAAGCGTCTCGAGTCTCAACGTCTCGGTCGCTACCGGTATCTGTTTATTCGAGGCCATGCGACAGCGTTCGCAGCGACAGGAACCGGGACTAAACGCCGCTCTTTGAGCCCGCGAAGGATTACTGCTGTTGCCGGTTGCAACGCAAGGGGCGGATCACTACAATTATGCGGCTGTTTTGAGAACGCGGGTCAGTTCAGTCGAATTGGCCCGCGCTTGTTTTGCGTGCAGTTATGAGTGGCTGACTCGTGACACAGCAGCGGCTGGGGAGTGGCTCGTCACCGAACGATCCGGCCTCCGGTGCAATACTTCCATTTCACTCCTTGCTTCCAGCGGCGCAGGTCTTGCCGCCTCATGGAAGCTGTCAAACCGCAAGGAGCTATCATGCGTCACTATGAAATCGTGTTCATGGTCCATCCGGATCAGAGCGAGCAGGTTCCGGCCATGGTCGAGCGCTATACCAGCGTGATCACCGAGAATGGCGGCACCGTGCATCGCCTTGAGGATTGGGGGCGCCGTCATATGGCTTACCCGATCAACAAGATCCACAAGGCCCACTACGTGCTGATGAATGTCGAATGCAGCGGCGAGACACTCGATGAACTCGAGAACATCTTCCGCTTCAATGACGCCATCATCCGTAGCCTGGTCGTGCGCTGCAAAGAAGCGATCACCGAAGCGTCTCCGATGATGAAGCCGACCGAAGAGAAGAGCCGTCGGCGCGACGACAAGTCCGACCGCCCCCGGTCAGAGCGCTCTGAAGAAACCGCTGAAGCCAACTGATCCGCATTCACCAGGAGAAATATCCCATGGCACGTTTTTTCCGTCGCCGTAAGTTTTGCCGCTTCACCGCCGAAGGCGTGAAGTACATCGATTACAAGGATATCGATACGCTCAAGGCCTACATCACCGAGACCGGCAAGATCGTTCCTAGCCGTATTACCGGTACCAAGGCCCGTTATCAGCGCCAGCTGTCCACGGCTATCAAGCGCGCCCGTTATCTGGCGCTGCTGCCCTACACCGACAGCCACCAGTAAGCTGCCACACGCGATGCTGGCCCTGGCCCGATGGATGATGCGCGGCACCCCGTATGCTGTGGGGGCCGCGGCGATTACCGCTCTGATCCCCTGGCTGTTCTGGTTCAGTGCGGCCACCGTCGCTCTGGTGACGCTGCGACGAGGCTTGGGGCCGGGAATACCGGTGCTGATAGCCGCTGCGCTACCTGCTGGCTGGTGGTGGATGCAAGGGGATGCCGTGCCGTTGGCCAGCGTCCTGCTTGTCACCCTGATGGCAACGGTATTACGCGCCAGGCTGCGCTGGAGCGATGCCTTGATTGCTGGCACCTTGGTCAGTGCGGCCATGGTTCAGCTGGGCATCTTCCTGCCGCCCGGGGGCGCGGGCCCGCTGCTTGAGCAGCTGCGTCAGAGTTCTCCGGAAATAGACCGCATGCTTGGCGAGCTGACGGCCCAGGGCGTTTCCACCGAGCAGCTCGCAGGTCTGTTGATCAGTGGTGTGACGGGGCTGGTGGTGTTGCTCGCCGCGACGGCCTGTCTAGCGCTGGCTCGCAGCTGGCAGGCGGGACTCTATAATCCGGGCGGTTTTCGTAGTGAGTTTCATGCGCTGCGTCTGTCCGGCAAGGAGTTGCTACTGCTCGTCGCCGTCGGGGGGGTGGGTATGGCTTTTTCCATGCCCGCCGCCGCCATGCTGGCCTGGGTGCCGTTGCTCGTTGCCGGTGTCGCGTTGGTACATGGTTGGATTGGTTTGAAAGGGATGAACGGGCTGTGGTTGGTTGGCTTTTATGCATTACTGCTGACCACCTGGCCTACGATTCTGATTGTGCTGTTGCTGGCCGTTATTGACACCTTTGCGGATTTCCGCAGTCGTCTGGCCCGCAGCGATTGACAAGAGGTTAACGAGATGGAAGTCATTCTGCTCGACAAGATTGGCAAGCTGGGCGCCCTGGGTGACAAGGTCACCGTCAAGCCCGGTTACGGCCGCAATTATCTGGTGCCTTACGGACTTGCCGTACCGGCAACGCGCGATAACGTAGAGGCTTTCGAGGCCCAGCGTGCGGAACTGGAAGCCCAGGCGGCGGATCGCAAGAGCGAAGCGGAAGCCCGCGCCGCTCAGCTGTCCGAAATCGAACTGTCACTGGTGGCCCGTGCCGGTGATGAAGGCAAGCTGTTTGGCTCCATCGGCGCGCGTGACCTGGCTGAGGCCATCGCTCAGGCGGGTATCGATATCGCCAAGAGCGAAGTGCGCATGCCGGAAGGTCCGATTCGTCAGACTGGCGAGTATGACATCGCGCTGCAACTGCATGCCGAGGTCTCTGCCACCGTACGTGTGGTGGTTGTCGCCGAGTAAGCAGTCGCGTTACTGACGCTCAAGGTACCAAGGGCGCGGAGGCTATCCTTCGCGCCTTTTTTATTTGTTCTCCTCTTGCCAGCGCATTTCGTGTTATGACAACACCGCGCCCCAAGGCTTGGTAGAATAGCGCGGCATGCAACAGGCAATGTCGCGGCATAATTTGTCGAGAACCGTCCATGAGTGAACTCGCTGAGCAGGATCTTGAAACCGCTTCCCTCAAGGTGCCGCCGCACTCGCTCGAGGCCGAGCAGTCCGTGCTGGGCGGCTTGATGCTGGACAACAGCGCTTGGGACACGGTGTCCGAGCGCCTGGTGGCCGACGATTTTTATCGTTATGAGCACCGCTTGATCTACAACGCCATGACGCAGCTTGCGGATAGTAGCCATCCGATGGACGTGGTGACGCTTTCTGAGGCGCTGGAAAATCGCGATCATCTGGAGAACGTGGGCGGGCTGGCGTATCTGGCCGAGCTGGCACGCAACACGCCGTCCGCAGGAAATATTCGCGCCTACACCGATATCGTTCGCGAGCGGGCTACGTTGCGCAAGTTGATCCAGGCCGCCAATCAGATCGCCGAGGGGGCTTTCAGCCCTCAGGGGCGCCCCGCCGACGAATTGGTCAACGAGGCCGAGCGGCTGGTGTTTCAGATCAGTGAGTCGCGGCCCAAATTCGGTGGCCCGGTGGGCATGAGTCAGCTGCTCAGCAAGGCCGTCGACAGGATCGACGAATTATTTAACATGAAGGGGCAGATGACCGGTCTCTCCACCGGCTTTCGCGATCTCGACGAGATGACCTCGGGGCTGCAGCCGTCGGATCTGGTGATCATTGCTGGCCGACCGTCAATGGGTAAAACCACCTTCGCGATGAATCTGGTCGAGCATGCGGTGGTCTCGGGGGACAAGCCGGTCGTGGTGTTCTCCATGGAAATGCCGGGCGAGGCGCTGATGCTGCGCATGATTTCGTCACTCGGGCGTATCGACCAGACGCGTGTGCGTACCGGGCAGCTCGAGGATGAAGACTGGCCGCGGCTGACCTCGGCGGTCAACCTGCTTAAGGACAAGTCCCTGTTTGTCGACGATACCCCGGCGCTGTCGCCCAACGAGTTGCGCTCGCGGACTCGCCGGTTGGCCCGTGAAAACGGTGGCATCGGCTTGATCATGATCGACTATTTGCAGTTGATGCAGGTGCCGGGCATGTCGGAGAACCGCACGGCGGAAATTTCCGAAATCTCCCGCTCGCTGAAGGGGTTGGCCAAGGAGTTCAGCTGCCCGGTAGTGGCCCTCTCCCAGCTCAACCGCTCCTTGGAGCAGCGCCCCAACAAACGCCCGGTAATGTCCGATCTGCGCGAGTCGGGGGCCATCGAGCAGGATGCCGACCTTATCGCCTTCGTCTATCGCGATGAGGTCTATAATTCCGACAACCCCGACAATAAGGGGCTCGCGGAGCTGATTATCGGCAAGCAGCGTAATGGGCCGATCGGCACCGTGCATATGGCCTTCATTGGCAAATACACACGCTTCGAAGATCTGGCCCCGGATAGCTACGGCCAGCATTTCGGTGAGTGATACGATTCTTGAGCCTCGCGGCTAGACCCTTATAATGCCGTCCTTATCACGATGGCGTAAGGAGACGATATGGCAGGTGGATTTCGACGCGGCAACCGCAATCGGGCGCCCAAACTGGAAGCACGGGGACAACTGGAAAGCATTGAGCGCGAAGGGCCATTCAAGGAGTGGCTGGGGATGCCGGACCTGTATCGCTTCATGCTGGTCGTGGACGGTGAAACTTACAGCTACCAGACAGAAGATGCGGAATTGCCGGTAGAGGTCGGCAATCGCGTCGTGTTTCGCTACAAGGAAACCAAGGCTGGCAAGTGGGTCGACCGTAACTCCTTGGGGGTAGCCATCGACCCTTCCTCCTACCAACGCGACTGAACGCCGCCGTGGCTGGCTATCGGTCTGTCGATGGCCAGCATATATGAATGATGGTATTCCTCCTGTCTGTCTTGCCTCTCGCCAGAGGCATGCCTGATGCTTCGCTCATTCGCGCCGGGTGATGGCATTATTCTGATGTTGAAAGTTACGTATTTGAATGCTATGCCTTTTTTCAGGCAAGCGGCCACGACGTGCCAACATAAAATTGTCATCTTTGCGCGTTAGGGTGTCGGACACCGCCGACATCGCATACGTTACGACATGGAGGGAACCATGGAAATTTCTCAGCTTAAACACTTTGCGCAACACCATGAGCATTTCGAGATATGCGTGATCAGTCACGCTGGAAGCCGCTACTATCAGGTTGAACTGGAAGACATTGACGCTAAGCGTCATCTGCTCACCCAGCGTGGCAAGCCGATGCTGTTTCGCACATTGGACGACGTATATGGCGAGCTTAAATGTGCGGGGATTCGCCGCGCCTATCTGGTTCAGCACATAGCCAACGATGATGCCGTCTGCGGCGAAGTCGCCTATCAGACACCGCTGTCGTCGCGTGTCCCCTTGGCGTTCTGATGTACGTTTGGCAAGCCTGTCCTTGGCTTGCCGTTCGGTTTTGTCCGCGCCCGAGCTTTCCCGCCCTAGTAGTCAATCCTTGCAGCGTAAATTTATACGAATGCTGACGATAGGATAACCTTATTCTCCTGTACCCGATGCGCGCTGGTACAATCGGCGCATGGATAATATTTGCATAGGAGAGTGGCCATGACAGCGGTGCGCTATGGCGTGATGCTGGTGAACCTCGGGACTCCTGATGCCCCGACACCGGAAGCGGTAAGACGCTACCTGGCCGAGTTCCTTGGAGACCGCCGGGTCATCGATCTGCCGCGCTGGAAATGGTGGCCAATCCTGCATGGTGTAATATTGCGCATTCGTCCGCGTAAGGTGGCCAAGGCATATGCCTCGGTCTGGGGGGAAGAGGGCTCGCCGCTGCTGAGCATCGGGCTTCGCCAGCAACGCGCCTTGAAAGAGTGCCTGGCCGAGCGTAGCGGAGAAGAGATACCCGTCGAACTGGCCATGACCTACGGCAACCCCAGCATGGAAGCGGCCGGGTTGGCCCTGCGGCGGGCAGGCGCCGAGCGGATCCTGGTCCTCCCGCTTTATCCTCAGTTCTCAAGTAGCACCACTGCGGCAGTATTCGACCGCCTGGCTCGGGCCCTGGCGCCCTGTCCGCATCTCCCCGAGTTGCGCTTTGTTCGCGACTATCATGATCATCCGGCCTATATCCAGGCCCTGGCGAATAGCGTGCGTGAGCATTGGACCCGCCACGGTGAGCAACGTGGGCGGCTGCTGATGTCCTATCATGGCATTCCCAAGCGCTATGCGGAAAAAGGCGATCCGTATCCCCGGCACTGCGAGACGACCAGCCGTCTATTGGCCGAGGCGCTGGGGTTGGAAGAGAGCGCGTGGCTGCAAACGTATCAGTCTCGGTTTGGCCGCGAAGAGTGGCTCAAGCCTTATACCGATGAGACGTTGAAGGCGTGGGGGGAAGCAGGTGTGGAGCACGTCGACGTGATGAGTCCGGCGTTCGCTGCCGACTGTCTGGAGACGCTTGAAGAACTCGAGGTGGAGAACCGCGGTTACTTCGAAGAGTCGGGGGGCAAGACTTACCGCTATATTCCGGCACTCAACGATCGTGCCGACCATATTGCACTACTTGCGGAACTGGTCGAGACCCATACCCAGGGGTGGTGAATCACTTCGCATCGCCTTGCGCTGGGTCACAAGGCGATGCGTGAGCATAAACTCAGACCCAGGGCCCGGTGCATTTGCGGAGCTCAGGGCAGGCGTGAGCCGTTGAGTGGCTCTTCCTCGCCGGCTGCCGTTTCCGCTTCCTCTTCTTCTTCACCCTCATGGAATTCTCGAGGATCACCCCGGGTGCGCGGGTCCCGTGCCAGCTTCTGGTGCAAGGCACTCTTGGCCAGCAGGTGTGCGGATACCGGAGTGGTAATGAACAGAAAGAGGGTAATCAGCATCTCCTGCAAACTGAGGCCATCGTGAACCAGACTGAAATAGATCATGCTGGCCACCAGCACGCAGCCGACCCCAAGCGTCGTCGTCTTCGACGGACCATGCAAGCGCATGTAGAAATCCTTCAGGCGTGCCAGCCCCAGAGAACCGATAAAGGCGAAAATCCCACCGGCGATCAGGAAGAATGCAATGACGCCCTCCATCACGGTATAGAAGCCGATCATAGTGTCCCTTATTCGATGATGTCACCGCGCAGCAAGTACTTGCATACTGCCACGGTGCTTATGAAACCCAGCATGGCGATCAGTAGCGCTGCTTCGAAGTAGGTTTTGGAATTCAACCAGATGCAGAACAGGATGATCAATGCGATGGAGTTCACATACATGGTATCCAGTGCCAGGATGCGATCCGGCAGCGTCGGGCCAATGGCCGCTCGGTAGAGATTGAGCAGGATCGACGCCATGAACAGCGCCAGGCTGGTCCAGAGTGCGACGTCTAGCATTCGAATATCTCCTTGAGCGGACGCTCGTAGCGCTCGCGAATTTCGTCGATCAGCTCCTGTTCGTCAGCAATATCCAGTGCATGAATGAGTAGGGTTTTGCCATCCAGGCGCAAGTGGGCGGACACCGTGCCGGGGGTCAGCGTGATGGTGCTGGCCAGCATGGTGATCGGAAAGTTTTCCTTCAGCTCCAGCGGATATTCGACGAATGCCGGACGCATGCGTCCCCTTGGGTCGAGAATGATCCGTGACACCTGGAGATTGGCGGTCACGATATCGCCCAGCACGCGTAGCAGATAGCGCAGCATGAGCAATGGACGTTTCATGTCAGGCTGAGGCTCCCAGAAGGAGCGGGTCAGAATAGGAATGATCAAGGCAAGAAAGCCGCCTAGCAGCCACTGGCCTGGCGCAACGCTCTGTTGAAGCAATAGCCAGACTACAAGCAGCAGAACGGACAGCAATGGCATGGGTAACCAGGGCCGGGAACGCATCATGCCTCGTCTCCTGTCGTCGATTCGGATATAAGAATAGCGCGGATATAGGCCTCGTGATCGGCTAACTGTTCCGCGGTCGCCTGGGTGAACTCGGTCAGCGGGCCGCCAAAGATCACCAGTAGCGGAGAAGCGCTCAGCAACAAGGCGATGCCGAACGCTCGTAGCGGCCCCATCCTGACCGCGGAGCCTTCGCCTGGTGTCGAGCGCCAGAATATGCTCGAGCCGGCACGGCCGAGAGCGACAATCGAGACCAGGCCGTTGCCCAGCAGAATCGACCATAGCCAAGGCTGCTGTTCAGGAGCGGCGGCCTGCATCAGTAGGGCCTTGCCGACGGCGCCCGAAAACGGCGGCAAGCCGACTACGGCTGCGGCGCCGATGAAGAAGAAGATGCCCAACGGCACCACTTGGTTGACGGTGCGGGCACGAACGATGCGTGCCCCCGCCTTGCCACGCTGGTTGGCGATGGCATCAGCGAGCAGGAACAGGCCTCCCGTCACCAGTGTGGTGTGGATCAGATAGTAGATCAGTGCACCGTTAGCCTGAGGTGAGTTCATGCCCACCCCGGCGAGCATGGTGCCTACCGAGACGAGGATAAGGTAGGCCACCTGCGAGCGCAGATCGCGGGCCGACAGTACGCCCACCGTGCCCAGCACCAGTGTGGCCAGCCCCAACCACCATACCCACGGCTGGGCGAGATTGGCCAAGGGGCCGGCATGGGGGCCGAAAATCAACGTATAGACACGAATGATGGCGTAGATGCCCACCTTGCTCATGATGACGAACAGGGCCGCCACCGGCGCGGAGGCCGCTGCGTAGGCACGCGGCAGCCAGAAATACAGCGGCACCATGGCTGCCTTGAGCCCGAACACGACCAGCAGCAGCATGGCGCCCACCTTGACCAGGCCCGCCTGATCCGCATCCAGCGTGGTGACCAGAACGGCCATGTCGGCCATGTTCAAGGTGCCGGTCACCCCGTAGAGGACGCCCAGGGCGATCAAGAACAGTGAAGAGCCGGCCAGGTTCAAAGCGACATATTGAAAACTTGCATGAATGCGGACTTTTCCACCGCCATGGATCAGCAGTGCATAGGAGGCGATCAACAGCACCTCGAAGAACACGAACAAGTTGAACAAGTCGCCGGTCAGGAAGGCCCCGTTGATGCCCATCAGCTGCAGCTGGAACAGGCCATGGAAATTGGAGCCCTTCTCATCGTCGCCAGCACAGGCGTAGGCCAGGCTGGCCAGGGCGAGTACGGCGGTCAGCAGCACCATGATTGCCGACAGGCGATCCTGGACCAGAATGATGCCGAACGGTGGTTGCCAGTCGCCGAGGGCATAGTAGCGAATCACGTCGTCGCTGCTTTGCATGACCTGCAGAATGCCGACGATGACCAGCAATGCGGTGGCCGACAGGGCGATGAAACGGCGGAGATGTATTGCGGCATCGCGATGTATCAACAACGCCAGTCCAGTCAGGAGCGGCAAGAGGATCGGCAGGATGATCAAATGCTGCATCAGGTCTTGTCCTCGCGTGTCTCTTCGGCACGGCGAACATTGACATGATCATTGCCCAGGTCACCCCGCACGCGCATGGCCAGGATGATCGAATACGCGGTCATGGCGAAACCGATGACGATGGCGGTCAACACCAAAGCCTGGGGTAGCGGGTCGGCATAGGGTCCGCCTTCCTCGCTAATGACCGGGGCCGCTCCCGTGGTGAGGCCCCCGGTAGAAAACAGGAACAGGTTGACCGCATAGGTCATCAGGGTCAGACCTACCACCACCGGAAAGGTGCGCCCCCTTAACGCCAGATAAAGGCCACTGGCGGCGAGTACCCCGGTGAGAGTGGCAAAGAGCGCTTCCATCAGGCTTTCTCCTTCTGCTTGGAGGGGCGGTGCGGCGTGGTGAGTTTGCCAAGGTTGGCCAGGATCATCAGCGTGGCACCCACCACGGTGAGATAGACGCCCAGGTCGAAGAGCATCGCGGTCGCCAGCTCGATATCGCCGATCACGGGAATGTGAAAATGGCCGAAGGAGGAGGTCAGGAAGGGATAACCGAACAGCCAACTGCCGAGACCGGTCAGCGCTGCGATGCCTACCCCCGCCACGGCAATCGGCTGGAATTGAAACGACAGACGCTGCTGTGTCCAATCCACGCCGCGGGCGATATAGATCAGAATCAATGCCACTGCCGTGACCAGGCCGGCAATGAAGCCGCCTCCCGGAGCGTTGTGCCCGCGCAGCAAGATGAAGATCGAGACCAGCAGGGCCAGTGGCAGCAAGGTCTGGGACACCGTGGACAGGATCATGGGATGGCGGTCGGGTGACCATGCCCGGCCTTCAAAGTCGCTGGAAGGCATGAACAGGCGCAGACGATTGAGCAGCTTGTAGATACCGATGGCGGCGATGCACAGCACGGTGATCTCCCCCAGGGTATCGAAGCCACGAAAGTCCACCAGAATCACGTTGACCACGTTGTGTCCGCCTCCGCCGGGAACGCTATGCGTCAGATGGAAATCGGAGATCGACTCCAGGGGCCGTGTCAACAGCGCATAGTTCAGGCTGGCGACAATCCCGCCGAATCCCGCCGACAGCAGTACATCGCGAACGATGCGCGGCCCGCTGGACTCCTTGGGGGTGCGCTGTGGCAGAAAGAACAGCGCCAGCATCAGCAGGATCATCGTCACCACTTCGACGGCCAACTGGGTCAGCGCCAGGTCGGGTGCCGAAAAGCGGGCAAAGGCCAGCGACACCATTAGTCCCACGACCGAGAGCATCAGTAGCGAAATCAGGCGTTGGCGATGCAGGAAGGCGGTAGCCAGCCCGGCGAACATGGTGATCAGAGCGCCAGCGATCAGTAGACCATCGAGCGGCTGATGAGACTGCGCGCCGGCGAGAGAAGCAATGCCCATCAGGCCGCCACCGGCCATGCACAATACGGTAATCACTACCCACAACATGTAGCGCTGCAGCGAGCCGTTCTCCAGCGTATCCAGTCCCCACTGGGCGGCACGCACCAGTCCCTGGACGGAGCCTTCATAGATCTTGAGCGAATCGAGCGGCTTGAACTGGCGCTGAAAACTAAACAGGTAACGACGCAGGAAGTACAGACCGACCCCGCCGCTCAGTGCCACGATGCTCATCAACAAGGGAAGGTTGACGCCATGCCAGATGGCCGGGTGGAATTCGGGCACCGGGCCGGCCAGTGCGGCATCGGCAGCGGCATGCAGCAAGGCGGTGGTCATGATTGCCGGAAGTAGACCGATGACCACACATAACGCCACCAGCAGCAGAACCGGGACTCGCATCAGGATCGGCGGCTCGTGCGGAGTATTGGGCAAGTCGCGCGGTTGACCATCGAAGAAAACGTTGCGCACAAAGCGCAGGGCGTAAGCGGCCGACAGCAGGCTGCCCACGGTCGCCAGCACTGGAATCAGCCAGGACAGCCCGCCCAGCAGATGGGTTTCCAGTGTTTCGGTGAGCATCATTTCCTTGGACAGGTAACCGTTGAGTAACGGCACTCCCCCCATGGAAGCGGCCGCCAGAGTCGCCAGGACCATGGTCATCGGCATGTAACGCCACAAGCCCTTGAGTTTGCGGATGTCCCGGGTGCCACACTCGTGGTCGATGATCCCGGCGATCATGAACAACGACGCCTTGAATATGGCATGGTTGAGAATATGAAATATCCCGGCGACCACCGCCATGCGGGTATCGAGACCGAAAAGCATGGTGATCAGCCCCAGGTGACTGACCGTCGAGTAGGCGAGGATGCTTTTCAGGTCGTACTTGATCAGCGCGAAGTAGGCTCCGTAAAGCATCGTTACCAAGCCGGTGAGGCCCACCAGGTAGAGCCAGATATCCGGCCCCGCCAACGCCGGGTGCAGCCGGGCGAGCAGGAATACCCCCGCCTTGACCATGGTGGCCGAGTGTAGATAGGCCGATACCGGGGTGGGCGCGGCCATGGCCTGGGGAAGCCAGAACTGGAAGGGGAATTGGGCCGACTTGGTAAAGGCGCCAAGCAGCACGAGCAATACGGCCGGCAGGTAGCGCGGGTCCTGCTGGATGATATCGCGACTGTCGAGCACGATCTGCATATCGTAGGTGCCGACGATCTGCCCGATCAGAATCAGTCCCGCCAGCAGGGCGAGCCCGCCCATGCCGGTGACAGTCAGCGCCATGCGAGCGCCGCGCCGGGCCTCCGACTGGGTGTGCCAGAAGCCGATGAGCAAAAACGACGAGAGACTGGTCAATTCCCAGGCGACCCACAGCAGTAGCAGATTGTCGGCGAGTACCACCCCTAGCATGGCGGACATGAACAGCATGAGAAAGGCATAGAAGCGCGGCATGCTGTCCTCTTGCGCGAGATAAAAGCGCGTATAGAGGATAATGAGCAGGCCAATGCCCAGAATCAGCAGGGTGAACAGCAGCGACAGCCCGTCCAGGCGCAGCGCAAGATCCAGTCCCAAGGCGGGAATCCAGGGGATATCGAGACGCAATGTCTCGCCGCCGAGTACCGGCGCCATCTGCGATACCGTCAGCGCCAGGGCGGCGGCGGGCGCCAGGACGGTCAGCAGAGCACAAGTATTGCGCCTTTCATTGGAGCCTATCAAGGGCACCAGACTGCCCAGCAGGGGCAGCAGCAAGATCAAAAGCAGGGGCATGAACGACTCGCTCTTGTCGTGAATATTCGCGCGCAGCCGTCATGCGACGTGCAGGCACGGTTAAGAGTATGGTCGCTACAGGTGCGACCGTCAGTCGTTTTGGCCGGGGGGATCGGTGAGATAGGGGCGCCTGACGCCACGCGGAGCCAGCATCCAGGCCGGCGTGCGATCGGTCAAGGCCGTTGCCGGGCGGCACGGTAGAGTTTCGGCACCGTTATGGCAGGGCACGCGGCATTCCCGGAGACCGCGCAATTCTTGGCCTGTCATGGTGTCTTTCCTCCCTTCAAGGTTTCCCGGCGCGTCGTTCTTGTTGTCCTAATGGACTGAAATTATTGGCGAATTTGACGTGATTCACGACGCCGAACCGAAGTGATCATGCGACTGTAGCATGGCCCACGAGCCCCTGCCAGCATGCCAATGCGGGTAAAATGTACAAATGCCATATATAAACTTTTGTTTTATAAGGCGGCGCCATGCGAAACCCGATGAGGCGAGGAAGTCGCACCGGGTCACGCCGCTAAAGGGGCTGTCCGCGAACATGTGCTCTTCAAGCGCTGGCCGCAAGCCGGGACTCCCGCTAGCATGGCGGGATTCTGTCGGCGTGCCATCACACGGTTGGCGATCGACTAAGGCATCTCGCGCGGTCTTCATGGCGGGGGCGCAATATCATCTAAGGGAAGCAAAGTCGTATGCGAAAAGGCACGTTGATGCTGCTGCTGGGCATAGGGGTATCGGGCTGCCAGAGTTCGGCTGCGCAGCTTGATCAGACCTCGGCTGGCGTTGTGGCGCCTGCGGACAACTCCACTGAAGCCCATTCCAGGCAAACCGTGCTGGCGGACGACGTTGGCCAGAACGTGCCGCGGGATTTCGCGCAGTGGCTCGAGGAGTTTCGTCGCGCTGCCGCGCAGCAGGGTATTGCGTCCGATACGCTGGACAGCGCTCTGGGCGAAGCGCGCTTGTTGACGCGGGTCATCGAGCTGGACCGTGCCCAGCCCGAATTCTCGCGCCCGGTATGGGGATATCTCGATAGCGCGGTGTCCGCGACGCGGATCAGCACCGGACGGGCCAAGCTGGAGGCCCACCGGCAAACGGCCGAACGGACTCAGCAGGTTTACGGCGTGCCTAAGGAGATCGTAACCGCGATCTGGGGGATCGAAAGCAACTATGGAAGCAACTTCGGCAATTTCGAGACCATCGATGCTCTCGCCACGCTAGGTTATGAAGGCCGGCGCCAGACCTTTGCCCGTCGTGAGCTGATGGCGGCCCTCAATATCCTGCAGAACGGTGATATCGATCGCGAGCGCATGCGCGGCTCCTGGGCCGGTGCCATGGGGCATACCCAGTTTCTCCCTTCCAGCTTCCTGGCCTATGCAGTAGATGCCGATGGCGACAACCGGCGGGATATCTGGAACAGCATTCCCGATGTCATGGCCTCGACCGCCCATTATCTCGCCGAGGTTGGCTGGCGCAGCGGTGAGCCCTGGGGCGCGGAAGTCCGCTTGCCGGAGAATTTCGATTACGCCCAGACCGAGCTGGCGCTTCGTCAGCCAAGTGCGCAATGGGCGGCACAGGGCGTGCAGGCGATGCGGGGTGCAGGGTTACCCGAGCTGGAAAGTGCTTCGGTGATCGCGCCGGCCGGTGCGCGCGGGCCGGCTTTTCTGGTGGGGACCAACTTCAGGGTCATCATGAAATACAACGCCTCGACCAGCTATGCCTTGGCGGTGGCGCTATTGTCGGATCGCATTGCGGGGCGTCCCGGGCTGGCAGCCGAGTGGCCGCGCGAAGAGCCTGCCTTGTCACGCTCACAGATCAAGGAGTTGCAGGCCCTGCTCAATGAGCGGGGCATGAATGTCGGCGAGCCGGACGGTATCGTCGGGCCCAATACCCGCCGAGGCCTGCGCGAATATCAGCAATTGCAGGGCATGATACCCGACGGTTTCGCCACCCAAGAGCTGTTGAAAAATTTGCGTCGTCGCTAGACAAGGTGCGTCCTGCAAGCCGCTGAGATCAATTCACGCTACGCTATATAAGCGACAAGGAATCAGCGAAGGTGTCAAGGACATGAAAAAGCGCTATACGTGGCCGATGATCGTGATCGCAGGGGTCTTGGTAGCACTGGTGATATTGCGGGCCATGCTGCCGGACCTGGTGCGTGACTATCTCAATGGACAGCTCGCTGACATGGGCGATTATCGTGGCCATGTCGAGGATGTCGATATCCATCTCTGGCGCGGGGCCTATTCCATCGATGGCTTGACCATCGTCAAGGCCAGCGGCGAAACGCAGGTGCCGTTTTTCCGCGTCGACAGCATCGATTTGTCGGTGAGCTGGGAGGATCTGTGGCACGGGGCGGTTGTCGCCAAGGTCGCGCTTTTCCAACCTGAACTCAACTACGTCGACGCGGAGCAGGAACAAAACAGTCAGTCCGGTGAAGGCGGTAGCTGGCGCGAGTCTCTGCAGGCGTTACTGCCTATCGAACTCAACCGCCTCACTGTCCATCAGGGGCGTGTTCACTTTCGCAACTTCACTTCTCAGCCGCCAGTGGACCTGGAAATTTCCGAGATTCAGGCGACCGCTACCAACCTCAGCAATGCCGACCGCAGTGAAGGTGCGCAAGTCGCCGATATCGATGCGCAGGGGCTGATGCTCAACCAGGCGCACACCGAATTGCATGCAAGTCTCGACCCCTTGGGGGATTTCCAGGATTTTGACATACAGCTTCGGGTGGAGGGACTCGACCTGACTCGCCTCAATGACCTGACGAAGGCCTACGGCAACTTCGACTTCGAGTCGGGCTCGGGGGACTTTGTCATGGAACTCGAGGCCGACGATGGACAGCTGCAGGGTTATGCCAAGCCGTTATTGAACAACGTCAACATTCTCGACCTGGAAGAGGATGCCAAGCAGGGATTTCTCAGCGCGGCCTGGGAATCGCTGGTGGCCGGTGTGGGCTGGTTGTTTCGCAATCATCCCGAGGACAAGCTCGCTTCACGCATCGAGATTAGCGGCAATCTCGATCAACAGGATATCAGCGGCTGGCAGGCCTTCGTCTCGGCGTTGCGCAATGCCTTCGTCGAGGCCTACCAGGCACGCTTCGAGGAGGGAACAGAGTGATCCCGGCGTGTGGGTCATTGTGTCGGATCGGATACGACGGAAAAGCTTGCCGTACCCATGACAGCCATGACAGTACCGCTGTCATGGGAATCGTTTCTCTGCCTCGAATCAGGACGGCGTGAGTGCTCGTGACGGTGCCGGGCGCGCAAGCATCCTGTCCTTGTGCAACGACGTGGCGGTATTTTTCGAGGTCTCCAGCGTCGAGGCGAACGCCTCGATCGCCGTTACCACGTCGTTGGCGCCGGTACGGATGCGCGTGATGATATCGCCGGCATCGCCTGCCAGCTTCACTCCGTTGTCGACGCTACCCAGGCATTCGCGCATATCGGCACTGGCATGGTGGGTAAGCTCTCTAAGCGTACCGATGGTCGCCACGATATCCTGGGTCGCCTGGGCGGTTCGAACCGACAGCTGACGTACCTCATGAGAGACAACGGCAAAGCCACGCCCATGCTCTCCGGCGCGTGCCGCCTCGATGGCGGCATTGAGCGCCAATAGGTTGGTTTGTTCCGCGATGGTACGGATGTTGTTGATGACCGAGTTGATGGCAGCCGAGCGTTGTTCGAGTTCGTCGATTAACTGTGACGTGCGCGTGACAGTGTCGGCGATATGCCGGATCTCCTCGATCGTGCTGTCGATGATGCGGGCACCGTCATTTGCCGTGCGTTCAGTTTCCGAGGAGATGCGATAGGCCATCTGGGCGCTGGCGGACTCGGCACGGTGACGTTCGATACGCTCGGTGATGTCGGTGGCGAACTTCACCACCTTGGAAAGCTTACCGTCAGGGTCGAAGACGGGATTGTAGGTGGCTTCCAACCACAACTCCCGGCCGCGATTGTCCAGACGCTTGAACTGGCCGGCCGTGTACTCGCCATGGTTCAGACGTTCCCAGAACTGTTGATATTCGCGACTTTCGGCATATTCGCGTTCGCAGAGCAACCGATGGTTAGAGCCTTGAATATCCTCCAATGCATAGCCCACGGTATCCAGGAAGTTCTGGTTGGCCGTCAGTATCGTGCCGTCCGGGGTGAACTCGATGACGGCCATGGAACGATTGATGGCATCGAGACGACTGCGCATTTCCTGTTCCTGGTGGACCTTGTCGGTGATCTCCGTCGCCGTTTTGACTATTCGCTTTACCTGGCCGTGGCGTCCCATGATCGGGTTGTAGGAAGCTTCCAGCCAGATGGGCTCACCATGCTTGTTCAACCGCTTGAAGCGCCCCGAGACGAACTCGCCACGTTGCAGTCGTACCCAGAAATCCCGGTATTCGGCGCTATGCGCATGGTCGGTTTCACAGAACATGCGATGATGCTGTCCAATGACCTCATCACTGGCATAACCGGTCGCCACCAGGAAATTCTCGTTGACGGAGACGATAGTCCCATCCGGCTGGAATTCGATGATGGCCATGGAGCGCTGAATGGCATCGACAATAGCGGCGTTGCGGTGGGACTGGGAGGAAAGCAGCGACATGGCAGGCTCTTTTTGAAACAGCTCGGTTTAGGGAGGACGGCACCTTGGGCCCCAGCTTTATCGTTGTGCTGGGTTGTGTTGCCTTTGTGACAATAAACACTGTGCAACAGGAGTAGGTAATTAATTTTACTTATTGTGTGGAGGTGTAAATTTTATCAATTATAAGGCTGTTTAACGTTTAAAGGCGTTAATTTTTGAACTGGATTTTTTTGGGATTAGAACAGCCTGGACAATAGTGCGGTGACGGCAGTTTCCACACGCAAGATACGATCGCCCAAGTGGACCCCGGTGAACCCTCGCGCGAGAAACGCCTCGACCTCGTAAGGCACGAAGCCTCCTTCCGGTCCGACAGCCAGCATTGTCGATTCCTGCAGGCCACGGGGACATGCCGCCGCCATACCCGGGTGTGCCAATAGCCCGTATCGATCGCCCAACAACGCCGGCAGACGATCCTCGATGAAGGGCTTGAAACGCGTTTCGACGTGGATCTCGGGGAGCATCGTGTCGCGGGCCTGTTCCAGGCCGAGAATCAGATGTTCACGAATCTTTTCCGGACGCAGCTCCGGCGATTGCCAATAGCTTTTCTCGACACGCCGGGTGTGCAGCAGCGTCAGCTGTTTCACGCCGAGCGCAGTGATGTGTTCCAGCGTGCGGGCCAGCATGCGCGGTCGGGGCAGGGCCAGCAGCAGGTGAACCGGCAAAGGTGCAGGCGCCGGCTGATCGAGTGTCATCTCGAATTCGGCATAGGAGGCTTCCAGCGCGATCAGGCGGCCACGGCCCATCGCGCCTCCCTCGACACCAAGAGTCAGCTCGTCACCGAGCATGGCACGGTGAACCTCGCGCAGATGACGCAGACGGCGAGGATCGCTGACACGGGCCCGCTGAGGGGCAAGGATGTCGTCGGGTGAAAGCAGGATCAGGTTCATGGTCTTTCCTGGTTGGCGCGCGGGCATTCTAGCAGAAGCGTTGGGGCTGCGGCGACGCGGTGGGCCCGCGACTGCGGCGAGAGGAGGGGCTTTCTGTCATAATGCACGCTCAACGATCTTTCACTTCTTGAGCAAGGTTCACCCAGATGAAGGTTCTGATCATCGGCGGCGGCGGCCGCGAGCATGCACTCGCCTGGAAAGCGGCGCAATCGCCGCACGTGGAAACCGTCTATGTGGCACCCGGCAATGCCGGCACCGCCCGTGAGCCCAAGCTGACCAATGTGGCCATCGACGCCCAGGACCTTGCCGGTCTCGAGGCATTTGCACGAGACAATGCCATCGGCCTGACCATCGTGGGCCCGGAGGCGCCGCTGGTTGCCGGGGTGGTCGACCGCTTTCGTGCCGCGGGACTGAAAATATTCGGTCCGACCCAGGCGGCGGCCCAGTTGGAGGGCTCCAAGGCCTTCACCAAGGATTTCCTGGCACGCCATGCGATTCCCACCGCCGCTTACGCCACCTTTACCGAAGTCG
Source organism: Halomonas sp. WWR20 (assembly GCF_054602495.1). Lineage (NCBI taxonomy): Bacteria > Pseudomonadati > Pseudomonadota > Gammaproteobacteria > Oceanospirillales > Halomonadaceae > Halomonas > Halomonas sp. WWR20. Next base: position 346,530 of record NZ_JBTRHR010000005.1, read on the forward strand.
ACGCCGCGTTGGCCTATCTGCACGAGCAGGGCGCCCCGATCGTAATCAAGGCCGATGGCCTGGCGGCCGGCAAGGGCGTGATCGTGGCCATGAGCGAGGCCGAGGCCGAGGCCGCCATTCGCGACATGCTGTCGGGCAATGCCTTCGGCGATGCCGGCGCGCGCGTGGTCATCGAAGAGTTTCTCGACGGCGAGGAGGCGAGCTTCATCGTCATGGTCGACGGTGAGCATGTGCTGGAGATGGCCACCAGCCAGGATCACAAGCGTGTCGGTGATGGCGACACCGGCCCCAACACCGGTGGCATGGGCGCTTATTCTCCGGCCCCGGTGGTGACCGACGAGGTGCATCAGCGCATCATGGACGAGGTGATCCTGCCTACCGTGCGCGGCATGGCCGCCGAAGGGCATGCTTATACGGGATTTCTTTACGCCGGGCTGATGATCGACGCGCAGGGTACGCCTAAGGTCATCGAATACAACTGTCGTTTCGGTGACCCGGAAACCCAACCGATCATGCTGCGTTTGAAGTCCGATCTGGTTCAGTTATGCCTGGCGGGTGTCGAAGGCCGCCTCGATGAAGTGCAGGGCGAGTGGGACCGGCGTGCCGCGGTGGGTGTGGTCATGGCCGCGGGGGGCTATCCCGAGGCGTATCGCAAGGGCGATGAGGTGGACGGTCTCGACGGCGCGGAAGCCTTGGGTTGCAAGGTGTTCCATGCCGGTACGGCGAGCCGAGACGATGGTCGGGTCGTCACCAGCGGTGGTCGCGTGCTATGTGTGACGGCGCTGGGCGAACGTGTGGCCAGCGCTCGAGACCGGGCTTACGACGGTGTGGCCGCGATCCAGTGGGAGGGGGCACTGTATCGTCGGGATATCGCCTATCGCGCCATTGCCCGTGAACATGACGCCAAGACCTGAGCCGCTGCGCTCAAGGCCGCTGACCTCGCTCTTGCGAGATGATGTGGGCGGCCGTGACTGCCGAGTGCGTGCCAGGCTGATTTAAGTGGGTGCTGGCAAAGCGAGCCGCGCCATGGCCATGTACCAGGAGAGTTATCGATGTCACGGGAGTATCCCATTGTGGCGGTCACCGGGTCCTCGGGGGCCGGCACTACCACGGTGCGTCGCACCTTCGAGCGCATGTTCGCCCGTGAAGACGTACATGCCGCCTTCGTCGACGGTGATGCTTTTCATCGTTATACCAAGGACGAACTGGTCCGCATCTTCCTCGAGGAGCCGGAGCGCAAGGCAGAGCTTTCCCACTTCGCCGTGGAGGCCAACCTGCTCGACCGGCTCGAGGCGTTGCTGCAGGAGTATGGAGAGCACGGCACCGGTACCTATCGGCATTACATTCATGCCGAGGATAAACGCATGATCGAGGCGGGCTGCAAGGTGGGCACCTTTACCGACTGGCAGCCCTTGCCGTGTGGCACCGACCTGCTGTTGTACGAAGGCCTGCATGGCGGACTAGTGACTCATGAGCACGACATTGCCCGTCATGTGGACATGCTGATCGGCGTGGCGCCGACCATGAACCTCGAGTGGATCCAGAAGATCGACCGCGACACCAAGCTGCGCGGCTACTCCCAGGAAGCGGTGATCGACACCATCCTGGGGCGCATGAACGATTACGTGCGCTATATTCAGCCACAGTTCTCGCGCACGCATATCAATTTTCAACGTGTGCCGACGGTGGACACGTCCAACCCCTTCGAGGTGCAGGATATTCCCACCGATGCGGAATCTTTCGTCGTCATTCGCTTTCGCGATCCGGAGTCGGTGGACTTTCCCTACCTGCTGGCGATGATTCATGATGCCTTCATGAGTCGTCCCAATATGCTGGTGGTGCCGGGCGCTCGCATGTCCCTGGCCATGGATCTGATCCTGGCGCCGGTAGTCAAGCAACTGCTCGGACATCGACGTTTTCGCTGATGCCGTTACTCATCGAGGAGTCCCATGGAGACGCTTTTCACCAAGATCATCAACCGCGAGGTTCCTGCAGATATCGTTTACGAGGACGAGCACGTGCTGGCCTTCAATGACATCAATCCGCAGGCGCCGACCCATATCCTGATCATTCCCAAGAAAGCCATCGCCACCTTGAACGATATCGAGGAGGAGGATCTGGCGCTGGTCGGGCGGCTCCAGTTCACGGCGGCCAAGCTGGCCAAGCAGCTGGGTTTCGCCGAGGACGGTTATCGGGTGGTCATGAATTGCAATGAAGATGGCGGCCAGACGGTCTATCATATCCATATGCACCTGATGGGCGGTCGCCGCTTCACGTGGCCGGCCGGTTGACCGGCATGGCAGGCCTGCTCCGGGCAGGATCTGCCGCTTGTTTCTGGCGTGTGACGCATCGATGCTGATGGAGCCGCCCTGCGGGGCGGCTCTCCTTTGCCCGGGTGCCGGTGCTTGCCCGTGCCGGTCCGCGTCAGCATCTTTCAAGTCCCGAAGGGCTTACTATATACAGGGTTATCCAAGGGGTTGGTCATGTCACGCAAGTTGTCCCGCACCGATCATTTGATTCATCAGTTCGATACCGTACTGCGCACGCTGATGCCGCATGCCGCTCAGGCTTCGCGGCCGTCCCCGGCGCTGAGTGAACAGGACGGGGAAATGAGCGAGGAGGAGCGGCGGCATGCCGCCGGTCTGATGCGCATCAATCACACCGGAGAAGTATGTGCCCAGGCGCTGTATCAAGGGCAAGGCATGACGGCCACGTTGAGCGAGACTCGCGAGAAGATGGAGCAGGCGGCGCAGGAGGAAGTCGATCATCTGGCCTGGTGCGACACTCGGCTGCAGGAGCTTAACAACCGCACCAGCTATCTCAATCCGCTGTTCTATGCGGCGTCCTTCGGCATGGGTGCCCTGGCCGGCGCGGTGAGCGACAAGGTCAGTTTGGGCTTCGTGGCGGCTACCGAGGAGCAGGTCGGCAAGCATCTCGACGCGCACCTACGCAAGTTGCCGATGGCTGACAGGCGTTCGCGTGCCATTCTCGAGCAGATGCGCGAGGATGAGGCCCATCATGAACACATGGCGCTCGAGGCGGGGGGACAGGCATTTCCGCTACCGGTCAAGCTCGGCATGCGCTTGATGTCCAAGGTGATGACCGAAAGCGTGTATCGGGTATAGGCGTAAGCTAACTGCACCCGCAAAAGCCCCGCCGAGGACGTTCGGCGCGGCTTTTATTACGCTCGGCGGAAACGGCTGTCAGTTCAGGTTGGCGCGAGTAGAAGATCTCAAGCCTTTCACGACGCGGGCGGCTTTCGATGTCCGCGGCTTCCACGAAGGCAATATTTCGACGGGGCGTGCCGAACCGGAACCCGAGCAGATGCGTGCGGTATGCAGGAAGGCGCATATTGTGCCCATCCGAGGGGCCGAGGCATCTGCTGGTGCATTCCTTTTACGTGCTAGTCGTCGGTGCCTCAGTCCTCGACGATCTCATAGGAGTGAGACATCTCGACGCCGCCTTGGGCGAGCATGATCGAGGCGCTGCAGTACTTCTCGGCCGAAAGCGCCACGGCACGCTTGACCTGCGCCTCCTTGAGCCCTCGGCCGGTGACGGTGAAGTGCACATGAATCTTGGTGAAAACGCTGGGTGTCCCGTCGAAGCGCTCCGCTTCCAGCGCCGCGACGCAGTCGGTGACCGGCGCGCGTGCCTTTTCGAGAATCTGAATCACGTCAAAGGACGTGCAGCCACCCAGCCCCATCAGCATCATCTCCATCGGGCGCGGTCCGGTGTTGCGACCGCCATGGTCGGGATGGCCGTCAATGACCACGCTGTGGCCGCTGCCGGACTCGGCGACGAACTGGCGTCCATCGGTCCACTTGACGCTGGCTTTCATTGAATCGATTTCCTTCTTCATTAATGAACGTGTCGATCGGCTGTCGGCGGCGCTCAATCGTGCCTATGAGGTGCGCAGCATAGCATGCTGGGCGGGATATGCGGGGCCGGTCCCGACGGGGCTTATGCCGTACGCAGCCAGGCGTCGAGAGCCGCCAACCGTTGTGGCGTGCCTACGTCGACCCAGTGGCCTGCGTGATGGGTGCCGCCGATTCGATCGGCGTCCATGGCCTGAAAGAGCAGCGGTGCCAGCTTGGCGGGTTCACCCGGCGGCAGGTCGCGGACCAGGGCCGGGGCGATCAGGCCGATACCCGCATAGGTCCGTCGCGGGTGACCCCGACGCTGGACTCTCCCCGCTGACGTAAGGTGGAAGTCACCGTCGGGGTGATGTTCGGGATTATCGACCAGCACCAGGTGGGCGAGATCCCCTCCCAGGGGGGGAATCGCGCGGAGATCGAGATCGCACCAGACGTCGCCATTGATCAACAGAAACGCCTCCTCGCCAAGCAGCGGCAGGGCCTGGCGAAGCCCTCCGGCGGTTTCCAGCGGTGTGGGCTCACGGCTCCAGGCGATCGAGAGGCCGAAACGGCTGCCATCGCCCAGCGCCGCGACGATCTGCTCGGCGCGGTAGCTGACGTTGATGACCACCTCGCGAATGCCGGCGGCGGTCAGCCGTTCCAGGTGATGCATAATCAATGGCTTGCCCCCGACCGCCAGCAGAGGCTTGGGACAATGGTCGGTCAACGGGCGCATCCGGGTCCCGAGTCCGGCGGCAAGAATCATTGCCTTCATGATGCGTTTCCTGAGATGCCTCGAGCCCGGAGCTCCGTGCATAGCCTGGGGGCGAAGGTGTCGTCCAGCCAAGTGATGAAGTCGGCATGTTCCGGCCAGGGGGCGAGTCCTTCGCGAAGATGTTCGAGAAAACGTGGCATCCAGGCCAGGTAGCCGGGCTTGTCATCGCGCAGCGCCAGGCGAGAGAAGATGCCCAGCACCTTGAGACAGCGCTGTGCGCCCATCTCCTCGGTCATGCGTAGGAAAGCGGCAGGAGTCATGGCGTCGAGCCGTCCGGCAGCGGTCGCCCGAAGGCGGAACGCCTCCACCCATTGCGCGAAACGCTGCTGTGGCCAACGCCGATAGCGTCCGCGCAGCAGTGATACGAGGTCGTAGGTGATCGGGCCATGCACGGCATCCTGAAAATCGATCAGCCACAAGCGCTGCTCGTGGATCATCAGGTTCATGGCGTCATAGTCGCGATGTACCGCGACCCTCGGCTGTGCCAGTGCCGCTTCGATCAACCGCTGGCGGGTCTCGGGCCACTGCCGCGGCGGCTCCATCCCCAGCAGATGGTTCAAGCACCACTCGGGAAACAGGTCCAGTTCCCGCGTCAGAAGGGCACGATCGTAAACGGGCAGCGAGCCGGCAGGAGCCTGTTGCTGGACTTCTTCGAGAAGAGCCATGGCGCGCTCGTACCACAAAGCCGCCCCGTTCTCGTCATCCAGATGCAGGTGCATGGCATCATTGCCAAGGTCCTGCAGTTCGAGAAATCCCGCCTCGAGGTCCTTCGCGTAAAGCCGGGGGACGGGGAGCCCTTGGGCATGCCAGTCTTGGGCAATCGCGACAAACGGCTGGCTGTCTTCCTTGTCGGGAGGCGCGTCCATGACAATGCGTGTCTCGCCGTTTGGCAGGGTGAGACGAAAATAGCGGCGAAAGCTGGCATCGCCGGCGGCGAGCTCCAAACGGATGTCATCGCCGCGCAGGGTATGGTGGCGGGCGAGCCACTGGCGCAGCGTGTCCAGGCGATGAGGCATGAAGGCTCCTGGGGGTCGAGGCATGAGTCGTTCGAGGATGTTGACGGGGTCGGTTCGTCACCGCATGCTGACGATTCCCGATGGCGAGCTGTCGCGCCACGCTCATGGCCATGCAGGACGCATCACCAGTGGCCATAGTGGAAGACGCGCGCCACGGGGTCTGTATAATACCGATTCCACTCGGCAAGGACACAGAGGATTATGGGCCAGCGCTTTTTCTGGACTGCCCTCACCGGCCTGATCACCACCACCACCGTCCAGGCAGCGCCGCCGGCTCCGCTTCCGGCCGATCAGCTCGACTGGCAAGCGTGGGGCGACAGTCCGCCGGCGGGAGCGCTCTGCAGCGGACGCTATATCGAGCCCGCCTATCGCCTCGCACCCAGCGAGATGCCGGAGCAGATACTCACCGACTCGGCCAGTGCCGAATATGGCGAAGGCGGTGAAACCCTCCTCAGTGGAGAGGTCATCCTGCGCCGAGGGGAGTATCAGCTCGAGGCACCGCAGGTACGGGTCAATGCTGCGCGCGACACGGCATTTGCCGAGGGGCCTCTGACGGCGCGCTATCCTGGGCTGCTGGTGCGCGGGGATGATGCCTCGATGGCGTTGGATGGCGACGCCGCCGCGATCGAGGACGCGCACTACGTGATCCATGATCAGCGCGTACGTGGCGATGCCACACAGCTCGCACGTCTCGAAGATGGCCGCTATCGGCTGACCGAAGCCAGCTTTACCACCTGCGAGCCGGGAAGCCAGTTATGGAGTCTGGTGGGTAACGATGTGCTGCTCGACCGCGAACAGGGCTACGGCACCGCGCGTCATGCACGCCTGGAGGTGGGCGATGTTCCGGTATTCTATTGGCCCTGGGTGCGCTTTCCGATCGACGATCGCCGTCAGTCGGGCTTTCTCTGGCCTACCTTGGCGATTTCCGGCGATGGCTTCGATTATGCCCAGCCCTATTATCTGAATCTGGCGCCCAACTACGATGCGACCCTGACGCCGCGCTGGATCACCAACCATGGTTTCATGCTGGGCGGCGAGTTCCGCTACCTGTTCGGTAGCGACGAAGGCATCGTCGAAGGTGCCTATCTCGGCTCCGACCGGGGCGGGGAAAGCAACAATCCCAATGACCCCGACGATGCCTTCGAGGGCGAAAGCCGCTGGTACTTCGATTACCGCCATCAGGGCGCCTTCAGCGAACGTCTCGATTATGCGCTGCGCTACGGCGCGGCCAGCGACGGTCGTTACTTCGAGGACTTCGGGCGCAACTTCGGCGAGAGCGAGACCGAATACATGTCGCGGTTGAGTCGCCTGACCTATCATGGCGCGACATGGTTTCTCGATGCGCGGGCGCAGGGTTACCAGAATCTCGACTACCCGCTCCATGATAATGACAAGCCGTTTTATCGCCTGCCCAGTCTGACCGCCAATGCACGCTGGCAGCAGGACAATGGTCTCTATCAGGAGTGGAATTCCAATGCCACCTATTTCTGGCGCGATGTGAATGAGGCGAACCCGAGCATTCCGATTCGCGAAGCCGCCAACGGTTCACGCCTGCATCTGACGCCGGCACTCGGCTGGCGTGCCCAGCCGAGCTGGGGCTTTCTGGAGCCGCGGTTCCAGCTGTGGCAGACCGAGTATCAGTTGGACTACGGCAACCGTGACACGGCGCGCGACGAGAGCCTTTCACGTACCGTGCCGGTCTACTCGGTGGATTCGGGCGTGATCTTCGAACGCGACACGACGCTGTTCGACACTGCCTTCCGTCAGACCCTGGAACCGCGTCTGTATTACGCTTATGTGCCGGAGCGCGACCAGAGCGAATTCCCTGACTTCGATACCGACGAGCGGGCGTTTTCCTGGAATCGTCTCTGGTCGCCTTACCGCTTCGTAGGGGCGGACCGCATCGGCGATGTCAATAAGCTCTCCTATGGAGCGTCGACGCGCTTTCTGGAGGACGACACGGGGCGCCAGCGGTTGGCGTTATCGATGGGGCAGAGCGCGTACTTCTCGGATCGCAACATCGATATGGCAGGAGATCCGGACACGCTGCCGGATCGTGACACTAATTATGAACGCTGGTACAACGCGACCCGCGACCGTTCTCCCGTGGTCACTCAGCTCGACTGGCAGATGACCGATCGCTGGAGCAGCCGTTACGAATGGTTCTACGATCCCGAACGCTCGCTCACCGAAAAGACCTCGGCTTATCTGCAGTATCGTCATCCGTTGGGCCATGTATTGAACCTTGGCTACCGTTGGCAACTCCAAGGCTTCGATCCATCCGGTGAGCCGGAAGATCAGCTTGGCTATGACCGCGAGGACTTCGATGTCTCCTTTGCCTACCGGGCAGGTCCGGGCTGGGACGTGATCGGACGTTATCTCTACGACAACACCAACAAGCGTGCCCTGGAACAGCTTGCCGGGGTGCAGCTCAACGACTGTTGTTATGGCGTTCAGGTGGTGTGGCGTGAGTGGATCGAAGACAACGACACCTCCAACACCATCGATGACGATTACTCCGACCGTGGCCTCTTCCTGCGCTTTGTCTTCAAGGGGCTGGGCGGTGTCGGCCAAGAAGCCGATAGCTATTTCGAACAAGCCATTCCCGGTTACCAGGCTACCCGTTTCTGAATCAAGTGAGGTTTTCATGCGCTGTAGATTGTTCGCTTCCCTTGGGCTGACGCTGGCGATGCTGATGGCGTCGCTGGGCGCTGTGGCCCAGGTGGAACCGCTGGACCGCATTGTCGCGGTAGTCAACAAGGACGCCATCATGGCCAGCGAGCTCGAGGATCGCGTGACGCAGACGCGCAGCCAGCTGCAGGCGCGTAACATCCCGATGCCTTCGGCGGAAGCGCTGCGTCAGCAGGTGCTCGATCGCATGATCGTCGAGCAGATCCAGTTGCAGATGGCCGAGCAGGCCAATCTGTCAGTGGACGATACGCAGCTGAATCGCACTCTGCGGGGTCTTGCCGAAGAAAACGGCATGACGCTGGACCAGTTTGCCGATACGCTCGAGCAGCAGGGACTGTCGCTAGCGGTCGTACGTGACCAGGTGCGCCGCGAGATGCTGCTGCGCGAGCTGCAGCAGCGCCGTGTGGCCAGCCGGGTCACGGTCTCCGACCGCGAAGTCGACCGTTATCTCAATCAGCAGGGCCAGGGGGCCAACGTGGCCTATCGCCTCGCCCACATCCTGGTGGCGGTGCCGCAGTCGCCCAGCCCCGAGCAGGTTCGTCAAGCGCAGGAGAAGGCCCAGCGGCTTTATCAGCAGCTTGAGCAGGGCGCCGATTTCCAGCAACTGGCCGTCGCCGAATCGGATGGCGGTCAGGCCCTGGAAGGAGGCGATCTGGGATGGCGCCCGGCAGCCGAATTGCCGAGCATCTTCGCCGATGTGGTGCCGCAGCTTTCCGTTGGCGAAGTCAGCGCGCCACTGCGCAGCCCCAGTGGCTTTCACCTGGTCAAGCTGGTGGATCGGCGTGGTGGAAACCAGAGCCAGCAGCAGGCGCTGATCAACGAAGCGCATGCCCGGCATATCCTGATCGAAACCAACCCCAGCCGCGATGATGAGCAGGCGTTGGCGCTTGCCGAGCAGATTCGTCAGCGACTCCAGTCGGGTGAGGACTTCGCAACGTTGGCGCAGCAGTATAGTGACGACAAGGGCAGTGCGCTGAACGGCGGCGATCTGGGCTGGGTGCGCCCCGGACAGACCGTGCCGGCGTTCGAGGAGGCAATGAACACGCTCGAGATCGGGCAGGTGTCGTCACCGGTGCATTCGCGTTTTGGCTATCATCTGATCGAGGTGCTCGAGCGTCGCCAGCAGGATGTCACCCGCGAGGCGCAGCGCGAGCAGGTTCGTCAGACGCTGTTCCAGCGCAAGGTCAACGATGAGCTGGAGGCCTGGATTCAGGAAATCCGCGCGGGAGCCTACGTCGACAATCGGCTGGAAGAGCCGTCTTGAGGGTAAGTCCCGTACTGGCCCTGACCACTGGCGAGCCGGCCGGGATCGGCCCCGAGCTGGCGTTGATGCTGGCCCGCGACTGGCGACACCTGGACTCGCCGGTGGTGGCCGTCGGCGACCCCGGGCTGCTGCGCGCGCGCGCCGCTCGCCTGGCACCTGATGTCACGATCGTACCGCTTGCGCCCGGCGAGCCAGTCCCTTCACCGCGTGCCGGTTATCTGCCGGTATGGCCGGTGACGCTGCGTGCCCCGGTGACGCCCGGTGTGCTCGAACCGACCAACGCTGCCTACGTGCTCGAAACCCTTGATAGGGCGATTGCCGCCTGTCGCGACGGCCGGGCCGGCGCCATGGTCACCGCGCCATTACACAAGGGCATGATCATCGAGGGGGGCTATCCCGGCTTCACCGGACACACGGAGTATCTGCGCGATGCCTGCGGCGTCGATGAGGTGGTCATGATGCTCGCCACTTCCAGTCCCCGACAGACGCTGCGGGTTGCTCTGGCCACTACACACTTGCCATTGCGTAATGTGGCGGATGCCATCAACGGCGCGGGGCTTGAACGTGTCCTGAGAATTCTGGTCCAGGATCTGCGCAAGTACTTTGCGCTGGCCACGCCGCGTATCGCCGTGTGTGGGCTCAACCCGCATGCCGGCGAGGGGGGGCACCTGGGACGGGAAGAGCTCGATGTCATCATCCCTACTCTAGAGCGTCTGCGCGATGAAGGGCTTGAGCTGACCGGACCTTTGCCGGCGGATACGCTGTTCACTCCGCGTCACCTCGATGTCTGCGATGCCGTTCTTGCCATGTACCACGATCAGGGCCTGCCGGTGTTGAAATATGCCGGGTTTGGCCAGGCGGCCAATATTACCCTGGGGCTGCCGATCGTGCGCACGTCGGTGGATCATGGCACGGCATTGGATCTCGCCGGCACCGGGCAAGCCGACGCCGGTAGCCTGCGGGTCGCCCTCGATATCGCGGCCGACATGGCCCGCAGCGCCGCCAGCGCTTGAGTCGAAATCTGCAAGGATACCTTAACTGCATGTCAAGCCGTCCCCCGGCCCATCGGGCCCGCAAACGTTTCGGGCAGAACTTCCTGCGCGATGTCGGCATCATTTCGCGTATCGTGCGTGCCATCCATCCGCGTCCCGATGAGCGCCTCGTCGAGATCGGGCCCGGACAGGGGGCGCTCACCGAGCCGCTGCTCGAGGCCACGGGTCATCTGGAGGTGGTCGAGCTCGACCGTGACCTGATACCCGGCCTGCGGGTACAGTTCTTCAACTATCCCGGCTTCGTTATTCATGAGGGCGACGCGCTCAAGTTCGACTTCTCGGCCTTGGCTGCCCAGGGCGAGGGTGAGTACAAGCGTCTGCGGGTGGTGGGCAACCTCCCCTACAATATTTCCACGCCGCTGATCTTTCATCTACTACAGACGCGTGACGCCATTCATGACATGCATTTCATGTTGCAGAAGGAAGTGGTAGAGCGCCTCGCGGCCGAGCCTGGCGGTGCCGACTGGGGGCGGTTGTCGGTCATGGCCCAGTACTACTGCCGGGTAGAGTCGCTGTTCATCGTGCCGCCGGAGGCCTTTACGCCGCGCCCCAAGGTGGATTCCGCCATCGTTCGCCTGGTCCCGCATACGCAATTACCCAGCCCCGCTCATGACGAGGCGCTATTCGCGACGCTAGTGCGCGAAGCCTTCGGCCAGCGGCGCAAGACTCTGCGTAACAACCTCAAGGAGCGTATCGAGGCCGCGACGCTGGAACGGCTCGGTATCGATCCCGGCCGCCGACCGCAGACATTGACGGTGGAGGAACTGGTCCGTATTGCCAACCACCTAGCGGGAGAAGCGAAATGAGCGAATTGTCGGAAAGCGTCCAGGTCGAAGCGGTGCCTAGCTATCGCGCCGAGGAATCCTCGCCCGGCGAGAAGCGCTTCGTGTTCAGCTACACGATCACCGTGCACAACCGTTCGCAGCAATCGGTGCAGTTGTTGGCGCGCTACTGGAAGATCACCCAGGGGTGCGGCAAGGTGCAGGAGGTGCGTGGCAAGGGAGTGGTCGGCAAGCAACCGCTGATTGGGCCGGGCCAGAGCTTTCGCTACACCAGTCGTGCGGTACTCGAGTGTCCGGTCGGGGTCATGGAAGGTATCTACACCTGCATCGATACCCTGGCCCAGCGCCCGTTCGATGTGGTGATTGCACCGTTCCGGCTCGCCGGGCTCAACCAGATACACTGATTCAGGCGACATGGCGTGAGTGCGCGCCATGCGTCGTTTACGCATCGCCACGGGAGTGACATGACGACCTACGCCATTGGCGACCTTCAGGGTTGCTTTGTGGAATTCGAAGCGCTATTGACGCGCCTGGCCTTCAATCCTGAACGCGACCGGCTGTGGCTGGCCGGAGATCTGGTCAATCGCGGGCCGGCGTCGCTGGAGTGCCTGCGCGCAGTGAAGCGACTCGGTGATTCGGCGAAAGTGGTGCTGGGCAACCACGACCTGCATCTCTTGGCCGTCGCCCACGGCATGGCCAGGGCCAAGCGCTCGGATACGCTGGAAGCGGTCCTGGAGGCGCCGGATCGTGTCGAGTTGCTTGACTGGCTGCGTATGCAGCCGTTGCTGGTCACCGACAGCGCTCTTGATGCGGTGATGGTGCATGCCGGCCTGCTGCCGCAATGGTCGCTGGAGAGGACCTGCCGTCTGGCGGCCGAGGCCGAGGCCATCCTGCATGGCGACCGGTTGGTCGACTTCCTGGCGGTGATGTACGGTAACCTGCCGGCGCGCTGGTCCGACGATCTCGAAGGTGTCGATCGCTGGCGGTTCATCGTCAATGTGTTGACGCGGATGCGTTTCATCGCCGCCGATGGTACGTTGGACTTCAGCGCCAAGGAGGGGCTGGACAGCGCCCCGGCAGGCTTCGCGCCGTGGTTCACGTATCCGCGGGATGACGATCCGCGCATCATCTTCGGTCACTGGGCGGCACTGGAAGGCCATGCGCCCGATGCCACGGTACGTGCCGAGGCGTTGGATACCGGCTGTGTATGGGGCGGTCCGCTGACTGCACTGAACCTGACCACCGGCGAACGCATCAGCGAACCTAGCCATCAGCCAGCGCGAGGGCAGTAGCCGACGATAGTCTGAATTGGCCGCGGCGGCGGTCTGGATCCGATGGTGGCGACGTTTATAGCTATTTTTCCATGGAGAGTCTTGCATGCCTCAGGACAACGCATTCGAACACTTGGCGCCGGCCACCTTGCTGGAGTGGCTGAATGCGGCACACACGCTCACGCTGGTGGACATTCGCGACCCATTGAGCTTCGCCCAGGGCCATATTCCCGGCAGCCGCCACCTGGATAACGCCACGGTAGGCGCGCTAATGGATGAGGTGCCTCGCGACACGCCGCTGGTAGTGGTCTGCTATCACGGTCACTCCAGCCAGCAAGCTGCTGCCTGGCTGGCGGATCAGGGCTTCGATGAAGTGTACAGCCTCGATGGCGGTTTCACCGACTGGGCGTCGCGCCATCCGACGCGCGTCACCGCCTGATACCGCCATGCCCCGGCATAACGATTCCGCCATCGACGGGCTAGCCGTGTATCGCGTGGGCGGTGCGGTGCGGGATACCCGTCTGGGTTGGCCCGTCTATGATCAGGATTGGGTCGTGGTGGGCGCGACGCCGCAGGAGATGCTGGCACGGGGATTCAAGGCGGTGGGACGTGACTTCCCGGTGTTTTTGCACCCGCGTACCCATGAGGAGTATGCCCTGGCGCGTACCGAGCGCAAGCAGGGCCACGGCTATACCGGCTTTACGGTGCATGCCAGCCCCGATGTGTCGCTCGAAGAGGACCTGGCGCGGCGTGACCTGACCATTAATGCCATGGCCGAGACGCCGGAAGGTGAGCTGGTCGACCCTTTCAAGGGCATGCGCGATCTTGAGGCGCGCCTGTTGCGGCATGTCTCGCCGGCCTTTGTCGAAGACCCGCTAAGGGTGCTGCGGACGGCGCGCTTTCTGGCGCGCTATCAGGGGCTGGGATTCAGCATCGCCGAAGAGACGCGGACGCTGATGCGTACACTGGCGGATTCGGGGGAAATCGGCCATCTCGTGGCCGAGCGGGTCTGGCAGGAAACCGACAAGGCGTTGGGCGAGCCGCACCCTGACGCGTATTTTCGCACGCTGGCCGAGTGTGGTGCCCTGGCAGTCCTGATGCCGGTGCTTGCGGCCGACCCGACGGATCTCGAGATCGCCCTGTCGCGAATGATGCGGGTGCCCGAGAATGTCGAGCCTCAACCGTGGCGCTGGGCGCGGCTGTGTGAACATCTGTCCGATACCGATCTCGAGACGCTGCACGATGCACTGCGTATTCCCAATGCCTACCGCGAGCAGGCAAGGCTTGTGGCGCGGACCCGGCAGCTGCGTCTGGCCGTGGCCGGTAAATCGCTGACGGCTGGCATAGCCATGGAGTGGTTCAACCGTGTCGACGCTTGGCGGCGTAGCGAGCGCGTCGCGCCGCTGGTGGAACTGCTCAACTATGAGGCGCCGGAAGTGGCGCGTGACTTGATGCTGGCGTGGCGGCTGGCATCGCAGATAGTTCCCAAGGCGCTGATAGAGGAAGGCTACAAGGGGGCGGCACTCGGGCAGGAGCTGGCACGCAGGCGACACGATGCCATGCTGGCGGCACTCGACGAACCCTAAGCGGAACCTTTTGTATTCTTATCGAGCGCTGGAAATCAGTCGCTCCTGCCATGTGAAATCCACCGGCCACAAGCGCTGAGTGCCGATATCGAAGTGCTCCCATAGCTCATCATAGCGCTTGCCGAGTACCGGATGGCGAGTGCCGGGTAACAGTTCGGCCAGCGGCCACAATACGTAGGCGCTATCGAGAATGTCGCCGCGTGGCAGTGTGACGCCCTCGACGGTGCCGGTCAGTTGACCTACCGTCAGCAGGTCGATATCCAGAGGCTGCGGGCTGAATCGGGGGCTGGCCGGGTCTCTTCCGTGGCGTTGTTCCAGTTGCTTGCTCCAGTTCCGCAGTGCCTCCACCGTGGCGGAGCTGGAAAAGGTCGCGACCAGATTGTAGAAGTTGCCCCCCGCCTGGAAGCCTACCGGCTCGCTTTCGAACACCCGCGATATCCGCAGGTCGGCAAAGCGTGTGTTCAGAGCGTCCAGGCAGGTGCGGATGTGTCGTTCACGCTGGGTATTGCTGCCGATGCCCACCACGACTTGGCGCATGCTTGACGTGAGCGTGTCGGCGTCGCTCATGAGAGTACGCCGCGTTCGATGCTGACCCCCACTGACGCGGCTTTCGCCACGGCGCCAGGCTTGCGTACCGTCAGACGCAGCCAGGGAATCGTGAACTCCTCGCGCAACAGAGCGGCAAGCCGTTCGGCAAAGGTCTCGACCAGCAGGAAATCGTGTTCGGCGGCGAAGCGCTCGATACGTTCGCTGATGGCGGCATAGTTCAGCGTCTTGTCCAGAGCGTCTTGCGCCGCCGCGAGGCGGATGTCGGTAGCCATTTCCAGGTCCAGCGACAGGCGCTGCTTGAGGGTGCGTTCCCAGTCGTAGACACCAATCACGGTTTCCACTGCCAGGGCTTCGATCAGCACGCGATCCACGACGACTCCTTGTATTGGTCAGCCTCCCGGGGTCGCCAGCGAACTGAGGCGGCAGTCGAGAGAATCGAGCTTAATTGTACGTCAGGAAGATGGCAGAATCATAAATCGTGCCGACGAGAATTGTTCATGACTTCATGGTCACCCGTCATGCTGATGGGCCTGTTGATGGGCGTAGGTTATCTGAGTGGTTCCCTGATGGGAGCCATCTGGGTGTGTCGTGCCTGGCAGTTGCGTGACCCGCGTTTCACCGGTTCGTGCAATCCGGGGTTTTCCAATGTGCTGCGCGTGCATGGTGTCTCCCCGGCCCTGGCGACGCTCGCGGTGGATGCTTGCAAGGCCATGCCGGTGTTATGGCTGGCGAAGTTGGCTGGGTTGCCCTTGTGGACCCAGGGCGCTATTGGTCTGGCGGTGCTGCTGGGACATAGCTATCCGCCTTGGCACCACTTTCGCGGCGGCAAGGCAGTAGCGAGCGCTTTTGGGGTATTGCTGATGCTGGTGCCTGGCGTGGCGTTGTTATGTGCCGCTTGCTGGGCATTGCTGGCCTGGCGGGGGCGCACCGCGGCCTTGGCTTCCCTGGCCAGTGCGGCACTGGCACCGTTGGCGAGTTACTTCCTGGCTCGCGAGGCGACGCTGATCGTCAGTTTGTTCTCGGTGCTGGTGTTGGTGCGCCACGCCTGGAACCTGCGCCATCCCGGCCAGAGCGTGGGGCTGGTACTGTCGCAACGTGACACGGAGACGGACAAGGCCCACCAACCCCTCGACGAAGAGCGCTGAGGTCGCGCCTAAAGGCGTTCTGCCTGGGCATTGTCGGGGTGGGCCGTTGGCGGCACGAGCTCGGCCAGCGGCCAGCGCGGCACGGCGCGCATAGCGTCGCTATCCTGCTCTCCGGCGCTCAATCGCTGGGCGCCGACATAGGCGATCATGGCGCCATTGTCGGTGCAAAAGCGCCCGCGCGGATAATAGGCGCGGGCGCCGCGTTTGGCGATTTCATGGTCCAGGCGTTCGCGCAGGCGTTGGTTGGCGCTGACACCGCCGGCCACCACCAGGCGCTTGAGTCCGGTGTCGTCAAGCGCCCGGCGGCACTTGATGACCAGCGTGTCGACCACGGCCTCCTCGAAAGCGCGGGCCACATCGGCGCGCCCCTGCTCGTCGAGCGCTTTGCCGTCGCGCAGGGCGCGAATCGTGGTCAGGGTATGAGTCTTGAGGCCGGAAAAACTGAAGTCGAGTCCGGGGCGGTCCGTCATCGGCCGCGGGAAGCGAAAGCGGCTCGCCTCGCCGAGCTCGGCGAGGCGAGCGATCTGGGGACCGCCGGGGTAGGGCAGTTCCAGCATCTTGGCGGCCTTGTCGAACGCCTCGCCCGCTGCATCGTCCACCGACTCGCCCAATAGGCGATAGCGGCCCAGGCCGCGGACTTCGACGAGTTGGGTGTGACCGCCCGACACCAGCAGGGCGACGAAGGGGAACTCGGGGGGCTCCTCTTCGAGCATCGGCGCCAGCAAGTGGCCTTCCATGTGATGCACGCCAAGCACCGGCACGTTCCAGGCGCGAGCCAGCCCATGCGCCGTCGAGGCGCCGACCATCAGCGCGCCGACCAGCCCGGGGCCCGCGGTATAGGCGATGCCGTCGATATCCGCAGCCCTGAGTCCGGCCTTGTCGAGCACTTCGTCGATCAAGGGCAGCAATTTACGCGTGTGATCGCGAGACGCGAGCTCCGGCACCACGCCACCGAATTCAGCATGCATGGCAACCTGGCTGTGCAGGACGTCGGCGAGCAGTCCTTGAGTGGTGTCATAGAGAGCGACGCCGGTTTCGTCGCAAGAGGTCTCGATTCCCAGTATGCGCATGTCGAGTGGTCCGAGGCTGGCAGAGGCGCGTATTGTACGCTTTTGGGGGGAAGGGGGGCAGGGGCACCACACTTCGAGCAGTGCGATCCATGTTTGCAAAGCTCCGCAGCGGCGACTAGAATACCGGACTCTGCAAGACTGGGTCGTGCGCCTAGGCATCCGAATCCGCATTACTGGGTTCAGGTTCGAAGGTGACTTCCCGATCGGGCTAGCCATCGAACGCGTTGCCAAGGGGCGTGCGTTCAACCGAACTCATGATTCCCAAGGTAGGTGAGTGCTTAATGCCTTCTGTTAAAGTACGTGATAACGAGCCGTTCGACGTTGCGCTACGTCGCTTCAAGCGTTCCTGCGAAAAGGCAGGTGTCCTGTCCGAAGTACGTCGTCGTGAGCATTATGAAAAGCCCACGGCAGTACGTAAGCGTGAAGCTGCCGCGGCAGTCAAGCGTCACGCCAAGAAGTTGCAGCGTGAGCGCAAGCGTTTCGAGCGGTTGTATTGATCCGTACTTGAGGTAGTCCGGGGGTTTTACCATCCTGACGTGCTGCTTCAGAGGGACGCCAAACGGCCGCCATCCGGCGGCCGTTTGTTTTTCTTTGCCTGTATCATTCCGTTTCTTCCTCCAGGCTCTATCTACACGATAATGCGCTCATGCCGCTCGAGAGTCTTCTATGGCCGGACAGATTCCCCAACGCTTCATCGATGATCTGCTCAGCCGTGTTGATGTCGTTGAGGTGGTGGGCGAGCGCGTGCAGCTCAAGAAGGCTGGGCGTAACCATGCAGGCCTATGTCCTTTCCATCAGGAAAAGTCGCCCTCCTTCACGGTGAGCCAGGACAAACAGTTCTATCACTGTTTCGGTTGCGGCGCGCATGGTAATGCCCTGCGCTTTTTGATGGAGTACGACAATCTGCGCTTCCCCGAGGCGGTAGAGGCTCTGGCCTCCCGGCTGGGCATGGATGTGCCTCGTGAAGGCGATGAGGACCCCCATGAGCGAGCGCGGCGCCAGGCACGTGACAAGGCCCGCGAGGAAGGGGGCAACCTGCTGGAACTTGCCGCGCGTTTTTTCCGCGAGCGTCTGGCCATGCCCGAGGCGGCATCGGCACGGGATTACCTCGAACGGCGCGGTCTGTCGCGGGAAGTGCTGAAGGATTTCGGTGTCGGTTATGCCCCGGATAGTTGGGATGCGCTCAGGCACTATCTGGATGGCCATGGTGTCAGTGAGGCGGTGCAGATTGAATACGGCTTGCTGGTGCATCGCGAGGACTCCGGGCGTTGCTATGATCGTTTCCGCGACCGGGTCATGTTTCCCATTCGCGACTGGAAAGGCCGGGTCATTGCCTTTGGCGGGCGGGTACTGGGCGATGCCAAGCCCAAATACCTCAATTCCCCCGAAACGCCGGTATTCCATAAGGGGCGTGAGCTTTACGGGCTCTTCGAGGCGCGCCAGGCCAGTCGCCAGCTCGAGCGCCTGGTCATCGTCGAAGGTTACATGGATGTCGTGGCGCTAGCGCAGTTCGGGATTCGCAATGCCGTGGCCACGCTGGGTACGTCAACCAGCGAAGAGCACCTCCAGCGCCTGTTCCGCCTGGTCGGCGAGGTGGTGTTCTGCTTCGATGGCGATAATGCGGGACGCCAGGCGGCGCGGCGAGCGCTGGAAACCGTACTGCCGCTGATGATCGACGGGCGTCAGGCCCGCTTTCTGTTTCTTCCCGAGGGGGAGGATCCGGATACGCTGGTGCGTCGCGAAGGTCAGCAGGCATTCGAGAATCGTATCGTCTGCGCCAGTCCGCTTTCGGAGTTTCTCTTCGAACAGGCGGCCCAAGGGCGTGATCTCAAACGTATCGAAGAGCGTGAACGCTACGTGAGTACCGTGCTGCGTGCGTTGGAGCGCCTGCCTGATGGCGTGTTGAAATCGCTGCTGCTGCAGGAGTTATCGGAGCGCACGGGGGTCGAGCAGTCACGTTTTCAGGCATTAATGGCCAATTCCGAGCGACAAATTGTTCAGACAGACTACAATTCTGTTACGAAGGGATCGGATGCGCCGGCAGTGGGTGAACGTGAATCCGCTTCGCGCACCCCGCAGCGTAAGGTAAATCGCTCCGGCGTCTTGAGCCTTGCCGCACGCGTGCTGCATTTGCTGATCCATGATCCCTCGTTGGTGGCGCATTTGCCCGAACCGCTGGAATGGTGTCCCGACGATGAGCATGACGGAAGATTGTGCCGGGAAGTGATTCGTCTGGTGCGCGCAGGTGGCTACCGAAGCTCGCAGGTGGTGTTGGCGCACTTTCACGGAACCGAAGAAGGCCAGCGTCTAGTGTCGCTGGCGCAGCGCGAGTTGTTGATGCCGCGCGATGATCGAGCCACCGAGCTGACAGGACTGGTAAGCTTTTTTCAGGAACGTCAGTCAAAGCGTTCGCCGCAGAATGAGTTTGACGCCCTGCTCGCCAAGGAGAAGCGCGGGGAGAGATTGTCCAGGGAGGAGAAGCTGCGCTTGATGACCCTGCTGGCCGAACTCAAGGGTGCAGGCCGTGCTTAGGGCCGGAAAACGCGTAGTCAAGGTTGAATTTCCGCAAAAAGCCACCATGTTGTGGCTAAGCGGAAAAACAGATAGCCGAACACATTAGCATACCTGGACGTCGACGCAAACACGATACTGGCAGTACATTGCGGATACCCGCTATACTGGCTGGCTTGATGGCGCTTCGATCCTATTGATTTACGTCCAGGTGCTTCATTCTTCTTCGTCGAGATAGGGTTTCTATGGCTGGAAATGCGCAGCAGCAGTCACGTCTGAAGGAGTTGATCGCTCGCGGCAAGGAACAGGGCTACCTGACCTATGCCGAGGTCAACGACCATCTTCCTGAGGATATCGCTGATCCTGATCAGGTGGAAGACATCATCGCGATGATTAACGACATGGGCATCAGTGTCGTTGAAGTCGCGCCGGATGAAGACACCCTGATGATGGCGGATCACTCCACTGACGAGTCGGCTGCCGAGGAAGCGGTCGCGGCGCTGGCTGCCGTGGAGAGCGATGTCGGCCGGACCACGGATCCGGTGCGTATGTACATGCGTGAAATGGGGACAGTGGAGCTGTTGACCCGGGAAGGCGAGATCGCTATCGCCAAGCGCATCGAGGAAGGCACCCGCGAGGTGATGTCTGCCTTGGCATTCTTGCCGGGAGCGGTCGACTCCGTGCTTGAAGCATACGATGCCACGCAGGATGAGGAGGCGCCTGGACGCCTGTCCGATCTGTTTTCGGGCTTTATCGATCCGGACGAAGGGATTCCCGGTGTTGCCGAGGCGGAAGTGCCCGAAGAAGATCCGAGCACTGTCGACAGCGATATCGACAGCGATGCTGACGATGACGACGACGGTACTGACGAGGAAGAGGAGACCAGCAGCGGTCCCGACCCGGAGGAAGCGCGGGCGCGCTTCGAGCAGATCCGCGAACAGAACGCAGCGGCCCAGGCTGCGATCGCCAAGCATGGTCCCAAATCGCCGGAGGCGAGTGTCGAGCAGGCGCGCCTGGCCGAGCTGTTCTCGCCGATCAAGCTGGTGCCCAAGCATTTCGAACGGCTTGTAGGGCAGGTACGCATCAGCGTCGAGCAGGTGCGGGATCAGGAAAAGGCCATCATGCAGGTCTTCGTCAAGCAGGGGAAGGTGCCGCGTAAGACGTTCATTAGCGAGTTTCCCAGCAACGAATCCAATCCCGGATGGCTGGATGCGTTCCTCGCCAAGCATGCCAAGTACGCCGATCAGCTCGAGCCGTTCCGGGGCGATATTCAGCGTGCACAGCGCAAGATCGCCTTCGAAGAGCAAATCGTTCAGTTGCAGGTGCCGGAGATCAAGGAGATCAACCGTCGCCTTTCCATTGGCGAGGCCAAGGCGCGCCGGGCCAAGAAGGAAATGGTCGAGGCCAACCTGCGTCTGGTGATTTCCATCGCCAAGAAATACACCAACCGCGGATTGCAGTTCCTGGATCTGATCCAGGAGGGCAATATCGGCTTGATGAAAGCCGTGGATAAATTCGAATATCGTCGTGGCTATAAGTTTTCGACATATGCGACCTGGTGGATTCGGCAGGCGATTACCCGTTCCATTGCCGATCAGGCGCGCACCATTCGTATTCCGGTGCACATGATCGAGACTATCAACAAGCTGAACCGCGTTTCGCGCCAGATGCTTCAGGAGATGGGCCGTGAGCCGACACCCGAAGAGCTGGGTGAGCGTCTTGAGATGCCGGAAGACAAGGTGCGCAAGGTGCTCAAGATCGCCAAGGAACCGATCTCCATGGAGACGCCGATCGGTGATGACGACGATTCGCATCTTGGCGATTTCATCGAAGACGGTACCATGGTACTGCCGATAGATTCCGCTACCGACGAGGGGCTGATCGAGACCACGCGCAATGTGCTGGGTGGGCTGACGGCTCGCGAAGCCAAGGTGTTGCGGATGCGTTTCGGCATCGACATGAATACCGACCACACGCTTGAAGAAGTCGGCAAGCAATTCGATGTGACCCGTGAGCGTATTCGTCAGATAGAGGCCAAGGCGTTACGCAAGCTACGTCATCCGTCCCGTTCAGACTCGCTGAGGTCGTTTCTCGACGAATGATGGCACGACGAGTGACGATATAAGACGCCCGCACGTATTGAACCGCACCCCGAAGGTTGGATATCAAGCCAGCCTTCGGGGTGTCTTGGTTCAGGGGCTCGTGCACAGCGCTTATCGTTGCCGCAGCTGGCGGCGGGCCAGTAGCAGCAGTTCGATCACGGCAAACAGTAGCAGTGCGTAGCCGAACAGCTCGGTGATTTCTTCGGCGAGATCCTTGAATATCCGGATAAAGTTCTCCTGCATAAGCGTTTCCCAGAACTCGCTACGGCCGAAAAGGCGTGAGAAGACATAGGTACAGAGAAAGCCCGCCGCAAACAGGCCAAAGGAAAAGCTGTCTGCATAACGCGCAAATTCCTCAATAAACGCCTGGCGATTGCGAATCACGACAAACAGGCAGGGCAGTACCACGAGTGTCACCAGTACCTGCCAGGCACCATCGAATACGTATTCATCGAGAAAGGCATCCTGTTCGCGAATAAGGGAAGCACAGAGAAAGGCGAACATCAGCAGGGCCAGGCAGCGAAAATGACGTAACCCTTGGTAAAGGTAGATCAGCAATAGCGAGGAGAGCCCCAGCAACAAGCTTTGCATGTACTCGGTGAAGCCCCTCTCACTGAAGCGCACCGCAATCGGATTGCCCGCTTCGTTATACACTCCCTGCATCAATGCGACGATGAAAAGGATATAAAGCGCCGCGCGCAGGCAGCTCGCCTTGAAACTGATGCCTCCCCCGGGGGGATGGTCTGGTGAAATCATAGAGTTGGTCTTAACCGTACATGACAGTGTATTAGCGGGTTAGGTATGCCTGGCAGCGCGGGCAGCCAGCACAAGGCGCAGCGACTCCGCGAGCGGAAGGCCATGCGTGCTGGGTCATTTTAGTCATGGTGAATGAACAAGTCTTTCACTTTGGCATTTTTAGGCCAAGTTCCGCTCGCCGATGATAAGGATCAAGGACAGTTCAGGTGCAATATGCGACCATAGACAGTGGGTTGGTTGGGTAACTTTCAAGCTGATGGCCATCAAGTACAGTGCAGAACCGAATGATGGAGCTGCACCTGGCTTTCCAACAAGCGCTTGACCGGATCACCTCGGACGTCTGGCGGCTTGCAAAGGATATTGCCAGGCACTATGCCGCCATTGAAAAGTGATAGTGAGATGAGCGAACAAGATAGTTGCATCATTCGTTACTTCAATCATTACGCCACGCTATCTGCAAGGGACAAGGAATTGCTGTGGTCACTTGAGCGCAGCCCGGTGGAGGTGGGCAGAAGCGACCTGTTGTGGAAGGAGGGCGACAGAGCGGATCATTTCTGCACCCTCTCCGAGGGGTGGGCCTATTCCTGTCGCCATCTGGAAGATGGTTCACGCCAGATTCTGGAAGTCTTTCTGCCTGGCGATATTATCGGCTTGCGGGAGTTCGCTTTTCAGGAGCGCTTGACGACGGTGGAAATGATCGGTGAGGGGGTTATCTGTCGCTTTCCTCATCGGCATCTGGTCGATGTCTTTCATGAGTCGGGGACTCTTTCCACTATCTTTTTCGCCATCTCGTCGCATCACCAGGCAATGCTCACCGAACGCTTGGTGAATTTGGCGAGGCGTACTGCCCGGCACAAAATCGCCCATTTTCTCTATGAGCTTTATATGCGCCTGCTGCGTACGCAGTCGGCGCCGGTTCGTCGTTTTCGCTTACCTCTCTCTCAGCAGCAAATTGGCGATGCTCTGGGGCTCTCTGCGGTGCATGTCAGCCGGACGTTCACGGTATTCCGCGAGGAGGGACTGGTGCTGCGAGAGCGTCAGTGGATCGACCTGCCCGACCCCGAGGCGCTGGCACGGGAGGCGAGCTTTATCGAGCATTATCTGGATGACAACGTATCGCACCTGTTCGAGCGGACGCCGCCGAACCCCGCTATCGAGTCGGTGGCTACCGATAATATCGCCAGCTGATCCCGCGGGCCGCGGCAGGGCACTATCGTAGCGACAGATGCTCGACCAGGAACTCCACGAACAGGCGGATCTTGGGCGAAAGATGACGGTGACGTGGATAGACCACCCATACCGCAGTGCCCGCATACAGATAATTGTCGAGTACCGAGATCAGCCTTCCACTGGCGAGATGCTCCTCGACGTAATAGTCCGGCAACTGAGCGAGCCCCAGCCCCTTGAGCGCCGCATCTAGCAGTGCCGGGCCGGAGTTGGCCTGCCAGCGTCCGGTAACGCGTATTTCCCGACGCGTGCCGTCGATGTCGAACAGCCAGCTATCACGTGACCCCAGTAGACAGTTATGTGCTGCAAGCTCCGCCAAGCTATGCGGGCGCGAGACCTGTTCGAAATATTCTCGTGATCCCACGACATACTCGCGGCGATCGCACAGACGCCGGGCAATCAGGCTGGAATCCTTGAGCACCCCCATGCGAATGGCAATGTCGTAGCCTTCATCGATCAGTTCCACCTTGCGGTTGGTGAAGTGCATGCGAATTTCCAGCTGCGGGTACAAGCGCTGGAAATCGTTGACCAGAGGAGCGATGTAACGCTCGCCGAACGTTGTTGCACAGGTCAGCTTGAGAATGCCCCGGGGGCGGGCCTGGAGTTCGTTGATTGCCGCTTCCGCTTCACGAAAGCCATCGAACAGGTGCCGGCAGTGCTCGTAGTACAGAGTGCCAGCATCGGTCAGGCGGGTCTGGCGCGTGGTGCGATACAGCAGTTGCGTGCCGAGTTGGCTTTCCAGTTGCCCGACAAGACGACTGATGTGCGAGCTGGAGACTTTCAATTGGCGGGCGGCGGCGGAGAATGTGCCGAGGCGCACCACTTCGACGAAGGCTTCGATACGGTCCCAGCGCTGCATTGTTGCTCCTCTGCAATAATCTTATGAGTCCAGCCCCATTTATCGCACCCGTTGGCCTCGCCTACACTGAATGCAAAGTGCAGACTGCCATCGTATGCCAATCGTGACGAAACGTCGTGGTGCGAGGCAAAAATCCCGATCAAGGAGTGTGTTGAATGAAATCACGAGCCGCTGTCGCCTGGGAAGCCGGCAAACCCCTGGACGTCACCGAGATCGATGTCGAAGGGCCGAAGGCGGGGGAAGTCCTGGTGCGTATCGTCGCCACCGGG
>NZ_JBTRHR010000006.1:0-329499 GCF_054602495.1 Halomonas sp. WWR20
GCGGCCGTGTTTGTCAATCCCTTGTGCGCGCTGCGATTCGCGTTCGAATCGTTTGCGGCCCGGGCTGACGGCCGTGTCGAGTGGGGCGCATTCTACCGTTTCCGGCGGGCCTGTCAAGGCTTTCGTCGCCTCGCCAACGCTCGGCGAGAAACCCAAAACCCCAACGGCAACAATGACTTGCCTCACTCTCCACCGCCTGCAACGTATGCTCGTCGCTGGCAGCGGATGCGTACTTTACGGATATCCATGACGCCTGACAAGACCTTCGGTTAAAAATATTCTAGCCCCGCCCCCATAAAGGCGCCAGATCTTTTACTGAGAGGAGAGATGTCACGGCCAACACATGAAAACCGGGGCACGTAAGCCCCGGTTATTCCAGGCGGGAACTAGATAACGAACAGATCGACGAACCGGTTGACCGGCGTGGATTCCAGCGTCGCCTGGTCCTTGCATAGTGAAAAGATCTCTTCACAGCGGCGCGCGGGGAAACGTGTTGCCAGGTTGTTCTGAAACTTCCGCTCCAAAAGCGGAATGCCTTCCTCACGGCGGCGACGGTGGCCGATAGGATATTCCACCGCTACCCGTTCGGTCTTGCTGCCATCCTTGAAGAATATCTGGATGGCGTTGGCAATAGAGCGCTTTTCCGCCTCAAGATAATCGCGAGTGTAGGTCGGCTCCTCGCGAATTTCCATCTTGTTGCGTAGCGCATCGATGACTGGGTGAGATTTGTGGAAACTGTCTTCGTAATGCTCGGCGACTAGATCACCAAAGGCCAGCGGCACGGCAATCATGTATTGCAGGCAATGATCACGGTCAGCGGGGTTGGCCAGCTCTCCGACCTTGGAAATGATGCGGATCGCCGATTCATGCGTAGTCACCTCGATTCGCTCGATCTCATCGAGGCGATTCTTGACCTGGGCATGCAGGATGACTGCCGCTTCGGCTGCCGTCTGGGCGTGGAATTCCGCCGGGAAAGAGATCTTGAAGAGAACGTTCTCCATGACGTAGGAGCCGTAATCCTGGCTGATTCGGAACTTACGCTCTTCTTCCGGCTTGATCTGCTGATCCTTATTGGTCTTGGAAAACGCTACGTCGTAGAACCCCCACTGCGGCGCCGTGAGCACTCCGGGAATGCCCATTTCTCCGCGCATGGCGATATCGGCCAGACGCACGGCACGCGAGGTGGCATCCCCCGCCGCCCAGCTCTTGCGCGAGCCGGCATTGGGCGCGTGGCGATAGGTGCGCAAGCTTTGCCCATCGACGAACGCGTGAGAGAGGGCGGAGAGGAGTTGCTCGCGATCGGCTCCCATCAGCTTGGCGGTCACCGCTGTAGACGCCACCTTAACCAACAGGACGTGGTCGAGCCCCACGCGGTTGAAGGAGTTCTCGAGTGCCAGCACACCTTGAATCTCGTGGGCCATGATCATGGCTTCGAGCACGGCGCGCATGGTCAGTGGCTCTCCTCCCTCGGCAACACGCTTCTGGGAAAGATAATCCGCCACGGCGAGGATGCCGCCCAGATTGTCGGAGGGATGCCCCCATTCGGCCGCCAGCCAAGTATCATTGTAATCCAGCCAGCGGATGATACAGCCGATGTCCCAGGCCGCCTTGACGGGGTCGAGACGAAATGAGGTGCCGGGCACGCGCGCGCCATGCGGCACGATAGTACCTTCGACCAGCGGGCCGAGATGCTTGGTACATTCGGGGAACCGTAGCGCCAACAGGCCGCATCCCAGCGTATCCATCAGGCAGTTGCGTGCTGTGTCCAGGGCTTCCTGGCTGTCAATCTTGTAACTGAGAACATAGTCGGCAATTTTTTGCAGCTCGGCGTCATAATCCGGGCGATTGTTGAGATCGACGTTGGCGCTCATCGAAAAACCATCCTCCAGGGGCGCGGCCTAACCGGCCGCGCAGATCAGAACAGTGAAAACAGGCAACTTGCTTACGGGCGCTGCTCGATCGGTACCCATGATTGCTTCTCGGGTCCGACGTAATCCGCGCTGGGACGAATGATGCGGTTGTTCTCACGCTGCTCGAAAACATGCGCGCACCAGCCGGTCAGACGCGAGCAGACGAAGATCGGCGTGAACAGCTTGGTGGGTATGCCCATGAAATGGTAGGCGCTGGCATGAAAGAAGTCGGCGTTGCAAAACAGTTTCTTCTCACGCCACATGACCGCTTCGACACGCTCGGACACCGGATACAGCCGATCATCGCCGACATCCTCGGAGAGCGTCTTCGCCCACTGCTTGATAATCGCATTGCGCGGATCGGACTCGCGGTAGATGGCGTGTCCGAAACCCATGATCTTCTCCTTGCGCTCGAGCATGCCGAGAATGCCACGCTCGGCCTCATCCGGCGACTGCCAGTCTTCGATCATATCCATGGCCGCCTCGTTGGCCCCGCCATGCAGCGGTCCCCGCAGCGAGCCGATGGCGGCGGTTACACAAGAGTGGATATCGGAGAGCGTCGAGGCGCAGACCCGCGCGGTAAATGTCGAGGCATTGAATTCATGCTCGGCGTACAGGATCAGCGAGACATTCATGACCCGAGCATGCAGGTCCGAAGCCGGCTTGCCGTGCAGCAAATGCAGGAAATGCCCACCGATGGAATCATCGTCCGTCTCGGTCTCGATACGCACGCCGTCATGGCTGTAGCGATACCAGTAATTGAGAATTGAAGGAAAAGCCGCCAGCATGCGATCGGCCTGATCCTGCTGCTCCGTGAAGCTCTCCTCGGTTTCCAGGTTACCGAGCATGGAGGCGCCGGTACGCATGACATCCATCGGGTGGGCATGCCTGGGTATCTGCTCGAGCACCGCCTTGAGCGCATCGGGAAGACCGCGGAGCGACTTGAGCTTGGCGACATAAGCCTCCAGCTCGGCTTGGTTGGGCAGCTTTCCCTTGAGCAAGAGGTAGGCGACTTCCTCGAAGCGGGCATGATCGGCCAGGTCGGCAATATCGTAACCACGGTAGGTCAGGCCAGAGCCGCTCTTGCCCACGGTACATAGCGCCGTGCTGCCGGCACTTTGACCCCTGAGGCCGGTGCTTTTAGGTGTATCCGTCATGGCGTGTCTCCTTGATCGATTTGTTATCAGTCCGGCAGGCAGTCCCGGCGTACCTCACCCCTGAGGCTTATCGACGAATAGTGCATCGAGCTTGGCTTCAAAGGCGTGATAGTCGAGAAAATCGTAGAGTTCATCGCGTGTCTGCATCAGTTCGACCACATCCTGCTGATCGCCCTTGTCGAGAATGTTGCGATAGACCTTGAGC
Source organism: Halomonas sp. WWR20 (assembly GCF_054602495.1). Lineage (NCBI taxonomy): Bacteria > Pseudomonadati > Pseudomonadota > Gammaproteobacteria > Oceanospirillales > Halomonadaceae > Halomonas > Halomonas sp. WWR20. Next base: position 3,273 of record NZ_JBTRHR010000006.1, read on the forward strand.
GCTGCTGCATTCATGGCGCGGAAGGCCGACAGAGGGTAGAGCACCATGCGACAGCCGACATCTCCCAGTTCACGCTGGTTGAACAACGGCGTGGCACCAAATTCGGTGATGTTGGCGAGAATCGGTGCGTCCACTCCTTCACAGAAGGCCCGGTAGTCATCGAGGGTATGTACGGCTTCGGCAAAGATGGCGTCGGCGCCGGCCTCGACACAGGCATTGGCGCGCTCCACTGCGGCGGCCAGCCCCTCCTTCTGGAAGGCATCGGTACGTGCGATGAGGTAGAAGTCGGGATCGAGCTTGGCATCCGCCGCGGCCTTGATGCGGTCGACCATCTCCGCCTGGGTGACGATCGCCTTGTTGGGGCGATGGCCGCATCGTTTCTGGGCGACCTGATCCTCGATATGCACGGCCGCCACGCCGGCCCGCCCCATCTCTTTGATGGTGCGGGCAATATTGAAAGCTCCGCCCCAGCCGGTATCGATGTCCACCAGTAGCGGCAATTCGGTGGCGCCGGTGATACGCCGGGCGTCCTCGACCACATCGTTCATCGAGGTCATGCCCAGGTCCGGCAGACCGAAGGAGGCGTTAGCCACGCCACCTCCGGAAAGATATACCGCGTGGTGGCCGACTTTCTCGGCCATCAGTGCGGTATAGGCATTGATGGTACCAACGATGGGCAGCGGGTGATGCGCTTCAAGGGCGGCACGAAAGCGCCCCCCGGGAGTCCGGTCACTCATGAGTCTCTCCTGTCCTGGCAGATTTTTCCGCCTCCTCCATTAACACGGCGGCGTAACGCTCGGCGACATTGGCGCGCGATGCACTGACGTGGCGGCGCATGAGCAATTCGGCCAGCTCTTCATCGCCCGCTTCGATGGCATCGACGATGCGGTGATGCTCGACAAAGGCGCGCTGAGGGCGCGTGCCGCTGGCGCTGAACTGGGTCCGATACAGGCGTACCAAATAGTAGAGGTCGTCGCAGAGGATCGTCATCAGCATGCGGTTATGGCTGCCCTGAACGATGCGATAGTGAAAATCGAGGTCCCCTTCACGCTGATAATACGCCTCGCCACGCTTGAGGTCGGCCTGGCGCTCATGCATGGCCAGTACACCACGCAAACCGGCAATTTCCTCGGCGGTCATATGCTTTGCCGCCAGCCGCGCCGCCATGCTCTCCATGGCTTCGCGCACATCGAACAGCTCGAGCAATTCCTTCATCGAGAGCTTGACCACGCGTGCGCCGACATGAGGAACCCGCTCGATCAGGCGGTGCGCTTCCAGGCGTCGCATCGCCTCGCGCAGCGGCCCCCGCGAGATACCATAGGCTCTGGAAAGGCCGGGCTCGGTGATCTTGCTGCCGGGGGCCAGCTCGCCTCGCACGATGGCGCTCTGCAACTGATTGAAAACGCGCTCGGCCAAGGTACGAACCTCGGGTAACGCAGCATCCTGAAGCTTTGAGTTCATGGCGATTGTTGACAATTAATGAGTGCAAACACTCTAGCCAGCCCGAAGCAAAGGGTCAACCCGGCAGTTTGGGTTATTTTATCCTCCTTTCGGAGCAGTGGGCATTGCTTCCCCGGGAGGATGTCGACAATCCCGCCCCAGACTTCCTCACGACTGCAGGATAGCGGCAATACGGCGGGGTTTTTGAAACGGCAAAGAATGATCCGTGCCTGGCAGTTCGACATAGCGCCAATCATCTCTGTCGCGCTCAAGTGCCGCATGATATGCCTTCATGACGGCCAGGCTCTTGCCACCCACGATACTGATGACATCGCGCTGCGCCGCAAGCAGCGCCTCGCGATCCACATGACGCACCGCCTCGGTCACGCAGTCCAGCGCATGGGCAAAGCCTAGCGGGCGATGCGCCAGACGACGCACCATCAAGCGCTCGACACGTGGGTTCTTCGAGCGGTGCGGGGCGATGAGGTCGAGGAAGGCAATGATACCCGCCTCGGCACTGCCGGCTAAACGGATGCGCTCGGCGGCTTCGGCATAGCCTTCGCGCACCTCGATCATGATGTCGCGATCCTCCCGTTCGAGCAGCGCCGGCTCGAGTAGCCGGGTACGGCCGATACGAGAGCCAAGATGTTGCTTGAGGCGCATCGCCACCAGTCCGCCAAAGGAATATCCCGCCACATCGCACTGTTCGACCTCGTGATTCTCCAGCAGGGCTGCCACGTCCGCGACCACCTCGTCCAACGTAAACGGTCGTTCATGGCCGTCGGGCGCGCGCGTTTCTCCCATGCCTCGTAAGTCGGGTACCAATAGCGTGCGCCAAGCCGTCAAATGTCCAACCATGGGCAACCAGGTCAATTCGCCGGCCACTCCGGCGCCATGCAGCAACAATAACGTGCCGTGACCGTGACTCTCCGGCAATTCCAGACGCCGCCAATGACAATGCTGATCGGGGCGCTCCAGCACACCCTGCTGAATCTGGAAATCCGCACTCATGTGCCGCTCCTTGGTGAATAACGCATCGATTGCCGCCATTATCCCGAGCTTCGCCCAGGCGGACAAACCCAGAGCCCACGCTCAGTCAGGCCCATCGGGCTGCTAGAATGGCACCTCGATATACGGAAGCATGCTGCATGACACGACGACTCGAACTAACGCCCCTGCCCTACCACACCACGCCTCTGGCACGCTTTGCGGCGCTGCGCCAGCGTCCCGGTGCCGTTCTGCTCGACAGTGGCCGCCCCTTGGCGCCTGGCGGGCGCTTCGACATTCTGTCCAGCGACCCGCTGATGACGCTGGAGGTGGATAACCAAGGCCGGATCAGTGGCGAGCGTCTTCCAGACGACTTGCCGGACGCCCCCTTTGCGGCCCAACAGGCACTGCTCGAGCGCCTGTCGCTCGACGGGCCCGAGACGCATTTGCCATTTCTCGGCGGACTGATCGGTTACTGGAGCTACGACCTGGGGCGTTGTCTCGAACCATACAGCGGTCAGGCGCGGGAAGTGGTCGCTCTGCCCTGGAGCCGTGTCGGACTGTACGACTGGGCGCTGATCCACGATCACGAGCGCTGCGAAGCCTGGCTGGTCGCGAGTTCCGAGCGCCGCTTGCAAGTCGAGCAGTGGCTGGCGACAATACCGGTGCCCACCCCGGCTTTCCGTACCCTGACGCCCTTCCAGAACGAGCTGAGCCGCGCCGAGTATGGCGAGCGTTTTCGTAAGGTTCAGGCGTTCATCCAGGCCGGCGACTGCTATCAGATCAACCTTGCTCAGCGCTTGCATGCCGACTATATCGGCGATCCCTGGCAAGCCTATCAGCGTCTACGCCACGCCACCCCGACTCCCTTCGCCGGCTATCTGGCCTGGCGGAACCAAGCCATTCTCTCGCTCTCCCCCGAACGCTTTATCGAGGTACATGATGGTCATGCCGAGACTCGTCCGATCAAGGGCACCCGTCCCCGCAGCGAAGACAGCGGTCTCGATCGGCGCCATGCCGAGGCACTGCTCTCCAGCCCCAAGGACCGCGCCGAGAATGTCATGATCGTCGATCTGCTGCGCAACGACCTGGGCCGAGTGTGTCGCCCCGGCAGCATCCGGGTTCCCCAGTTATGCGGCCTGGAAAGCTATGCCAACGTCCATCATCTGGTCAGCGTGGTCACCGGCGAACTGGCCACCGGCTATACGGCGCTGGACCTGCTGGCAGCGGCCTTTCCGGGCGGCTCGATCACCGGCGCCCCCAAGGTACGCGCCATGCAAATCATCGATGCGCTGGAGCCCAGCCGGCGTGGCGTATATTGCGGCAGCCTCGGCTATATCGATATCCGCGGCCGCATGGATACCTCGATCGCCATCCGTACGGTTGTCGCCGATGCCGGCACCCTGCATGTCTGGGGTGGCGGCGGTGTGGTGGCCGATTCGCAGGAGCAAGCGGAGTACGAAGAGACCTTCGACAAGGTTCGTCGACTGATGGACGCTCTCTCGGATCCTTGAACACTCGACGTTAATGTCTAGCGTATCCTTGAGCGCGACATGTTTTTCATCGTCGCCATTGAATATTTAAGCCCTGGAGCCACGCCGCCGGGCACATCCAGAGCTTCAGGGCGCCGCGCGTCATGCCGTGATCGCCACGTGCCGTATGGAAAGAGAAGAACCCAGAGTTCTAAGCACTCTCACTTAAGCAACATTTTTGGCATATAAGAACCGAACCAAAGGATATTGGGGCGGTGGCCTGACGTTTTGCTAGGGTTAGGCGATCCAAAGCCGCTCAGGCGAGGCTTTTCATCACTTTCAGGAGACTGACATGACGTTAGATATCGATGCCATCAACCGCGACCATGGACACGATCCGCAAGCGTTGACCCGCTGGGCGCTCGGCCTAGGCAAGCATGCCATCTGCACGACCAACTTTCGGCCTTTCGAAGCGGTCATTTTGCACATGGTGACTCAAGTGCGTCCCGACATCCCCATCGTGTGGATGGACTCCGGCTATGCCACCGAAGCCACCTATCGCTTCGCCGACGACGTCACCCAGCGACTCGATCTCAACCTGACCATCTATCATCCGCGGCGCTCGCGGGCGCACCGTGAAGCCGTCGAAGGCGCGACACCGTTGATCGATGATCCCCGCCATGAGGCCTTCACGCAGGAAGTGAAACTGGAACCCTTCGAACGTGCCCTCAGAGAGATGGCGCCCGACGTCTGGTTTACCGCCGTGCGCGCCGAGGACACCGCACAACGTGCCCAGATGCAGCCGGTTTCGGTCAATGCCAATGGCCTGATCAAGGTCGCGCCAGTACTGCACTGGACAGCCAAGGACATGTACGCCTATCTGCAGCAACACGATCTGCCCAATAACTTCGATTACTTCGACCCGACCAAGGTCGAGGAAAAACGCGAATGCGGCCTGCACCTGCAGTACTGAGACAGGAGAAGCGGCTTTCTATAGAAGCGAATTTTCCACGATATGTCCAAACGCGCCACCCCCCGCCATCATTGGCCGGCAGGGGTTGGCGTTGTCGCATCGCCCTATTTCAGCGTACCGGCAACTCCACGCCTTCGAACAGCACCTGCTCGTGACGTGGTCCGGCGGCCAGAGCCGCCTCGACGGTATCGCGGTCCAGGTGATGCGCGAATTCCTGTACGAAGTCGAACATGTATCCGCGCATGAAGGTACCGCGCCGGATACCGATTTTGGTCGTCGAACTGGCGAAGAGGTGGCCGGCTTCGAGTACGACCAGATCGGTGTCGACCTCGGGATCTACGGCCATATGCGCCACGATGCCCACTCCTAGCCCCAGCCGTACATAAGTCTTGATCACATCGGCATCGGCGGCAGTCAGCACGACGTTGGGGGTCAACTCCTGAGCCTTGAACGCCTCATCAAGCTGCGAGCGTCCCGTAAACCCGAACAGATAGGTGACCAGCGGATACTCCGCGAGTTGCTCGAGGGTCAGCTCGCCGCACTGGGCCAGAGGGTGGTCCTTGGGTACCAGCACGCAACGGTTCCAACGATAGCACGGCAGCAGGATCAAGTCGGTGAACAGTTCCAGCGATTCGGTGCAGATGGCGAAATCGGCTTGGCCTTCACTAACCATTTGCGCGATCTGCTTGGGCGTTCCCTGCTGCATGTGCAGCGCCACATCGGGATATTTCTGGCGGAATTCGCGAATCACCGGGGGCAAAGCATAACGTGCCTGCGTATGGGTAGTGGCAATTGACAGGCTGCCGCGGCGCTCATCACTGTGCTCTTGGGCCACATGCTTGATATTATCCACGGTACTGAGTACTTTGCCGGCCAGTTCGATGATGGCCTCCCCCGCCGGCGTTACGCGGGTCAAATGCTTGCCACTGCGGGCGAATATCTCGACGCCCAGCTCATCTTCAAGCAGACGGATCTGTTTGGAAATGCCCGGCTGCGAGGTAAAGAGGCTTTGTGCCGTGGCAGAGACATTGAGGTTGTGGCGGGTCACTTCCCAGATATAACGCAACTGCTGGAGCTTCATTGTAAGCGTCGCCTCCTGACACCAACCAACCTAAAATGCATAAAATAGCGGATTGAAATTTCTTTAAGATATAAGATATTAGAATAGAAGTTTACGGATTCACTGACAAGCGTCTCTGGAGCCGCCAGTCGCCGAACCGTAACCGTGTTAAACATTAGCTAACGATGTTATCGCCGCTGGAGATTTGCCTCGTCTTCCGCCACCGGCTAACATCGCTACACTACGCTCGATGAAGCGCAATGAAATTGGAGAGTCCCATGGCTAATAATGTCGATGTCACCACTGCCAACTTCGAGCAGGAAGTTATCAAGTCGGATAAGCCGGTCCTACTGAAGTTCTGGGCTCCATGGTGTGGTCCTTGCAAAATGATGGCGCCGGTCGTCGATGAAGTCGCCGACGAGAAAGCCGAGAATCTCAAGGTGGTCAGCGTCAACGTCGACGATGCCCCCGAAATTGCCGCCGAGCATGGTGTACGTGGCGTTCCTACTGTCATGCTGTTCAAGTCGGGCGCCAAGGTAGCCTCTCTGGTCGGCGCGCAGTCCAAGACGCAACTGTCCCAGTTCGTCGATCAAAACGTCTGACAGATCCCTCACCACACATCGCCCAGTCGGGCGATGTGTCAAGTAGCGTAACAGCGCCCCTCCCCTCGCCGTCACTTTTCCATTTCTCTGTCGTTTCTGCGCTGTATGCGCAGGGTTCGCTTACGCGAACGTTCCGCCGGCCCCAGCAATCTCGCCAGCCAGTGCGTCTCGGAATGGCTTTCCAGGGCTATCTTGAGTGTCATGGTCAACGGAACCGAGAGCAGCATTCCCACCGGGCCGAGGATCCACCCCCAGACCACGAGTGACAGGAAGGCCACTAATGTCGACAAGCCCAAGGTTCGTCCCATCACTCTCGGCTCGATCAGATTACCCATGAAGAAATTGATGCCCAGATATGCCCCCGAGAGCAGCATCGCCTTGAACAGTCCCCCTTCGGGCATGGCGAGTGTCAGTAACACCGCAGGAATCGCCGCCAGAGCCGAGCCGATGTTGGGTATGTAGTTCAGGCAGAAGGCCAGCGTCGCCCAGAGCAGCGGAAAGTCGACACCGATCAGCCAGCAGGCAATCCATACCAGCACGCCGGTAATCAGGCTGATGACGGTCTTGACGGCCAGATAGCGTTTGAGATTACGGCTGAATTCGGTGAAGCGTTCGAGGCTGGGAGCGGGATTGTTCAGCGCCCGCGCCACCTTGTTGCGAAAATCCAGCGTCTCGAACAGCATGAAGATCACCAATAGCATGATCACGATACTCTGCGAGAGCAGGCTCCCTATACCGCCCAGGAACAGCGGTACCCATCCCGTCGCCTGCGCCGGATCGAGCATCTCCGAGAACTGCTGGGGATGAATGGAGAACCCCAGTCCCGCCAGCCACTGCAGAAGTTGCAGATAATGGTTATGTAATTGATTCTCCAAGGCGGGGAGCGCCTCGACAAAGGTCGCGAAGCTATTGGCCAGCAGGACTCCCAATAGCGTGAACAATCCCCCCAGAATAAATAACGTCGCGAGTACCGACGTCCGCACGCCCAGACCGTGTTCGTGCAGCCAGTGAACCGGAGCCGTACAGATGACGGCAATGAACAGCGAAAGGATGATCGGTACCAGCAGATCGGCCCCCAGACGCATTCCTCCCACGATGACGACAATCGATGCCAGAGCCAGCGTCAGATTCAGGGGAACGTGGGGCGGCATGGGTTCTTGACCCTGAGGCATGGAATCTTCCTTGATGGGGTGGAGATTCTCATCATGCCCATGCGCGTCGATCAGCACAATGCTCTATGTAGGCGCCGCCACACGCTATCGTCAAAAAACAAAAAGGCGGACCGAAGTCCGCCATCAAGTACTGGTCAGAGCGCCTGACCGGAGAGACTTTAAATATCGAAGCCCAGCCCGAAGTCCTCGGCAGAGATCGCCATCAGTGAAGAACTGCCGGCCCGGATCATCTCGGCATGGGCCCGGGTGCGTGGCAGCAGCCGCTGGTAGTAGAAGCGCGCCGTGTTCAGCTTGGCCTGGTAAAACGCCGGTTCGCTGGTATCGCGATCCAACGCATCCTGGGCCGCGCGTGCCGCCCGTGCCCAGAAGAAGGCCAGCGTCACGTATCCGGAGTACATGAGATAGTCGACACTTGCAGCGCCCACTTCCTCGCGATCCTGCATGGCCTTCATGCCCACCGTCATGGTCAGCTCGCTCCACTCGGCATTGAGCTTGGCCAGCGGCTGCGTGAAGTCTTCCAGCACCGCGTCGCCTTCCTGAGCCTTGCAGAACTTATGAATCTGCTTGGTAAAGACCTTGAGGCTTTCGCCCTGGTTCATCAGTACCTTGCGCCCCAGCAGGTCGAGGGCCTGAATGCCCGTGGTGCCTTCGTAAAGCCGCGTGATGCGCGAGTCGCGCACGTACTGCTCCATCCCCCACTCCTGAATAAAGCCGTGCCCGCCGAAGACTTGCACGCCTTCGTTGGTAGCCTCGAAGCCGGCCTCGGTCAGGAAAGCCTTGACGATGGGCGTCAACAGGCTGAGCAGCACTTCGGCTTGTTCACGTTCGGCGGCATCCTGAGAGCACTCGGCCACATCCGCCAACTGGGCGGTGTAGAGAACCAGCATGCGTCCACCTTCGGCGAAGGCCTTCTGGGTCAGCAGCATGCGCCGTACGTCAGGATGCACGATGATCGGGTCCGCCGGCTTGTCAGTCGCCTTGGGCCCCGACAGCGAACGCATCTGCAGTCGCTCGCGAGCATAAGCCAGGGCGTTCTGGAAACTGACTTCCATCAATCCCAGCCCCTGAATGCCCACCCCGATACGCGCCACGTTCATCATGGTGAACATGCAGGCCAATCCCTTGTTGGGTGCACCGACCATAAAACCGCGCGCCCCGTCAAAATTCATGACGCAGGTGGCGTTGCCGTGGATGCCCATCTTGTGCTCCAGCGAGCCGCATCCCAATGTATTGCGCTCGCCCGGATTGCCCTCGGTGTCGGGCAGATACTTGGGCACCACGAACAGAGAAATACCCTTGGAGCCTTCCGGAGCATCCGGCAGTTTAGCGAGCACCAGGTGAACGATATTCTCGGCCAGATCGTGGTCGCCCGCCGAAATGAATATCTTGGTCCCCGAGATCTGGTAGCTGCCGTCGTCCTGCGGCACGGCCCGCGTCTTGATCAAGCCGAGATCGGTGCCGCAGTGAGGTTCGGTCAGACACATCGTGCCGGTCCACACCCCTTCGATCAGCTTGGTAAGGTACGCGGACTTCTGCTCTTCGGTGCCATGGTGACGCAGGGCATCGGCGGCGCCATGCGACAGCCCGGGATACATTCCCCAGGCCAGGTTGGTGGCGCAAATCATCTCGGAAAGCAGCATACCGAGTGACGGCGGCAGGCCCTGCCCACCGTAGGCGGGGTCACCGGAGAGACTCGGCCAGCCCCCTTCGACATACTGCGCATATGCCGCCTTGAACCCCTGAGGCGCCTTGACTTCGTTGCCTTCGAGCCGACAACCCTCCCGATCGCCCGACTGGTTGATCGGCAGCAGCACTTCACGCGTGAAGCGCGCGCCTTCTTCCAGGATGGCGGCAACCACGTCCGGAGAAACGTCGTCGGCATTCGGCAACTGGGCATAATGAGTGGGATAGTCGAGCAATTCGTCCATCACGAAACGCATGTCGCGCAGGGGCGCCTGATAATCTGGCATGGGATGACTCCTGAATCACGAACTAGAACCTGCGCCGAGCGCAGCCTCAAACATGCGTTTGAAATTATGCCAGACAGGAGTGCGAGTCAAGCGCTCGTTTTAAACCTTGTTCGTTTGAAACTCTCTTACGCGAGCAGTCCCGGATGATCATTTCGGGAATGCCAACACACCTGCGCCGGGTGACATGGATATGGCCATCGTGTCGGAGGCCAGAAAACTGAGGCGAGCGCGGGCATTGAGGATCGTACCAGCGCACGGTCCAGTTCAACGTCTCCAGGATGAAGCGATACAAATTGTCGAGCAGGGTTTTCGAGATGCACGCGAGTCATCGCATCGAGCGGCTGTCACATCGCCTTTCCCCTAATCGGGTTCCCTCAGTTGCTACGCGGCCCCAAAAGGATGACTCCGGCCCCGACCAAGCAGATGCCGCCACCCAACAGGTCCCAGCGATCAGGTTGACGATGCTCGACCAACCATAGCCAAAGCAGTGACGTCACGATATAGACACCCCCGTAAGCGGCATAGGCGCGCCCCGCATAGTCCGTATCGACCCGGGAAAGCAGCCAGGCGAACAGCGCCAGGCTCGCCAGGCCCGGGACCAACCAGCCGATGGATCTATCCAGCCGCCACCAGGACCAGAACGCGAAACAGCCGGCGATCTCGGCCAGCGCGGCAGCGAGATAGATCAAAACGGCAGACATGGGCAAACTCCGGACACGGATATGGCGGCAAGGCTATCAGCTTGCCGCTACGGAGTCAGAGGTATTACAGGGGCCACATCAACGCCAAGCGTATCGCGTCGCTGAAATAGATCGAATCAGAACTTGTTCCACATCATCGTCTGCTGGTCCGCTGCACGCGTCTGGCCGACTCCCCTTAACCATAGCGGCCGGTAATATAATCCTCAGCTTTCTTGGTATGCGGGTTCGAGAACATGCACTTGGTATCGTTGTATTCGACCATTTCACCCAGGTGAAAGAATGCCGTGTAATCGGCCACCCGCGCCGCTTGCTGCATATTGTGCGTCACCGTAACGATGGTGAACTGCTTTTTGAGCTTGTCCATCAAGTCTTCGATGGTCGCGGTCGAGATAGGATCCAGCGCCGACGTCGGCTCATCCATCAGGATGACGTCGGGCTTTACCGCAATCGCCCGGGCGATGCACAAGCGCTGCTGCTGGCCTCCCGACAATGAGGTGCCCGGCTCATGCAACTTGTCCTTGACCTCATTCCACAGCCCGGCGTCGCGCAGCGCCTGCTCCACCAACTCATCCTGCTCGGCCTTGCGGCTGACCAGGTCGTGCATGCGCGGCGCATAGGCAATGTTCTCGTAGATGGATTTGGGAAATGGGTTGGGCTTTTGGAACACCATGCCCACGCGCCTGCGCAAAGCAACCTCATCCATCTTGGGCTCGTTGACATCGCGCTCGTCCATTTCCACGAGCCCTTCGATACGCACGCTGCGGATCAGATCGTTCATGCGATTCAGGCAGCGCAGGAACGTGGACTTACCACAACCTGAAGGCCCAATCAGCGCCGTCACATTGTTGCGGTAGATGTCTACATTGATATGCTTCAACGCTTGATTCTGGCCATACCATAGATTGAGATCACGGACACGAATGCTCAATTCATGCCCGGCCTGCGCATTGCGGGTCACCGGCGCCCCCTGGCTATGCGTCTTGGCGGGAGTCGCGGCGGCTTGGGGGCTTTCGATATGCTGGTTCATCGTCGTTGTCCTGTGAGGGTCGCCGGGCCTACCAGCGACGTTCATATTTCTTACGCAGCCAGACGGCTGTGGCATTGAGTGTGATCAACACTGCCAACAGCACCAGGATGCCCCCGGCGGTCTTCTCCGTGAAGGCCCGTTCCGGCTCACCCGCCCAGGTGAATATCTGAGCCGGCATGACCGTAGCCGCATCCGTGAAGGAAGCGGAAACGTCGGGAATGAAGGCCACCATGCCGATAATGATCAGTGGCGCCGTCTCGCCCATGGCTTGAGCCAAGCCAATAATCGAGCCGGTCAAAATGCCCGGCAGCGCCAGCGGCAAGACGTGATCGCGGACCACTTGCCAGCGCGAGCAACCGACCCCGAAGGCGGCATACCGGATGTCGTCAGGCACCGAGCGCAGGGCGCTGCGGGTAGTGATAATGATGACTGGCAAGGTCATCAACGCCAGGGTCAGCCCGCCCACCAACGGCGTGGAGCGCGGCACGCCGAAGAAATTGATATAGATCGCCAGCCCCAGTAGCCCGAACAGGATCGAGGGTACCGCGGCCAAGTTGTTGATGTTGATTTCGATAATCTGGGTCAGTCGGTTATCGGAGGCAAACTCCTCCAGGTACACCGCCGTCATCACGCCGATAGGGAAACACACCGCCATGGTGACCAGTAGTGTCATCACGGTGCCTACTGCCGCCGAGGCAATACCCGCCAGTTCGGGCATCTTGGAATCACCACTCGTGAAAAACCGCGTATTGAAGTGCAGCTCCGCGCGGCCCTGCTCCACCAGGCGATCGACGGCGGCACGCTGTGCCTCATTGAGCTTGCTGTAGTGCCCCTTGAGATACTGGTCCACCTCAGAGTCGGCAAGAACCCACTCCATACGGGTAGTGCCCATGAGGTCGGGATTTTCCTGCATTCGACCCGGAATCAGGCGCAGATAACCGCGACTGATCAGACGGCGCACATCATCATCGACTGCCGCCGGTGGCATTTGTTGTGAGCGTTCGTTATAGCTGACCTCGACCTGTATTTGCGCTTGCTGAAACGCAGGAAGCCCCTTGACCAACATGTCGGAAATAAAGACGACCAGAAACGTCGCCGCCAGGATCAACGCTCCCAGCGAGATCCATTTCAGTCGCCTGGAGCGGCGATGGCGTCGTTTGAGCTGCTCGCTGATCGCATCGAAGGATTGACTCATGACCGGAAGGACCTTTGTCGCTTACAAATTGTTGGTACGGTACTTTTCGCGGAAGCGACGAATCATGAACACCGACACCATGTTCAGCGCCAATGTCACCACGAACAGCACCAGCCCAAGTGCAAAAGCCGATAAGGTTTCGGCGCTTTCGAATTCCTGATCGCCGGTAAGCGCCGCCACGATACGCACCGTGACCGTGGTCATGTCTTCCAGCGGATTGGCAGTCAGGTTGGGACGCATCCCGGCCGCCATGACCACGATCATGGTTTCCCCCAACGCGCGTGAAACCGCCAACAAGGAGGCGGAAATGATGCCGGGCATGGCGGCGGGCAGCACGACATGCTTGATGGTCTCGCCCTTGGTCATGCCCAGGGCCAGCGAGCCTTGGCGTACGCTATCCGGTACGGCATTGATAACATCATCGGACAACGAGGAGATGAAGGGGATAATCATGATGCCCATCACCAAGCCCGGAGCCAGCGCATTGTTAAAGGACGCCTCAAGGCCGAACAATCCAGCAATATCGACGATCACCGGCGCCACGGTAATTGCGGCGAAGAAGCCGTACACGACGGTCGGAATGCCGGCCAGGACTTCGAGCACCGGCTTGGCCAGGGTACGCACCTTGGCGGGGGCGAATTCGGCCATGTAGACAGCCGCCAGCAGGCCCACCGGAATCGCTACCAGCATGGCGATCAGCGTGATCAGGAAAGTGCCGGCGAATAGCGGCACCGAGCCGAATTGTGCCGCACTGCCCCCCTCTTCGGCCCGCCCTGCAGCCGCCAGGAAGCTGTTGCCCGGCGCCCAGGTGGTTCCGGTCACGAAGTCCCAGAAATTCTGTAATTGGAAAAAGCGCAACGCCTCGAAAACGATCGACAGCAGAATACCCAGGGTCGCCAGGATGGAGACCAGTGCCGACGCGGCCAGGATCCAGACGATGACTTTCTCGATCGCCCGACGCGCGTGAAAATCCGGACGAACCAGCTTGAGTCCCACCATTAGGCCCACGACCGCCACGATCAGGCTGACCGATAGCAAGTAAAGGGTGGGAATTTCGGCTCCCAGCAACAGCATGATGAAAGCGCCCAGTGCGCTGACCACCACGGCGGGGCCTGCCGTGGATAGGGCAGCAAACCAGGCATACTGATCCGGCTGAGCATACATTGCCGCTCCGCCGGCACGTACTCGACTGGCCTTGGCACGTCCCATGAAGTAGGCGGCCAAGCCCATCAGCAGCAGCGCAGCACAGGACAGCAAAAGGACAGGATTGGTCTGCATGGCGGTCTCTCGGATAACCTCGGCCTACTCAGGCACGTTATGCAAACAGGCCGGCAGCGTAAGCTACCGGCCGACTCTCGGGCTTAGATACCCGGCTTACTGCAGTTCGGAAAGCTCAAGCTTCTTATGATCTTCAACTGCCTGACGCGCTTCGTTACGCTGCTCTTCAGGAAGCGGAATCAACCCGATATCCTGGAGATAACCCATGGGGCCAATCATTTGCTCGCTCATGAACAGATTGGCATAGTCGTACATGGGCGGAACGTCGTCGGCATGCTGGTTCTTGATGTAGAAGAACAGTGAACGAGAAACCGGGTACTCGCCAGAGCTGATGGCTTCGGGTTCCGGCGCGACGCCATCGATGGACGCCCCATTCAGCGAGTCGGCGTTCTCTTCGAGAAAGGAGTAACCGAAGATACCGAAGGCATCGGTATTTTCGCTCAAGCGCTGCACGATCAGGTTATCGTTCTCACCCGCATCGACGTAGGCGCCATCGGAACGAATGTCGGTATACGTTTCGCCGCCGTAGGCTTGCATGTCTTCCGAGGCGGCTTCCATCACCAACTCCTCGAAGGCATCGCGGGTCCCGGAGGTGGTTGGCGGACCATACACGGCGATGGGACGGTCAGGCAGCGAGGCGTCGATGTCGCTCCAGTTCTTGTAGGGATTATCGACCAACTGGCCGTCCTGCGGAACCTGAGCCGCCAGCGCCAGGAAAATCTGCTCGCGGGTCAGATCGATCGGATCATTGCTGCTCGACTGAGCAAAGGCAATGCCATCATAGCCGATGGTCGCTTCGGTAATATCGGTGACCCCATTCTCCTGGCAACGCTCGAATTCCGAGGTCTTCATGCGGCGAGAGGCGTTGGTGATGTCCGGTGTTCCTTCTCCCACACCGTTGCAGAACAGGCGCAGACCACCGCCGGAGCCGGTCGACTCGATGACGGGCGTCGGATTATTGGTCGTCGCACCGAATTCCTCGGCGACGTAGCTGGCAAACGGGTAGACCGTGCTGGAGCCGACGATACGAACTTGCTCGCGGGCCTCGGCAACACCGATGACACCCAGTACGGCAGCGGCGACGACGCCGGACTTTAGGATGCGATTCATGCGGGTAACTCCTGTCGATGAGAGTGTTCAACCTTCGCGACACCCAAGATGCCCCACAAAGATGACAGCTTCATGACAGAAGCAACCCAACGTTACCGGCATGTTGCAGATCAGTCGATCAACAACCCCAGCGCGGCCAGCGTACACAGCGACAACGAGGCGTACTGCAATAAGCGCCGGTCCAGACGATGCGCAACCTGTGCCGCCGCTCCACTTCCCGCCACAATCACCGGTACGAAGCTGATCGCCATCCATAAATGCCACGCCTGAATGCGCCCCGCCACGGCCAAGACCGTCAGCGTCAAAAGCGAACCGACAACGAAGAAGGCCGCTAGATTGCCGCGTACGCTATCCGGCGGCAGACGATGCATCAACAGCGCAATGGGCGGACCGCCAATTGCGGATACGGTGCCGAACACCCCGGAGATGACCCCGGCACAGAACAGGCTGACCCGATTGACCGGCAGGCTAAAGCGCAACAGGCTGACCGCCACCGCCATCAGCACGATAGCGGCAATTAGCTTTTCGAGCACCGCCAAGGGTGCGGCTATCAGCAGCCAGGCCCCCAGTGCATTGCCAGGCAGCCGGCCGATCAGCGCCATGCCGATCACGTCGAGGCGGACCTCGTGACGATAGCGCCGGACCATCATCGACGAGACCATCAGGCCGAACATCACCAGCACCACCGGCACCAGCCGCGGCTCCAGCATCAACAGCAATGGCGCACCGACAACGGCCAGCCCGAACCCGGTGGCACGCTGCACGAAGGCCCCCAGAAACAGCGATGCGGCGCATCCCAGCCAGACTTCCGGGGTCACCCCCAGCCACTCAAACATGCAAAGCCTTCCGGGCCAGCATTCGAACTCCCAGGTTGCCGATTATCGTCGCCCCGAGCATAGTCAGCACCGTCGGCCAGGCATTGGCGACCTCGAAGGCCCCGACCAGCACGCCGGCCAGGGCACCGCTGGTAAACTGCACGCTGCCCAGCAATGCCGTCGCGGTAGCGCTCATGCGCGGAAAATGATCGAGCATGGCGGACATGGCATTGGGGCTGATCAGGCCCTGCATGCCCACGAACAGCACCATCAATGGCGCCACGCTATATAGCGAGTCGATCCCCAGCGTGAAGATACCGACCAGCGCCAGGCCCGCCGCCAGCTGCACGCCCAGCCCGAGCAGCAGATTCTGCTGTGGCGAACGCGACCTGAGCAGGCGGATATTGAGCCGGTTGGAGCCCGCCATGACCACGATATTGGCCCCGAACACGAACGGATAAACTGCCGGAGACAGTCCGTAGTGTTCCATGTAGAGGTAAGGTGACCCGGTGATGAAGGCGAACATGCCGGCAAAGGACATCGATACCGCACAGATATACCCCATCGCCTCGCGATGGCGCAGCACACTCATGTAATTGCTGAGTATCTGACGCCATGGCGCAGCATGCGGATCGCGGCCATGCGTTTCCGGCAACTGTGTACTCAGTAGCCACAGCAGAAACGCCGCATATATCGCCAGGAAGACGAAGATAGCCCACCAGTCGGCCAGATATAGCAGGCCACTGCCTACCATCGGCGCGACCAGCGGCGCCAGCATCAGAATCATGACCATGGTCGACATGACCTTCGCCGCCTCGCGGCCGCTGAAGCAGTCGCGCACGATGGCCGCCGAATTGACCACACACGCCCCGCCGCCCAACGCCTGAACGAAGCGCAGCAGCCATAACTGCTCGATGGAACTGACCTGGGTAATGGCCAGGCTGGAAAGCAGGAACACCGCCAGCCCCGAGAGGAGTACCGGCTTGCGCCCCAGCCGGTCCGACAGGGGGCCGCAGATCAGCTGTCCTAGGGCAAAGCCGAACAGGAAGACGCTGACCGAAAGCTCGGTGTGATGGACGCTGGCCCCCACCGACTTGGCCAACGAGGGAATCGCCGGAAGATAGGCATCGATGGCGAACGGCGCCAGGGCAGTATTGGCCGCGACGAGCCACGCTACGCGCCGGGAATCGAGCTTCATAAGCCTCCTTGCACGAAGAAAAACGACATGGGAAACACCATAAGGAGGCTAATGTTAACAACAATGCCACCCAAAGGCGTATTTCTTCGGTACCGCCAAGGCAAGCGCGCGCCCTACAGCTCTTATCTTTAACCGTCTCTCTGCTCTCACGACGCCTCGCGTATGACAGTGCCGACTGCCGACAGTTACGGTTCGGACTACACTTGAACGCTAGGCGTGCTATCAGGCAGTTGGTAAAGTGAGGCTCTGACTCGAATCAAGGACTCACGACATGGCTCAGGACAAACTGACGCAGCTCAAGACAATGACCACCGTCGTCGCGGATACCGGCGATCTCGAGGCCATTCGGCGCTTCACTCCCACCGATGCGACGACCAATCCCTCCCTCATCCTGCAGGCCGCTCAGCACGAAAGCCGTCGCGTGCGGCTCGCCGAACTCGCCCGTCAGAGTACCGATATCGACGATGCCCTGGATGCCGTCGCCGTGGATGTGGGAAGCGAGATCAGCGAACTGGTTCCCGGCTATGTCTCTACCGAAGTCAGCGCCCGCCTGTCGTTCGACACCCAGGCCACGCTCAATCGGGCTTACTCATTGATCGAGCGCTACGAGCGCCGCGGGGTACCTCGGGAGCGTATTCTGATCAAGATCGCCTCAACCTGGGAAGGGATTCGTGCTGCGGAGCGTCTCGAAAGGGAAGGCATTCGCACCAACCTGACCCTACTATTCAGCTTTACCCAGGCCCGCGCCTGCGCCGATGCCGGCGTGACACTGATTTCCCCCTTTGTCGGCCGCATCCTCGACTGGCACAAGGCGCACGATCCCGAGGCGGACTTCAGCGGGGAACGCGACCCCGGCGTACGCTCGGTCCGGCACATTTACGAACACTACAAGGGACACGGCTACCGGACCATCGTCATGGGCGCCAGCTTCCGCAATAGCGGCGAAATCGAAGCCTTGGCCGGCTGTGACCGGCTGACCATCTCCCCTACCCTGCTCGCAGAGCTGGCGGAAGACGAGGGTCCCTTGACCCGGCAGCTACAGCCAGGCGGCGCCGAGACGTCGGCTCCGGAGCCGCTGGATGAGAGCGAATTCCGCTGGGACATGAACGAGGATGCCATGGCCACCGAAAAACTCGCCGAAGGCATCCGCAAGTTCATGGCCGATCAGCGTAAGCTTGAATCATTGCTGAGTGAGCTGCGCGTATGACTTACGGCAGGTAGGCGTCAGCTGTGATGAGAATCGAACTGCTGGGCTTCCAGCAGTTCGATCAGAGGCTGGAATTCATGGCGGTTGTGTTCGCTCATGTGCATCAGGATGCGATGAGCCTCGAGAATGCGCCCCTGCATGTTCTGCTCGTCGGCCTCGACATGCGGTAGATCGTCCAGTTCGGCAGGCTCGGTCAGAGGCGACTTCACCACCGTGAAATAACGTGCGAAGCCCATCACGTCCAGCATGCGCCGCACATCGGGATGGTCGGCCACAATGGTCGGGCGCTGCTCGACGTGCCCCTGCACGGCCATGGCGACCTTGGCCAGAAAGCCCAGCGCAGTGGAGTCAACATTAGTTGCCTCGCGCAGGTCGATCATTACTGCACGTAGACCCGGCATTTCGCCCAGGCGCTGGGCTTCGACGTCCAGGGTAGCGCAAAGCGTGAGACGGACATCGCCGCATAGCTTGAGCACGAACACCCCGGCCTCGAAAGCTGCCTTGATACGCCCTTCATGCATCGTTGAAACCGCTCAGTGTCATCATGGTGAGATCATCCGGCAATTCCTCCCCCAACGTCAGGCTGTCGCGCAGCGTCTGGATATCGGGGCAGGACGTGACACGCCGCTCCAGTTCTTGAAGTCGCGCATCGAGTGTCTCGCCGGGCAGGCACTCCAGCACCCCATCCGAACACAGCCAAAGGCAGAAGTTCTGCGGCAGTTCACATCCGAAGGAGGGAAATTCAACATCGGGAAACAACCCTACGGGCGATCCCGTTCCTTCCAGGACCGTCACCTGCTCGCCGGCCTGGAGCATGGGCATGGGCAGCTGGGCGCCGAGCGCATAGTGGAGGTAGCGAAGCTCCCGGTCAAGCACTCCGGCGAAGACCGTGGCATGCTTCCCGATACCGGTATCGATTAGCTCTTGATTGAGCTCCGCCAACCAGCGGGCCGGAAAGGTTTCCGGTGCCAGACCGTCCCAACGCGACAGCCAGCGATTGCAGAGATACCTGAGCAGCACGGTGACAAAGGCTGAGGAAGCGCCGTGCCCGGAAACATCGGCGAAGTAGAAGAAACTGTAACGACTGTCACAGGGCTGAAAGTCGAGAAAATCCCCCGACAGGTAGAGCGAGGGTTCCAGCCAGTAATCGGCAGTCACCCCATTGTGGGTCACCGGACGAGGCGGCAACAGTTTGCGCTGGATATGACTGCCGGCCTGCTGATCAAGGCGCAACATCGCCAGATGAGTTTCCAGCTTTTCGTTGAGTTCAGCCAGACGCGCCCGGTCCTCGGCATGCTCCATGGCCAGCCGATGATGCTCGACGGTGCGCACGATGAGCCGGCGTAGCACATCGCTATGTTCGAGCGGCTCGACGAGATAATCGACCAAGCCGGCATCAACCGCCTTGATCAGATCGTCGTCGGCGCGCGTCTCGCTCACCACGATAGTCGGCAGGCGCTCTGATAGGCGCGGCCAGTCATGCCGATCCACGGCGCGCACATGCGCGACGATGAACGACGCCTCCGCAGGAAGCGCCGCCAGCGAATCGGCCGTGGCCACGGCGAACCCCCCCTTGGCAATCGCCTGGGCAAGCGCCTCGCGTTCACGTCCGGGCTGATCGATCAGACCGATCAGCGTGTGCGGGTTGACCATAAGGGCGTCGGATTAATCGGCGAAGTCATCGTCGCTGAAATCGAAATCATCGAAACCCTCGCTTGCAAAGGGATCTTCTCCCAACTGTCCATCACTGACCTCGAAGCGACGCTGTTGCAAGTAAGCATCACGTAGAAAGCTGTAACGGTCGCCACGGATCAACTTTTCCTGATCGAGCACGCTGGCACGGTAGTTGATCAGATCCACGAAACGCAGGCCGTAGCGGGTCGCATCGTCATCGACATAGGTGACGGGATCGGTGTACCAGTCGACCGGCAAGCCTGAAGCATGGCGCAGCGTTCGCCCACCGAGCAGCGGCAGCACGACGAAGGGTCCCTCGTCCACGCCCCACACGGCCAGCGTCTGGCCGAAATCTTCCTCACGACCGCGCAGCCCCATGCGTGACGCCGGGTCGAGTACGCCGCCCACGCCGAGCACGGAATTGATCATGAAACGGCCCGAGGCCACACCGGCATTCGTCCATTTCCACTGCAGGACGCTATTGAAAGCGGTCCCCAGCTCGCCCAGATTGCCGAAGAAGTTGCTGACGCCGGTCTGCACCGGCTCCGGCGTGATGTAATCGTAGCCCTGCGCGGTTGGCTTGAGTACATAACGATCCAATGTATCGTTGAAAGCAAAGACGCTACGGTTAAATCCTTCCCACGGATCGTCGGGATTCGCCGCCACCGTCCCCTGGGACGCACATCCCGCTAGCGCTGCGGCCATGCCCAGCGCCATCATTCCCTTGATCATCCTCATCCCTTGTTCACCTTGCGTAACAATACACTGCCCGCACTGTAGCCCGCCCCGAAGGAACACACCACCCCAATATCGCCATCCTCAAGTCCTTCGCGATGCAGATGAAAAGCGATAATCGAGCCTGCCGAGCTGGTATTGGCATAGCGGTCCAGAATGATCGGGGCCTGTTCGAGTGTAGGCTCATGACCGAGTACGCGACGCGCGATCAGATCATTCATATGGCGGTTGGCCTGGTGCAACCATAGACGCTTGAGATCGGCGCTCGACAGCGATAGCTGCTCAAGATGTTCGACGATCAGTTGCGCCACCAAGGGACAGACTTCGCGGAATACCCGGCGCCCCTCCTGGACGAACAACTTGTCCGCCTCGCCGACCCCGCTATCGGCCATATTGTTGAGAAAACCGTAGTTGTTACGGATGGCATTCGAAAACCGTGTGGAGAGCCGTGTCCCCAATACCTCGAAGCGACTCGGGCTGCGCGCGGTATCCGCCGCCTCGAGAATCACCGCCGTACAGGCATCGCCGAAGATGAAATGGCTGTCCCGATCGCGGAAATTGAGATGAGCGGAACAGATCTCGGGATTGACCATCAGCACGCGTCGGGCATTGCCCACACGAATGGCATTGGTCGCCATCTCGATACCAAACGTCGCGCTCGAACACGCCACGTTCATGTCGAACGCGTAGCCCGATACACCAAGGGCCATCTGCACTTCGACGGCCACGGCCGGATAGGGACGCTGAAGATTGGAGCAGGCGACAATCACCATATCGATCTCGCCGGCCGTCACCTGCGCGGCGTCAAGCGCCTGTCGGGCCGCCGCCACGGCCATCTCGGCCTGCACCGACAACTCCTCGTTGGAACGCTCAGGCAATCGCGGGCGCATGCGCTCGGGGTCGAGAATGCCCTCGGCCTCGAGAACATAGCGGCTCTTGATACCGGATGCCTTGAGGATGAATTCGCTGCTCGAGTAACTCAACGGCTCGCGCTCACCCGCCTCGATCGCCGTGGCATGCCGGGCATTTTCCCGGTCGACCCAGGTATTGAAAGACGCTACCAGCTCATCGTTACTGATGGCATGCTCTGGCGTATAGAGCCCCGTGCCGGTAATCACGGCCTGTGTCATGGTCGTCTCCCATAGGGTATCGCGAGATACCCCCTGTTCTAATTTTTGAAAACGTTCTCAATGAAAACCCTGACGCTGGCATCATCAGACCGCAAGAGGATATGAATTAAATTCACCTTCCGGTGATTTCCGCCCAACGCCGTTCGAGACGCTTGGCGGATACCGGCTCCAAAGTGCCGAGCTGCTGAGCGAACAGCGAGACGCGCAACTCCTCGAGCCACCAGCCGAACTCCACAAGCTGCGGGTCCTCGATGCCATCACGGCGCGTAGCCGCACGCCTCGCTTCCAGCCGCGACTCGAAGTTCTGCACCTCTTGCATGGCCATCTGGTCGCGCATACGCTCGCGCGGCGCCTTTTCCAGGCGCACCAACGCCGCCTGCATGTAACGGGAGTAGTGCTGGAGCCACGGCCCTGCCTGCGTCACGAAGCCGGGGTACACCAGACGCTGCATCTGGGCCTTGAGATCGCCATATACCAGGGCCAGCGCCAGACTGAGATTGCCCTTGAGGTGCTTGGTCACTGCCAAGTGACCTTCGAGCGCCTTGTGGAGCCAATCCACCAACCGCTCGGCATGCGGCACAAGTTCGGCACGCCGCTCTTCAATGCGTGCATCGAGTGCCTGGCGCGAGCGCGGCAGCGGATCGACGGCCATGACCTGCAGGAATACCGCATCCGCGACATCATCGACGAGTTGCGCCTTGCTGCCCACCTTGGCAAATAATAACGCGCAGCGATCCAGCCCCTTGAGGTCACGCTTGAGATAGCGGACCTGATCGGGCAGGCGCCGCATCGCCAGTCGCTTGATACCTTGCCGGTGAGCCTCTCGCGCCTTGTCGGGGTGGTCGAACAGCTCCACCGCCAGACGATCGCCCTGCTCGACCAGTGCCGGGTAGGCCTCGACGCGAATCCCCGCCTGCATCGTGGTGCGCGACTCGGGCAGCGGCGCCTCGGGCAACTCATCCAGTGCCGGTGCCTCGAGCACCTCGGCGTTCAACGCCCGGGCGCCCTGGGTCGCCGCCGCGGCAAAGCGCTGTTGCAGCGCCGCGAGATCGCGCCCCTCTCCGAGCACCTTGCCCTCGTGATCGAGTACCCGCAGGTTCATGATCAGGTGCGGTTCGAGCTGGTCGGTACGCCACGCCTCCGGCGGCAGGCGCAGCCCGGTCTTGCGACGCAGGAACTCGCCCAGCGCCTCGGTCAGCGGCACGTCATCGGGCGTCAATGCCTCGAGCGCCGCCTCCACCCAGTCGGGAATCGGCACCACTTGCTTGCGCACCGACTTGGGCAGCGACTTGAGCAATGCGATACATTTCTCGCGCAACAGTCCCGGCACCAACCACTCCAGGCGCGCAGCAGGCAGTTGCGACAGCATCGCCGCCGGCAGGGTCAGGGTCACGCCATCGTCACTCACGCCCGGGGCGAAATGGTAGCTCAGCGGATAACGTACTCCATTCCAGACCAACTCGTCGGGATACTGCTCGACGGTGACATCCTCGGCCTCGCGGGCCATCAGGTCGGCCTTGTCGAGCTTGAGAATGGCGGGATCGTCGCGTTCGGCTTTTTCCCGCCAGCGCTCGAAGCTGCGTCCGTTATGGATGTCGGCCGGAATGCGCTGATCATAGAATTCGAACAGCGTATCCTCATCGACCAGGATATCGCGCCGACGGGCGCGGTCTTCGAGCTCCTCGATCTCGTCGATCAATGCCCGATTGTAGGCGAAGAACTCTGCCTTGGTACGGTATTCACCTTCCACCAGCGCCCGGCGAATGAAAATCTCGCGCGCTTCGCGGGGTGCGATGGGGCCGTAGTTGACCTTGCGCCCGGCGACGATCGGCAGCCCGAACAGCGTGACCTGCTCGTGAGCCACCACCTGGGCACGCTTCATTTCCCAGTGCGCGTCGCTGTAATTGCGCTTGACCAGATGCATGGCCTGGGGCTCAACCCATTCCGGACGAATGCGCGCCACGCTGCGAGCGAACAGCCGCGAGGTTTCCACCAGTTCGCCGGCCATGATCCACTTGGGGGTTTTCTTGGCCAGCCCCGAGCCGGGATGAATCATGAACTTGCGATTGCGTGCGCCGAGATATTCACGATTCTCGAGCAACTGCCCCAGGTTCGACAGCAACCCTGACAGCAAGGCCCGGTGCAGGCGTTCATAGTCCACCGTCGGGTGGCGGCGCGCGCCATTCTCGGCGGTATTGCTCACCGGCTCGGCCGGCTGCATGGCGGAAGTGTCGCCCAGCTCCAGATCACGCGCCACCTGACGCAGCTGACGATAGGTATCGTGCCACTCGCGCAGACGCAGATAGTTCAGATACTGCTCGCGACACCAGCGCCGCAGCTGACTGCCGGACAGCGTCTCGCGTGCCGCTTCGAAGCCGTGCCATACATTCAGCAACGCCGCGAAGTCGGACTCGGGATCTTCCCATTGCTTATGCTTCTGATCGGCGGCCTGACGCTTTTCGGCGGGCCGCTCACGCGGATCCTGCACCGCCAAGGCACTGACGACGACCAGCGTTTCGCGCAAGCTCTTGAACTCGGCGCCGGCCAGCACCATGCGGGCCAGGCGCGGATCGATGGGCAGGCGCGACAGGCGTCGTCCGGTCTCGGTCAGGCGCTGATTTTCATCCACCGCACCGAGCTCGAACAGCAGCCGGAAGCCGTCCCTGATAAAGCGCGAATCCGGGGCGTCGACGAAAGGAAACGCCTCGATATCGCCGAGCTTCAATGCCAGCATCGAGAGAATCACCGAGGCCAGGTTGGTGCGCTGGATTTCCGGCTCGGTGTAGGCCGGCCGCGCCAGAAAGTCGTCTTCACTGTAAAGGCGCAGGCAGACGCCCTCCGCCACTCGTCCGCAGCGTCCCTTACGCTGGTCGGCACTGGCCTGACTGACCGGCTCGATGGGCAGGCGCTGGACCTTGGCGCGATAGCTGTAGCGGCTCATGCGCACCAGCCCGGGATCGATCACGTAGCGAATGCCCGGCACCGTCAGCGAGGTTTCGGCCACGTTGGTGGACAACACGATGCGGCGTCCGACGTGAGGCTGAAAAATCCGGTTCTGCTCGGCATTCGATAACCGCGCATACAGCGGCAGGATTTCGGTGCTCTTGAGGTTGGCATGGCGCAGGGTATCCGCCGTCTCGCGAATGTCGCGCTCGCCGGGCAGGAAGATCAGTACATCGCGAGGTCCCGAGAACCAGCGTTTCTCACGCTCGATCGCCTCGATCTCCTCGACGGCATGCAGGATGCCTTCCTGCAGCGTACGGTCTTCCTCGTCGTCCGCCTCGCGCACCAGCGGTCGATAGCGCACTTCGACCGGAAACGTGCGCCCCGAGACCTGTACTACCGGTGCCTTACGGTTTTCCTCGGAAAAGTGTGCGGCAAAGCGCTCCACGTCGATGGTCGCCGACGTAATGATGATCTTGAGGTCTGGACGCCGCTGCGTCAGCCGCTTGAGGTACCCGAGCAGGAAATCGATATTGAGGCTGCGCTCATGCGCCTCGTCGATGATGATGGCTTCGTAGCGCGACAGATCGGGATCGTGCTGAGTCTCGGCCAGCAGGATGCCGTCGGTCATCAGTTTGATCAGGGTGCGCTCGTTAGTGGTATCGGTGAAGCGCACCTGGTAGCCGACCTGGTCGCCCAGCGGAACCGCCAGCTCCTCGGCCAGGCGCGTGGCCACGGAACGCGCCGCCAGACGGCGTGGCTGAGTGTGGCCAATCAATCCGCGCCGGCCCAAGCCCAGCTCGAGACACATCTTGGGCAACTGCGTGGTCTTGCCCGAACCGGTCTCGCCCGCCACCACCACGACCTGGTGATCGCGCAACGCCTCCAGGATATCTTCGCGCTTCTCGGCGACGGGCAGCGTCTCGGGGTAGTCCAGCTGTACCGACAAGGCACGACGCAGCGCCAATGCCTCGCGGGAGGCACCCACGCGCCGCTCCATGTCGGCCAGGGCACGATCGACGGGCTTGCCGGCCTTGAACCGCGCCTGCAGGCGTGACAGGCGCCGCCCTTGGTCGCGTGCGTCGTGCAGCAGACAGTCGTCCAGAGCCGCCTGGAGGGATTTCATTCGTACAAGGGGATCGCGGGAATGTACGCTCAAGAGGTCCTCATCCGGTCGCAAAAAACCTGCCCGTCAGCATGACGGGCAGGTTATTGTACCGCTAGGCGCGGGACACGCCTATGCCGAACCCTGTTGAGAGGATCTCAGCCGATGGCGTGTCTAGGCAGGCGGCCTGGCGCCGTCACGCAACTCGCGACGCAACACCTTGCCCACGTTGGTCTTGGGCAGCTCGTCGCGGAACTCGACATAGCGCGGAACCTTGTAACCGGTCAACTCCTTCTTGCACCAGGCGCGCAGCGTCTCGGCATCGAGGTTTTCGTTTTTCGAGACCACGAACAGCTTGATCGCCTCGCCGCTGTTCTCGTCGGGAATACCCACTGCAGCAACCTCCACGACATCCGGATGAGCGGCGACGACATCCTCCACTTCGTTGGGGTAGACATTGAATCCCGAGACGATGATCAGATCCTTCTTGCGATCGACGATGCGGATGTAACTGTCTTCCTGCAGGACCGCCATGTCGCCGGTACGCAGCCAGCCTTCGTCGTCGAGCACCTTCTGCGTCTCGTCGGGCCGGTTCCAGTAGCCCTTCATCACCTGGGGGCCTTTCACGTACAGCTCGCCCGCCTCACCGAAAGGCAGCGTGTTGCCGTCGTCGTCGACCACCTTGACCGAAGTCCCCGCGAAAGGCTTGCCAATGGTGCCGAGCTGAATGGCGTCCGGCGGGTTAGCGGAGACGATGGGCGCCGTTTCGGTCAAACCGTAACCTTCCATGATCGGGCAGCCGGTGACCTCTTCCCAGCGCTTGGCGGTCGCCTTGGTCAGCGCCATGCCTCCGGAGATGGTCATCTTCAGCGCGGAGAAATCCAGCGCCCGGAAGTCGTCACGATTGCACAGGGCATTGAATAGAGTATTGAGCCCGACGAAGCCGGTATAGCGGGTATTCTTCAACGTCTTGATGAAATCATCGATATCGCGCGGGTTGGGAATGAACACCGAATGGTTGCCCATCAGCACGTTGAACAGGCAATTCACGGTGAACGTATAGATATGATAGACCGGCAACGGCGCGATCATGGTTTCCTCGCCTTCCTGGGTATGGGAAAGGTTGGAAATCCGCGTCTGCAACGCATTGGCGACCAGGTTGCGATGGGTCAGCATGCAGCCCTTGGCCACCCCCGTCGTCCCTCCGGTGTACTGCAAGGCAGCGATATCTTCCGCGCTGCGCGATACCGGCCGGTATTCGAGACGCCCCCCCCGGGTGAGCGCCTCGCGCAGTCCGGTGGCTTTGGGCAGCGAATACTTCGGCACCATCTTCTTGACGTGCTTGACCGCAGTATTGATCAGTTGTCGCTTGGGAAAACCGTGCAGGTCGCCGATCTCGGTGATCACGACATGCTGGATATCGGTGTTCTCAAGAATTTTCTCCAGCTTGGAGGCCATGTTGGCCAGAATCAGGATCGCCTTGGCTCCCGAGTCCTTGAACTGGTGCTGCATTTCCCGCTCGGTATAGAGCGGGTTGGTGTTGACCACGACCATTCCCGCCCGCAGTGCACCGAAGACGGCCACGGGAAACTGCAGCAGGTTAGGCAGCTGGATAGCGACGCGATCACCGGGCTCCAGGGTCGTTTCATGCTGCAGCCATGCCGCAAAATTGCGTGACAGACGGTCCAGGTCGGCATAAGTCAGCGTTTGCCCCATACAGGTGAAGGCAGGGTTCTCCGCGAAACGCTCACAGGATCGGTTGAAAACATCGACGACGGAGGCGTACTCCTCCAACCCCTCAAGCGCCGATCCGGAGATGATGGGAGCCGCGGCTTGCTGACTCATAGGCTTTTCCTCCACATGATGCATCGACAACCGCTGCCGACCGTTCTTGTTATCCAGCTGGTGACGACCGGCTAAACGAGGTGATTCGTCAATTCAACGAAGCCCCTTTATATCAAGCCTGAGCGACTTAAAACAGCCGCTTGAAACTAACGTTCAATATCGTCTCATCTCGACACGCCCTCTCCCGATATCACCGGCAGGTGCGCTTGCCCCCATCGTGTGGCTCGACCCGCCCCATGACAAGGAGTAGATTCTGAAGTTGCATTCCCGATCTACGCGCAGGAGACGAAATGGGCAAGATTTTCGAAGACAACTCGCAGACCATCGGCCAGACGCCAATGGTCAGGATCCGCCACTTGACGCAACATCCGCGACTGTACGCCAAGATCGAAGCACGCAACCCTTCCTTCTCGGTCAAATGCCGTATCGGCGCCAGCATGATCTGGGATGCCGAGCAGCGCGGCGAGCTGACTCCCGGCAAGGAGATCCTCGAGCCGACCTCAGGCAACACCGGAATTGCGCTGGCATTCGTCGCTGCGGCCCGCGGCTACAAGGTTTCCCTGACCATGCCGGCCTCGATGAGCCTCGAGCGTCGCAAGGTCCTCAAGGCGCTGGGCGCGGAACTGGTACTCACCGAGCCATCCCTGGGCATGCAGGGCGCGGTCGACAAGGCGTATGAGATGCAGCAGGCCGATCCCGCTCGCTATTTTCTGCCTCAGCAGTTCGACAATCCGGCCAATCCGCGCATTCATGAGGAAACCACCGGGCCTGAATTGTGGGAGGCCACCGACGGCGAACTCGATGTGCTCGTGGCGGGTGTCGGTACTGGCGGCACCATCAGCGGTGTGTCGCGCTACTTCAAGCAATTGCGTCGCCGGGCGATCACCTCGGTCGCCGTGGAACCGTCCGAATCGCCGATTATCGCCCAGGCGTTACGCGGTGAAGCGATTACACCGGCCCCGCATAAGATTCAGGGCATCGGCGCCAACTTTATCCCAGGCAACCTGGATCTGTCGCTCATCGACCGGGCCGAGGCGGTTTCCAGCGAAGAGGCCATGGCCATGACTCACCGCTTGATGCGCGAGGAAGGCATTCTCTGCGGCATTTCGTCAGGCGCAGCCCTGGTCGCGGCCCTGCGCCTGGCCGAAGACCCGGCCTTCGCCGACAAGGCTATCGCGGTTATTCTGCCCGACAGCGGCGAACGCTACCTGAGCGGTCCCCTGTTCAAGGAGCTATTCACCGACAAGGAGCTTCAACCCTGATACCAGGGGGACCTGAGTGGCCGTGCGGGCGAGACACACCGCGTCTTGAAAAAACTCAAAGCGACTGAACACCACGTGCCAACGCAAAACCGCCTCCCATGGAGGCGGTTTTGCCAAGCGGATATCCGAGGGAGCTTCAGCGTGCCACGGTAACGCCACTCAGAGATGCGGTTCCTCCCACTGCGGCTGGCGTTGGCGCTGGCGACGTGCCTTTCTGCGCTTTGCCCTCCTCCTGCGGCGCATGACGAACACTATCATTATCAATACCAAGGCCAGCAGTACCCAGCCCAGCGGTGAACGCATATGCTGCTGGAGGTAAGACGGGACTTTCTGCAACTCGCTACGCGCTCTCGCGAACACGGCATCGGCCACTTCGGCCAAGCTCGGAGACGCCTGATCTGCCGGCGGGCCCGTTTCCTCCCTGTCGTCGGCTAAGCTCTCGGCCTCAAGTGCCTGACGCTCACTCGCCCCTGACACACCGATGCGCGCGTCGGGGTTCAGGCGCACATCGGGCAAGCGAAGGGTGCGCGTATTGCCGTCAAGCGTAATCGTCGCCTCGAGCTCAAGCGGTACTGAGCGACTCGGGTCGAGCGAAGGGAGATCGATCTGCCATTCCCGCGCCCCGGTTTGCTGGGCTTCAAGCGTATCGCCCAGCAGCTGGGCATGGATTTGGGTATTCGATGCATTCAGCTCGGGATACTGAGCCTGCAGCACGACGTGCCCCTCGTCGTTAGACAGCGTAGCCGTAATCGCCGGGATTACGTTGACGCCCTGTACCCGCTGGCGTGAAAACGCCTCGCTTTCGGCAATCAGCGCCAAGCGCGCGTTGCCCAACTGTTCGGCTCCCGGCAGTTGGCCGCGAAAATGCTCGCCCTCCTGAGTCAGGCTGACCGCATCGTACACTTGGCCCTCAAGGCTGCGCAGTTCGACACGCAAGGAGATATCCGCGGGCAGTTCACTGGCCGTCAACGTTCGGCCTTCGTTTTCCAGCCAGATATCCAGCGGCACTTCAAATCCCTGATAAAGGGTGGCCGGCAGCTCGCTACTACGCAAAACCAGCGACGACGTGACGGCAATGCGGCTATCGTCTCCCAACTCGCCTTCGATCCGCCATTGCCCTTCCTGAGGATCGGGCACCTTGATCAGGTCATAGCGGGAATCGCGCTGCCAGCGGATCGTATCGGGATGATCCGCCGCCGAATATCGCTGACCGTCGGGGGCGATCAGCACCAGCGGCGGCGCTTGCGGATCGTGAAAGAGCAGCGCGGTGAAGGCATCGATTTCATCATCGATGGTAAAGCGCTGGTTTTCGAGGGGTACCTGATCCGCCGGCAGGATACGGTCGAGCACGTCCAGAAAGGCGCGCAGCAGGGCTTCGGGGGTTTCGGCCAGGGCAGCCAAGCCCCCGGTTTCCTGGGCCAGCCGCTCGAACAGGGCCAGATCCGCCTTGTTCGACAGCGCAATGGGGTGGATCACTACGTCCTGCTCGGCCAAACGCGGCGCGAGTTCCTCGAGCAGGGCGTTGCGCGAGGCTTCGTCACGCGCTGCCTTGTTACCTCCGCGTGCCGGCAGGTCCACCATTCCATCGGAGAGCACGATAAGGTGGCGCTCCTCATCGGTAGGAGGCGCTGCGGCAGCTTGACGTATCGCGGCCTCGATATCGGTGAACTGTTGGTAATCGGACAGTTGGGACGTCAGGGACAGTAATCGCTCACGCCAGTCATCATTGACCTGGCGACTGGGCAGCGGATTGCGCACCTGAGTGCCGAAAAGCCATAGCCCACCCCGCGCTTCGGGCGGTAGCAACGAAACGGCCAATTCCAGAGCCCCTGCCCGCAGGTTGGCCGGATCGTTGACCTTCATGCTGCCCGAGACGTCAATCACCATTCGTACGTCGGGAGCCTTTACGTCCTGTGCCCAGGACAACGGCATGCAACTTATCAACAACAACAGCGCCACAAGGGCTCGCATGGCCATTTCCTTATTCCGCCAATGTATTCGCGATGACGTCTACCGGCTCAGCCGATCACCGGCTCACGACGCCGTGGGGCATCCTGCCCCGTGCTGTTGGGGGGCGCTTCACCTGAAGGCCCCTGGCGTGGAGCAGAGGAGGAACCGTCGTCACGCCGACGGCGCCAGACCCACAACAGCACGCCAACACCGCCCCCCAGTCCCAGTCCCACCAGCAGCAATGGCAAGGCGGAGGCGATCTGGCCGTTATCATGCTGTAATACGCCTACCGCCGTGACCACTACCGCCGGTGCCAGGCCGGAATACGCCTGCTCGGTATCCATCACGGGAAGGCTGAACGGCGCTGGCATCCACAACATGCCGGCTACCAGGCCCGTCACCACCAGACGTGGCAGTCGGGGCAAAAAACGAATCCCGAGATAGCCAGTCACCAGCACGACCAGCGACAATACGACATAGCTCAGCCACAGCAGTGGCAGCGAATCGGAAATCAGCATTGAGTCTCTCTCTCAGCGATTCATTTACAATATGGTACACGTCACTCGATGAAAGCACAGCCGTATACCCCCTCCCATGGGAAGTCCGCCAGGTTTACACCCGTTGCGCAATTCCGTCGTCAGGACGATCCCCAGTGGCACTGGCTGGAAAATCGCGACGATGCCGCCGTCAAGGACTTTCTCGCCACGGCCAACCAGCAGTCCAGTCAATGGTTCGCCCCACTGGAGCCTCTGGTCGAAGCGCTCTACCAAGGGCACCTTGCACGCCGCGAACTGGCGGTGAAAGGCCTCAAGACGTCGCTTGAGCATTATACTTATTGGAGCGAAACCGCCGCCGACGCCGAATATCCCGTTTGGTGGCGCCATGCCAATAATGCCCCTGACCAGCCGCAGTGTCTGCTGAATGTCGAAACCCGAGCCACGCAGCATAACTACATGGAACTGGGTGACCTAGCGGTTTCGCCGGATGAGCAGTGGCTCGCCTGGACCGAGGATACGCAGGGCGACGAATATTTCGACCTGTTTGTGCGCCGTCTGCCCCAAGGCGAGCCCCATCGGCTTCTGGAAGGCATCGGCCCCGAGCTGACCTGGGCCGAGGATAACCGCACGCTGCTGTTTACCCGCTACGACGCCACCCAGCGTCCCGCAAGTGTCTGGCGAATAGACCATGCGGGTGGCGAGCCGGTTCAAATTCTCGAAGAGCCCGACGCGGAATTCTGGATTGGCCTCGGCAAGACGCGCTCGAAGGCTTGGCTGATCCTGGAAACCGCCTCCAAGGACACCTCCGAATGCTATCTGATTCCGGCCCACGCTCCCGCAACGCCACCGCGTTGCGTGCGCCCACGGGTCCCCGGGATCGAGTATGGCCTCGATCACCGCCCAGGGACGTTCTATGTGCTGCACAACGAAGATGCCCCCCACTTTCGCCTCGATACTGCGCCCGAAGACTCCCCGGAGC
This sequence comes from Halomonas sp. WWR20, assembly GCF_054602495.1. NCBI lineage: Bacteria > Pseudomonadati > Pseudomonadota > Gammaproteobacteria > Oceanospirillales > Halomonadaceae > Halomonas > Halomonas sp. WWR20. Next base: position 35,600 of record NZ_JBTRHR010000006.1, read on the forward strand.
AATGGTCGCCGCTGCTTGAACATCATGCGACGCTGACCCTCGAAGGCGTCGATGCCTTCGCCTGGGGGTTGATCCTGACCGAGCGCGATCATGACGAGGCCCAAGTGCATCTGCGAGTGATCGAGCTCGACGCTGACGGCACCCGCATCCGCCAGGTCCGCCGGCTACCGCTGCCCGAATCGCCCTGCAGCTTGATGCTCGGCGATACGCCCGACTTCTCGGCCCGGCGCCTGCGTCTACGCGAAGAGTCGTTTACGCTGCCCGTACGCTGGCTCGAACATGACCTGGACAGCGACACACGCCGACTGCTCAAGGAGCAACCGATTCACGGCGACCTGCAGCCAGAGCATCTTGTCTGCCGCCGACTTTGGGCACGCGCACATGACGGAGAGAGGATTCCCGTCTCGGTGGTTGCCCTGGCGGCCACGCTGGACAAGGGGCCGCTCCCGACCCTGCTCTACGGCTACGGTGCCTATGGCGAAGTGCTCGACCCATGGTTTTCCGTCGCCCGGCTCGAGTTACTCGAGCGCGGCGTGGCCTTTGCCGTGGCCCACGTACGGGGCGGCGGCGACCGCGGCGAGCCGTGGTACCTGGCCGGCAAACTCGAGCACAAGGAGAATAGCTTCCGCGATTTTCTGGCCGCTCGGGATGCCCTCGTCGACGCAGGGATCGCCGATGGCGAACGTATCGCCGCCTACGGCGCCAGTGCGGGCGGCCTGCTGGTCGGCGCCAGTCTCAATCTCAACCCCGAGGCCTTCTGTGCCGCGGTACTCGACGTGCCCTTCGTCGATGTATTGCGCACCATGGAAAACCCCGACCTGCCGCTGACCACCGCCGAATACACCGAATGGGGCAACCCCAACGAACCGGATGCACGCCGCCGGATTCGCGCCTACTCCCCGCTGGATAACCTCTCGGCGCAGCCCTACCCCAGCGTCTTTCTGCAGGGCAGTTGGCATGACTCACGCGTGCCTTACTGGGAGCCGGCCAAACTCTACGCCAAGCTCACCGAACTGGGCTGCGCGCGGGGGCCGGTACTGCTGCGTACGGACATGGAAGCCGGCCATGGCGGTGCTTCGGGGCGCTTCAAGGCCTGGCATGACAATGCCCGACAGGATGCCTTCATTCTCTGGGCGCTGGGACGGGTGGAAACACAAGCGGACTAAACGATAGCGCCGTGCGGTGACGCGGATAGCGCTCCGCCAACCTCGCGCACGCTCAGTCGAAAGCTTCGGCCGGGCCTGCCAGGTCTATAGCCGTGCGGTGGCTACGCAGCCAGTACATGTGCGAGATGTGAGGCCCGGCATCAGGGGTCGATCGGCAGGATGGCGATAATGTGGTCTTCGTAGTCCGCCTCGGGCACATGGCGCTCGGAGACGGCAAAGGAGCGCACACTGATGCCCTTGCGATGCATGCGTTCGGCGCTGCCACTGCGCAGAGGGTGCCAGTTCGCCAATGTGCGGCCTTCCGCCAGGCGCCGGTAAGCGCAGGTTTGCGGCAGCCAGCGAAACATGTCGATATTGTCCAGGCTCAACTTGGTGCATTCCGGCACTTGCTTGAAGCGGTGTGGATAATCGCTGCATTGGCAGCTACCGATATTCAGCAGTTGGCAGGCGACATCGAGGGTGGCGATATCGCCGCTCTGCTCATCCTCGATCTTGAGCAGACAGCAGCGTCCGCAGCCGTCGCATAACGCCTCCCACTCCTGCTGGGTCAGTTCCTCGAGCGAGTAACGCTCCCAGAATCGCTCGCGCACGGCTTCTCTCCTGTCTCGGCAAACGCAGACGCGTTTCAGCCAAACTTCTAGTAGCGGGCCTGGGTCGGGGTCCGATAAAGGTCCAGCAGATACTCCTCCTTGGCCGGCGGCATCTGCAGGTAATAGCCCTTCTCGTCGATCTGGGCGATGACCTTGGCGGCCTCGGCACGCGCCAGGGACTTGTTCTCGGTCAGGATCATGGTGGTCACCATGATCGGCTTGCCGAAACGCTCCAGCAGCGCCGGTGGTACGTCGCCCATTCCCCGCGTCTTATCGACGTACAGGTACATCTCGTCCTTGAGCGAACTCTTGAAAATTTCACACAATAATTTACGCATCGTTCATTCCACCTCAGCCAGCGCATGTTCGAAGCGTTCGGCCAATAGTTTTCCACGCCAGCCGGCAGGCAGCGGCAAAGGCATATCATTCATGTCCGCGATCACCAATGCTTCCAGATCGCGACGCTTCGCCAGCATTTCAGGCACCAACCCCAGGCGCTTCGCCTCGCCATTGACCACCTGCTTCAGGGCCTTGAAACGGCGCTTGAAAGGTGCCGCCATGGGCGAAGGTAAAGGTTCGGGCAGTGCCGCCTCGTCAAGATGCAGCGCGCTCTTGACCTGCTCCAGCAGATTATCGCCCTCACGCTTGACCAGCGGCGGTTTGATGCCCTCCACCGCCGCCAGTTCATAGCGGTTCTTGGGCAATGCCGTGGCAATGGCGAAGAGCAGATTGTCACTGACCAGCCAACCACGCGGCAGGTTGCGCCGGCGCACCTCACCTTCCCGCCACACGGTCAGCCGCTGATAGGCCGCCACCTGACGCGGCGTCAAACGCCACAACTGGCGATGGCGTCGATACCATTCGCTGTCGGCGCTATCGTCGCGGCGCGCGCCTTCGATCAGTGCGGCGCACTCCGTTTCCAGCCAGCCCAACCGCTGCTGGGCTTCAAGCGCCTCGCGCTGCGCCCCCCAAATGCGCGGCAAATAGGCGACATCCAATGCCGCATAACGCATCTGTGCCTCGCTCAGCGGACGTATCAACCAGTCGGATCGCGTCTCGTCCTTGGGCAACTGATCGCCGGTCCAGGTCTCGACCAGGCGCTGATAGCCCATGGAGGCATCCTCGCCGAGCAGCGCCTGGGCGACCTGGGTATCGATCAATGGCTGCACCGTGATCCCCGCCCAGTTAGCCAGAACTTCGAGATCCTCACTGCAGGCATGCAACAACTTCGTCGGCCCTTCGGGGCCCAGCAGATGTCGCAGTGCCGGAGACGCGGACAATGCCTGAGGGTCGACCAGATAGACCTCGTCCCCGGCACTCAACTGGATCAGCGCCGGAATCGGAAAGAAGGTGGACTCACGGATGAATTCGGTATCCAGCGCCAGGCATTCGGCCGATTCCAGCACCTGACAGGCCGCATCCAGCGCCTCGACCGTGTCCACCCAGTGGATCTCGCAATTCAGTGACATCGAATTTCCTTGTGGTACGTCAGAGACAGGACAACTCGCACGGACGAACTCTCCTTGTATTCTTGATTATCGAACACCTTCAGCCAAGCGAGACGACTACGGCCAGCGGATATCGCCAGGCCGGTCTCGCCAAGATGAGGTAAAAGTCGGTATCGTCAGCGATCAGCCGAGCGCATCACGCTGGAAAGGAAGACGTCCGTTGAATGCGCGGCTCAGCGTACCGCCATCGACGTATTCAAGCTCTCCGCCCATGGGAACGCCATACGCCAAACGCGACAGGCGAATCTCGGAATCACGCAGCTGCTCGGCGATGTAATGTGCCGTCGCCTCGCCTTCGACGGTGGGGTTGGTGGCCAGAATGACTTCTTCGATCACGCTCTGCTGCAGCCGGGCATCGAGTTCTTCGAGCCCGATATCGTCGGGCCCGATACCGTCCAGTGGCGACAAATGACCATGCAGTACAAAGTACTGTCCGCGGTAGCCCCCGGCCTGCTCGATAGCCAGCATGTCGGCGGGCGATTCCACCACGCATAGCTGCCGCTCATCCCGCCGGGCGTCGGCGCACAATGTGCAGATCGGCTCCTCGGTCAGGGTACGGCAACTACGACAATAACCGACTTCTTCGAGCGCCTGCCCCAGGGTACCCACCAGTTGTCGGCCCCCGTTGCGGTCACGCTCGAGCAGATGGAACGCCATACGCTGCGCCGTCTTCGGCCCCACGCCCGGCAACACACGCAACGCATCCATCAGTTGATCGACAAGGGGTGAAAAGCTCATCAGAACGGCATCTTGAAACCAGGCGGCAGATTAAGGCCGGCCGTCGCTTCTTCCATCTTGGCCTTGGAGGTGACTTCCACCTTGCGCACCGCATCATTGACGGCTGCCGCCAGCAGGTCCTCGAGCAGCTCCTTGTCCTCTTCCATGACCGAGGGATCGACTTCGACACGGCTGACATCATGGCGGCCATTCATGGTGACCTTGATCATGCCGGCGCCAGCCTCGCCAGTCACTTCCTGACGCGCCACTTCTTCCTGTATGCGCTGCATCTTTTCCTGCATTTCCTGAGCCTGCTTCATCAGGTTACCCATTCCACCCTTGAACATGATGTCACCTCTATCGTCTTTATCGTCTTGGCGAGACGGCTTGGCGTCTCAGGAAGCGGATTCCGTCTTCGGGGACGTCACGCTCTGCTCCAGCAGGCGCGCCCCGAACTGTACTTCAAGTTCCTGAATATGAGGGTCACTGCGCAGCGCTTCAACCGCCTGGAGATGACGTTCGTGCGATTCGCGGTCACTTTTCGACTTGGGCGTCTCCACCCCGGCCGGCAGCTCGCCGGGCTCGATCAGCAGCCGCCGGGTAATCCCCGCCTCCTGCAGCGCCTTGCGCACACGTTCAACATGCACTTCGGCATTCATTGCTGCCTGGCTCGGGTCCAGAAGCAGCGTCAGCGTGTCGCCATCGTCGCGCTCGACGACACAGTGAGCGGCGAGGTTGCGGGTCAGCCCGCCCAAGGCCAGACGCGGAAACAATGCCAGCCAGCTTGCGTGTTCAAACGCGCCCTCGGAGGTTGCGCTATCGGCGGATGAGGCGTCTTCGTTTGCCGTCACCGAAGCGACGGTGGCAGCCTCCGCCACATCGGGGTTGTCTGCAGCGCCGGAGCTATCCGCAGCGCCGGCGCCTGCAGGCACAACATTACTCTCCACAACCGCGCCACTCGCCGCCACTGTGGCCGGCTCCGTCACCGATGGCGCCTGGCGAGGCGTCTTCTCGTCATTTACGCGTGGCGCAGCAGCGGATGCATCATCGGTGGCCCAAGGCGGGGGCGCGCTCCCTTCGGGCTCCGCCCAGGCCATATAGGCTTCGGCAGCATTCTGCTCGGCTTGGACTACGCCGATGGCGGCCTCGTGATCGTCGCTGGAGCGCCCCACATCACCTTCCGAAGCGATGCCCTCGGCGGCAGTCTGTTGTGGCGAATCGTCGCGAGACGCCATGTCATCGCCGCTTGAAGAAGGGGCCACGTCTGGTGCGGAGGCGGATACGCGAGGCTCGTCCGGCGCAGGTGGCGACGCCACGCTCGATACAAAAGCCTCTTGCCGCGTCTCGGGCTGACCGCTACCGCGCATCGGCAACGGCGTCTGCGGCGGCCTTGGCACCCCCTGGGGCCGGAAGGCCAGCATGCGCAATAGTGTCATTTCCAGCGCAGTCCGCATATCCGGCGCGCTTTCCATATCCGCCCGCCCCTGCAGAGCGATCTGATAATAGAGCTGCACATCCTCGGCGGTGAAACGCGAGGCCAGCGCCACCAGCGCGTCTCGATCCCCATGCCCGTTGTCCAGTGCCTGCGGCACCATCTGGGCGATGGCCAGGCGGTGGAAGACTCCCGCCAAGTCATCGAGCACGCCCCCGAAGTCAGGGCCCTGCTCGGCCAGGCTGGCAGTTTCCGCCAGCACCCGAGCGGCATCGACCTCGGCCAGCGCTTCGGCTAACGCCAACAGATGACGCTGATCGAGGGTCCCCAGCATGGCGGCAACATCGCCACGCTGTACGCTCCCCTGGCCGAAGGCAATGGCCTGATCGGTCAAGCTCAAGGCATCGCGCATCGAACCGTCCGCCGCCTTGCCCAGCAGCCACAGCGCTGCGTCATCGAAGGCGACGCCTTCCGCCTCGAGCACCCGGGTCAGATGCTCCACCACTCGTTCGGGTGGCATGTTCTTGAGCGTGAACTGCAGACAGCGCGACAACACCGTGACCGGGAGTTTCTGAGGATCGGTGGTCGCCAGCAGGAACTTGACGTGGGGAGGCGGCTCCTCGAGAGTCTTGAGCAACGCATTGAAACTGTGCGTGGACAACATATGCACCTCATCGATGAGGTACACCTTATAGCGACCCTGGGTCGGCGCGTACTGCACGTTGTCAAGCAGCTCACGCGTATCCTCGACCTTGGTACGTGACGCCGCGTCGACTTCGATGAGATCGACGAAGCGCCCCTCATCGATTTCACGACAAGTCTCGCACACGCCACAAGGCGTCGAGGTCACACCGGTTTCGCAGTTCAGGCACTTGGCCAAGATTCGCGCCAGCGTGGTCTTGCCGACCCCGCGGGTGCCGGTAAACAGATAGGCGTGGTGGAGACGTTCCTGATCGAGCGCGTTGATCAATGCGCGGCTGACATGCTCCTGACCCACGAGCTCATGGAAGGTGCGCGGACGCCATTTACGGGCCAGTACCTGATAGCTCATGCGATGCAGGATTCCTCACGGCTGGACAGCTGCCAGACATGCCACACAGAGACACGCGCGGCGTTCTTCGACAGCAACAGTGCAATAAAAGGGAGTGGTCTCATTCTAGCGGTTCGTCTTCACGCCGCAAAGGAAAGACTGGCGACAAGGCGCAAGCGGTTAGCCTAAGGCTACCGCAGACGACACTGACACCCTCTGCCTCGACAAGCTGAATGCGTGTGCCGAGCCTCAGCGCAACCGGCCCGGCACACTTACATCTGACATGCTAGGTCGCGCTGCCAGACAAGGGATCTGCGGTGCGCCGCATGTTGGCCAGGATCGGGCTGCCGGTCGCAGGGTCGGCCAGCAGCGTGCAGTTGACACCATAGAGCCGACGAACCAGCTCGGCCGTCACGACTTGACGGGGGGCGCCCTCAGCAACGATTTTGCCAGCATGCATGGCCACCAGATGGTCAGCATAACGACAGGCGCTGACCAGATCGTGGACCACCATGACGATGGTCTTGCCGGTGTCAGCCAACGTGCGGATCAATTCGAAGACCTCAATCTGGTGACCGAGATCGAGAGAGGAAGTGGGCTCGTCGAGCAGCAGCAGCGGCGTCTGCTGGGCAATCGCCATGGCGATCCAGGCGCGCTGGCGCTGTCCCCCCGACATGGCCTCCAGCGGACGCTCCGCGAACCCCTCGAGGTCGGCCGCGGCGATGGCTTCATCCACTACGCGCCGGTCCTCCGCAGACCACTGTCGCAACCACCCCTGATGAGGCTGACGCCCGAAGCGAATCAATTCAGCCACGGTCAGCCCCTCGGGCGCATGCGTCTCCTGAGGCAGCAAGGCCAGACGACGCGCCAATTCACGCGACGGCAAGCGCTGAATGTCGCTCCCGCCCAGCAGTACCGCACCGGCATTGGGGGTATGCAACCGTGCGAGACCGGCCAATAGCGTCGACTTGCCGCAACCGTTCGGCCCCACGATAGCCGTTACCTGTCCTACCGGTAGCCTAATATCGAGCGCTTCGATCACGGGCGTACGCCCGTAGGACAGACCCAGTCCCTGCGCACTTAATGATTCGTGGTGCATCGAATGCTCCCTCCCCTCGCGCCTCGACTCACGGCAGACGCTTCGCCTGGCGAAGCAGTATCCACAACAAGAATGGACTGCCGACCACGGCGGTAATGATACCCACCGGCACTTCGACCGGCGCCAGGATCAAACGTCCCCCCAGATCCGCGAGCACCATGACCAGCGCCCCGGCCAGCGCCGATCCGAACAGCGGAACGCCACGCTTCGATGACAGATGACGGGCGATCTCGGGGCCGATCAGCGCCACCAGTCCGACCGGGCCTGCGACTGCCACCGCCAGTGCCGTCAGTACCACCGACAGGGCCAAGGCCAGATGGCGGCCGGCGCGCACCCGGATACCCAGCCCCTGCGCGACTGAATCGGAGAACCGCAGCACCGCCAGCGACCGCGCCAGCATTTGCGCCGCCATCATACCCAAAATCAGGCCGATGGCCAGCACCAGCACGGCCCCGCCGGGGCGTGCATTGAGACTGCCGACCGTCCAAGGGTATGCCGCGTTGGCGGTATCGATGGCGACGCGGGAGAGCATCAACTGGGTCAGCGCCCCGAACACGGCCCCGACGCCAATCCCGGCGACGATGAAGCGATACCCCCGCGTGCCGGCCCCGCCGGCCAGGCCGAAGGTGATGGCGGCGGCTGTCGCGGCCCCTGCCAAAGCCATCGCCGGCGGCGCAACGATCACCCCGACACCCACAACCGAGGCGACCGCAAAGGCCGTGGCTCCGTTATCGATGCCGATGATGCCCGGTGTCGCCAGCCGATTACGCGCCAGGGTCTGCATCAAGCACCCGGCTAGAGCGAACGCGGCCCCCGTCAACACCCCCGCCAGTGCACGTGGCAGACGCAACTCCCGGACGACGAAGGCTGCCATGACATCCCCCTGCCCCATCAGTGCCCGTATGGCCTCGAGAGGGGATATCGGCACACTGCCCAGACACAGGGTGGCCAGCAGGGCCAGGCTCAGCATGCCAGACAACAGCCCATTGGCGACCAGTGCGCGGCGATCCACCAGCACGGCCCTATCCCTGCCGAAGACGATCAGTGCCAGTCGCCAAGTACCCACCGGAGGCGGAACATACGCGGCCTTGGCCAGGCAAGGTGCACGTCCGGAGCCGGCTGGGTCCAATGCACAGGTTCGGGAAGACGATTTCATGGCAGGTCACATCATAATGTCGGCAGGCGTTGACTGCGCACGACCGCAATCAACACGGGAGCACCGATCAGCGCCGTCAACACGCCCAACGGCAGCTCGGAAGGCTGCGCTACCAGGCGCGACACGATGTCAGCGGCGATCACAACCAGTGGCCCGAGTGGCAGGCAGAACCACAGGGTACGGCGGATGTCGGGCCCCGCCAGCGCGCGTGCAGCAAAAGGGACCACCAACCCCACGAAGGCGATAGGCCCAGCAATTGCCGTGGCAGCCCCTACCAGCAGTGCCACTATGGCAATAGTCAACAGCCGGACTAGCCGCGGGTGGTGCCCCAACCCCACGGCAACGCGCTCGCCCAGGGCAAGGGCGGCCAGCGGGCGGCCGATCAGGAGGGTAATGATCGCCGCCAGGGCCAGACTGGGCAGAACCGCCCACAGATCCTCGAGGCGCCTCCCGGCCAGACTCCCAATGATCCAGAAGCGGATCTCGTCGGCAGCTCGTTGGTCGAACAGCAGCAACAACGAACTCAACGCCGCAAGCAGACCCGAAAGCACCGCACCGGCCAGGACCAGACGCACCGGGTCGTTGCCGACCCCGCCCAAACGAGACGCCCATAACACAACCAAGCAGCCACCCAAGGCACCCACCTGGGCCACCGGTACCCGCAGTGTCGCCGTGCTCGCTCCCAGCACCAGCGCTACGGCCACCGCGAAGGCACTACCGGCACTGACCCCAAGCAAGCCGGGCTCGGCCAGCGGGTTGCGAGCAACTGACTGTAGCAGAGCGCCAGAAACTCCCAGCGCCAGGCCCACCATCACTCCTATCAAGGTACGTGGCCCGCGCAGCGATTCGATCACGAAGCGCGCCTCATCGTTGCCGGGCTCCCCCGCGAGCAGCCCAAGTAGAGCACGAAACGACTGGAGCGGACCGACTTCACCGGCGCCGAACAGCAGACTGAGCACGCACATCAACACCAGGCATATGAACAGCAGCAGCCAGAGCATGGCTCTCCGGCCGCCCCCTCCCTGCGCTTGACCCCGCAATATCGGGAACCGGCCTGAAATGCTCATCACCTTCTACTCCGCTTGTGCCGGTTGCCCAACTCGTCGCGTCAACGCTCGATGGCCGCTTCGACATCGTCGAGAATCGCCTGGGCAGCCAGCGGTCCGCTGGCACTGGTCCAGAGTTGGCCGTTTACCGGTACGACCCGCTCCTGCTCGACGACCTCGAGGCGGGCGAAGGCAGGCGAACTTTTAGCGTCTTCCAAGGCATCGCGGCCTTCTTCGTTGAGTGTCGCCAGGAACAGCCAATCGCTATCGATGCGCGACAGGTTCTCCAGACTCAGCGGATCGCTGTGCGGACGGCCCTTCTTGACGATACCGCCATCGTTGACCGTGAAGCCGCTGGCGGTCAGCAGAGTGTTGGCAAAGACCATCGGCGACATCACCAGTGCCCCTTGCGGCATCCAGCGCACCAGGCTGGCGCTCTGTTGTGGATGACGCTCACTCAATGCCAAGGCGCGCTGCTCAACCTGGCCGATCACCTCTTCAACCTGCGCCTCGCGCCCCAAAGCCTGGCCGAAAAAACGAGCTTCCTCTTTCCACGTGTCGGGCTGATAAGCCTCACTATCGGGCACCAGGGTCGGCGCGATGCGTGACAGCAACTGGTACTGTTCTTCGGGCAAAAGGGATGAAGCCAGAATGACATCCGGTCGCTGGGCCACCACCGCTTCGATATTGGTCTCACGAGAAGTTCCCACGATAGCGATACCGTCGACCCAGTCTTGCAGGTAACTCGCCACTCCCTCCCCGCCTCGGGTCGTTACTGCCGCCAATGGCATTACGCCCGCCGCGAGTGCGGTGTCTAGCGCACCCTCATAAAGCGTCACGACCCGCTCGGGCCGATCGGTAACCTCAACCTCCCCGTAGGCGGTACTCAGGGTACGGGCATTGGCCTGCCCTATCATCAGGACACTCAGCCCCAACCCGGCCAGTATTCCCAGCGCGGGGCGGCCAGAAGCCAAAGCATTTGGCATGGCAAAACTCCTAAGTATAGAAAAAACCCAACAGATACGGAAAAGCCGGCCAGCCCCGCTGGCGCTCTGTAGCCAGGGGTTCTGGCCAAGCACATCGAGTGCCCCCGTCTAGCTTTTCCCGATTGATCACGCTGATCGAAGGTAGGTGCGCTTTTTTCACCGCCCAGGCTCAAATGAGAAACCTTATTATTTAAATTCTTTCACACTATCCGTTGAGTTTCTCGCTACAGCGTGTTTCGAGAAACGCAACCTTAGCCACGACCGATACAGAGCCTGTCCTAACAACACATCACGCACGGGCTGCCTTCAGCACGGCAATCGACCGGCCCGCCCATGCAGGTGCGCCACTTGGGCTTCTTTACACGCCACGGGGCCGGCACATAGAGGTCGGATACGCCTGCCGCCACGACGGCCAGGGCCAGTATCGCCGGCCATGTCGGCTAGGCTCGGCAATAAAGACATGCAATAGAAGAACTGCCGCTCAGGCTGGGCTTCGTGTTCGTGCTCGCCGAACGGGAGGATTCCGGCCAGCCTGGAAGCGTTTATTCCAAGCTAGTTCGAAGTCGTTTACAGCTTGCGGAGATGAAGGCATCAAGTGCGCTAGAAGAGCGACTCAGGCGAAGCAGGACGTGACCGCTGTAACGCTTTCAATGACACAAGCTTCGAGAGGATTCATGCAGGTTCACGGGGGAATAGCATGAAGCAGACGTGCTGAAATGGAGGCGGCCCCGCCAGCCACATCCCGGCACACGCAGCCACCACTACCGTTGCTCCCTTCCGGGCCTGGCGGGGTTCGCGGTTTAGCGTTGCGGGAGGACCGACAGGGCCACCACAGCATTGCTGTTCGAGACAGCAAATCGGCTCCTAAGCGACAAGGCTTATCGAGCGAGGGCGCAATATATCAGTGCATGCGGATGACGGCAAGGGCCTTACCCGCCACTGCAGACCCAGTCTCGCTGAAGATTGCTGTAGTCTCTGCTCAACCAAGGCATTTTTCAGGCATGAGCTGACGTGATCATACCAAAAACCTTTTTGTATCTTGATGTTAACGAAGCAATGCCGCGAGGATTTGCCTTAAGCGCGGCTAAGGCTGCTAGACTGGAAATCAAACGATAATAACTTCAAGGCGTCAGTGTTCACTACTGCTTCGCCACACTGCTGGCCGCTCCCGCGCCGGAAGTGGCCAGAATTAACACGGAGATGCACCATGACCAAGGACAATAGTAAAGGCTACGTCGCCATTCTCGGCTGGAGCCTGAGCGCCATCGAGGCGATTGACCGCTTTGATCGGCGATATGTGGTCGTTGCGCCTGAATGGGCAGAAGAGTACTGCAAGGAACACGGCATCCCCTATATCCCCTGGAACTTCGAGCGCTTGAACGACCGTTCGATGGAAATTGCCGAGACACTGAAAAACGAAGGTGTCGACGTCGCCATCCCCCTGTTCGAGGAAACCGTAGAGTGGGCGGGCGCGATCAATTCGGTGTTAATGGACAATCCTCGCCTGTATGGCCAGTCGATCCTGTTTCGTGACAAGGCGCTGATGAAACGTCGCGCCCAGTTGGGTGGCATTCGTGTGGGTATTTTCGAGGAAGCCCATGACAAGGGCGATGTGGTGCGCTTTCTCAAGCGCGTCAACCAGACCTTGCTCAAGCTCGACGGTGACCCCAACGACCCCATCCACCTCAAGGCCTTCGACAAGGCCGGCTGCCTGGGTCACCGGGTCATTCGTACACCTGACGAGATCGACACGATTCCCGAAGAGGAATTTCCCGTCCTGATGGAGAGCCACCTGGACGGCTGGGAATTTGCCGTCGAAGCCTGGGTCCATGACGGCAAGATACGTTTTCTCAACATCTCGGAATACGTCACCCTGGGCTATTCGGTATTCGTCCCGGCCACTCCGGAACTGGAAAGCTATCGCGAATCCATTACGCGCCAGATCGAGAAACTGATCAAGACGTTCGACATTCAGTTCGGCTTCATTCATCCCGAATACTTCGTCACCAGCGACGGCGAAATGTACTTTGGTGAGGTCGCCTATCGCCCGCCGGGATTCAAGGTGTTCGAACTGCTCGAGCGCGCCTACGGTTTCAATGCCTATCAGGGCCTGGTCCTGGCGTTCGACCCCAAGACCACCGAGGAAGAGATCCAAGCTTTCTTCCCGCGTGAAGTGGTGGATGCCAAGGGCTACGCAGGTTGCTTTGGCGTCTATCCGCGACGTCGCGTCGTCAGCCGTTTGGAGATTCCGCCGGAAACCGAACAGCACGAGTACTTCGAAAGTCACGAGTTGACATCACCGCTTGAGGAGACCGTCACCAAGCGCACGGCCTTTGGCACCCACTGGGGGCTGGTGTATTTCTTTGGTGATGATCCGCATCGCATGCGGGACCTACTGAAACATCAGGAAGAATTAGACTTCTATGTCTGATCGCCTGCCCCAAGGGTGAAGGAGCCTGCTTGACTAGTTACGATGCCCCTAGCGCCAGCCCCCCAGACCAACTGGATAAGCTGCTGGCAAAACTCGACCAGGCCACTGCCGACATGGCGCAGACGCGAGACTTCGCCAAGCATCTGCGCCTCGGAGCGGTATTGGACATGACGCGCCGCGCCCTGATGATAGAAGGAGGCTTCGCTGCCATAGAGCAGCGGGTCTCCGCGCTGGAAGCGGCTGGCGTGTTCAACGGCTCGGACTGGGCCCATCCCGAGATCCTGTTGCCCGCGATGGTGCCTGGCACGCTGCGCAGCGGCGAACCCAACACAATTCTTCTCGAGTGTCTCAGTGAGCTGCGCATGCTGGCCATTGCGCGCGGCGCCTATCAACACCCCAGCATTCCTCAGGAACAGGCGCAGCATTTCCTGACCCAGGTGCTGGCGCTCAATCTTGAATTGCTGTTTACCCCGCCCAGTGAGGCCGAACGTGTCCAGCAGGGCAACCTGGCTTTACTGATTCGTGCGTTGTATCAATATCTGGCCGAGGGTATCGGCTTCGACAAGATCATCGATCGGTTGATCGATGAAGTCTGGCGCATTCTCGAACAACGCCCCATCCAGGTCGCCTCGATCAAGCAGATGATTACCCAGATCGCCATCTGCCGGGCCAGGCCGGATGTCGAGTTGGGCACTAGCGGCCAGGGTGCGGACCGCCTGATCAGCAGCCTGTACGGCCCGACCCACGCCAGCCGCGAAGACCCCGGAATCGACGTGTATTGGGAGCGGATCGGCATGATGGATAGCGCCGCGCTGCAGCATGAAGCGAAAGGTTTCGCTCGCGCCATGCACGATACGGGGCTCGTTTCCCCCTATCATCCGATTCTACTGCGTCATCTGCTGGATCACGGCGAGCACCTGCTAGGCGAGGCGCTCGGGCTGAGCAACACCGGACGGGACTGCCTGCTGTGCTATCAGCAACTGGTCCGCACCCTGATTCAGGAAGCGGTCTATTCCGAAACTGCTCAAGCGGTCTTCGGATTGTCACTGATGCTGGAGCGGGGCATCCTCTATCAGCCCCCTGTCGCTCCGGCGTTGTGGCGTCAGTTATCGTTGGTTTTGTCTTCCCAGGCGGATGCTCGACTGCGCCTGGGATACGGTGACAGTCCTCCGCCCAAGGCACGCCTGCTCGAAGGAGTCCTATGCATGCTGGGGCTGCCGCTGGGCGTGGGCCAAGGCAACAACCCTACCTGCCAGTCTGCCCGCGCCCTGTCGATGTGGGCCTACAATGACCCCGATTATCTACTGCAGATCGTCGCCTGGGCGGCTCGCGATGATGAAGTCGTGATTCACTTCGAGGGACAACCGATCTCTTCGCAAGAGGCGGCGGCAGGGCTGGTTACCGAAACCAGCCTGGATCTCGATCCGGTATCGTTGCTGGTGGTACCCCATCTGGATCGCATCTATGCCGAAATGGGCCGTCGCTGCGCCGATCGTGGCGAAGACCCGCACCGCTGGGTCAACCCCGAGTTCCATGGCTGGTGGGCAGGCCGCGGATTTCGCATCGTCGTCGACGTCGCTACCGGTTTGCTGACTCAGACGGAAGACTTCCTGCGCTACTTCTATGCCAGCTACCATCCCTATTACAACGGCAACCAGCCGGTCATACACCCTCAGCCAGCAGGGATTGCGGTAACCGATAGCGCGGCCCGCTTCGTCGGCTGGCATGCGATTACCTTGCTACGCGTGTCTCTCGATCCCCACCAGGTCATGCGTATGTATTTCTACAACCCCAACAACGACAGCGGCCAGGACTGGGGTAACGGTGTCGTGGTGGGCACCGCAGGCAATGGCGAACGCTTCGGCGAAGCCTCCCTGCCCTTCGAACAGTTCGTGTCGCGATTGTATATTTTCCACTACGACCCGCTGGAGCCCGGCGAGCCGGCTGATGTCTCAAGGGAAGAGATACAGACGGTGATGGACATGATTCAGCACAGCTGGGGGGCGGACAGGCTGCAAACGGCGTTGCAAGCCGACCCAGGCTACTAGGGCCTGTCGGATTCCCATATCGAAAACGTTCGCTAACGGTCGGCGTCGCCTCCGGCCGTCTCGCGGCTACCAGCCAACGTCCCAGTAGTCTCCGCCACTGGCAGGACCAGCAACAACCATAAGCCGCTCGCCGGGACCACAGGGCGGCAACCCGCTCAGCGTCCTCAAGCAACCAGAACCATGGCGGCAGTGTCAGGTCACCAGCATCCCCCGCAGCGACTGGTCGAGCGCGATACGCTGCGGCTCGCCACAGTACATTCATTACTGCAACCCCGAACGCATCAGGATGAAACCAAAAGGCCTGAGCCCCGTGCGGTACAGGACTCAGGCCTTGAGCGCCGGCTGAATGAACCGTTCCACTATTGGGTCAGTTCAGAGCTGTCTCCCGGAGCCATTTCTTTGCGTCGCCAACGCGTGGGGCTCAGTCAGTCTGTTCCCCAGCAGCGGCCTGCATGCGCCGGCGCAGAATCGGTCCGACGATGATCGGCAGTACCAGACCGAGTATCGCCACGGCCCACAAGCCGATTGCCAAACCACTGCTCCACAGAACCGACCAGTCGCCATCGGAGATTTGCATCGCATGGCGCAGGTTCTTCTCCATCTCGGGGCCCAGCAGCAGCCCCAGGATCACCGGCACCAGTGGAATCTCCAACTTACGCAGGACGTAGCCGCCGACCCCGAAGGCGACCATGAAGTAGAGATCGAAGGTGGAGTGACTAATCGAGTAGATACCCACGAATGCGACCATCGTCACCACCGGCAGCAGATACATCGGCGGTACCGACAGCAGCTTGACGAATACCCCGACCAACGGAATATTGAGCAGCAGCAGCAGGAAGTTACCGATCAGCAGCGCGGCGATCACGCCCCATACGATGTCGGCATTCTGGGTGAACATCAACGGTCCCGGCGTGATGTTCAACGAGATCAGCATCGCCAACAGCACGGCCGTGGTGCCACTGCCCGGCACGCCCAGCGTCAGCATCGGCACCAGGGCCCCGGAAGCGGCACCGTTGTTGCCGGCCTCAGGCGCCGCGACTCCCCGCGGATCACCTTCGCCGAAACGCCCCTTCTTGCCCAGAATCTTCTTTTCCAGCGTATAGCTGATGAAACTGCCCAGCGAGGCACCCGCCCCTGGCAGCACACCGGAGATGAAGCCCAGCACGCCACCCCGCAGCGTGGTAGGCAGCACATGGAGAATATCCCTCCATGACAGCTTTAGCTTGTTGACCTTGATCATTTCACGACCGGCTCCGGCGCGCTCCTCAATGAAGAACAGCAGCTCGGAGATGGCGAACAGACCCACGATGGCGATGATGAAATCTACGCCTTCGTAGAGTTCCAGCACGTTAAACGTATAACGCTGGGTGCCGGTGGAGAGGTCGATGCCCATGGTGGCGATCATCAAACCGATCGCTGCGGCAAGAATCGTCTTGATCGGGTTCTTGCCGGTGATTCCCCCCAGAGTCGCGAATGCCAGGATGAACAGCGCGAAATATTCCGCCGGCCCGAAGGTCAGTGCAAAACGTGCCAGCACGGGGGCCAGCAGGATCAGACCGACAGTGGCGATCAAGCTGCCAATAAAGGAAGCCACGGCGGAGATCGCCAGTGCTTCGGCGGCCTTGCCCTGCTGCGCCATGGGATAGCCGTCGAGGCAGGTCATCATCGCCGGTTCGTCACCTGGGATATTGAGCAGAATCGACGAAATACGTCCGCCATACATGGCCCCGGCATAGACGGAGGTCAGCATGATCAGCGCCGTCTCGGGCTGCAAGCCCAGGGTGAAGGCCAGCGGAATCAGTATCGCAACGCCGTTGGCTGGACCCAGTCCGGGCAATGCACCGATCAGGGTGCCGAGAAAGGCCCCCATCAGGGCAAACATCAGGTTGTGAGGGGCCAGCGCGACGCCGAACCCGTCGATCAGATAATTAAGTGTTTCCATCAGCTCGCCTCCAAGAAGTCCAGCAGGCCCAGCGGCAGAGGCAGCTCAAGCGCGAAATTGAACAACAGAAACACCACGATGCCGCCGATCAAGCCGGTCAGATAGGCCGGCATCGGTCGCGCTCCCATACGCCAGCACAGTGTCCCGACAGCCAACGTAGTCGCGACGATGAACCCCAATGGCTCGAGCAGCAGGGTGTAGGCGATCAGCACGGCGATGGCAATCACCATCTCCAGCGCGGTGCGTCCCGCCGGCCAAGCATTGCTGGGGTCGGGGCGTACGATCAGATAGACACTCGACAGGGCCAGCACGACCGCGAGCAGCTTGGGGAACGTATCGGGGCCGACGGCCTCGGTGCCACCGAAGGGCTCCGGAAACTGAGTGGCGCCCCAGCCGTACGCGACGGCCAGGACGAACATCAACAGACCGAAGATGCGGTCGTTAAGTCTCATTTGATCAATCCGATTTCCTTGGAGAGCGATTCGATGTCATCAATCTGACCTTTGACGAAGCTTTCGAACTTGCCCGCCCCCGGATGGAAAGGCATCAGGCCATTCTTCTGCATGACCGACTTCCATTCTTCGCTGGCATAGAGTTCATCGATGGCATCGACCCAGTACTGCTTGGCTTCATCGGAAATATCCGCCGGCATGTAGAACCCGCGCCAATTGGGGCCCACGGAATCGATGCCCTGCTCCTGGGCGGTGGGAATGTCGGCGAACTTGCCTTCCAGGCGCTCCTCGGCCAATACCGCCAGCACACGTAGATCGCCGGATTCCAGGAACCCCTGGACTTCGGAGATATCACCGGTAAAGGCGTCGACGTGGCCGCCGACCACTTGAGTCATGGCTTCGCCGCCGTTGTTGTAGGACAGGTAAGGAATACGCGGCAGGTTCTCGACACCGGCCGCATCGGCGGTGATCAGCACCTTGAGATGGTCCCAGCCGCCATTGGCGCTGCCACCGGCAAACTTGACCGAGCGCGGATCTTTCTTCAGCGCGTCCATCAGATCAGTGAGCGTCTGGTATTCGGAATCGGCGGAGACCGCGATTACGCCATAATCTGCGCCCACCGCACCGATCCAGTTGACCATGTCGGCGTTCATGCCGGGAAACTGCCCCTGCGCCAGGCGCGTAGTGGTCGCGGTAGACGCCGCCACCAGCAGTTTTTCGTCACCGGCACGCTTGCTGACGGTATGGGCGAAAGCCACACCGCCGCCGGCACCGGCCATATTGAGGGTCTGCACGTTACCCGGCACCAGCTCCAGTTCCTGCAAGACATTGCCCACGCTACGGCACGTGAAATCCCAACCGCCGCCCGGGTCCGAAGGCGCGATACACTCCACCTTCCCCGTCGGCTGATAAGCCATGGCCAGGCTCGCGCTCAGGGTCAGGGTTGCGGCGGCGAGAAGCTTGAGTGGCGTTCTCAATAACATTGTCGTTATCTCCAAGCGTACGAAACAAAGGGTTGTCAGGAAGCTGACGCTACCTTACTATTCTGTAAGGCAGAACGACATTCCTTTAGGCAGAAAGTATGGGGGCGCAGTGGTTGCGTCAATGTAAAATCACCGCATTACCACTAAAGTCGAACACCAATATTTCGCACGCCCTGATGAGAGCAGCCCATGGCCCAAGACCGTGTTGAAGCCGTTGAACGTGCCCTGACCATCCTGGAAGCCTTCGACACCGAGCGAGAGAGCCTGTCGTTGGCCGAACTGGCCGAAGCCACGCATTTCTACAAAAGCACCCTGCTGCGGCTGATCGGCTCGCTGGAGCGCTTTGGCTATGTCCAGCGTACGGCCCAGGGCCGTTACAATTTAGGCTCGACGCCAGCCCGCCTGGCACGCAGGCACTCCCCTTCACGCCAGCTCGAGGCCTGGATCCAGCCGGTGCTGGACAATCTGGCCATGACCACCGGAGAAACCGCCTCGTTGCTGGCGGTCACCGGCCATCAGGTGGAATGCCGTCTGGCCGCGCATCCGGTAAATACCCTACGCCATGAATTGCTTCCCGGCGCCCACTGGCCAGTACGCGATTCCGACACTCCCCCCGCCCTCTCGCTACCCGGCGGTTACATGCTCTGCCAGCCCTTGACGCACCGCGAACGGCATTTGTGGTTGGCGCTATCGGGACCCGCCGGTCGGCTCGACCCTCAAGTCGCCCACCAGGCGCTGCGCGATGCCCTTACCACCCTGCAAGGCGGCCACCATGACAGCAACAGCCCACTGCCTGCCGCTGCGCTTGCTGACAGGACATGACCATGCGGTTACTGCTGGTAGAAGACGACGCCCTGCTTGCCGACACCCTGCGTGACACGCTGCGCCTTGACGGACATCACGTCGACGTCATCCAGGACGGCGATGCTGCTTACGCACGGCTCGCCCATGCCGGCCATGGCGCCGACCTGGTGTTGCTCGACCTCAACCTGCCGGGGCGTGGCGGGCTGGAAATTCTCGAGGCCCTGCGCGGCGTCGATCGCGGCACGCCGGTACTGATCCTGACCGCACGCGGCACCATCGAAGATCGCGTACGCGGTCTGGATCTGGGCGCCGACGATTATCTGGCCAAACCCTTCGCCCTCGATGAGTTCGAAGCGCGGGTCCGGGCCCTGCTGCGCCGTCATCAGCAGACACGCGGCGACCGGCTGCAGGTCGGCGCGCTCAGCTTCGACAGCGTGGTGCAGCGCTTTTATCTGAGCGGCACGGCCATGACCCTGCCGCCCCGCGAGCAGCGTCTGCTGGCGTGCTTGATGCGCCACGCTGGCGACCCGGTCGACAAGAGCCGCCTGGCCGAGGAAGCCTTTGGCGGCGAAGCGCTGGGCGACAACGCTATCGAAGTCTACGTTCATCGTCTGCGCCGGCGCCTGACCGATTCCGGGTTGGTACTGCGCACCGTGCGCGGGTTGGGTTACCTGCTGGAGACGACGTGAGCGGTACGGATACGATATCCACTGCCCACCAGAGCCTTTATCGGCGGCTTATGGTCTGGCTGCTGGCGCCGCTGCTGGCGCTGGGCACCGTGATACTGGTCCAGGCCTTTCTCTCGGCACGCGATGCCGCCGACCGGGCCTTCGATCGATTGCTCGAAGCCGCCTCGCTGTCCATCGCCGAACAGGTCAAGTGGCAGGAGAACCGTTTATGGATGGACTTGCCGCCCGCAGCGCTGGAGATGCTCTCCACCGATGCCCAGGAACGTATCTTCTATGCCCTCTACGATGCCGAAGGTACCTTCATTTCCGGCAATACTCCCCTACCGGAGGTGGCGATGGCGCCCAACGACGAGATAGGCTTTCGCGATACCGAGTGGCGCGGCAATACCTTGCGCCTGGGGGTTCGCCAGGCGCATCTGGATGGCTGGAGCCAGCGCGACCGTTTTGAAGTCCGCGTCGCGCACACCCGCGAAGGGCGCGAGCAACTGACTGCCGCACTGTTTCGCGGCAGCGTGATCCGTCTTGTGCTGATGGCTCTGCTGGCCGTCGGCATGGTGCTGATATTCTTGCGCATCGCGCTCTCGCCGCTGACCCGGCTACGACGTGCCATTCGCGAACGCGACCCACGCACCCTGGCTCCGCTGGACATTCCTCTGCCGCGCGAACTGGCCGAGCTGCGCGAGACGCTGAATGAACTGCTGGCACGTATGCGCCGGGTCCGCGCCAATCAGGATCGCTTCATCGGCGATGCCTCGCACCAGTTGCGTACCCCGTTGGCCGGGCTCTCCGCACGGGCCGAGCTGGCATTGCGTCAACAGGAACCTGCCGCCTGGCATGATGCACTGGTCGTCATGCAGCAAACCTCGGCACGTACGGCACGCCTGGCGGTTCAGCTGCTCTCGCTGACTCGCCTCAACAATCCCGAGGCGACACCCGACAAGCGGCCCCTGGATCTTTGCGTCACCGCTCGTGACGCAGTCCGCAACGCCCTGGGGGCCTGTCATCGCGACGGCCTCGACTTGGGGCTGGAACTTCCTGACATCGCCGTCCCGATCGACGGCATCGACTGGCAACTTGAGGAGGCTCTGGTCAACCTCATCGACAATGCCCGCCGCTATGGTGCGCAACAGATTACGGTGCGCGTCACCGCGTCTCCGGCGCGCCTCGAGGTCGAGGATGACGGCCCGGGCATTCCCGCCCCACAACGCCTGCTGATGCTGCGCCCCTTCCACCGAGGTGTCGAGGGCAGCCAGGGATCGGGGCTGGGCTTGGCAATCGTCGACGGTATCGCCCGGACTCACCAGGCCCGCTTGAGTCTCACGGCAGGGCCTAGGGAGCGCGGCCTGCGTGTCAGTCTGCAGTTTCCGCCAGCTTCAGCGCAGAGCACCGCATGATCGCAGCACGCGACACGCGACGCCCCGTCCTGTCCTGTCCGGCCCTATTCCGGCTTGGCCTGGCGCTGCTTGCGTTTGCCCTGCTCGGCGTACCGCTGTCGGCGCGTGCCGACACGCTCGTGCACTATCCCGCCGTCACGCCCGATGTCGAGTCGCAAGCCTCTCCGCTGGTAATACACGGTGCGCTGGACCCGGCCCTGGCGGCCCCTCTGCTGGAGGGCTTTCAGGCACGCTATCCCGCGATCGAACTGACCTACCGCAACCTGACGACCCTGGAGATCTACCAGGCCTTTCTGGCGTCGCCCACCACACCGGAGGCCGACGTGATTCTCTCGTCGGCCATGCCTTGGCAGTATCAGCTCGCCAATCAGGGCCATGCGGCGGCACTAGCCTCGGAAACGGCCCGAGCGTGGCCCGCCTGGGCACGCTGGCGTCACGAGCTGTTCGGTTTCACCTTCGAACCCATCGTGATCGTCTACCGGCGCGAGTTGCTCGAGCGTTACGGCCCCATCGACAGTCATCAGGTCCTGCTTGACCTGCTGATGCGCGAGCGTGACGCCCTACGCGACAAGGTGGTCACCTATGACCCCGTCGAAAGCGGCGTCGGCTATACCTACGCCATCGAGGATGCCCAGGTCTCACCGCGCTATTGGGACCTGGTAGCCGCGCTCGGCGGGGTCGATGCCGAACTGCTCGGCACCACTGGAGCCATGCTTGAGGGGTTGGCTAGCGGTCGCTACCTGATCGGCTACAATCTGCTCGGCTCCTATGCCAGTCGCTATGCCGAACAGCATCCCGAGCTGGTGGTCGAGGTGCCGAACGACTATGCCCTGGTCACGCAGCGCCTGGCCCTGATCCCGCGGCATGCTCGCCATCTGGAAGCCGCGCAGCGCTTCCTCGACTATCTGCTGGGGCTGCCCGGGCAACGGATCATCGCCGAACGTACCCCGCTGGGGGCCGTCCATCCACAGCTGTCAGCCGCCGATAGCGCCCAGGCCTTGAGCGAGCGATTAGGCGACGCGCTGCGTCCGATTCGGATCGGCCCGGGGCTGCTGGCCACACTGGACAATCTCAAGCGGGAGAGCCTGCTGGAGCGTTGGCAGCGGGAATTCACACGCTTTACCCGCCCCGACGACGCAGCACCACTAGCGAGTCCATCACCGAACCCATCGCGGCCTCAGCCGCATCATCCGTCAGCAAAAGACACGCCATGACACGACTCGATCAGTTATTGGTCGCCCAAGGCCTGGTCCGTTCGCGCACGCGGGCACAACGGTTGATCCGACACGGCAAGGTGGCACTGATCCGTGACGGGAGTACTCGGGTATTGACCAAACCCGGCGAGAAGCTCCCCGCCGACAGCCGTTTCGAAATCAGCGAAGACGCCGAGGAGCGCTACGTTTCCCGGGCCGGCCTCAAGCTCGAGGCGATGCTCACCCAGCTTGACCTGCGCATGGAAGGCCTGACAGTGCTCGATGTGGGCCAGTCGACCGGTGGCTTCACCGATTGCGCATTGCGCTTCGGCGCTGCCCGCGTAATTGGTATCGAGGTCGGCCATGGCCAGCTCGATGCCGAACTGCGCGGTGACTCCCGCGTCGT
Source organism: Halomonas sp. WWR20 (assembly GCF_054602495.1). Lineage (NCBI taxonomy): Bacteria > Pseudomonadati > Pseudomonadota > Gammaproteobacteria > Oceanospirillales > Halomonadaceae > Halomonas > Halomonas sp. WWR20. The sequence continues at coordinate 58,672 of NZ_JBTRHR010000006.1, forward strand.
CTGCCTGGAGGGAATCAATGCCCGCCAGCTTCCCCGACAGCGGCTGGCAGAGCTTGCCCCCGAAGGCATTCACCTGGCGGTCATGGATGTCTCGTTCATTTCGCAGACGCTGATCCTGCCCGAACTGACCGCGATCATGACGACGGGAAGCCAGCTCCTGTCATTGGTCAAGCCGCAATTCGAGGTCGGTCCCGGCAAGGTCGACAGTCACGGCATCGTGCGCGACCCGACGCTGTATGCCGAGGTCGAGCGGCGAATCCGCGCCTGCTGCCACGCCCAGGGCCTAACCATTCATCATTGGCAGGACAGCCCGATTCTCGGCGGCGACGGCAACCGTGAATTTCTGCTGCATGCCGAGCGCGTCGTCAACTGATCAACGCCCCTCGCCGCCGCCACCTCCCCCGGCGTCGCCGGCATAGCCCAAGCTATCGAAGCCGGGATCCCGCGCCCGGCCCTGCTGCTGCACGTCGCTCACATCCGACGGCGTGGAGCGCGACGAACTGACTTGGGCTTTCCGGCCGTCAGGGCTGTGCAGCCAGACATCCATCTGGTTGAAAGCGATGCGAATATCGTGTTCCCGGAACAGGTTATCGAGACGACGATTGATCTCGTCGGCGGCATAGAGTCGGTCCATCAGGTCGTTGACGAAGATGCGCAGCTCGAAATTGAAGGCCGTAGGGCCATAGCTGACACAGAATACCTGCGGCTCCGGGTCCTTGAGCACACGCTTGTTCTCGTCGGCGGCCTGGCGCAGCAGGCGATGGACGGTACTGAGATCCGAGCCATGCGCCACGCCATAGGTGAGCACCACCCGGGTAATGTTGTCCGACAGCGACCAGTTGATCAGTTGATCGGTGACGAAGGTCTTGTTGGGGATGATGATTTCCTTGCGATCGAAATCGGTCATCGTGGTGGCGCGAATGCGGATGCGGCTCACCGTGCCATGCAGATTGCCCAGCGTGATGGTATCGCCAATGCGCACCGGGCGCTCGAAGAGGATAATCAGGCCCGAAATGAAGTTGGCGAATATCTCCTGCAGCCCGAAGCCCAGCCCCACGCCCAAGGCGGCCACTAGCCACTGCAGCTTGTCCCAGGACACTCCCAGCGTACTCAGCGAGACGACGATACCGGTCCCGATGATGAAATAGGAGAGCAGCGAGGAGATGGCATAGGCGCTGCCTTGCTGAAGATTCAGACGCGACAGCACCATCACCTCCAGCAGACCGGGCAGGTTGCGGGCCATGACCATAGTCAACGCCACGAACGTCAACGCCGTCACCACGTCGGCCACGGTCACCGGGCTGGTGGTGAGCGCCTCGCCCGCGCCACGCTCGATCTGCCAGACGGTGACATTGTCGAGATAGGAAAGCACCGTGAGCAGATCGGCCCAGACCAGATACAGCACTAGCGTGAAGAGCAGAAACAGGATCAGCTTGGACAGGCGCAGCGACTGCTGGTTGACCTGATCCATGTCCAACGGGGGCTCTTCGACCACTTCAAGCCCGCCTTCCGCGCCTTCCTGAACCTGAGCGCGCCGACGCGCCACGGCTCGCCGGTAGGCCAGGCGCCGGGCCGCCACCGCCAGGCCACGCACCACCGCCGCCTCGACGAGAATCCACAGGCCCAGAATGTAGATGGTGGTGATGGAACGCCCGATCAGACGCAGCGCGGTATATTCATAGCCGAGCACGATCAGACCGGCCAGCACTAACGGCACCCCGGCCAGCGCCAGGCCCAGCAGCAGCCGGAACAGCTTGAGGCCGAAGACGGGAATGTGCGCCAGGATCACGCGCGCCAGCAGGATGCTCATCGCCACCAGCCCGGCGATCAGTAACAGCAGCGATAAAGGCCGCTCGGCCAGACGGGCCTCGGTGTACTGCGCCATGTTGCTGATCAGAATCACCGGAATCAGGGCAATGCCCAACCACAGCAACAACCGCCGTAGCTGCGCCACGTAACCGGCGCTCCAGTGGAAGTGACGCGAGGCGACCCCGTCGGGCACCAGTAGGCGCCGGGCTAGTGCAAACACCCCCCAGGCCAGCGACAATTGCAACAATGCATCACCCAGCACCGCCGCGAAGGCCTCGCCGCTGCGCAATGCCCCGCCAACCGCCGCCAGCAGCAGCGGGCCATGCGCCGCCAGTAGGGCGTTATAGGCAATGGCCCGCGGTGTATGCATTTGGGTGTCGCGCTTGAGGCGTCCGATCTGTTCATGCAGCGCCAGCAGTTGCAGTTTGATCCGGCGACGACGCAGCAGCAGCACGCCGGCCAGCACCACCAGCGGCAGCATCCACGCCGCCTTGGGCTTGGGCCCCTGCCATAGGCTCACCAGCGCCGACTGCCACTCACCGTGGGTGATCTGCTGCATCAACGCGCCAGGAAACTGCTTCAACCACGCCAGATCCAACGGACGTCCGTTGGCCACCCAGAACAGCTGCTCCTCGATCGTGGCCCGCAGGGAATCGCTGATCTGTAACAGCTGCTGCTGGTTGAGCTGCAAGTCGATGGCCACGGTCAGTAACCGGCCATACTCCTGCTCGAGTTGATCGACCAGCTCGCGACGCGACTGAAATAGCCGGATCAAGGCGTCACGCAAGGCGGGCGTCACCTCGATATCGACATTCGCCAGACTCTCCTTGGCCAGCTGTCCGGGCTTGCGCAACGTATCGCTCTGCTGGGAAAGATCGAACTGGCGCAACCGCAAATCGGCGATTTCATCCTGCAAGCCACTGCGCGCATCCACACTGGGCAGCGCCTTGCGCTGTTCGCGCAGGATACGCGACAGCAACAGGCTGCCACGAATCGCCTCGATCTGCTCTTCGAGCGTCCGCTGAACCTGGCGCACCCGGTCCAGTTGCGTGCGAGTGCCGATACTGTCGCGGATCAAGCCGTTGGTACGGTCGGTAACCTGCAGTAGCTCGCGACTCAGTTGGCGATTGACTTCCTGTACTTTACTCAGCACCGGATGGCCGGAAATCGCTTCGGCATCCTCGCGGCCGGCATCGGCAATCGCACGTTCCGAGGCCAACCGGCGCTTGCGATCGAGTACAGTTTGCAACACCGAGAGCCGGTTCTGCTCGATCTCGATACGTCGCTCCAGCAGATCGCGACGTTGCAGAGCCAGCTCCCTGAGACGAGTATTGTGGGTCAGTTCGCGCTGGTGAAGTTGCGCCTGACGCTGGGCCAGGGCCTGGGCCGTGACGTAGACATCGCGCTGCGCCTCGATCACGGCACTTTCATCGCCACTGGGGAGCGCTTCGAGCTTGTCGCGGTACTCCTCGGCGCGCTTCATGGCCTCGGAAATCGCAGCCTGGGCGCGTTCGGGCAGGGTCTGGGCGCTGATCAGCTGGGCCTTGACGTCGGCCAGTTGAGTCTGAAGTTCCTCGAGCGTATCGAGCGTCGAGCGGGTCTGCTGTCCGACCTCTTCGAGCGGCATATCCTCGAGATCTTCCGTGCGGGGGATCTCGCCTGTCTCGTCCAGGTTTTCGAGTTCTCGCGCCAACCGCTGGGTCTCCTGGGGTGCGCGTGCCACCTTGTCTTCAAGCGCCTCGAATTCGCTATCGAGCGTCTCGAGCCGCCTCAAGGCATCAAGGGCAGCTCGAATATTCTCCATCTCCTGCTTCTGGCTATCGCCAGGATTTTCGATACCCTGCAATGATTCCAGGCGCTGTTGCAGGGCGCTTTGTGAGGGCAGCTCGGCGGCCGCCCCCACACCGAGCATCAGGCACCACAGCAGCACGGCACATGCCCCAGCCACCAAGCGGTGCAGACCACTCAGCGCAAGGCAGCAAGACCGTAACTGGATTCTGCAGGCATCGAAACGCGCCATGCTATAACCTCGAAAGATGAGCAAAAATCAAGACGCACGATTGTCGATGGCCTTGCCTCGCTTGGCAATCAAGCTGGCTAATTTTGTAGGATTCGAGAATTAACATATAGTTACCTCCCGCTATTAACGGGCGACGCCGCACCAGGCCGAATACGCGCAACAATGTGCAGCAACATGGCGATTGACTTGTGCTGTGGCCATGGTAGAAACACCCTCTTATTGCATTAGCGACCACAGGAAAAAGCTCCATGACGTCGATCAGGTCACTCAGCCTTTGCGGGCTCCTCATGCTGGGTTTTACTTCTCATGTGGTCCATGCAGACGAAGGAACCGAAGCCGCCACCGCACAGGCTGAAGTGCGCCGCGACCTGGAGCGCGAGTCCTCGCGCAACCCCCTGGCCATCACCACCTATCGGCGCAATTACCTGCTGCCCTGGACCTATAACACCAACCCTAACCAAGCGGCTTTTCGCGAGCTCAGCAACGGTGGAGAGATCGGTAACGCCGAGGTCAAGTTTCAGCTCAGCTTCAAGGTCAATCTGGTCGAGGATATTTTCGACGGCAAAGGCGATCTGTACTTCGCCTACACGCAGCGCAGCTGGTGGCAGGCCTACAATTCCGACGACTCGGCCCCTTTCCGAGAAACCAACTACGAACCCGAGGCCTTCCTCAGCTTCGATAATAACTGGACATTGTTAGGCTGGACCAACACGCTCAATCGGGTGGGTTTCGTACATCAATCCAATGGCCGAGCGGCGCCGCTGTCACGCAGCTGGAATCGGGTGTATGCCGACGTCGTCCTGCAGCGCGGCGAGTGGGCGATCAGCGTCGCGCCCCATTGGCGTATTCCTGAGAGCGACAGTGACGACGACAATCCCCACCTGGAAAACTACGTCGGCTACGGCGATATCACCGTGGCCAAGGCCTTCGATGACAAGGAGGTTTCCCTGCTGGTCCGCGGCAATCCGGGTAAGGGGCACTACGGCACCCAGCTTGATTACTCCTTTCCACTGTTCGGCAAGGTACGTGGCTACGTCCAGTACTATCACGGCTACGGCGAAAGCCTGATCGATTACGATCACAACAACCGGCGTCTAGGTCTAGGTTTCAGCCTCAATACCTTTCTTGCCGGAATTCCGAAGATGCTCTGACGCTTCGCTTCGTGCTGCTAGGCTGAAGCGCTTCTGTCATCCGCTGGGTTAGCACCATGTCATCTGCCGAGCCTCGCCGCTCACCGCAGCCTCACGAGCCGGCACTTTAACTTCGGCGGCGTGGTGCCTTCCACGGTACCGTTTGCCCCTTTCGCCTCACACCTCCAGGCCGCAGGCTACCCCCGAAGCCCAGGCCCACTGAAAGTTGAAGCCGCCCAGTTGACCGGTGATATCGAGCACCTCGCCGATGAAACGCAGTTGGGGCAATTCGTTGACGGCAAAGGTCTTCGACGATATGGCCCGGGTATCCACGCCGCCCAGGGTGACTTCCGCAGTACGCCAGCCCTCGGTGCCCGCCGGCTTGAGTTGCCACGCCTTGAGCCGGATGTGCACTTGCTCGAGCCGAGCATTGGAATAGTCGGCCAGTACGCCAGAGAATCCCCACCACTCGCACAATGCCTGAGCCAGACGCTTGGGCAGTTGCTCGCTCAACCAGGTGGCAAGCTGACGCCGGGGCGCATCCTGTCGTAGGCGTTTCAACGCGCCGGCGACGTCCACGCCGGGCAACAGATCGATCGTCAGCGTCTCGCCCGGCTGCCAGTGGCTGGAGGCTTGCAACATTGCCGGACCCGACAGGCCACGGTGGGTAAACAGCAACGGCTCGCGGTAATGCCCGTCACCACACTGCACCGCCACCTCGCAGGCGATACCGGAGAGTTCGGCGGCACGTGCCTTCCATTGAGAGGTCAGGGTGAACGGCACTAGCGCCGGTCGCGTATCGGTCACGCCGAGACCGAACTGGCGCGCCACCTCATAGCCGAAGCCGCTGGCGCCCAGGGTGGGAATCGACAACCCCCCGCTGGCCACGACCACGACGCCTGCCTCGAGCCGGCCCATCGAGGTCGTCAAGCGCATGCCCTCCCCCTGGCGCTCGATGCGTTCCACCCCCGTCTTGAGGCGCACCTCGACGCCGGCCCACTCGCATTCGGTGAGCAGCAGATTAACGATATCCTTGGCAGACTCGGCGCAGAATAGCTGGCCCGGCGCCTTTTCGACATACTCGACGCCGTGGCGCTCGACCAGTTCGACGAAGTGGCCCGGCGTGTAACGCTTGAGTGCCGAAATGCAGAAATGCGGGTTGCCGGAGAAGAAGTGTGCCGGTGAAGTCGCCAGATTGGTGAAGTTGCAGCGTCCGCCGCCCGACATGAGAATCTTCTTGCCGGCCTTGTTGGCGTGATCGATCACCAGCACGCGGCGCCCCTGATAGCCTGCCGTCAGGGCACACATCAGCCCTGCCGCTCCCGCACCGATGACGATCACGTCATATGTCTGCGCCATGCACTGATATCCCTGTCACCCGTCACGTAAAAACCGCGTATTCTAACAGAATTGGACGCCCTGGGATCGCAGCAATAGCGAACGCCACTTTGCGTAACGCTCACGCTTATGCCAGCCATGTTATGGCAAACTGTACGCCATGACCGTCCTCCTGCCGGCGCGTTCCGGTGACCTGCGGAGCCGCCACGACCAGCCCGATAACGAGCTCTCATGACATCACTCAGCCTGCTGCCTTTTCGAGATACCGCCCGGCGCCGCCACGGCGTTGTCATGCGACTCTGCGTAATGCTGCTCAGCATCATGGCGGGGATATCCGGCATAATCCCGGCCTGGGGACAGGCCGACGTTCCCGAGAATCGCACCCAGGTCATCGCCGCCCGCGCCAGCCTGTCGACCTGGAGCGATCCGCTGGAAGCGCTGGGAACGCTGAGTGCCGACGAGAGCGTCACACTGTCCGCCACCGTAACCGGCACCATCGCCGAACTGAACTTCGACAGTGGCGACGAAGTCAGCGCGGGGAAGGTGCTGATTCGTCTCGATGATGCCGAGACTCAGGCACAACTGCGTGCCGCCCAGGCACTACGCGATGAACGCCAGAATGCCCTGAACCGTGCCCGCCAGTTGCAGGAACGCAACCTCGGAGCGCGCGCCAACGTCGAGGATACCCGTTCGCAACTGCGCCAGGTCCAAGCCGATATCGACGCCATTCAAGCGCGTCTCGCCGATCGCCGCCTGCGCGCACCCTTTGCCGGAACGATCGGTTTGCGCAACGTCAGCGTGGGCACGCTGGTCACCCCCGGCACCGAGCTTGCCACGCTGGACAAGCTCGACGTCATGAAGCTCGACTTTACCGTCCCGGCGACCTTCCTGTCGGTACTGCGTCCTGGCCTGACACTGTCGGCGACGACGCCCAGCTATCCCGAGCGGGTTTTCTCGGGCGAGGTGGGCCATGTCGGGACGCGCATCGACCCGATCACGCGCAGCGTCAGCGTGCGTGCCCTGCTGCCCAACCCCCAGCGTGAGCTACGCCCCGGCATGCTGATGGAGATCGTGCTCGAACGCCGCCCGCGCCAGGCGCTGGTGGTGCCGGAATCGGTACTGATTCCCAATGGCGAGCGCCAGTACGTGATGGCGATCGACCCAGCCGACGACAACCGCGTGACGCAGCGCGAGGTCGAGATCGGCGAGCGGCGTGCCGGCGAGGTCGAAATCGTTGCCGGCCTTGCCGCAGGCGAGTTGGTCGTCAGCCATGGCTTGCTCAAGGTCCGCGAGGGGGACCGGGTCGAGCTGCTCGCCATCGATGATGGCAGCCGGGACATCGCGGAGATCCTTAAGGCCAACCGCCCCGCCAACGCCGGAGACAGTGACTGATGCGTCTGTCGGACCTCTCTATCCAGCGTCCGGTACTGGCCACCGTTCTGTCGCTGCTGTTGGTTGCCTTCGGACTGCTGGCGCTCGAGCGGCTGCCGCTACAAGAGTATCCGGCCATCGATCCCCCCGTGGTGAGTATCGATACCGGTTATCCAGGCGCCTCGGCAGACGTGGTGGAAACCCGCATCACCCAAGTGCTTGAGGATCGTATTGCCGGTATCGAAGGCATCGAGCTGATCGAGTCCAGCAGCGAGGATGGCGAGTCCGAGATCACCGTGACCTTCTCGCTGGATCGGGACATCGAAGCCGCCGCCAACGACATTCGCGACCGTATCTCGGGAGCTGCCAACAATCTGCCTGACGAGGCCGACCCTCCCGAAGTCGAAAAGGCCGACAGCAACGAAGACGTGGTGATGTGGCTGAGCCTTTCCGGCGAGGGCTACAGCATCGCCGAGCTCACCGACTATGCCAACCGCTACCTGGTGGATCGCTTCTCCACGCAATCCGGGGTGGCTCGGGTGCGCGTGGGCGGCGGCAAGGAATACGCCATGCGCGTGTGGCTCGATCGCAATGCCCTGGCGGCACGCAACCTGACGGTGGGCGATGTGGAAGACGCCCTGCGCGCGGAAAACGTCGAATTGCCGGCAGGCTTCCTGGAGTCCCGCGACCGTCAGTTCACGCTGCGCCTGCCGCGTAGCTTCGCCAGCCCCGAGAGTTTCCGCGCCCTGGTGTTGGCGCAGGGCAATGATGGCTATCTGGTGCGCCTGGCGGACGTCGCCCAGGTAGAAGTCGGCTCGGTGGAGGAGCGTTCGCTGTTTCGCGGCAACGCGGCGCCCATGGTTGGGCTGGGCATGATGAAGCAATCCACCGCCAACGTACTGGAGGTCTCGCGGGGCGTACAGGCCGAGATGGAACGCCTGGCCCCGACCCTGCCCGAAGGCATGCAACTGCGGCTGAGTTTCGACTCGTCGGTGTTCGTCGCCGGAGCCTTGGACGAGGTCGTCTCGACGCTGTTTATCGCCATGGCGCTGGTGGTGGTGGTGATCTTCCTGTTTCTTGGCAACCTGCGCACCACGCTGGTGCCGGCGGTGACGGTACCAGTGGCAGTGATAGGCACCTTCATCGCCCTGGCCGTCTTCGGCTTCACACTCAACCTGCTGACGCTACTGGCGCTGGTGCTGTCGATCGGGCTGGTGGTGGATGATGCCATCGTGGTGCTCGAGAACGTTCACCGACGCATGCAGGTGTACGGCGAAACGCCGCTGGTGGCTGCCTATCGCGGCACCCGTCAGATCGGCTTCGCGGTGATTGCCACCACACTGGTGCTGATCGCGGTCTTCGTACCGCTGAGCTTTCTACAGGGCGATGTCGGCCGGCTGTTCGCCGAGTTCGCGCTGACGCTGGCCTCCGCCGTGGCGCTGTCGAGTCTGCTGGCGCTGTCGCTGGCGCCCATGCTGTGCTCGAAGATACTCGATCCGCGCATGCACGAGAGCCGCATCAGCCGTGGCGTGCATGTTCTGCTCGATGCAACGCAGCGCCTCTACCGCCGGCTTTTGGAGAAGCTGTTGCAACTGCGCATCCTGACAGTAATGGTGTTCGTCGTGCTGATCGCCGCCGCCGCTTGGCTGTTCGTGCAGATTCCCAACGAATACACCCCCCAGGAGGATCGTGGCAGTTTCTTCCTAGTGGTCAACGGGCCACAAGGGGCGACGTTCTCCTACATGCAGGATTACATGGACGAGATCGAGAACCGCCTGCTGCCGCTGGTCGACAACGGCGAGATCGAGCGCATCGCGATACGCGCCCCGCGCGGCTACGGCAACATCGAAACTTTCAATAGCGGCATGGCTATCATCAGCCTCAGCGATTGGGGTACGCGCCGCTCCGCCTGGGAAATCATGGCCGATGTGCGCCAACGGCTCGCCAGCTTGCCCGGCGTCACCGCGGCCCCGGTGATGCGCCAGGGTTTCGGCGGTCGGGTGCAGAAGCCGGTGCAATTCGTGCTTGGCGGTGGCACTTACGAACAGCTGGCCGAGTGGCGTGACGCCATGTTCGCACGCATTCGTCAGGACGATTCCGGCCTGATCGATGTCGACAGCGACTACAAGGAGACCCAGCCGCAGCTGCGCATCGATATCGATTACGATCGCGCCGCCTCGTTGGGTGTCACCGTAAGCCAGATCGGCCGCACGCTGGAAACCCTGCTCGGCGGGCGCAGCGTGACCCGCTACGTCGACAACGGCGAGGAATACGATGTCATCGTCGAGGGCGCCCGTGATCATCAGCGCAGTCCACGCTCGCTGGATAACATCCAGGTCCGCTCGCAACGCACCGGCGAGTTGATTCCGCTGGCGAGCCTGGTCACGCTCAGCGACTATGCCGGGGCCAGCGAACTCCACCGCTTCAACCGCGTACGAGCGATTACCCTGGAAGCCGATCTCGCCGATGGCACGACCCTGGGCGAGGCGCTGGAGTATCTCCAGCACACCGCCAGCGAGATTCTGCCTGCCGAGGCGATCCTCGACTACAAGGGGCCGTCACGCGACTATCAGCAGGCCAGCGGTGCGACATCGTTCCTGCTGATTCTCGGCGTACTGGTGGTGTTTCTGGTGCTGGCCGCGCAGTTCGAGAGCTTCATCCATCCGCTGGTGATCATGCTTACCGTGCCGCTGGCGATGAGCGGTGCCCTGTTCGGCTTGTGGCTCACCGGTCAGACGCTGAACATCTACAGCCAGGTGGGGTTGGTGATGCTGGTGGGGCTCGCCGCCAAGAACGGCATCCTCATCGTCGAGTTCGCCAATCAACTGCGGGACGAGGGCCAGGCGTTTCGCGACGCGCTGATAGAAGCCTCCGTGGTCCGGCTGCGTCCGATCCTGATGACCGCCGTGACCACCATCGCCGGCGCCGTGCCGTTGATTCTCGCCAGCGGTCCCGGCGCCGAGACACGCATCGTCATCGGTACGGTGATCTTCTGCGGGGTGGCGGCGGCGACACTGTTTACTCTGCTGGTCGTTCCTGTCGCCTACGATCTGCTGGCGCGCCGCACCGGCTCGCCGGGAGATGTCAGCCGCCGGCTGGCGCGGGAGATGCAGGAGACGCCGCAGGCGCCACGCTAGCCACGGCCTGCTACGCTAAAAAAACACATCTCAGCGGAGCAGGTCCATGATCGAATTCCTAGTGCCCATCGCCCCCCACGTGGTCGCCATGCGGGTCAGCGGCAAATTCAGCGAGTCCGAGCTTGAGCAGGCGATCGATAGCATCGAGAAAAAGAAACGCGACGAGAGCCGCATCAGCGTCTATGCCGAGATCGACACCATGAACGCCATGAGCATCGCTGCGATTCTCAAGGACATGGGCTATGGCCTGAGCCAGCTACGTCAGTTGTCGCGCTTCTATCGTATCGCGGTGATCACCGACCGCAGCTGGATCAAGCACATGGTCGAGTGGGAAAACCGCTTGCTCACCGCCATGGACGTCAGAGTCTTTCCTACCACCCAGAAAGACGCCGCAGCCGACTGGGTGCGTCAGACCCCCATGCCCTGAACCTTCGACCACGCCGTATGAACCGCCCCGAGACGCAATTCCCAGGTGCTGTTCAAAACGTCATCTCACATTGGCGCCCATGATCCATTTTTCAGACAGCGCTTGGTTTACGCCAGCGAACGGTTGTCAGGGACAGGAGGTCCTACCATTCAATGAAAGACTCTATCGGCCTTGGAGCGCTCCTGGCGTTCGCCGTCCTGCTCTCCGGGTGCGTGGGTGGAGAGCGCCTGTCGGTCTCCATGGCGACGATCAATCAGGAGTACGGCGAACTCCAAGACGAGGCGTTACTGCTCAACATTCTTAGACGCAGTGCATCACGTCCCGCCCATTTCACCTCACTCTCGACGATCCGCGGGCGCAGCCGTATCAATGCCGGTGCCAACCTCAGCGTACCATTCGGCGCGGACGCCCCATCGCAGTTCACCTTCAACCCGCAGGTATCCATCGAACAGGGACCTTGGTTCGAGGTTGCGCTACTGGATAATCAAGAGTTCTACCGCCGCTATCTGACCCCGATCAGCACGACGCGTCTTAACGATTACGTGCAGCAGAACTTTCCCCTCGAACTGCTGCTGACCCTGTTTCTCGAACGCATCCACGTCCATACACCGGATCGCGACATCCAGGCAGTGAACGCGCCGGACCGGCCGGACCAGTATCAGGACTTCCAGGGGATCGTGCGGCGCTTCGTTAGTCAAGGTCTCACGCTGGAAACGATCGGCCTGGTTAACCAGGTCGGCCCTTCGCTCCACATGACACAACCGCCCAACCTCGACGATCTACTGTCCGTGCATCAGCGGGGCCTGGCCCTGCAGCAGACCGACGACGCCCATCACTACCAGCTCGTCCGGGTGCGTGAAGCCGCCCGCTTCTGCTTTAGCCATGCCCAGGAGCCTCTGTTCGCCCAAGCCTATTGCGACTTCGGCGTAGGTCACCAGTACGCCGCCACCGATCCGCTCTTCTTCGGCAGCACCGGCCGGGCGCGAATCAGTTTCGTATCGGAGCAGGGCACGATCGAACTGTACACCCGCTCGCTCGCCGAAGTGCTGGACTACTTGGGCGGCGTCATCCGGGCCCAGCAGACGCATGAACACCCCCTGAAGATTCACACCGCCCAAGGATGGCAGCCGCTGCTCCGGGTCATGCCGGCGTCGGGGCTGGAACACGTCCTCGTGGCGACCGAATTCGACGGTACGCGTTACGCCATTCCCACGGGCCCCGAGGGCGGCCAATCCGGTCAGGTGCTGACGGTCGTCTCTCAGTTGCTGGCCCAGGCGCAGTCACTCAAGAACATGCCCCGCTCCAATACCGTGACGGTCGTGGGTGACTGAACGCTGCTTGGCTCAACTCACCGGAAACGCCATGGTGCTCAGCAGCGCCAACTCGCTCTGGCGTGAGTCGAGCCGGGTATGTTGCACGACGATCGGTACGTCGGATTCGATGACGCTGGCAAAATCGGTATCGCGAGGAATCGGCTGGGGATCCTCGAGGTCATTGAAGCGCACGTGGCGCGTACGCCGGGCAGGCACATGAATTTCATAAGGCCCCACCGGTTCGCGATCGGTAAAGTAGAGCATGATGCTGACATGTGCCTCGCGAGGCGAGGCATTGAGAATGCAGACGGTTTCGTGGCTGGTCATCTGGGGCTCGGGGCCGTGACTGTCACCGGGAATATGCCCCTCGGCAATGGCCCAATATAATCGACCGACATCGATTGGCATGCGATGGCTCCTCTGATCCGCAGTTCTGGAGGGTTCGTCGTTATGGCGAACACCACGTTACGAGATGACGCCTTCGGTATTTACCTGGATATCCCGGGCCAGTGCCTGGTTACTCAATCGCGTCACCTCCTGATGGCGCCGGTCGCGCTGGCGATGCCGGGCACCGCACGCCGCGGCTCCCACCAGCAAGGCGGCGCCTGCGGCCAGACCGATCTGGCGGCGGTGAGTGGTCACCCACTGCTGTACGCTGCGGTCGTGAGCCTCATGCCCGAAACGCCCGCGTGCGCCGACCTCTCCCTTGACCGGCTGCCATAGATTGTCGGGACGCGCGGAGTCCTGTGGTTCAGACGTCTGCTGCCCGCTTACCGCCGTTTTCGCCATGAAACGATCCATCAGCCCCGGCGCCAGTTTGTTGCCCCAGATGGTCAGGACCGACGAGAGCCCCACATACAGCTGACGCCGACGGTGGTGAGCGGACCAGTAGACGGCCCGCGCCCCCACTTCTGGCTGGTAGACAGGGGCGACGGGGCGTGCCCGCCTAGGCAGGTGGCTCTTGCACCAGTCGAACTGCGGCGTATTGAGTCCGGGCATTTCGACGAGAGTCACATGTACGCTGCTGCCCTCGTTCATCAGCTCGCAACGTAGCCCTTCGGTCATGCCCTTGATGGCATGCTTGGCACCGCAGTAGGCGGTCTGCAGCGGTATCGGCCGATACGCCAAAGCCGAGCCGATCTGCACGATGGTGCCGTGGTTGCGGGCCCGCATGCGCTTCAGCGCTGCCATGGTGCCATGTACGAAGCCCAGATAGGTCACCTCGGTAACCCGCCGAAACTCCTCGGGGCTCATGGCGTGCAACGGCGAGAATACCGTGGTCATGGCACCGTTGACCCAGATATCGATGGGCCCCAGCTGCGCCTCGATCAGCTCAGCAGCCTGCTCGACCTGGGCGGCATCGGAAACATCGGCGCTGACCGTCACCGCCCGTCCACCTAGCGCTTCGACTTCGCTTTTTACCGCCTCAAGGCGCCCCGGATCGCGTGAAATTAGCCCCAGGTGGGCGCCGTGACGGGCGAATTCGCGCGCCGTGGCGCGTGCCAGGCCGGCGCCGGCGCCGGTAATCACCACTACCTCATGACGCTTTTCCATGTCGTTATGCCTCCTGTGTGAATGCTCTGCAAATGCTTACGCTCTCGGCTATCAGTGTCTATCGCGTTGATGGCGGTGCTGCAGCGTCCATAGCCACACACCTGCGGCAACGGCTATACCGGCCATTGTCGCAGCGCGCCGATTGGACTGGCGCTGCGCCTGGGCGCGCCGCTCGACGATCCCCTGCTCCGGCGGTCCAGCTTGCGGCCCCTTTGCGCTATCCATGGCCATGCGCAGGACTTCGGCGATATGCAACGCGCGACGCGGCGTGGTCTGCGCGATCTGCTCCCGGCAACTGAAGCCGTTGGTGATGATCAAGGTGTCTTCATCGGCGTCGCGCACTCGCGGCAGCAGCACCCGCTCACCAGCCCCGATCGACACGTCGTACTTGTCGCGCTCGAAGCCGAACGAACCGGACATGCCGCAACAACCGGAGTCGAGCACCTCGTACTCCAACCCCATCTTCTGCATCAGGGCCTGTTCGGCATCCAGGTGCATGATCGCCTTATGGTGACAATGGCCATGCACCAGCGCCTTGCGCTTGAATTGCGGCGGTCGATAGCTCTTGGCCCGCCGAACCAGGAAATCGCTGAGCATCATGCTGTTATCGTGCAGCCGTTTAACGCGGGCATCGTCAGGAAACAGGTTGGGCAACTCGTCGCGGAACACCGAGATACACGACGGTTCCAGGCCGATGAGCGGTATGCCTTGCTTGATCACGTCATCCAGGCGGCTCATCACCTGTTCGAGGTATTGCTTGGCATGGTCGAGCAGCCCGAAGTCGTATAACGGCCGCCCACAGCACATCCCCTCGGGCGGGATCATCACGCGATAACCCGCCGCCTCGAGCACCTCGGTGGCGGCCCGGGCAGTCTCAGGGTAGAAGTGGTTGCTGAAGGTATCCGCCCACAGCATGACCGGCGCGGCCTGCGCATTGACGATGGGGCGCTGGGCAAACCAGGCCTTGAACGTCTCGGGGGCGTAGGTCGGGGCCTGACGCTGCTGGGGCATGGAGGTAAGGCCCTTGGTCAACGTACTGAGCAGTGGCGCCTGGGTGACGAAGTTGGTTACCGCCGGCATTCTCGAGGCCAGCCGCGACCAGCGGTCGATGAAGCCGAAGGCATAGTGAAACAGCGGCCGCCGGTGCGCGCCAGGCTTATAATAGTGCGACAGGAACTCGGCCTTGTAGGTGGCCATATCGACGTTGACCGGACAGTCGTTCTTGCAGCCCTTGCAGGCCAGACACAGATCGAGCGACTCGCGCACCTCCTCCGACTGCCAGCCGTCGGTAATCGTATCGCCGTTCATCATCTCGAACAGCAGTCGCGCCCGGCCTCGCGTAGTGTGCTTCTCCTCGCGCGTCACCATGTAACTGGGACACATGGTACCGCTATCGCTGCGGCATTTGCCGACCCCCACACAGCGAAACGCGACTCGGGCGAAGCTGCGCTTATCGTCGGGAAACTTGAAAGTGGTTTCGACCTGGTGCGGCTCATAGTGAATCAGGCGCAGGTTCTCATCGAGCCGGTAAGGATCGACGACTTTACCCGGGTTCATCTTCCACTGCGGGTCCCAGATACGCTTGAATTCGCGGAAAGCCTCGATCAGTTCCGCGCCGTACATGCGCTCCAACAGCTCGCCCCGCGCCTGGCCGTCGCCATGTTCGCCGGATAGCGAACCGCCATAGGACACCACCAGATCGGCGGCCTCTTTCGCAAAGCGACGATACTTCTCGACGCCCTCGTGCGACTCCAGGTCGAAATTGATACGTGAGTGGATGCAGCCCTGACCGAAGTGCCCGTACATGGAGCCGACATAGTCGTATTTCTTGTAGAGGCCTTTCAGATCGCGTACGTACTCGCCGACCTTGTCGGGCGGCACCGCGGAATCCTCCCAGCCGGGCCAGTGCGGCTTCTGAGTGGGCGGCGGGAACGCCGTCGCCCCCAACCCGGCCTTGCGCACCGCCCAGATGCTGCCGGCCTTCTCCTTGTCGTCGATAATGTCGTAATCGACCAGGGCACTATTGGCCCGCTTGAGTTTCTCGATCAGGCGTTCGGCCTGGGCGCAGGTGTCCTCGGCGTCCTCGCCGCCAAACTCGACCAATAAGAATGCACCGCCTTTCGGCAACTGACCGAGGGTCTCTTCATGCATGTGTTGCTGGGCTTCATTGTCGAACAACCGCTTGTCAATGGCTTCCAGCGCGATCGGTCTCGCTTCGATGATCAGCGGCACATGATCGCCGGCTTCCTCGACATTATTGAAGCCCACCACCATTAGGGTGCGGTGTTGGACGTTGTCGGTCAGCTTGAGAGTGGCATGCAGCACCGTCATGCAGGTGCCCTCGGTGCCGCATAGGGCACTGGCGAGGTTGAAGCCGCGCTCCGGCAACAGGTCGTCGAGGTTGTAGCCCGATACGCGGCGCGGCATATGTCTTATCTGTGGATAGCATTGGCGAATCCGCTCGGCATACTTGTCGC
The DNA here is from genome assembly GCF_054602495.1 of Halomonas sp. WWR20. NCBI lineage: Bacteria > Pseudomonadati > Pseudomonadota > Gammaproteobacteria > Oceanospirillales > Halomonadaceae > Halomonas > Halomonas sp. WWR20. Next base: position 75,248 of record NZ_JBTRHR010000006.1, read on the forward strand.
GCAGGGCTTTCAACTTGGCAAAGATATCGCCTTGGCGTCCGCCCTGGGCGATGATGGCGTCGATTTCCGCCTCGCTGTAGCCATCCTTGAGCGTCATGCGCACGCCGTCGTAGGTGAGAACATCCAGCGAGTGGACGTTGTCGCAGGTGCGCGGCCCATGACCGTAGCACTGCGCCTGCACCGAGTGAACGCCGCAGGAATTGTTGCCGAGGTTGCCGCCGATGGTGCACCACTCGTGGGTGGAGGGGTCGGGCGGAAACACCAGGTTGTAGGGGCCCAGCGCCTGGTTGACCTTGTCGTTGACCGCCCCGCCCTGCACGGTCACGTATTTGCGCTCGGTGTCGATATCGATGATGTGATGCAGGTATTTGGAATGGTCCATCACCACCGCGTGGTTGACGGTCTCCCCCGACAGGCTGGTGCCGGCCCCGCGCGACAGGATCGGCACGCCATGCGCATGGCAGATGCGGTGAATGGCAATGATGTCTTCCACCGTCCTGGGGATAGTGACGCCGATCGGCGGTTGGCGGTAGTTCGAGGCGTCATTGGCATACAATGCTCGGCTCCCCGTGTCGAAGCGCACTTCCCCCTCGATCGCCCCGGCGAGCGCCTCGGCCAGGTTGCGATAATGGGGCTGGTGGGCATCCTGCGCCCCGTCTCGGGCCATCGAGCGAGACGTGCTAGTCAGATCGTTCATCGCCAGTTCCTGTGGTTGGAATTGGGAAACTTAAAGCTTGAAACGTTCTGCCTCTTTATCCTTGAACGTCAGTCCCAAGCCAGGCCGCGAAAGGTCGGGGCTCATATTGCCCTGCCCATCGGGGCCGACTCTGCCGTCGAACAGCATCGACTCGATACGCGCATGATCGTGAAAGTACTCCAGGTGACGCACCGGCGTTGCACAACAACCGGGGTGCATGTGCAGCGCCGGCGCGGTATGTGACGACAGCGGAATCTGATGGGCGTCACATAGCACCGCCACGTCGAGAAAGCCGGTAATCCCGGCGCAGCGCGTCAGGTCGGCCTGCAACACGTCCACCGCACCGGCTTCAAGCATGCAACGGAAATACGCCAGATCGAAGCCGTACTCCCCCGCTGAGATCTCGACACTCCCCGGCACCCGGTCACGCAACAGTCGCAAGCCGCTCAGGTCATCCGACGACACCGGCTCCTCGTACCAAGTCACGTTGCAGGCTTGAAAAGCCTCGGCCATGGTCAGCGCCTGCTTGCGGGCATAGGCCCCGTTGGCATCCACGTACAGCTCGGCAGCGGGACCGATGGCCTCACGGGCCAGACGAACACGTTCGAGATCATGCGACGGCTCACGACCGATTTTCATCTTGACGCGCGAGATGCCACTCTCAACCCAGTGACCTAACTGGCCCTGCAATCGTTCGTTTGTATAAGACGTGAACCCACCACTGCCGTACACCGGCACTGCTGGGCGCACCGCACCCAACAGCGACACCAGCGGCAGATCGAGCAGACGCGCCTTGAGATCCCACATCGCCACATCGACGGCGGCGATCGCCATCGAACTAAGTCCCGGTCGGCCCAGGTTGCGAATCGCCTCGACCATCTTCAGCCAACCTTCACGGACCGCCAAGGCGTTATGCCCTGCGACGATTTTGGCAAGCTTGTCCTGAATCAGCGAGGCACACGCCTGGTGAGCGTAGGTATAGCCGATCCCGGTCTTGCCGGCCGCCTTGAGTACGACCAGCACCATAGTGGTGGAATCCCACGCCAGGGTGCCGTCCGATTCCGGCGCGTCGGTGGGCACCCTGTACGCCGACACTTCAAGCGTTTCGATCGGAATATGCTGATGGATCATCCTCTCATCCCGTGTCAGTGCTTGCGCCCCTTGGGAATGAATTCCCGGGCGAACTGCTTGAACGAGGCCTTGACGATACCCAGCGCATCCGGATCGCCATGCATCAGCGCCGACATGTAGGCTTTCGCCTGTTCAGGCTTAATATGTGGGGGAATCGGCGGAATGTTGGGATCGGCCATGACTTCCAGCACCACCGGACGATCCGCGCTCAATGCTCGATCCCAGGCCCCCGCCAAAGCCTCGGGCTCAGTGACCTTGATACCCTTGAGACCAATCAATTCGGCATATTCGGCATAGGGGAAATCGGGAATATCCTGCGACGCCGCATATTTGGGGTCACCTTCCATGACGCGCATTTCCCAGGTCACCTGATTGAGGTCCTGATTGTTGAGTACCATGATGATCAGGTTCGGATTGGACCAGCGCTGCCAGTACTTGGCGATGGTCACCAGTTCCGAGTTGCCGTTCATCTGCATGGCACCGTCGCCGACCAGGGCGATGGCGACCCGCTCGGGATAGGCGAACTTGGCGGCGATGGCATAGGGTACGCCGTTGCCCATGGTCGCCAGCCCGCCGGAGAGCGAAGCCATCATGCCGCGACGCAGCTTGAGATCGCGTGCATACCAGTTGGCGGCAGAACCGGAATCGCTGGTCAGGATGCAGTTATCGGGCAGCTTCGGTGACAGTTCCCAGAATACACGCTGTGGATTGACCGGATCGGCATCGGCCATGGCACGTTCTTCAAGCACATCCCACCACTGGGCAACGCTCTTTTCGATATGCTCGCGCCAGGAACGGTCGGTCTTCTGCTTGAGATGAGGCAATAACGCCTGCAAAGTAGCCGCGCTATCGCCGACCAGATTGACCTCCATAGGATAGCGCATGCTTACCATGCGCCCGTCGATGTCAACCTGCACGCCGCGCGCCTGGCCCTCTTCGGGCAGGAATTCGGAATAGGGGAAGGTGGAACCGATCATCAGCAGCGTGTCGCAGTTCGACATCATTTCCCAACTGGGATTAGTGCCCAACAGGCCGATAGACCCGGTCACGAACGGCAGATCATCGGGCAGCGCCGCACGACCCAGCAGCGCCTTGGCCACCCCGGCGCCAAGCTTTTCCGCGACCTGGATAACCTCATCGGTGGCATTGAGCGCCCCCGCGCCGACCAGTATCGCCACACGCTCACCTTCGTTGAGCACCGCCGCCGCACGCATGAGGTCTTCCTCATGCGGCACGGTACGCGGCTTGGAATAGCCGACACCGGAGTGCACCGTGCCATGAGCATGCGGCGGCGTCTCGACGGCCGGCTGGGATTGCAAGTCGTTAGGGATGATGATCACCGTGACCGTCCGCTCGGCCAGGGCAATGCGTATCGCTCGGTCGATCAAATGGCGAATCTGCCCCGGGCTGGTCGCCATGTGTACATACTCATGGGCGACATCCTTGAACAGCGAGACGAGATCGACCTCCTGCTGATAGTCGCCACCCATGGCAGCCTGCGCCTGCTGTCCGACAATCGCCACCACTGGCTGATGGTCCTTCTTGGCATCGTACAGCCCGTTGAGCAGATGAATCGCTCCTGGGCCGGAGGTAGCGGTGCACACCCCCACCTCACCGGTAAACTTGGCATGAGCACATGCCATAAACGCCGCCATTTCCTCATGGCGGGTCTGGATGAATTCGAATTGGTCGCCGGCACGGTTCAACGCCCCCATGATGCCGTTGCTGCCATCGCCGGGATAGCCGTAAATTCGCTTTACGTTCCATTCGGATAAGCGCTTGAGTAAAAAATCTCCTACGAGTTCGCTCATAACGTGCCTCCATGCCAAGGATGGCCCGCATGCTTGATCAACCATGTTAAACATGCGACTTGATATAAACCGATAAAAATATAGACCCTCATAACAGCAGAGGCTAATTCCCTTCACCCCGTATCGTTTCGCTTATAAAATATGCCCTATGTCACCCTCACCAACTATTGAGTTCAATAGACTGATTTAATTCAAGAAAACTTAACGAACATGCTGTATATGCACTCCTTCCAGTGGGCGGCGGTTTTCTCACATTAGGAGAAGTTCAAACTCCGTTATCATCCGTTACACTTAAACAAGAAAATCAACCCTCCGGGCAGCCAAAATGGTGATTGGCAACCACACGCTCACAGCCAATTCAAAATAAAAGCAGGTATGACTTAACAATGATAAGAAACGGATTTAAATAATAAATAAATTTTGCCTGAATTCCTCAACGGCACCTTATTCACCGGAACAGGGACAGTGATGATGGACCAGCGGAAGCGAATCGAAGATTACGGATTTATCAGTAACATGCGTACGGCAGCCTTGATCGATCGCCACGCCTCGATGGAATGGCTGTGCTTGCCCCGCTTCGATTCTGATGCCTGTTTCGCGGCCCTCGTCGGCAACCGTGAGAATGGTTACTGGCAGCTATCCCCCACCGGCGGGATTCGTTCGCAAAGCCGCCGTTACCGCGGCGAGACCCTGATTCTGGAAACGCTTTTCGAAACCGAGACCGGGAGCGTAGCCGTCATCGATTTTATGCCGCTCTCTTCTGAGAACGATTCCGTCGTCGACGTGGTACGCCTCGTCGAAGGCCGCCAGGGCGAAGTGGAAATGCAATCCAACGCCGCTTTCCGCTTCGGATACGGGCACGTCGCTCCTTGGTCGCATTGCCACAAGAAGGGTTTCAATGCCGTCGCCGGCCCGGACGGTCTACGCCTGGAGACACCGGTCACCCTGCATAACGAAAATCACATCATTCAAGGCACGTTCACGGTCAAGGCCGACGAGCGCGTCCCCTTCGTGCTGACCTGGTTCCGCTCGTACTGCACGCCGCCGCCGCCCCAAGATGCCGAACAGGCCTTGAAGAATACGTGCCAGTGGTGGCTCGAGTGGAGCAGTAAATGCCAAATTGACGACGAGTACCGTGAGCCGGTGGTCCGCTCATTGATCACTCTCAAGGCGCTGACTCATATCGAGACTGGAGGCATCATCGGTGCCGCTACGGCGTCTCTGCCTGAAGAGACGGGGGGTAAACTTAACTGGGATTACCGCTACACCTGGTTGCGCGATGCGACCTTTACGCTCTACGCCCTGCTGGCCTCGGGGTATCGGGAAGAAGCCTGTGCCTGGCGTCAATGGCTCCTGCGTGCAGTCGCCGGTGATCCCGACAAGCTGCAGCCGATCTATGGTATTGCCGGTGAGCGCCGCCTCCCCGAGCATGAGCTAGATTGGTTAGCAGGGTTCAATGGCAGCCAGCCAGTGCGTATCGGCAACAGCGCCTACCTACAGCGCCAGCTTGATATCTATGGTGAGGTCATGGACGGCCTGCATTTGGGCCGCATCAACCACATCGAGCCCAATGAGGATATCTGGAGCGTGCAGTGCCAACTGCTCGAATATCTCGAGGCACATTGGCAGGAAAAGGGCTCCAGCCTGTGGGAGCGGCGCAGCCATGAAGCGCATTACACCCATTCCAAGATCATGGCCTGGGTAGCGGTAGATCGCGCTATCAAGGGCGTCGAGAATTTCGGCCTCGAAGGTGATATCGAACGCTGGCGGGAATTGCGTCAGCGCATTCATGACGAAGTGTGCGAAAAGGGGTTTCATAAGCAACGCAATACTTTCGTACAGAGCTATGATTCAGACGCTCTGGATGCGGCCTTGCTACTGATTCCCCAGGTCGGCTTCCTGCCCGCCGAGGATCCCCGAGTAAAAGGCACGGTCGAGGCCATCCAAAAGGAACTGGTACATGATGGCTTCGTTTATCGTTTCGCTGATCGAAAAAAAGAGCATCACCTTACCGAGGGAGAAGGCGCCTTCGTGATCTGTAGCTTCTGGCTGGTCGATGCCCTGATTCTACTCGACCGCATTGACGAAGCGCGCGCAATATTTAACAGATTATTGTCTATTCGCAACGACTTGGGGCTGCTAGCCGAGGAATACCATCCTGTTCATGGCTATCAATTGGGTAACTTTCCTCAAGCTTTCTCTCATGTAGGACTTATCAACAGTGCGCACAATCTTAGCCGTGGCCAGACAGGGAAGAAAGGACCCGCGCAATCCCGTGGCGAGGAGTAACCGCCTTAAGGATCTGATATTCATTGTAATCAACCCAATATCGAGTTTTGACGCTCCATCTCGAGTGACGGCCAGGCGTCTCGCTTCGTTAACCAGTCAATATAAATCAGAACATGAACATGGCAGGCCAAGTGCGACGGGCCTCAAGTACATCGGCAGTTTACTTTCCAAACACCAGGGAGAACAAAACGCTGAATTTGTAAAATTATGTTAGAAATCACATCAAATTAACTTCTGTTATCTCTTTGGCTTCTGCAGGGCGTTATGCTTTCATTAATGACAGGAAGCCATTAGCCACGTACTGGGATGTACTCCGGCAGGATGCCGGCAGCAACGGAAGCTTTAAGCGACTGCGGTAGGAAACCGCAGATAGCACGAAGGACTCGTGCCGACAGGATGTCCTCAACACATGGATGAGTGTCCCATGCAGCGGCCGGCTCTCATGTGATTATCGGGCCGTGCCGCTGCTCTTATTAACGATTTTAGTTTAATCCATTTTTCCAGGTCTGCTAAAAGTTAATATTCTTGTGTACCTTCGATACAACTCAATCACCTCGCCTGCCTGAAACATAGGGTCAGGTCTCGATATTATTCCCCCTCCTTTTTAACATTCAGACTCATTAAACAAATAGTTTGATATGCTTATCGAGACCACTGGCTGTCCTTCCCTCTTCCCTCGCGGCTCGGGCTTACGTACTGTCTGAAAAATCGGCGATAAACGGACTGGGCTCGCATTCGAGTCTAGAAGGGGTAAATGAACTGATTTTCAACGCTGCATGAGTGAGCGCAGGCGTTTTCAGACATAACTTAGCAAGCCTCGCTGACCCCGGCTGGCGAGTGTCCAGCCCTGCCCTGTTTTTCTGCGAAGCCTCCGCCGACGAAGGGCCAATCTGAACGCAAGTAACGGAAATTAATGAAAAATTCAATTATGTTATAGAGCCAAGCACCGCACCGCTTTATCTTCGCCCTCAATCAGCTGCTTCCCCGCCGTAAGCAGACAGCTTCTTTTTGCCTAGGAGAATAGCTTGCTTACCCGTTTTATTCAGAAAATGGATAATTTTCAGAAGCACACCGCGGAGGAAATAGAGATTCTGGAGGACGCCGTTACCGGCGCCGTCGATGTTGAAAAAGGAGTCGATATCCTCAGCGAGCGAGAGAGGCCTGACGATGTTCAGCTTTTGCTCAAAGGATGGGCATGCCGCTACTCGGTCACTCGACAGGGCAAAGCCCAGATTATGGCCTATCTTCTGCCCGGCGATCTCTGTGACGTGCATGTCACTCTGCTTAATCGCATGATGGACCACTCGATCCGCACCCTTACACGTGCAAAAGTTGCATCCATGCCGCGCAAGAAGATAGAGCATATCATTGACAATCATCCTCGCCTTGCCCGTTCGCTCTTCTGGTCAGCCCTCGTTGACGAATCGATATTGCGCATGTGGTTACTCAATCTAGGTGCCCGGCCTGCCGACAAGCGTCTGGCCCATCTATTTTGCGAATTGCTGGTGCGTTCCCGGGCGGCTGGCTTGACTGAAGACCACAGCTTTTACTTGCCTTTGACCCAGGCGGAGTTGGGAGAAGCGATGGGAATCACCATCGTGCATACCAACAGGGTCATCCAGAAGCTGCGCAGTGAAGGCTTGGTGACTATCAAGCAGAAACATCTCACCATAAACGGCTGGGAAACACTGAAGTCATTTTCCGAATTCGAGTCGACTTACCTGCATCTGGAACGGGCAGACCCCAGTTTAGCGCGCGACCTTTAGACTTTAGACAAGCGCATGAAGCAAGAAGAGCAGCCCTTCCGGTTCCTCCTATCTGGCCAGTCGTGACACAACCTCACTTTGACAGCTCCCTTATTGTACAAGGAGGTTTGGCTCAGGGCCTTGACAATTTCAGGCCAAAAAATCACACAAGTAATTATTATTTTTACATTTTGTAAAAATAATAACCAACAAGATGTCCATCGTAAAATAAAGTAATATCATTAAAAAATTAATCTTTGTTAATCCACACTTTCTTTTAAAAGTTTAATCTTGCCAATAATAGCAAGGAGGCTATAAGCAGCGTACCCGGAAGTACATCGGCAGGATGCCGACCAGTAGCATTGGATGCTTTGCGACTGCAGTCAGGAATATTGCAGTATGGGGCACATAGGGACTCGTGCCGACAGGACGTCACCTCCACATGGACAGTACCCAATACAGCGGCCGGCTCCCACTTACCTTTTCGGGTCGCGCCGCTGTTCTTTTCTCTTTATCCTGCGTACCGTTACGGATTCACTACACGGCTGCGTGAGTCATACTTAACCCCGTCGCACGCGTTACGCTGTCTCTGTATACCTTAGCGTGGGGCGCTTCAGCTCAGCGAACTCTACAGTCTCCTTGTTTCCTGCCCCACTCGGCCGGCTTATCGCCAACTCCTGCAATTCGGCGGAAGCATTGACATGGAAAGCGGCGACTAATTCCCTCAATCGAGCAGCCTGCTCCTCGAGAGTGGAAGCCGCAGCGCTGGACTGTTGCACTAGAGTACTGTTCTGCTGCGTGGTGGAGTCCATTTCGGTAATGGCATTATTGATCTGCTCGATACCGCTACTCTGTTCGCGTGTCGCTGTAGAAACCTCGCTCATCAACGATGCCAGCCTGTAAATGACGGCTTCCGTTTCGCTTATGGTTTGACCGCCACGCTCAGCTTGCAAAGCACAAGTGTCGATCTTGGTACGTGTATCGCCCAGCATGCCTCGAATCTCCTTCGCGGACTCGGCACTACGACTGGCGAGTGCCCGCACCTCCGAGGCGACCACCGCAAATCCGCGTCCTTTATCCCCAGCACGGGCCGCCTCTACCGAAGCGTTCAAGGCCAGGATATTCGTCTGGAATGCGATAGAGTCGATCGTTTCTACGATCGAGTGCATACGATGTGAAGCCGCTGCCACCTCCTGCATCAGCGCAGCACTCCGCTTTATCTCCTCCCCGCTGCTCTGCGCCCGGCTAGAGGCATCGGTCGCCAGCGTATCCGCCTCCCTGACGGACTCGGTATTTTGCCTTACCGTCGCCGTCATTTCTTCCATGCTGGAAGCCGTTTCCTGTATAGCGGCGGCCTGTTGCTCGGTTCGTGCCGCCAATTCCTGACTGCCCTGCGCAATCTCGTTGGCGCCGGTCAGAACCGTCTCACTCGACTGTCGCAACGAAGTGACAAGGCGAGTGAGCGAACGGCTCATCTCTGCCATCGCTTGCAGCAAATCAGCCGTTTCGTCCTTTCCTGTCACGAGGACTTCTTGACGCAGATCCCCTTCGGCAACCCGTCTAGCCACCTCCAGGGCTCGATGCAGAGGAACGACGATACTACGCGTAATGGTATAGGCGAGTACAAAAGCTAGAATCAACGCAATGATAGCGAAGGTAAGTAACGTCCATAGAGAGCTTGAAAACTGCTTGTCGATCACCCTTTCAGCCACAGCAAGATTCTGTGCAGCAGTTTCGTTGATGGCTTCCGCCAGCTTTTCCAAATGGTAAATATCGTTTTTATAAACACCCAGTGCTTTATTGGCCTGCACCGTATCGGTGATGCTACCGCCTTGAATCTGCTGATAAACCGTCATGAAGCCTTCAGCATAATCTTGGAGAGCACCTTCAGCCTCTAGGTAGAGCTTGTCCAGCTTCTCGGAGGGGGACAAGGCAGCCCCAGTCTGGAGAGTATCAATTAAGCGCTGGCGAGAGTTCTCCCATTTCTTCTGATATGACAGGACCTTTTCCGCATCGCCTATATTGATAAAAGTATCTTTTTCATAGCGGCGCTCTTCCAAGGCCAGCTGTTGCACTAATGCAGCGTTAGAAACTAATTTAGCATCCACCTCCAAAGCCGTCTTGGCGGTATTCTCGACCGCCTGGAGGCCAAGCAAGCCTGCGCCTAAAACACCAATGAGAAGTAGCGAAATGACCCCGAAGGCCATACTAAGTCGAGTGCCAATCCTAAAACGAGACAACATAAATGAATCCTCCAACAGGATTAATCGTTACGCTTGTTATCGGCTGGCTCGAATAGAAGTTGAACATTCATTCATGCCGGGCATATTGCCAAATCCCTTTATAAGGAATTCGCGCTCCGCTCCCTCTGCTACTGCCTGCAAAAAAGAAAAGCCTTAATTAAACTGGGCTACTGTAATGGCGGTTACATGAGTTTTGTCTTTATTCGTCACGCTCATTGTGCTCCCCGCAATGCAAACTAATATTCTCTGTCTAGAATACCTACACTCACCCATGCGGCGTTAAACGTCTTTACTTTCACCGACTCTTGCCATGTCTGAGCGTCTCCCTCGCGATTGTCACATAGAGCATCTTTTATAGAGAACTTAAGTTTTGAATAAAGCCGGGTTCGCCAAAAGAAGCCCAGCTTTTAACGCCGGGCTTACCATAATTCATGCTGCTCGCTGTCTGGCTGGACTCGCTTAAAACTCGGCCCATTCTTGCGTTGCTTCGACTTTAGCAGCGGTTTTTCTCGAAGCCATTGGCGAAGATAGCCGATAATTGGACGCCACTGTCGTATTGCCCCGAGCCACTGAGGTAGAAATACTCAGATCATCAGTTCGGAAGGCCGCAATCAGTTCAGCCAGATGCTTCGCCTGGTCTTCGAGAGAGGCGGCAGCGGTGCTTGTCTGTCCCACCAAGGAGGCATTCTGTTGGGTTACTGAATCCATCTGCACCAGAGCCACATTGATCTGTTCAATGCCACTATTTTGTTCCCGCGTTGCGGTCGAAATCTCCTTCATCAGTTTCGACACCTGACGAATCGACTCCACGGTCCGGCTAATCGTCTGGCCGCTACGCTCTGCCTGCTCAGCTCCGCTGATGATCTGAGATGTCGTCGACTCGATCATCGTACGAATTTCCTTGGCCGATTCTGCACTGCGGCTCGCCAATGACCGCACCTCACTTGCCACCACCGCGAAGCCACGCCCCTGCTCTCCTGCTCGAGCAGCTTCGACTGAGGCATTGAGTGCCAGAATATTGGTTTGAAAGGCGATCGAGTCAATGACTTCCACAACCTCATTGATTTTTCGGGAGCTCGTTGCAATCGCTTGCATCAGCTCGACTGTACGCTGCACATCCGCTCCCCCCGCCTCGGCCGCTTCAGAAGCGCTGGCTGAGAGTCGATCGGCTTCCATTGCAGAGTCCGTATTCTGTCGGACGGCTGAAGCCATCTGCTCCATGCTGGAAGCTGTTTCCTGCAAGGCCGAGGCCTGTTCTTCGGTGCGCGACGATAGATCCTGGCTGCCGGTAGCAATATTACCTGCCCCGGTGAATACACTATCGCTGCTGCTACGCAGTGAACGAACCAAATCGCTGAGTTTGATCTGCATTTCCTTCAAGGCACTAAACAATTGCCCCATTTCGTTAGTACCACGATCTTCGATCTTCGCCGTTAGATTGCCTTGGGCGATTTGTTTGAAATGTTCGACGGCCTTGTCAAGCGGCTTCACGACTGTACGGATCATTCCCATCCGAACCACGATTGCCGTAGCCAATGCCAGAATAAGCAGTGCGATGCCAATGACCTCGACCACACTACTGGATTGGGCATCTTCGGCGAGCAGTAGATCGCCACGCTCCTCTACATAGTGGATGAAGCTTTCTACAGCAGCATCGAACGAGAGATATAACTCATTGATGCGTTCCTCTTGGCGAGCGACTTCGTCAAGGTCGTTTTTCTCCATCAGCGGACGCAGCGTGTCGACAACTATTGCAGTATAGGCCGAGTCGATTTTATCGACGTAGGGATCACGGCGGCTATCGTCGCTTACGGGTACTTGCTTGAAGCGATTATAGCGTTGTTCCGCTTGTTTGAGCGCACCTCTGGCACGTTGCAGCGCTTTATCAGCCGCGTCAGCCTGCCCTTGGCGAATATAGGTGGCATATTTATCCAGCATGACGCGCGCACGAAGCAGATTGACCTGCGTACGGTTAATGGTATTGCTCTGGACGAAGTTGATCTCCGATAGTTCATTGACCACTTTCGCGCTTATATGGTTGGAGTAGAATCCCAACCCGCTGATTGCTGCGATCATCAAAACCAAAACGGCCAGAGCCAAGGTTAGGCTCTTCTTGACCGATAGATTCGTCATGCTCATTTCTCGCCCTGAATGCTAAGTTTCGTGCGGCTGATCACCGGCACCCAAGCATCCCTATCGGCATTCTCGGCAGGAAGATAAGCTCAAGAACTAAAAATATAACGCGATGCGGGCCCGCCGCGCCTGGCTCACCATTACCCGGCGTACTGCAGCTAGCGGGCGTATCAGCAGCAGGCTATCGCTTGGCGGAAGGTCCGCCTATCGGCGCATTCAAACAAGTTCTTGTAAGCTCAGCGCCACGCTCGAGCGCATCGTGCTTGAACTGCATTGGATCTCTTTGATACGAACGCCCATATACGCCCCAGGCAGCGCATTACATCAGCTACTCCGTGGATGGATGACCTGCAGACTCACCGAGACCCAGGGCGATGCGTTCGTATACGCAGCCCCGAGAAGCGGCGCCACTAAGGCCGACATGACCCAGCAGTGCGATGAAAATGGTTTAAGCCAATGGACAGGACGTTCCGCAGACGATTGAGAAGCTGCTCGACCTATAGGCTTTCGCAGATATATTCCCAGAATCGTCCCCTACAGCCAGATACGAAGAAGGGGAACCAAGCTAAATGCTTGATTCCCCTTCGGAATTCTTGGCGGAGAGGGAGGGATTCGAACCCTCGAAGCCTTTCGACTTACACACTTTCCAGGCGTGCTCCTTCGACCACTCGGACACCTCTCCGCATTCTCGCTCTGCCGGCTCGCGTGCTGCTTGCCCTTCAGAACGGCGCAAATGGTAACGAGCTAAGCTGCGGTTTGCAAGCCATTTTCCTGTTTCAGGCATTATCTCTGACAGGCAGTACCGCATAGCTGCCTTCGGCTTCCAGACAGAGCTGGTGCCCGCAGTACACACGTTGCATCAGCACGATACGTCCCCGGTTTTTGGCCGTGAGGCTTTCCATAAGACGCATCGCGGCAGCAGTCTCCACGGGGCTACAAGCCAAGCGATAGTCAGCCGTCACCGGTGCGAGGAAGCGTTGGCGCGCCTCGGCGACGACCACATCCTGAACGCGCCCATGAGCACGCAGCCAGAGCGTGGTCCAGGCCCAGCCGATCAGAGTGGTTTGCGCCGTCAGCGCACCGCCGAATCCCGTCCCCTTGTCGTTGAGATTCGGGGTTAGGGAAAGATCCCAAACCAAGGTGTCCTTCTCCCAGCACATGCCGTTCAACCCGAGCTGACCGACAAGCGGAATCGCCTGTTCGAGCCAGTCGCCAAACGCAACAAGGTCTTCCTCCTGCCCCGCCGGGGGCAGCGCCAAGCGTGGATAGGCAACACCCGGCTGTCTCATCGGTGTCTGGTACTCCGCCGGCCCGCGCGCATGGGATCAGGTCCAGCGTTCGACATAGTCGCTGGGGTCACGGCTCGGTACCGGCTTATGCCGCCCGCCGAGATGGCCGAGATAGAGGAAGCCGACGATTTCATCGTCCCTGTCGAGCCCTAGCCCGGTGCGCACGGTCTCGTCGAAGGCAAAGGTACCGGTACGCCACATACCGCCAAGTCCGAGCGCCTGGGCGGCCAGCAGGATGTTCTGGGCAGCACATCCTGCCGAAAGGACCTGCTCTATCGGGGGTACCTTGGGAAGGTCCGGCACTACCTTGGCGATCACCGCGATGATCATCGGCGCCCGCTTGGGCTTCTTGCGCACCGAGTCGAGCGCTTTTTCGTCCGCTTGAGGATCCTTGTTGCGCTCCGCCTCGGCGAACAGGTCGCCCAAACGATCCAGCCCTTCCCCACTAAACTCGATGAAGCGCCACGGCGTGAGTTCCTTGTGGTCCGGCGCACGCAGGGCGGCGCGGTACATGGCGTCGAGCTGCTCGGCATCGGGGGGCGGTCCTGATAGCTTACCCATCGAGCTGCGTTCGTGCAGTAGCGTCATTGCGTCCAAGAGAGATCTCCTTTCCTGCTCAAACTTAATCGAGAATCCTTCTCACTCTAACACGTTCACTGCGCTGTCGCCGCCTGCCCAGGCAACAGCGCAGATAGACATCACTGCCGCGCCAGACGCATCGGCTCGGGAGGACGTTCACCGGGCGTGGCGCGCCAGGGGCTGATATCCAGCCCGCCTCGACGCACGTAACGGGCCAGCACCAACAAGCGCTCGGGCCTGGCGCGGTCCATCAGGTCGACGAACAGATGCTCCACGCAGTGCTCGTGAAAGTCCTGGTGTTGGCGGTAGGAGACCAGATACTTCAACAGGCCTTCACGCTCGAGCCTGGGGCCGCGATAACGAATCATCACGCTGCCCCAATCGGGCTGGCCGGTGACCGGGCAATTGGACTTGAGCAAATGCGAGTAGAGCGTTTCCTCGACGACCTCCTCACCCACACGGATCAGACCAGGGTCGGGGGCGTAGTCGCGCATCTCGATATCGAGATGATCCAGACACTCGCCGGGCAGACGGCGCGGCATCAGCGCCTCGTCGTCGACATCGAACAGGGCGATATCCAGCCTCGCGCCGGCAGCGGCGGAGAGATCGCGCTGCAGCGTCTCGGCGACCTGTTCGCGGCTGGAAAAGTGCGATTGATTGAAGCTGTTGAGATAGAGCTTCCACGACTTGGACTCGATCAGATTGGGCGAGGCCGCCGGCAGGCGAAAACGCGCTACCGCCACCACCGGCTTGCCCTTGGGGTCGAGCCAGGAGAGTTCGAAGGCGTGCCATTCGTCCTCACCGATGAACGGCAGCTCATGATCGACAAGCCCCAGCGGCGCTCGGTTGGCAGCGCGCGGGATCGGATAAAGCAAGCCCGCATCGTAACGCTCGGGGTAGGCGGACTCCCGGCCCAGCGGCGCATCCAGTAGTGTCTCGGGTCGATGGCTCATGTCTAGCTCCTGATCCCCTTGCCGCGGTCCAGCATCCACAAGGCGATAGCGAACAACACGACGATAAAGGCGGCGATCGTCACCAGCGCACCGCCCACGGCGATATCGGACACGCCGAGGATGCCGTAGCGAAATGCGTTGACCATGTACAGGATGGGGTTGGCCATCGACACGCCTTGCCAGAACTCCGGCAGCATGTTGATCGAGTAGAATACCCCGCCCAGATAGGTCAACGGTGTCAACACGAAGATCGGCACGATGGAAATATCGTCGAACTTGTGCGCCACCAGCGCGTTGATGAAGCCGCCGATCGAAAACAATGCCGCAGTCATCAGTACCACACTCAGGGTGACCAGCGGGTGATGAATCGACAGATCGGTGAAGAACATCGATACCACGGTGACGATGATGCCGACCCCCAGACCGCGAGCCATGCCGCCGATGACGAATCCGGCCAGGATGACCCAGTTGGGCATCGGCGACACCATCATCTCCTCCACGCTGCGCTGGAACTTGTTGGAGAAGAATGACGAGGCCACGTTGGAGTAGCTGTTGGTGATCACCGACATCATGATCAGGCCGGGAACGATGTAGTCCATGTAGCTGATGCCATCCATCTCGCCGATACGCGAACCGATCAGGTTACCGAAGATGATGAAGTACATCGCCATGGTGATCGAGGGCGGCAGCAGAGTCTGCGGCCAGATACGCGTAAAGCGGCGCACTTCCTTGGTGATCATCGTCCACAGCGCAATCCAGGTCTGCCAGGCGTTCATGAACGTACCTCCGCGACCTGGGCGGTTCTACCGCTCTCGATGTTGGCGTTCTCGACCATCGATACGAACATTTCCTCCAGGCGGTTGGCGCGGTTACGCATGGACGTCACCGTGAAGCCCTGCGCGGACAGCTGGGCAAAAGCATCGTTGAGCTGCTGGCCGCGCTTTACCGCCAGGGCAAGCTGGGCATCGTCGACCTTACTGACCTCGAATCCGTCGAGCATGGGCGCTTCGTGTACCGGGCGAGCCAGATCGAGCAGAAAGGTCTCGGTATCGAGCTTGGCCAACAGCTCCCGCACGCTGGTGTTCTGCACAATATCGCCATGGTTGATGATGGCGATGTTGCGACACAGACTTTCGGCTTCTTCGAGGTAGTGTGTGGTCAGGATAATGGTGGTGCCTTCCTGATTGATGCGGCGCATGAATTCCCACATGCTGCGTCGCAACTCGATATCGACCCCCGCGGTGGGCTCGTCGAGAATCAGCAATCGGGGCCGGTGGATCAGCGCCCGCGCGATCATCAGACGTCGCTTCATGCCGCCGGAAAGCATCCGGGCACCCCCCTTGCGCTTGTCCCATAATCCGAGGTCGGTCAGCAGCTGCTTGGCGCGGGGCTTGGCTTCCTTCATCGGCATGCCGTAATAGCCCGCCTGGGTGAGGACGATATCCTCGACTTTCTCGAACTGATTGAAATTGAATTCTTGAGGGACCACGCCCAGATGATACTTCGCCTTGGCAAACTCCCGGTCGATATCGAGTCCGAAAATCTTGACCTGGCCCGCCGTTTTCTGGACTAGCGAGCACACGATACCCAGCGTGGTGGATTTGCCTGCCCCGTTGGGGCCAAGCAGCGCAAAAAAGTCGCCCTGGGCGACATCGAGATCAATGCCCTTAAGAGCATGAAAGCCATTACCGTAGACCTTGGTCAGTCCACGAATGGAGAGTGCCGGTTCCGCCATCAAGCGCACCTATTTATCAGCCGAAGAAGCCACTGGCCATTTTAAGGAGCCGTTTCCTCAGAAAGGACCGTTAGCCAAATAAGCAATACGAAAGGACATAGATGATGCGGGCAAATACGAAAAAATCAACGCCGAGTTTGCTGCAAGCCCGCGGAATCACCGATTGACGTAGCGAAGGAGCAGAGATTGCCGTAGCGAAATGCATTTGTCAGAGCGGACTGGAGGGATGGAGCGGGAAACGAGATTCGACCGGGCTGGCGTTCCAGCTCGCGACCTTCGCTGCCTACTCTGCCGCTGCCAAGCGGTGCATGGAGCGGGAAACGAGATCCGACCGGGCTGGCGTTCCAGCTCGCGACCTTCGCTGCCTACTCTGCCGCTGCCAAGCGGTGCATGGAGCGGGAAACGAGATTCGAACTCGCGACCCCAACCTTGGCAAGGTTGTGCTCTACCACTGAGCTATTCCCGCATCACGAAGAGAGATCGAGTTCAGAGACTCGTTCAGCTTGCGCTGAAAAACATGACGAAGTGGCGTCCCATAGGGGGTTCGAACCCCTGTTACCGCCGTGAAAGGGCGGTGTCCTAGGCCACTAGACGAATGGGACGCATGGAGCGGGAAACGAGATTCGACCGGGCTGGCGATCCAGCTCGCGACCCTCATTGCCTACCCTAACCGCTGCCAAACAATATATGGAGCGGGAAACGAGATTCGAACTCGCGACCCCAACCTTGGCAAGGTTGTGCTCTACCACTGAGCTATTCCCGCAGTACTTGCCATATTCTGGCATACAACCTGACTTACCGGAAAGTGGCGTCCCATAGGGGGTTCGAACCCCTGTTACCGCCGTGAAAGGGCGGTGTCCTAGACCACTAGACGAATGGGACGCATTGGAGCGGAAAACGTGATCCGACCGGGCTGGCGTTCCAGCTCGCGACCCTCATTGCCTGCCCTACCACTGCCAAACGATATATGGAGCGGGAAACGAGATTCGAACTCGCGACCCCAACCTTGGCAAGGTTGTGCTCTACCACTGAGCTATTCCCGCACTCCGGTACCCGATAAGGTGAGGTGGCGTCCCATAGGGGGTTCGAACCCCTGTTACCGCCGTGAAAGGGCGGTGTCCTAGGCCACTAGACGAATGGGACGCAATGCCGCTTGCCTCATCAAGGTGGCGCGTATGGTACTGAGCGCGGCTTTTGCTGTCAAGCACCGAGTCGTGTCGATACTCGCCACCCTTGCTTGCCCCTGACAGGGCAAGTCTTGGAAGCCCATGGCCTCGGAGGATTTTATGGGCTAACGTCACCACAAGAGTGTAACCGTCAATGAGGCCGTGAATCTACCGCGTGGCGGTATTAGGAGGAAGTATGAGCAAGATCGAGAAAAGCGATGCCCAATGGCGCGAGCAGCTCACCCCCGAGCAGTATCATGTGACCCGCGAGAAAGGCACCGAGCGTCCGTTTACCGGGGATTATCAGGTCAGCAAGGAACAGGGGCTCTACCACTGCGTATGTTGCGGTGCGCCATTATTCGAGAACGAACATAAATTCGAGTCCAGCTGTGGCTGGCCAAGTTTCGATCGCCCCCTGGCGGATGCCAGCGTGGAAGAACACCTCGACACGACTCATGGCATGCGGCGTATCGAGGTGACCTGCCGTCGCTGTGATGCCCACCTGGGGCATGTATTTCCCGACGGCCCTCACGAGTCGACCGGTCTACGCTACTGCATCAATTCCGTGGCGCTGGATTTTCGTCCCGCGGAGTAACCCTGCCCCAGCAATGACCTGCATCGGCCGGCCAGGCTTCTGTTAGAATGGCCGGCCGTTCGCATAGGCAGAGGGAAGCGGCATGTTAGGTTGGTATCCAGGACACATGAACAAGGCGCGCCGCCAGATTAAGGAGGCATTGCCGGAGATCGACGTAGTGCTCGAGGTGCTCGACGCACGCCTGCCCTACTCCAGCGCCAACCCCATGCTCGCCGAGCTGACCGAGCATAAGCCGGTGCTCAAGATCCTTTCGCGCGCCGACCTGGCCGACCCAGCACTGACCGAGGCGTGGGTCGCGTATTTCGACGCCCAGCCCGGCACGCGCGCGCTGGCGGTGACGACTACCGATGCCCGCGAACTCAAGCGCATCCCCAAGCTCTGTCATGAACTGGCCGGACAGGTGCGCGCCGATCGTGACGTCCGGGTCATGGTGATGGGCATTCCCAATGTCGGCAAATCGACGCTCATCAACGGTTTGGCCGGCAGGAAGATCGCCAAGACCGGCAACGAGCCGGCGGTGACCAAGCGCCAGCAGAAGATCCGCCTCGAGGGCCGCATCGCCCTGACCGACACCCCCGGCGTACTGTGGCCGAAGATCGAGAATCAGGCCAGCGCCTACCGCCTGGCAGCCAGCGGCGCGATCCGCGACACCGCTATCGATTATCTCGATGTCGCCATGGTGGCCGCCGCCGAACTGGCCAAGCGCTATCCCGACGCGCTCCAGACCCGCTACAAGCTCAGCGAGCTACCGCCCTACACGCCTCACGCCGAGGCCGACAAGGTCGAAGCCGACGGCCCCCAGCGGGTGGATCTGCTGGCACTGGCCGGCTTCGATGGTCAGGCGATCGTCAAGGAAGTAGCGCGCAAGCGCGGCGGGCTGCGCCCGGGCGGCGAACCCGACCTGCATCGCGGTGCCGAAGTCCTGCTGCACGAGATGCGCGACGGCAAGCTCGGCCGCCTGACGTTGGAGACACCGCAGGATATTCCCGTGTCCGAGCCGCAAGACGCGGAAAACGATACGCCGCGAGCCGGAGAAAACGTCAGCGGAGAATAAATCTTTGCGCCACACCGTTCCGCTCTTGCACGCCGCCTATGCCAAGGTATTCTGATGGACGGCGTGCAGCCCGCCCCGACAACGTTTGAGACACAACGCGTCACTTCCCATACGGCTGCGCAGCATACGGAAACTCCATGGACACTCCGATCAGGAAATCGCACAAGCTCGACAATGTCTGTTACGACATCCGCGGCCCGGTACTCGATCATGCCAAGCGCCTCGAGGACGAGGGTCAGCGCATTCTCAAGCTCAACATCGGCAACCCCGCACCCTTCGGCTTCGAAGCCCCGGAGGAGATTCTGCAGGATGTCATGCGCAACTTGCCGACGGCCCAGGGCTACTGCGATTCCAAGGGGCTGTACTCGGCGCGCAAGGCGATCATGCAAGAGTGTCAGCGCAAGAGCATTCCCGGTGTCGGCGTTGAGGATATCTATATCGGTAACGGCGTTTCCGAGCTGATCGTCATGGCCATGCAGGCGCTGCTCAACGACGGCGACGAATTGCTGATTCCCGCTCCCGACTATCCGCTATGGACCGCCGCCGCCAACCTCGCCGGTGGCCACCCCGTACATTACATGTGCGACGAGCAGGCCGGCTGGGCACCGGACCTCGCCGATATCCGCGACAAGATCACCAGCCACACCAAGGCAATCGTGCTGATCAACCCCAACAACCCCACCGGGGCGGTCTACCCCCCCGAAGTGGTCAAGGAACTGCTGGCGATCGCCCGCCAGCACGACCTGGTGGTGTTTTCCGACGAAATCTACGACAAGATCCTCTACGACGGTATCGAACACGCCTCCACCGGGGCGCTGGCCGACGAGGATCAGCTAGTGGTGACCATGAACGGCCTGTCGAAGAGCTATCGTTGCGCCGGTTTTCGTTCCGGCTGGATGATTCTCTCGGGCAATGTCGGCAAGCAGCGCGCTGCCGATTTCATTCAGGGTCTTACCATGCTGGCCTCGATGCGCCTGTGCGCCAATGTCCCGGCTCAGCATGCCATCCAGACCGCACTCGGCGGCTATCAGTCGATCAACGATCTGGTACTGCCGGGGGGCCGGCTGCTCGCCCAACGCGACATTACCTTCGAGAAGCTCAATGCGATTCCCGGGGTTTCCTGTACCAAGCCTCAGGGCGCGCTGTATGCCTTTCCGCGGCTCGACCCCAAGGTTTACAACATTCAGGATGATCAGAAACTGGTGCTCGATCTTCTCCTGCAGGAGAAGATTCTGCTGGTCCAGGGCACGGCCTTCAACTGGCCGGAACCCGATCACGTGCGTATCGTCACCCTACCCTGGGCCGAACAGCTTGAGGATGCGCTGGATCGCTTCGCGCGGTTTTTGTCACGCTATCGCCAATAATCCCGCCACGCTGTCAAGCGGGCCATTTAAACGCTCGTCGTCATGGCCCGCTTGAAACCTAACGGCTCTGCACGTATCTAAGAGCCCAACAAACCGATCTATTTCCTGACGACCGAGGGATTCCTTCGATGATGCGAATCATCCTGTTTTTGGCGACTAACCTCGCCGTGGTGCTGGTAGCCAGCATTACCCTGCGTCTGCTGGGGGTTGAGCCGTATCTCAACGCCAACGGGCTGAACATGAACAGCCTGCTGATCTTCTGTTTCGTATTCGGCATGGCCGGCTCGCTGGTCTCGCTGTTCCTGTCGAAGCCCATGGCCAAGATGAGCACGCGGGCGCAGGTCATCGAACAGCCGCGCGACGCCACCGAACAGTGGCTGCTCGATACCGTGGGCGAACTGTCGCGTGACGCGGGTATCCGTATGCCCCAGGTGGCCATCTTCCCCGCTCAGCAGTCCAACGCCTTCGCCACCGGCTGGAACAAGAACGATGCCCTGGTCGCGGTCTCCGCCGGGCTGCTCAACCGCATGCGGCCGGAGGAGATCCGCGCGGTACTGGCGCATGAGATCGGCCACGTCTCCAACGGTGACATGGTCACCCTGGCGCTGATTCAGGGCGTGCTCAATACCTTTGTGATGTTCTTCGCGCGAGTGGTCGCCCAGTTGCTCGATAGCTTTCTGCGTCGCGATGAGAATGGCGGCGGCCTGGGCTTCATGGGGTATTTTGCGGTGGTCATCGTCGCCGAGATCGTCTTCGGCCTAGTCGCCTCGATCATCGTCGCCTGGTTCTCGCGCTTTCGCGAGTATCGCGCCGATGCCGCCGGTGCCAAGCTCGCCGGCAGCGGCGCCATGATCAACGCCTTGGCGCGGCTCAAGGCCGAAACCCAGTTACCCGATCAGATGCCGGATACCTTGACGGCTTTCGCGATCACTACCGGCCAGACCCGCAAGATCATGGAGCGACTATTCGCCAGTCACCCGCCGCTGGACGATCGCATCCGTGCGCTCAAGGAGTCCGCCTACCGTCAGTAACGTCAGACGGCCACTGCCTTAACGCCAAGACCCGCCATTCGGCGGGTCTTGTTTTTCTACGCGGTAGCGATAGCGGTAGCGGTGAGTAAGCGCTACTTGCTGGCCAACTTGAGGTTGAAGCCGAAACCCTCGAGCGCCTCGCGCAGATCCGCCGCATTCTTGGTGAGTTCCACCCGCAGCGTGAAAAACTCACGGCGCGTTGGGTACTCGGCACGGTAAGCGTCGAAACCGGCGGCCATGCCCATACGTCGGCGATAATGATCGAACGCCAGCATGTCGCGGCGCACGTCGTAGCAGGCCCGAGCGCATAGCGATAGCGCCTCCAGCGGCGGCGCCCAGTTGTTGAGCACGATCTTGCGCAGCCAGGGTTCAGGCTTGAGCTGGCCGAGCTTCTTGCGGGCCGGCAGGCCGAAGTAACGCATCGCCGCCTGGTAAACCATCTCGGTGCCACGCATCTTGCCATCCATGCTGTAACCGGCGATATGCGGCGTGGCGATATCCACCAGCGTATACAGCGTCTCGTCGATGTCCGGCTCGCACTCCCAGACGTCGAGCACGGTGCGTAGATCGTTATGCGCCTGCAGACGCTCGCGCAGTGCGGCGTTGTCGAGACAAGCGCCACGTCCGGCGTTGATCAGCACGCAGCCGGGCTTCAACGCCTGGATGCGTTCGCGGTTCATCAGATGATAGGTCGCATGCGGTCCACTCTCGATCAACGGCGTATGCAGGCACAGGATATCGGCGCGCTCGATCACGCTGTCGAGGTCGGCAAAACCCTGCGCACCTTCGTTTTCGGCACGTGGCGGATCGCAGAGCAGACAGTTGACGTCGAGTTCGTCGAGGCGTGCATGAAGCCGCTGGCCTACGTTACCCACGCCGACGATACCTACCGTCTTGCCGGATAACGAAAATCCCTCCTCCTCGGCCAGCAGTAGCAAGCTCGACAAGACGTAGTCGACCACCGAGTCGGCATTGCACCCCGGGGCACTGGCGAACCCGATGCGCTGCTGTGCCAGATACGCTGTATCGATGTGGTCGGTGCCGATGGTGCAAGTCCCCACGAAGCGTACCCGGGAGCCGTGCAATAGTGCCGCATCGACCCGCGTGATGGAGCGTACAAGCAGTACGTCATACGGGTGTACGGCATCCGCCGTGATCGCCCGGCCAGGCAGGCGGGTAATCTCCCCCAGCTCACCGAAGAATTCCTCGGCCAAGGGTATGTTTTCATCCACCAAGATGCGCATGATGACGTCATCTCTCCTTGTTCAACTGCCGGAGGCAGTTAAAATGGCGTTCGTTTTGACAAGCCACCGCGCACGCTACGCCCCACGTTAGCCGAGGCGGCAGCTCTGGCGAAGCCGACCGTTACCTCCAGTCAGGCTTGGCGAGTCCACCGCAGTGTACAAGGGGGCTACGAGCCTTTTGAAGCCATGGCCGCCAAGGCGGCATGGTTGCGGATACTTTATCCACTCTCACGCAGGAGCTACCGTGATCGTCCGCTGGGAAAGTGAGCATGACTACGTGCTGATCCATGTCCATCAGGACATGTTCGGCGACTGGATATTCAGCCGCGCCTGGGGGCAGATCGGCACCCAATTCGGCGGGCTCAAGCACCAGCTCGCCGACAGCTTCGAGCAGGCCATGATGTGGGTCGAGGACGTCAACCACATCCAGGCCTCGCGAGGCTTTTGCAAGGTCCTCGAAACCCAGGACGACGCCCCCGAGGCCCGCGACGCCATGCGTCAGCTATCGCTGCTCGGCTACTGACGCGCGAGCCCCTACTTCAAATAACGCCGGCCGCGGCGCAGATGATGGCCCATGGCCGGCCGTGTCGCTTCGCCGGAATGCCGCTCGTCCCCTGCATCGCGCAATAGTCCGCGTGCCGCCAGCCAGGGGGTCAATCGTTGATGTTCGAACCCTCGTTCAAGCTCATGACCCGCGCGGTCGGCCAGCACCGGAATCCGCTCGCCATAGCGCGCGACAAGCGCCGGATCTTCACTGATTTCGACTTTCTCCACGCTTATCTCAGGCTTGCCATGCTCGGCGAGATGCGCCTCGAGCTGCTCGCAGAGATGACACCCCAAGGTGGTGTAAAGCGTCAAGGAACTCATGTGCGCGCCTTATGGCGAATCAGGAAACAATGATGAATATCTGAACGGCGCGCGAAATCGGGATCGAAGGTCCGCGCCGAAATATCCTCCACCGCGTAATGCTCACCGAGATCACGGTCCAGCGTGAAGCGGCGCTGATTGTTGGAGAACACCAGCGTGCCCTGCGGCGCCAGACGTGACATGGCCAGGCGCACCAGGCGGCCATGGTCGCGCTGCACGTCCAGCGTGGACTCCATTTTCTTCGAGTTGGAGAAGGTCGGTGGATCCATGAAAATCAGGTCGAAATGGCTCCCGGCGGTTTCCAGCCAGCGCAGACAGTCGTCGCGCACCACGCGATGCCGACGGGGATCGAGGCGGTTCAGCGCAAAATTGTCCCGCGCCCAGTCGAGGTAGGTGTTGGAAAGATCCACACTGACGCTGTCCGTGGCGCCGCCCAGCGCGGCATGCACCGTGGCAGTGGCCGTATAGCAGAACAGATTGAGAAAGCGCTTACCCGACGCCATCTCGCCAAGCAGACGGCGCACCGGACGATGATCGAGAAACAGCCCGGTATCCAGATAGTCGCGTAGATTGACCCACAGCCGCGCCGGCCCCTCACGAACCTCGAAACGCTCGCCGCTGGTGTCCTGACGCGAGTATTGCGACTTGCCGCTCTGACGCTCTCGCTGCTTGTAATGCACATCCTCGGGACGTACGCCGAGCACCTCGGGAATCACCGCCAGAGCGTCGAGCAGACGCCGCTGGGCCTGATTCGGATTCACCGACTTGGGCGGCGCATACTCCTGAACATGTACCCGGTTGCCGTAGACATCCACCGCCAGCGCATACTCCGGCATATCGGCATCGTAGAGCCGATAACAGCTTTCGCCGGACTGCTTCAGCCACTTCCTGAGCCTCTTGCGGTTCTTCTCCAATCGATTGGCAAACATCTGCGCGCCTTCGCTATGCCGCGCCGGCGCAGTCGACGCAGCGCCGTCCTCGGTCTTGGGCACGGCGATCAACAACAGCTTGCAGTCCAACGGACCGTTCTTGAAGGCATACTGCTTTTCGGCGCGCAAGCCGGTGCGATGGCCCAGATCGGGATTGCCGGTGAACAACGCCAACTGCCAACCGGGAAACCCCTCGCGCAGCCGGGCACCCAAATCGGCATAAAGCGGTACCAGCTCGGGCAGCTCGCCCAGCCGCTCACCGTAGGGTGGGTTGGTGATCACCAGCCCCGGCTCGGCGCCTTGCATCTCCAGCGGTAGACGCAACTGGCTGAGCGACGCTCCCGTGAATTCGATCATTGCCGGAATACCGGCGCGCATGGCATTGGCCTTGGCGGCAGCGATCGCCTGGGGGCTTTGATCGTAGCCGAACAGCCGGGACCGAACCCGGCGCCGGCCGAAGCCGGCCCGCGCTTCAGCTTCGCGCTTGAGCTCCTGCAGCATCTGTGGGTCATGTCCGGCCCAGGACTCGAACCCGAAACGCTCCCGCGACAGCTGCGGCGCAATATCGGCAGCCATCAGTGCCGCCTCGATCAATAGCGTTCCCGAGCCGCACAAGGGATCGACCAGCGGCTCGCCGCGCTTGGCCCGCTCCGGCCAGCCGGCCCGCACCAGCAGTGCCGCCGCCAGATTCTCCTTGAGCGGTGCGTGGCCAGGGTCACGCCGGTAGCCACGCTGATGCAGGCTGGCCCCCGAAAGATCGATACCCAGCGTTAGCCGTCCCCGGTGCAGGTGAGCATAGAGGCGGACATCCGGCTCGCGCAGATCGACGTTGGGGCGCCCACGGCCCGCCTCACGCAAGGCGTCAACCACACCGTCCTTGACGGTCTGCGCCCCGAAGCGGGTATGGCGGATATGTTCGGACTGGCCGTGGAAGTCCACCGCCAGGGTTTTGCCTTCAGGCAAGTGCGTGGCCCACTCGATGGCCCGCGTCTGGGCCTGCAGGGCTTCAGGACGTTCGATGCCCTCCGCGCGGGTCAGGCACAGGATGACCCGATTGGCCAGGCGCGACCACATACAGGCGCGGTAGGCCACCTCACGCGTTCCCGAGGCATGGACTCCTGCCACCGTAGTGCCGGAAACGTCTGCCCCCAGCGCCGCCAGCTCATCGGCCAACAGCATCTCGATTCCACGCGGGCAGGTAACGAATAAGCTTAACTTTTCAATCGCTTGGGTATCATTCATGCAGCTTCATCCCGGCGTCATACGTCGGACATATTCCTGTAATGTCTATTTGTTATAGCGCTTATGCCAAATCGTTGGTCGACAGGCTGGCTAGCGTTGGGCTAAAGATATATAGGGTAGCTACTGTATACGCATGCGTTTTCTGTCCGGACATTGTGACATGCCTGACGAGGCCAAATGGCTTCTGAGGGTATGGAGAGACATTCGTTCCCAACTCGGATCTTCAAAGAGGTCATTCTTCCGATGAAACGACAGAAACGTGATCGCTTCCAACGTGCTTTTGTGCATGGCTACAAAGCAGGCGTTACCGGCCGCTCCCGGGATGACTGCCCCAGTCAGGAAATCAATCTTCGCGAATACTGGATGAGCGGTTGGCGCGAAGGACGCGGGGATCAATGGGCCGGGCTGACAGGTGTTTCCGGCATTCACAAGAACCCCACGACATTGATGTAATGCGATCACCACGATTCATCGGGGGCCATCCCCCGCGAAAGACTCCAAGGCCCGCTATGGCGGGCCTTTTTATGGTCGCGCCGTCTAGCATCTCCTCCTACCTCGCCAAGGCACGAATACATTCGCCCACCAGCGCGGGACCGCGATAGATGAATCCCGAATACAGCTGGATCAGGTCAGCACCGGCATCCCGCTTGGTCCGGGCCGCCTCACCGCTGTCGATGCCCCCGACGCCGATGATCGGCATATCGGGCAACAACCGACGCAGTTCTTGCACGACGCGAGTGGAATCCTCGAACAGCGGTGCCCCCGAGAGTCCGCCCGCCTCCTCGGCATGCCTCAAGCCCGCCACCGCCTCACGGGAGACGGTGGTATTGGTGGCGATGACCGCATCGATGGCGTTGGCCGCAAGTGTGCGTGATACCAGCCCGACCTCCTCCAGGCTCATATCGGGGGCAATCTTTACCGCCAGTGGCACGTGCCGGCCTGCGATGCGATCCAGTCGCTCGCTTTCCTGTTTCAGCGCGCCAAGTAGAGCATCGAGATGGTCGCCGAATTGCAGGTTGCGCAATCCCGGCGTATTGGGCGAAGAGATGTTGACCGCAATATAGCCGGCATGGGCGTGCACCTTGCTCAGACAGGTCAGGTAGTCATCGACTGCCCGCTCGACCGACGTGGTCAGATTCTTGCCGATATTGATACCGACGATCCCCGCATAGCGGCTTTTCTGCACGTTGGCAACCAGATGATCGACACCGGCATTGTTGAAGCCCATGCGGTTAATGATGGCGTGGCGCTCGGGCAATCGGAACAGCCGAGGCCGGGGATTGCCGGCCTGGGGCCGAGGCGTCACGGTACCTACCTCCACAAAGCCGAATCCCAGCGCCCCCAGGGCATCGAGGTGGTCGGCATTCTTGTCGAGCCCGGCGGCGAGCCCGACCCGATTGGGGAAACGCAATCCCATCAGCTCGACCGGATCGCTGCTTGCCCCACCCGCCAGGGCCTTGGCCACGCCAAGCCGATGCGCAAGATCGAGCGCTGTCAGCGTCGTCCCATGGGCCGTTTCGGGATCGAGGCGGAACAGAATCGAGCGGGCAAGCGTGTACATGAAATTCTCGGCGGCGGGACAATCGGCGAAGGAGTATAGCGCAACCGGCCGCAGGCGACGATGCCTACGGCCGGGGCGGCATGCGACGTGTATCTCAGGGCGTCGTATCGAGCTGCTGGACCCGCAGCGTGTAGTTGTTGACCCCGGTCATCGCGGAGCCGAACTTCTGACCACTGACCCAGACGCGATAACGCCCAGGCTGTAACTCGGTCTCGATATCGAAGTTACCCGAGAAGCCTTCGCCCTTGTCACTGGCAACGACATTGCCATCGGCGTCCAGCACGCGCGCTTCGAGCCGATAGGTGCCCTCATTGCCAGGGAAGGTCGAACTGGCGATGGACACCGTGCCGGCCTCAGCCACGTCGAAACTCAACACTTCACCCTGCTCGCGAATCCTGATATCGGCGACGATTTCATCAAAGGCGCTGGGTAATGGTGACTCTGTCTGGGCTTTGGGGGTCTCGCCCGCCGTTTGCGCCGTACCTTGGCCTTGCGCGCCACCTTCCATCGCCGTCGAGGCACCTGCTACAGCCCCCGATGCCGTGGCCGCCGTATTCGTCGAGGCTTCGGCGTTGCTTGCGGTATCGCCGGCGTGACGTGGCGCGGCAATCGTTGCCACCTCGTCGCTATGGTCGACAAAGGCAGTGGTCCGGCCATCGCGTCCCGGCCCACCGAACATGATGCCACTGCCGCCGCCCTCGATACCGCTCTGTTCGGTGGACAAGCGCTCGCCGCGATCATCGAGACCTGCCACTTCGATGACATAGGAATTGCCTTGCCTGCTGGAAGTGCCGAACTTGTTGGCCTTCACCCGTAAAACGTAATCGCCCGGCTCCAACGATTGCTCGAGATGCAGGCCACCGCTTTGGCCGAGCCCCTCCTCGGTGGCGATGACCTCGCCCTGATCATCCAGAAGCGTGGCTTCGATATGGTAGTCATTGGAGTCGCCGGGCAGCGTGGTGCTTTCAAAGACGTAGCGGCCAGCCTTTTCCACGCTGAAAGGATGCTCCTGGGTGCCGCCAAACAGAAAGCTCTGGCTGCGCGCATCGCTGCGCGACGTAAAGAACCGGGTCATATCGGTCTGCTTCGCGGCTTCGCGCGCACGTTGCAGGGCGGGACTTTCATCCGCCAGGGACAGCGACGAGACACTCGCCAATCCCAGGCTCAGGGTGACAATGCAGAACGCACGATGCTTCATGGGGCCTCTCTCAATGACTGCGAACCGGAAACGGGGAACAGCATACCAGACAGCTCCGCCGTCACGCCTTATCGGGTTATTCACACCACTGGGACAAGGCATCAACCTGCCTTGCCGATCCAGGCCGTGAAGCCACAAAACCCCGCCGAGCGGGGCTTTGTGGCGGCTGGCTACCCTGCGATGGGTCTTCTCAACTGCCGCCGTTGCTCTCCGCCAGGTCGACCAGTTCGCGTACCGCCACGGCAAATAGCGGAAAGCTCGACTGCGCCCCGGAGCGCACTTCATTGAGCAGCGCGCACCAGCGCTCGACCAGATTGGCGTGGCGCTCCAGCCACTGCGCCACCTGAGCCTGCGCTTCCTGCGAATCGCCATCCATGTGCAACACGCTGACCGTCAATGCCAATTGCTGGCGGTCGAGATCGTCACGGAACGTCTCGCGGGCCTGAGCCTGCCAACTGTCCTGCACAACCAAGGCATTGACCTGCGCGGTCATCCACGGCAGTTCCAGACGGTGGCCGATTTCATAATACACCTCGGCGACGCGCTCGATATTTTCCCCGGTAGCCTTGGCCGCCTCGATGATCCCCAGTCCGGCATAGAGATTCCCGGCGGCGGCGGTGATACTTGCCAAGTCGTCAGGGACCCCCGCTTCGACAAGCTCGTCACGCCGCGCTTCCCAGTCCTGGCGCTCTTCGCCGCGTAACAGCTGACCGACATTCTCCTGCAGTTGGATCAGACGGGGCGCGAAGTGAGTAATGCTGTCCTGAGTCGACATGCCGGTCCGATGGCGCAAGAACCAGCGCGTGGCCCGGCGCAGCAGGCGCATCAGATCCAGCATCATGCGGTACTGCACCTGGCTTGCGACGCGATAGTCCAGTGTTTCGATACGGTTCCACAAGTCCGGCAGATTGAAGCTGTCGCGAGCGACGATATAGGCCCGAGCGACATCGACTCGCGACCCGTTGGCGGCATCGCGCAGACGACGCACGAACGCCACACCCATATGATCGACCAGATCATTGGAGACCTGGGTCGCGACGATTTCGCGTTTCAGGCGGTGCTGGTACATCTCCGTCGGGAAACGCTCGACCAACGAACGCGGGAAGGCTCGCGCCATGTACTGCTGGATATAGGTATCGTCGGGCACCTCGGAAGAGATCAGATCGCTTTTCAGGGTGCTTTTGGCGTAGGAGATCAGCACCGAAAGCTCGGGCAATGTCAGCCCTTCGCCAGCGTTGGAGCGCTCGATGAGTTCCTCGTCGCTGGGCAGGAACTCCAGTTCACGATCCAGGCTACCGGCGGCTTCCAGCTCGTTGATGAAGCGCCGATAGGGCCCCATCCCCTCCTGCGCCAGGATTTCCGACAGTGACAGTGCCTGGGTCTGACGATAACTGTCGAGAATGACCAGCTCGGCGACCTCCTCGGTCATCTCGGCAAGGATCCGATTGCGCTGTTTGTCGGTCATGTCGCCGCACTTGACGATATCGTCGAGCAGGATCTTGATGTTGACCTCATGGTCGGAGCAGTTCACGCCACCGACGTTATCGATGAAGTCGGTATTGACCCGGACGCCTTGCCTGGCGGCTTCCATGCGTCCACGCTGGGTCAGGCCCAGGTTGCCGCCCTCGCCGACGACCCGGCAGTTGAGGTCGCGTCCATCGACACGCAGGGCATCGTTGGCCTTGTCGCCAACATCGCCATGCGACTCGGTATGTCCTTTGACGTAAGTGCCGATTCCGCCATTCCACAGCAGATCGACATGCGCCTGCAGCATGGCGCGGATCAACTCGTTGGGGGCCAACTTGTGGGCCGTGATGCCGAACGCCTCCCTCATCTGCGCCGAAATGGGAATCGACTTGGCGCTGCGCTTGAAGATGCCGCCCCCTTCGGAGATAAGTTGCGCATCGTAATCCTCCCAGCTGGAGCGCGGCTGCTCGAACAGTCGCTTGCGCTCGGCAAAGGATTTGGCCACATCCGGGTTGGGATCGATGAAGATATGCAGATGGTTGAAGGCCCCCACCAGACGAATCTTGTCGGACAACAACATGCCGTTGCCGAACACGTCTCCCGCCATGTCGCCGACACCCACCACGCTGAATTCGTCTTCCTGGGTGTTGAGCCCCATCTCGCGGAAATGTCGCTTGACCGACTCCCAGGCGCCCCGTGCGGTAATCGCCATCTTCTTGTGATCGTAACCATGCGCCCCGCCGGAGGCGAAGGCATCCCCCAGCCAGAAGCCGTATTCCAGCGAGATGGCATTGGCGATATCGGAAAAGCTCGCCGTGCCCTTGTCGGCCGCCACTACCAGATAGGGGTCGTCGCTGTCATGTCGAATGACCGAGCGCGGCGGCACCACCTCGCCGCCCGACAGGTTGTCGGTAATGTCGAGCAGGGCACGAATGAAAATCTGGTAACAGGCGATGGCCTCCTGCTGGATGGCGTCACGGTTCGCCGTATCGGGCATGCGCTTGCAGATGAAGCCGCCCTTGGCGCCGACCGGCACGATGACGGAATTCTTGACCTGCTGCGCCTTGACCAGGCCGAGAACCTCGGTGCGGAAATCCTCGTGCCGATCCGACCAGCGCAACCCGCCGCGTGCGACACGGCCACCGCGCAGATGTACGCCTTCGACACGCGGCGAGTAGACGAAGATCTCGAATAGCGGACGCGGCTTGGGCATGTCCGGAATCTTGCCCGGCTCCAGTTTGAAGGCAATGTAATCCTTGGCCTGTCCATCCTCGCGTGGCTGGTAATAGTTGGTACGTAGCGTGGCCTGAATGAGGTCGATATAGCGACGAATGAGCAGGTCGTCGTTGAGGCTGGCGACCTGATCGAGCAAACCATTGAGCTTGGCGATACATTGCTCCACGGCGCTCTCGCCATCACCGCTGCCATCGTCCTGGCGTTCAGGGTCGAAACGCAGGGCGAACAGTGTCACCAGCTCCCGGGTAATGTCGGGATAGGCCGTCAGCGTGGTGGCGATATACCGCTGGGAAAGGCCAATGCGGACCTGTTTCAGATAGCGGGCATAGGCACGCAGCATGGCCACTTCGCGCCAGCCCAGGTTGGCGCCGATGACCAGCCGATTGAAGGGATCGTTCTCCGCCTCCCCGATCCAGATACGCTTGAAAGCCTCGATGAAGATGTCGCGCATCTTCTGCAGATTGACCACTTCGCGGCTGCGGTGCTCGAGATCGAAATCATGAATCCAGAAGCTGCCATCGGCGCGTTGGATTTCGTAGGGCCGTTCACTGATCACTCGCAGCCCAAGATTTTCCATGACCGGCAGAATATCCGACAGCGGTACCGGGTGGTCACGGTGGAACAGCTTGAGATTGACCCCCTCGTCGTCATTCTCGACCAGCCGATACAGGCTCAGGCTGATCGGTTCGCCCTCTTCTATCTCATGGATGTGCTGGATATCGTAGACGGCGGTACGTGCCGTGAAGTCGTCGCGGTAGCTGCCGGGAAACGCCTCACGGTAGATGTTCATTAGCCGGTTGGCCTGCTCCTCGCCAAAACCTTCGAGCATGGCGGTCTGCAGTTCGTCGCGCCAGCTACGGGCGATCTGCGCGATCTTGTGCTCGAGACGCCGCACATCGTAGTCCGCCGGCACATCGCCATTGAAGCGCAGGATCAACTGGATGCGTGCCAGCACCGACTCGGAGAGGTAGGTGTTGAAATCACCGAAGGTGGCGTCGAGTTCCTCGCACAGTAGATTCTGGATACGCACGCGCAAATCGGTGGAGAACACGTCGCGCGGCACAAAGACCAGACAGGAGTAGAACTTGCCGAACCGATCCTCGCGCACGAACAAACGTACACGACGGCGTTCGCGGAGATTGAGAATCGCGAAGGCGGTTCGTGCCAATTCCTCGGTGGTGATCTGGAACAGATCATCGCGCGGGTAGACTTCGAGAATCTGCAGCAGTTGCTTGCCGTTATGACCGTTGGGACTGACGCCCGCCGCCTCGATCACCGCATTGATCTTCTTGCGCAGCACTGGCACGTGACGGGGCGTCTCGTTGTATACCGTCGAGGTGTACAGTCCAAAGAAGCGCCGTTCACCGATCAACCGACCACCGGCATCGTAGCGATCGACGGAAATGTAGTCGGGATAGGCCGGGCGATGCACGCGCGCATGATAGGCGCTCTTGGCAAACGAGATCAGCTCGGGAACCAGCACGTACTGGTCGCTCTCGATATCCTGCGGTCCATGGATGCGCTCGTGATAGCGGGGCTGGTCGAGTTTGAACACTCCAAGCTCGCTACCCTTGATCTGGCGCAGCTGCTCCTGGCCGTTCTCTTCCACCACCTCGTATTCGTCATAGCCGAGGAAGGTGAAATGATCCTTGAGCAACCACTCGAGAAAGGCTGCGGCCTCGGCATGATCGTCCGCCTCGATTGGCTCGGGACGCGTCGTCCGGATCTCTTCGAGTGCGGCATATACCTGGTCGCGCATCGGCTCGAAATCCTCTACCGCAACCCGCACATCAAGCAATACGTCGCGCAGGCTGCATTCCAACTCATCGAGCACCTCGGCATCGGAGTGTCGATCCACTTCGATGAGAATCAGCGACTCGCGCCCGGCGGGTGCATCTGCGGCCTCGATCGACGTAACGCGTTTGAGTTGATGATTGGCGTCGCGCTCCACGGCCAATACCGAGTTGTGCATGGCATGGACCATCAACCCGCGACGATTGATCTCGATGCGTACCGAGTCGACCAGAAACGGCATATCTTCATGCAATACGGCAACGACGGTATGCGGTGACTGCCAGCCATGCTCCTCGAAATCGGCATTGAACACGCGCACCTTGGCCACATTGGGATCATTGGACTGGATGAAATGCCAGGCCGCCAGCGTCGCACCGTAGATGTCCTCGAGGCGCCGGTCGGCGGCCTCCTCGAAAGGCGCGTTGGCATACAAGGCTTCGGCGAAGACAATGATCGGCTTCACCTTCTCCTCGGGCAGACGTTTCGTCAGCTGTTCCTTGAGCTGGGCAAGGAATTCCGCCTTGCCCTCGATCGCAACGTGTTGCATCAATCACCTCGGCTGCACAGGCCACAAAGGAACCACACGGCAGACGCTGCCTGCGTGCAGAACCCAGCGACCGAAAGATGTCCGGCACGGTCCACTGCCGCGCCTTGTCTGAGAGCTTACTCCAGCGACTCGTTCCACCCCATCATAGTGAAGCTTTGACATGACGCATGTCGTTTAAGCATTGGCCGCGTCCCCTTGCGCCCTGACGTTCAGTTCGGCTCGCGGCGCTCCAACAATACGCCGCATTCGCAGTGTGGGGTCCAGGGAAACTGATCGAACAACGCAAAGCGGGTCACCACGTGTGTCGCTGAGAGTTGCTCGAGATTGCGCTCCAGCGTGTCGGGGTTACAGGAAATATAGACGATTCGGGAATAGGCCTTGAGCTGATCGCAACTCTGCTCGTCAAGTCCGGCACGCGGCGGGTCGACCAGCACGGTGGAAAAGGCGTGATCCTCCAGCGCCAGGGCCGCGACTCGCCGCCCGCCCTTGTCGCCGCGCAGGGCCTGGGCGAACTCTTCGGCGGACATCCGCGCCACGACGGCATTTGCCACGCCATTGGCGGCAAGATTGACGTTGGCCGAAGCCACCGATGTCCGCGAAATTTCCGTGGCCACCACGCGGCGGAAGTTTTCCGCCAGGGCCACGGTAAAGTTGCCGTTGCCGCAATACAGCTCGACCAGGTCGCTTTCCTGGCTGCCCCGCGTCACGTCACGTGTCCAGCCTAGCATGGCACGACTGATCTCGGCATTGGGCTGCGTGAAGCTGTTTTCGACCTGCTGATAGACGAAGGTCCGCCCGTCCACCTCGAGGCGCTCCCAGACATGGTCGCGCTCGAGTACCAGACGCTGCTTGCGCGAGCGCCCGATGACCGAAGCATCCAGGCGCCGCTGCAACTCGCGCGCCTCGGCCTCCCAGTCCGCTTCCAGCGGCCGATGGTAGATCAAGGTGATCAGAGCCTCGCCCGTGAGCGTCGTGAGAAATTCCGCCTGAAATAGCTTGCGCCTCAGCACCGGGCTATCCAGCAATGCCTCGCGCAGCGCCAGCATCAGTTCGTTGATACGCCGGCTGGCCACCGGATACTGATCCAGCCGGATCACGGACTTCTTCTTGGGATCGCCGGGATCGACCTCGAACATGGCGTAGAAGAGATCACTCCCTTCATGCCACACACGGAATTCGCAGCGCATGCGGTAATGACTGGGGGGCGAAGCAAACACTTCCAGCCCAGGCGGATTGAGGTGCGCAAACTGCGCGGCAATCCGCTCACGCTTGGCGGCGAGTTGCTCGGCGTAGCGCTCGGGCTCGACAACGGGTACGGCCACGAAGCCTCCTTAAGTGGTGGGGGATAAATGACATCAAAGCGTGAGAGGGCCTAACAGAGAGATACGCGGGCGACGGCAAGGGGCTCAGGGGGGGCAAATCCAAAATCGGCTAGCGCTGCGGTCAACCCGGCCTGAGACGGTGCGCTCGCCCAACTGGGCCCAAGCCCCTCGCCCGTCGGCACACGCATGATCTGAGCCACGCGCCGGGCGATAGCGACGCCGGAATCGATCCAGGCGATTTCTCGCGGTGCATGCCTCACCATGGCCTCGCGCAACAGCGGGAAATGGGTGCAGCCCAGCACCACGCTGTCCAGCGCCGTCTCCGCCCACAACGGCGCCAGGCAGTCCTTGATCAACGCGTGATCCAACGGCTGCCCGGCCAGTTGGCGTTCGGCTTGCGCCACGAGCGGATCGGCGGCCACGCGCACTACGCGGCAGTGCGCGGCGTGATCGCGAATCAGGGCGTCGGTATAGGGACGCCGCACGGTGGCCGTGGTCGCCAGCAGGCCGAAGGTGCCACTGCGCGAGAGGGCGGCGGCGGGCTTGATGGCCGGCACGGTACCGACGACCGGAATGTCCAGGCGCGCCCGCAGCGTCGCCAGCGCCAGGGTGCTGGCCGTATTGCAGGCCACCACCAGCGCGCTCGCCCCGCTGGCCTCGATCGCCGCCAGGCACACATCGACGATGCGCGTCACCAGCCAGGCATCGGGCTTGGTTCCGTAAGGTAGCGCTGCATTGTCGCACGCATAGGCCAGACTGGAGCGGGGAAGCTGCGCACGTAGCGCTTCCACCACCGATAGCCCGCCGACGCCGGAATCGAAAATCAGGATCGGCGCATTCATCGAGCATTCTCGGCAAAATGCGCGACCAGCCCATCGATCAAGGCGCGCTGCCGGGCCGGCAGGTACTGGCGCTCGCAATACAACAGCGATATCGCCAGCGGTTCGGGATCGAAGGCCTCAAGCACCCGCACCAGTCGGCCTTTTTTCACCTCCGTCTCGCCGAGAAACGCGGGCTTCTGAATCAGCCCCATTCCTCCTACGGCAGCTTCGGTCAGGGCACGCCCATTGTTGCAGGACATCACCGGGGTAAAGCGCACCCGCTGCAGGGTGCCCTCGATACGAAACTGCCAGCCGGGACCTTCGCGTTGCAGGCTGTAATGCAGGCAACGATGGCGACTCAGCTCAAAGGGGTGGCCAGGCACGCCGTAACGGTCGAGGTAGTCCGGGGACGCGTAGACATGTACCGCCGTCGTTGCCAGGCGCCGGGCAATCAGATTGGAGTCCTCGAGTTCGCCGATGCGCACCACCACATCGAAATCTTCGGCGAGAGGGTCGACGCGGCGGTCTTCCAGCACCACGTCAAGCGCCACGGCCGGATGCTGCTGCTCGAAAGTCTGTAAGGCCGGCATCAGCACGCGCACGCCAAAATCCAGCGGCGCCGATAAGCGCAGCCTTCCGCGGATCTCGCCCTGCTGTT
Source organism: Halomonas sp. WWR20 (assembly GCF_054602495.1). Lineage (NCBI taxonomy): Bacteria > Pseudomonadati > Pseudomonadota > Gammaproteobacteria > Oceanospirillales > Halomonadaceae > Halomonas > Halomonas sp. WWR20. The sequence goes on from NZ_JBTRHR010000006.1 coordinate 111,949, forward strand.
CCCTCAGTTCAGCCTCCAGTTCGTCCAGCTCATCGAGCAGACGCACCACGCCGACAAGATAGCGCTCGCCCTCGGCGGTCAACTGAAGATGACGAGAGGTGCGCGTCAGCAAACGCGCGCCAAGCAGCGCCTCGAGCCGCGCAATTTGCTTGCTGACCATGGCATTGGACAATCCAAGCCTACGTGCGCCATTGGCGAAGCTACCTGCCTCGACCACTGCACGAAAGATCTGCATCGCCTGCAACCGATCCATGTCCCGTCCTCAAACACCCAATAGGACGCATTCTACCTGATTTTGCAGGCGGGCCGAGACCGCAGAATGTTGCAGTACGCTCGGCCCGTACGGGCTCGTACGTTCCTTCGGCAAGCAATACTCCATGCCCTGTGCGCCGAACCGGAGCGACGCTTGCGATTAGCTCATGGACGCAGCGCTTTCATCTCGCATACTCTTGTACGCTTTTTACGCCACGGGCGAAGGTGCGGTACGAAACTCCGCATAGAGTTCGGGGTAGGCCTGCTGCAAGCGGGCCAGTTCCGCCTCGGCCCCTTCCGGCATCGCATCGGCCAGGCGGGCGAGATCCTGCTCGTCGAAGTGTTCGCGTATCAGCGGAAACAGCTCTTCGCGCTCGGCACGCAGATAGGCGCGGTGTGCCTCCAGATAGGCGCCGAGATCCTCGGCAAAACGATCGATTGGAACCACGGCGTCCATCAGGATCATGTCGATATCCTGAGACAGACGCATGAGCCGCTCATGCAAGCCGCGATAGTCCTCGGACAGCTGACAGGTCAGCTCGGCGGCTTGCGGAACGCGCGCTGCCAGTTGCTCGCCACAGATGCGTTCGAGCGGCATGGTGAATCCATGCATATAATCGAGGATGTAATCCACCACCTCACGAACCAATTGAAAGTCGGGACGTTCACCACTGGCTAGCGTCTTGTGCTTCAGCTGAAGCACGTGCAGCAGACGCGCCATATTGGCATGATCCTGGCGCAGTTGGGTCAGCATGGGCATGGGAGGGCCTCCTCTGCTGGCGGGCATGAACGGTGAAGAGTTGACTCACCGCCGTGGCGTTCATTCACTAGCGACTTCAGAAAAGCCGGAACACGAGTCCAGATACGATGAAAAAATCGATAGCCATGAGATCTGCCTAGCGCTGATGATGGCTTGTGTCGATTTCTCATGCTGCATTGGGTCAGCGTCTCGCGACGAGCGACCCTGCCGTGCTGGCGTTGTCGCGCAAGCGCAACCCGCCTTGGACTTGAATGCTTACCCTAGCGGGTAGAAAGCATTCTGCCCTTACGTCAAAGGTCGTAGAACCCTAGCGAGAACTCAAGCTAACGACAGATTATTCATTCACCACAACTGCAGCGACATCATGGACCTCTTCAATCAGCACGCTTCGCACGACAATGCACCGCTAGCCTACCGCATGCGCCCGCGACGCCTTGAGGATTACATCGGCCAGAAAGCGCTGGTAGGCGCCGACAAGCCGCTGCGCCGCATGGCCGAAACCGGCACCCTGCGTTCGATGATCCTGTGGGGGCCGCCAGGCGTAGGCAAGACCACCCTGGCCGAGATTCTGGCCGAGGCCTGCGATGCGACACTCGAGCAGCTTTCCGCGGTCATGGCCGGCGTCAAGGATATCCGTGCCACCGTGGAGCGCGCCCACCATGCGCAGCTCGGCGAGCGTCGCACCTTGCTCTTTCTCGACGAGATCCATCGCCTCAACAAGAGTCAGCAAGATGCCCTGCTGCCCCATGTGGAATCGGGACTGTTGACGCTAATCGGCGCGACCACCGAGAACCCTTCCTTCGAGGTCAATTCTGCGCTGTTGTCGCGGGCTCGGGTTTATGTTCTCAAGAAGCTCGACACCGACGACCTGATCCAGGTGATGCGCCGCGCGCTCGAGGATACCGAGCACGGCCTGGGCAAGCGCTGCATCCAGGCCGAGGACGAGGTGCTGGCGATTCTGGCCCGTGCAGCCGACGGCGATGCACGCCGCGCCTTGGGGCTGCTCGAAACGGCCTGCGACTTCACGCTTCCCGGCGCGAATGGCGAACGGCTGGAGCGTGATGCACTTCAGGAAGTGATCGGTCATCGGGCCAGCGCCTTCGACAAGCAGGGCGATCACTACTACGACCTGCTCTCGGCGATCCATAAGTCGGTGCGCTCCTCGCGCCCCGATGCCGCACTGTTGTACATGGCGCAGTTCATGCAGGGAGGCGGAGACCCGCTGGATGTCATTCGCCGCCTGGCCGCCATTGCCTCGGAAGATGTCGGCAATGCCGAGCCCCGCGCCCTTCCCCTGGTCATGGCGGCTTGGGATGCCTACCTGCGCTTGGGCGATTACGAAGGCCAGCGCGCCATCGCCCACGCCGCAATCCACTTGGCCGTCGCCCCCAAGAGCAACGCCGTCGACCGCGCCTGGAAAGGCGCCAAGGCCTTCGCCGCCGAGCACCCCGGGCTGGAAGTGCCTACTTACCTGCGCAACGCGCCCACCAAGCTAATGGCCTCGCTGGGACACGGAGAAGGCTATCGCTATGCCCATAGCGAGCCGCACGGCTACCCCGCCGGCAGTGCCCACGACTGCTGGCCGCAAGCGTTGCCCCGTCAGACCTTTTTCACTCCCAGCGAGTATGGGCAGGAAAAGCGTTTTGGCCAGATGCAGGCCTGGCGGGCCGAACTCGACGCCCAGGCCGACCGGGAGCAATGACCGTCAGCGCGTGTGCCTCGCGGTGGCGGTTATGCGAGAGGTATCCACGAAAACACCCGCGACATTGAACTGCTCCCAAAAGCTGGCTTGAGTGTCCAGCGTCGGGGGCAGTTCACCGGGTCGGCGTTTCACGTGACGGATGAACCGGTTTCAGGATGCTTCGCGGATCACATCGACCCCGTCGGGAATCTCGAAAGTAAAGCGCTGGCTATCGATGTCGGTGTTGGTCTCGGCATTGTCGAATGCAATCGCCGTGCGCTGGCCCGTGCTGTCGGTCATTTGCAGCGCCTCGAGCTGCTCGCCATAAAAGGTCAGCTTGAGCTGTTCGAACAGGGTATCGTTGGCACTGGGGACGAGGGTGAAGGTTTCGGTAGCGCCCTGCTGCTGGCGAGTCACGTCATAGTTCTTCGCCAAGGCGTCGGCGCTGCCCGACAGCAAGAGTGCCGGCGTGTGAGTCACCCGCGTATCCAGCGGCTGTACGGTCACCTGCTCCAGATCGGGATCGTACAGATAGACCTTGTCGCCATCGGAGACCACCGTCTGCCGATACGGCGCCTCGACTTCCCAGCGAACCTTTCCCGGGCGCGATAACCACATGTGCCCCTGCGCCTGCTGAAGGCGTGCACCGGAACCATCGAGTATCTGCTGCTCGAAGTCAGCGGAAAAGGTCGTCAACGGCTTGAGCAGACGCGTCAAGCGACTGGTCGCCTGCTCATCGGCAAGAGCCGCTGCTGGCAGCAGCATGGCCACCGAAAGGATCACCAATGTTTTCCACAGTTTCATTCCGTCTCCTTGAGTCGGCCAGCTAACAGTGAGTGTGCCGACATATAGACTGGCGGGACGGCAAACGGTTGCAGACCCGCACGGTTTTCCTTATTGCGTGCATGATTGGCGATGATCACGCGAGACCTCAATCGCCGACCGGCGGCGGAGCCAGAACCTCCCGGCTGCCATTGGTTCCCATCGACGACACGACCCCGGCCATTTCCATCGACTCCACCAGCCGCGCGGCACGGTTATAGCCGATCTTGAAACGCCGCTGCACGGCGGAGATCGATGCCCGACGCGACTCGGTGACGAACTGCACCGCTTCGTCGTAGATGGCGTCCTGTTCGGCATCGTCCGCATCGCCCCCCTCGGCCTCGAGGCCGGTCAGCGCTTCGGCGGACACGCCCCCCGAAAGGATCTCCTCGATATATTCCGGCTCGCCGCGACGTTTCCAGTCCTCGACCACCCGGTGCACCTCATCGTCATCGACGAAGGCCCCGTGCACACGTGTCGGCATGCCGGCACCGGCGGGCAGGTAGAGCATGTCGCCGTGTCCCAGCAGGGCCTCGGCACCGCCCTGATCGAGAATGGTGCGCGAATCGACCTTGGACGATACCTGGAACGCCATCCGCGTGGGAATGTTGGCCTTGATCAGTCCCGTCACTACATCCACCGACGGCCGCTGGGTGGCCAGAATCAGGTGAATACCCGCCGCACGCGCCTTCTGTGCCAGGCGCGCGATGAGCTCCTCGACCTTCTTGCCGACGATCATGAACATGTCGGCGAACTCGTCGATGACCACCACGATGTAGGGCAGCTTCTCCAGCACCGGCGGCTGCTCGTGCATCTGCCAGGGCTGCGGCTCCCACAAGGGGTCCGCCACCTGGGCTCCGGCGCGCTCCGCCTCGCCGAGTTTGGCGTTGAAACCGGCGATGTTGCGTACGCCCATCGCCGCCATCAGCTTGTAGCGCCGCTCCATTTCGGCGACGCACCAGCGCAGACCATTGGCCGCCTCCTTCATGTCGGTCACCACCGGCGCCAGCAGATGAGGAATGCCATCGTAGACCGACAGCTCGAGCATCTTGGGATCAACCATGATCATGCGCACGTCCTCGGGCGTGGCCTTGAGCAGCATCGAAATGAGCATGCCATTGACGCCCACCGATTTGCCCGACCCGGTGGTGCCCGCCACCAGTAGATGCGGCATCTTGCCGAGATTGGCGACGACCGGCCCACCGCCGATGTCATGACCGAGCGCCAGGGTCAGCGGTGAAGCCGCCTGCTGGTAGGCATCGGAGTCGATGACTTCGCGCAGACGGATCATGGCCCGGTTGGGATTGGGAATCTCGATGCCCACCGTGGGCCGTCCGGGAATGATTTCCACCACCCGCACGCTCTTGACCATCAGCGAGCGTGCCAGGTCCTTGGCCAGGTTGCTGATCTTGGAAACCTTGACCCCGGCCGCCGGCTTGATTTCGAAACGCGTGATGACCGGCCCCGGCCAGGTTTCGACCACCTCGGCCTTGACGCCGTATTCGCGCAGGCGCGTCTCGAGCAGCTCGGCCATGTCCGACAGCTGTTCCGGCGTGTAATTGGGCTGATGGGGATCCGCCGGTGTCAGCAGCTGCAACGAAGGCAACTCGCCATCCGGCTCCGGCAGATTGTCGGGCACGGGGCGCTGATTCTGCAGATGCTGGACCGTCCATAGCGTTGGACCCTCGGGATCGTCAGCCGCCGCCCGCGCCTGCTCGGCACTGGCCATACGCCCGGGCTGCGGCGGCTCTTCCACGCTTTCAGATACTGGATTTTCCTCACGCGGCTCATGTGCTGCGGGCTCCGGCGCGCGGGGCTGCGACACACGCGCCGCAGGCGCCGAACCAGCGCTTGGTGATGCTGTCTGGGGAGCCGGGGTGTCACTCTCGGCATCGTCCCAACTGACCTTGGGGCGCGGTCGAGGTGCCGGCTCTGGCTCCGGATGGGCCGGTGAGATATCGGCCGCTTGCGGCTCATGCGCTCTTGCCGCGGCAATCGCCGCCCCCTCCTGCCAGGACGCCATTGGCTCGGCCTCGCGGGAGGCGGAAATCGGCTCCCGCGCGGAAGCCTGCGGACTGATCGCCGCTGACGCAACTTCATCCTCGCCATCGGCCGAGGCACGCATGGTAGCGCCGCTATCCTGGCGTGGCGGCGTCGCCGCTGCCGAGAAGCGAGTCTCCACGCGCTGCGATTCGGGTAGCGCCTCATCGCGTCGCGCCTGGATCGGGGCCGACCACTGCGGAGTGACATCGTCGTCGTCATCATCCGCCAGCATGGGCTCGGGCACGGTTTCCGGAAAACGCCGACGGGTCACGTCGTGACGCCGGTCGCTGTTGGTGTCCGGCCCATCGACACGGGGAGCCTCACCCTCCCTGACCGTGCGGGATACGCTGTCTTCTGGCGTAGGTGGTGCAGCGGAAGATGACGCCACCGCCGTGGCAGGATCCGCGACGGAATCCGTTGCTCGTGGGTCATCCCCTTGCCGGGCCTGGACGGGTCGCGAGCCCTGCTCCTGCTGGGCCTGACGCGCGCTGTAGGCGGCCTCGGGTTGTTTGGCCGAGGGTGTGCGCTCGGGAACATCCCAGGGAATATCGCTTTTTCCATCATTGCGCCAGGCCGCCCATGCCGGATCCTGCGTCTCGTCACCTTCCTGCGCGAATGCCTCCTGCAACGAGGGTTCGACACGCGGTCCCCCGGCCAACTCGGGCTCCCGCTGCAGATAGCGGGTTTGCGATCTGCGCCGCCCGGGCATCAGACGCTGCCACCACGATGGCCGCGCCAACTGATCGTCCTCGTCGTCATACGTTGAGGCCTCGGCGTTTACCTGCGCCGGGGGCGTTGTCGGCTCGCTCTTGGTCTGACGCTGAGTGCGCTTATCACGCAGGCGACCCAAGCGCTCTTTACCCCAGCCTACTAGCCGTTGCGCGCTGCATCCCAGCTCATCCATCACGGTCAGCCAGGACATGCCGGTGAACAATGTAAATCCGCTCATGAACGCCGCCAGCGCCAGCAGCGTGGCACCACGCACGTCAACCAGTGCCTGCAGCGTCCCCGACAGCCCCCGGCCCAGGATACCGCCCGCGGCGTAAGGCAGGTCGCTGTCCGGCTGGTAGAAGTGCAGGTCGCCCAGGGTAGTGGTGCTGAGGATCAGCAGTACCAGTCCTCCGGTCTTGATTGCCAGCACCGTGGGATCCCATTCGTAGTCCACCTGGCGGGAGCGCATCAGCCGCCAGGCCGCGAAACCCAACATGCCCGGCCACCATAGGGCACTGGCCCCCAATAGCGAATACAGCACGTCGGATAGCCAGGCTCCCAAGGTGCCCATCCAATTGGACACCTCCTGTTCCGGGCCGCTATGCGACCAGCCGGGATCCCCCGGCGTGTAACTGAACAGCGCCAGCAGGAGAAACACACAAAGCGCCAACAACACGATAACCACGCCTTCGCGCGTCGCGCCCTGCAGGCGAACCCCGAAGCGCCGCGCCCGCTCTCTGGCCTGGGTCGTCGTCCGACGGCGACCGGCGGTCTTTTTCTTGACACTCAAGTGGCCATCCCCCTTGCGCCACGAAGGGCGTCTTTCCAATCCTGCAACAATGCCAAGCGGCCCCGAGGCGAATGGATGCCTGGGAGCTTATATTAGTGGCCGGTCCACTGTCTGCCGCAGAGACACGGGTTATACCCCGTTTTACGCACTCCGCCTGAAGACGTGCCACACACTGGCAGATAGCGCCGGCACCCAAGCTCATCATCATACCGAGCCCGCGCCCGGCATTATAGGGGCAGGCAGTATGTCGCGCCTCCTCGAGAAAGACCCGATTTGTTGTCCAGCGAGACATTTAAAAGAGTTGCTAGAAGAGTTGCCTCACGGTGCACAGAACATGGCGTGCAACCTCGGCTTCTCTCCGGTGGCATTCATAGGCGCATGTCACCGCGCGGGGGTAACCCATGCGTGGCTCGCTGGGCCAACGCCATGATGACGCCACCCGCCAGCACCAGGGCTACTAACGCGCCCCGCAACCCGATCATTTCAGCCAATAATCCGATCATCGGCGGCCCGCCCAGCAAACTCACGTAGCCGAGCATTGTAACGGCGGCAATGCCTCCTGCCGGCGACATGACACCGCTGCGCCCGGCGCAGCCGATCAGACATGGATATACCGTGGAGAGTCCCAGCCCGGTCATGGCGAAGCCGGTGATCGCCGCCATCGGCGTCGCCACGCCTATCGCCAGCCCCAGCCCAGCAATCGCCAACGCCGCGCCGATACGCAATACCATCACGCTCGAGACGGCGTCCAGCCAGCGGTCCCCCACCAGCCGCCCACCGGCCATGAGCGCGGCAAACAGTGCCAGCCCCAGCGCGGCGCGCCCTCCTGGCGCACCCAGCTCGGTCATGTAGATAGCCGACCAGTCGGTCATGGCGCCCTCGATGAACACGGTGCAGCTGGCCAGCGCTCCCAGCAACCAGACCTGCCCGCGAGGACGCACGATCAGCGGCTCGCTCGCCGGATTGGCCCGCGGCTCAAGCGGCAGCAAGTGCCGGCCCAGCATGGCTACGCCAACCAATGCCAGAGCGGCCAGCAACGGCAGATGGATACCGGGAGACAGTTCCAGTGCCGCAAAGCCTCCCCCAATCAGGGCGCCCGCCATACCGCCCAGGCTGAACATGCCATGAAACGATGACATGATCGAGCGGCGATAACGACGCTCCAGGCTCGCCGCCTGGTCGTTCATGGCCACGTTGAGCAGGCCCTCGCCGGCGCCGAAAACCACCAGCCCCAGCCCCAACATGAAACGACTGGAAGCAAGCCCGATCAGCAAGAGCGAAACGAGCGTGGCGAGGCTGGCGATGATCGTCATCCGACGGCTACCGTAACGCCCATTGAGGTAACCGGAAAACAGCGTCAAACTGAAAGTACCCACGACAGGACACAGCAGCAGCAGGCCGATTTCCGCCTGACCCAGCGATAACGTCTCGCGCAGGTCGGGCAGGCGTACCGCCCAGCTGGTCAAGGCTAGCCCGTTAAGCGCAAAGAAGTAGGCAATCGCCAGGCGCGTCGCTGGCCGGCGGCTGTCAGGCTCTGTTATCGACATGGTGATCGTTTCCTTATGCTCCCCTGGTTACCCGCACACCCCGTGCAGTTTCCCGATGTTTCCCACGCCCTGGACGAGCCCGACGGCCTGCTCGCCGCCGGAGGTTCGCTGACCCCCGCCTGGCTGCTGGCGGCGTACCGGCGCGGCATCTTTCCATGGTTTTCCGAAGGCCAGCCCATCCTGTGGTGGAGCCCTGATCCACGCCTGGTCCTGTTCCCCCAGGAACTCAAGGTGCGCCGCAGCCTAGCCAAACGGGTACGCAACGGTGGATTTCGCGTGACATTCGACAACGCCTTTGCCGAGGTCATGCATGCGTGTGCCACGATCCGCGCCGAGACGGACGGCACCTGGATCACCCCCGAAATGGAAGCGGCCTACTGCGCCTTGCATGACAAGGGATACGCTCATTCGGTGGAAACCTGGCATGAAGGACGCCTGGTCGGCGGTCTGTATGGTATCTCCCTGGGACGGATCTTCTTCGGTGAATCGATGTTTAGTCTCATGCGCGACGCCTCCAAGGTAGCCCTGGTGCACCTGACCCGCCATCTTGGCGCCCACGGCGTCGAGCTGATCGATTGCCAGGTTCACACTACGCACCTTGCCAGCCTTGGGGCACGCGATATCGCCCGCGCCACTTTCATCGACTATCTTGAAAGGCATGCGCATCAGGAGCCGCCGACGGGGCTCTGGTGCGGCCATGTTTTCAGCGATCATGGGAGCCCGTCTCAACGTGAGCAGTAATGCCCCGCACCAACCCGAGCGGGATCTGCGCTTCTTCCTGACCGTACCTCACGGCTGCAGTTACCTGCCCGAGCGTGAAGCCACCACCCTGTTTCTGGATCCTCAGGAGTCTCCGGGACAGGGCGTCTATGATGCGTTGGCCCTGCTAGGCTTTCGCCGTAGTGGACGTCATCTTTATCGTCCGCATTGCGAGGGTTGCCGCGCCTGTGTTTCGGTGCGCATCCCGGTGGAGGACTTCGTCCCCAGCCGTACCCAGCGTAAGCTGATCAACCGCAACCGCGACATCGAAAAGCGTATTCGACTCGCCGAGTACGATGACGAGCATTACGCCCTTTATGCCCGCTACATTCGGGCGCGCCATGCCGATGGCGATATGCACCCGCCCAGCCGCGAGCAGTATCGGACCTTCCTGACGCTCGACCACCCTTACGCTCGGCTGATCGAATTCCGCCTCGACGGTGAGCTGTTGGCCGTGGCCGCCACCGACGTGCTCGGTCACGGCCTCTCCGCCATTTATACCTACTACGATCCTGCCGCGGATCTTGACCGGCGTTCGCTGGGCAGCTATGCGATTCTCTACCAGATCGAGGTGGCTCGCCGCCAGGGCCTGCCGCATGTCTATCTAGGCTACTGGATACAGCAATCCCCGAAAATGAACTACAAACATACTTTTCAGCCGCTTGAATACTTGAACGGTCGTCGCTGGCGACGTCAGATTCCTCACTTCCTCTGACGTTCTTTGCCTTGACGCGCGGCATGCGGCACAATATCGGGCTATCTTCAAAGCCGATGCTGACATGCCTTCGCATGGCAAGCCCCTTCGGCAGCGTAAATTCGAACACTTGAAGATTCGCATTCCGTCTGAATGCGATACCTAACGGACACATGAGGAAACGCCTATATGGCACGTGAAGACCATATCGAAATGGAAGGCGTCATCGTCGACACCCTTCCCAACACCATGTTTCGCGTCGAGCTGGAGAATGGCCACGTCGTGACAGCCCACATTTCGGGCAAGATGCGCAAGAACTATATCCGTATCCTGACCGGTGACAAGGTCAAGGTCGAGCTGACGCCGTACGACCTTTCCAAGGGACGTATCGTTTACCGTTCGCGTTAACCGCAAGCGGCAGCCCCGGACGACAACCACACTGCGGCTCTGTCATTGACGTGATATCGACGTAAAAAAACGCCCCGTCAAATGACAGGGCGTCGTTGTGCAGCAGAAAGGGAGGCAGGTTTAGGCCAGTTCTGCCTCCGTAGCCAGATGTAGCTCGCCATCTTCTACGCTGACATGCACTACCCCGCCATGGTCGGCCAGTTCGCCAAACAGGATCAACTCCGCCAGCGGCTTCTTGAGCTTCTCCTGGATTACGCGCGCCATCGGACGAGCCCCCATTTCAGGATCGTAGCCCTTCTCCGCCAGCCAGGCGCGCGCCTCTTCGTCGACATCCAACTGGACGCGCTTCTCGTCGAGTTGGGCCTGCAGTTCGACCAGGAACTTGTCGACCACGTTGCGCACCACGCCAGGCGCCAGACCGTGGAACTGGATGATGCTGTCCAGACGGTTGCGGAACTCCGGCGAGAAGGTCTTGCGGATGATCTCCATACCATCGGTGGAGTGATCCTGGGTCTTGAAACCGATGGAACGGCGAGCCATCTGCTCGGCCCCGGCGTTTGACGTCATGATGATGATGACATGCCGGAAATCCGCCTCGCGCCCATTGTTGTCGGTCAGGCGGCCGTGATCCATGACCTGCAGCAGCAGATTGAAGACCTCGGGATGCGCCTTCTCGATCTCATCGAGCAGCAGAACGCAGTGCGGCTGCTTGGTGATCGCCTCGGTCAGCAAGCCCCCCTGGTCATACCCGACATAGCCCGGAGGCGCACCGATCAGACGCGACACGGTATGCCGTTCCATATATTCGGACATATCGAAGCGCACCAGCTCGATGCCCATCAACTGGGACAGCTGCTTGGCCACTTCGGTCTTGCCCACCCCGGTCGGTCCGGCGAACAGGAAGCTGCCCACCGGCTTGTCGGGCGCCTTGAGACCGGCACGTGACAGCTTGATTGCCGCCGACAGACTCACGATCGCTTCATCCTGACCGAAGACCAACATCTTCAGATCACGCTCCAGATTCGACAGCAATTTGCGATCGGAGCTACTGACACTCTTCGGCGGTATCCGTGCAATGGATGCCACCACTGCCTCGACCTGCTCGACATCGATGGTCGAAATGCGCATTTCAGGCGGTAACAGCCGCTGATGCGCCCCCGCCTCATCGATCACATCGATGGCCTTGTCTGGCAGGTGGCGATCGTTGATGTAGCGATCGGCCAGGCGCACGGCACTTTCGAGCGCCGCATCGGTGTATTTCAGTGCGTGATGCTCTTCGAAACGACCGCGCAGCCCCTTGAGGATACGGATGGTGTCATCGACGGACGGCTCGGGCACATCGACTTTCTGGAAGCGGCGTGCCAGGGCACGGTCCTTCTCAAAGATACCGCGAAACTCCTGGAACGTGGTCGAACCGATACAGCGCAGCTCACCGGAGGAAAGCAGCGGCTTGAGCAGGTTGGACGCATCCATCACCCCGCCGGACGCCGCACCGGCGCCAATGACGGTATGGATCTCATCGATGAACAAGATCGAGTTCGGCACCTTGCGCAGTTCGGAAAGCAGACTTTTCAGGCGCTTCTCGAAGTCGCCACGATACTTGGTTCCGGCCAGCAAGGCCCCCATGTCGAGCGAGTAGACCACCGCATCGGCAATGACATCGGGCACGTCTTCTTCCACGATCCGCTTGGCCAGGCCCTCGGCGATGGCCGTCTTGCCGACGCCGGCCTCTCCTACCAGCAACGGATTATTCTTGCGCCGCCGGGCCAGGATCTGTACTACGCGCTCCAGCTCATGGTCACGACCGATCAGCGGATCGATCTTACCCAACCGAGCCTGCTCGTTGAGGTTAGTGGCATACCCGTTCAGCGGATGAGCATTGCCCTCCGTGACGCCTTCCTCCGCCTCTTCCGACTCTTGAGACGCGGAGGATGGCTGGCCATGACCGGCCACCTTGGAGATACCATGCGCGATGTAGTTGACCGCATCGACACGCGCCACGTTCTGCTGCTTGAGGAAGTAAACCGCCTGACTTTCCTGTTCGGAGAAGATCGCCACCAGCACGTTGGCGCCGGTCACTTCGGACTTGCCGGATGATTGCACATGGAAGACGGCACGTTGCAGTACGCGCTGGAAACCCAGGGTCGGCTGGGTTTCGCGGTCTTCCTGCTCATCGGGAATCAGCGGTGTAGTGGAATTGATGAAATCCTGAAGATCAGCACGCAACTTTTCCAGGTTGGCACCACATGCACGCAACACATCAGCAGCAGAGGCGTTGTCCAGCAGGGCCAGCAGCAGGTGCTCCACGGTCATGAACTCGTGTCGCTTGGAACGCGCCACGGTGAAAGCCGTGTTCAGGGTGAGTTCAAGTTCTTTGCTCAGCATGGCAGTCCCCTTTTAGCCGCCTCGGGCATCAATCGGCACTTTCACAATCGGGCACAAACAGAAGATACGCAAGTGGCACGCGCAACAAACGCGTCACGCCACGCTTCAATCGGCCCTGTCGATATCGCACAGCAGAGGATGCTGGCACTCCCGGGCGTATTGATTGACCTGATGGCACTTGGTTTCCGCGATATCGCGGGTAAAGATGCCGCAGGTCGCCTTACCTTGAGTATGGACGGCCAACATGATCTGTACCGCCTTCTCGCTCTCCATGGCAAAAAAAGTTTGCAGCACCTCGACGACAAACTCCATAGGCGTAAAGTCGTCATTGTGCAGCACGACCTTGTACATCGGCGGTGGGGCCAGTGCAGGATCGCTGGGCCTAACCGCCACATCGCCCTGCTCGTCCCCGTCGGGGTCGGGCGGGCGAGTCATGCCAGCCTTCATTGCTGACATCGTCAAGCGACTCAAGAAATCATAGTCTGTTTCGAACATAAGTGGCTGAATCCATAAATTCATGCCAGGCACAACGAAAAACAACTGCAACGAAGGGCATCACAGCGGCTCCCCTCCTGCCCAGCTTAGACGTTTCTTTGACGCCTGGGTTCCTTGAAGATGGCGCCGGTACCGGGCGGATGCAAGGCCCTGACGCAAAAAGCCTCGTCCGCCCACCCGCGAAAAACGCAAACAGGCCCATGTAGGACATGGGCCTGTTTCGTTAACGGCGCGTCATCCCCGCCAGGCAACCCCCTGATTGACCCCGACAGGGTTGCCTGCGCTTCAGGCGATCAGCCCTTGGAAAGCTTCATCAACGCCGCGTTGAGAGTTTCGCTCGGGCGCATGGCCTGACTGGCCCGTTCGCCATTCGGATGGAAGTAACCACCGATATCCACCGGCTGACCCTGTACCGCATTGAGCTCACCTACGATGGTCGCCTCCTGAGCTTCCAGGGTGTTGGCCAGGTCGGCAAACTGCGCCTGCAGCTCGGCATCCTCGTTCTGCGCAGCCAAGGCCTGGGCCCAGTAGAACGCCAAGTAGAAATGACTGCCACGATTATCAAGCTCACCGACCTTACGAGAGGGCGACTTGTTGCTATCGAGGAACTTGCCGTTGGCCTCATCCAGCGTTTTGGCCAGCACCTTGGCCTTGGGATTACCGAAGGTACTGCCCAAATGCTCGAGAGAGGCGGATAGCGCGAGGAATTCGCCCAGCGAGTCCCAGCGCAGATGATTCTCCTCAAGGAACTGCTGGACGTGCTTGGGCGCACTGCCGCCGGCCCCGGTCTCGAACAGACCCCCACCGTTCATCAGCGGTACGATGGACAGCATCTTGGCACTGGTTCCCAGCTCCATGATCGGGAACAGGTCGGTCAGGTAGTCGCGCAACACGTTACCGGTGACGGAAATGGTGTCCTTACCGGCGCGGGTGCGCTCCAGCGAGAAGCGCATGGCCTCTTCGGGGGCCATGATGCGAATATCCAGGCCATCGGTATCATGGGCCTTCAGATAGCGCTCGACCTTCTGGATCAATTGGGCGTCGTGAGCACGATTGGCATCCAGCCAGAATATCGCAGGCACGCCGCTCTCGCGGGCACGGTTGACTGCCAGCTTGACCCAGTCCTGAATGGGCGCGTCCTTGGTCTGACACATGCGCCAGATATCTCCCTTCTCGACGCGATGCTCGAGCAGGACATTGCCGCTTGCGTCGGTGACGCGCACGGTACCCTCGGTCGGGATCTGGAAGGTCTTGTCGTGGGAGCCGTACTCTTCCGCCTTCTGCGCCATCAGACCGACGTTGGGTACGCTACCCATGGTGGTCGGATCGAAAGCGCCATTCTTCTTGCAGTCCTCGATGACGGCCTGATAGATACCGGCATAGCTGCGATCCGGAATCACCGCCTTGGTGTCGTGCAACTGGTCGTCGGCTCCCCACATCTTGCCGGAGTCGCGAATCATGGCCGGCATCGAGGCATCGACGATCACATCACTGGGCACATGCAGGTTGGTGATGCCCTTATGGGAGTTGACCATGGCCAGCGGCGGACGTTCGGCATACAGCGCCTGGATGTCGGCCTCGATCGCGGCCTGCTTATCGTCGGGCAGCGACTTGATCGTCGCGTAAAGATCACCGATACCGTTAGTCGGATCGAACCCGACCTGCTCCAGCGCCTCGGCGTGCTTGGTCAGCACGTCCTGGTAGAATTCGCTGACCACCATGCCGAACATGATCGGGTCGGAGACCTTCATCATGGTCGCCTTGAGATGCAGCGAGAACAGCACATCCTTGGCCTTGGCATCATTGATTTCATCGGCGACGAAGCTGCGCAGAGCATTGCAGCTCATCACGGCGCCGTCGACCACCTCACCGGCGAGTACGGGCGTTTTTTCCTTGAGGACGGTACTGCTGCCATCCTCACTCACCAGCTCGATCTTCAGGCTGCCTTCGGCCTCGATCAACGCGGACTTTTCACTGCCGTAGAAATCCCCTTCGCTCATGTGAGCGACGTGGGATTTGGAATCACCGCTCCACTCGCCCATGCGGTGCGGATACTTGCGGGCATAATTCTTGACGGACAGCGGCGCCCGACGATCGGAGTTGCCTTCCCTCAGTACCGGGTTGACCGCGCTGCCCTTGACCTTGTCGTAGCGCGCCTTGACGTCCTTCTCCTGGGCGTTCTGGGGCTCTTCGGGGTAGTTTGGCAGCTTGTAGCCCTGCTGCTGCAATTCCCGGATGGCGGCCTTGAGCTGGGGAGTCGAGGCGCTGATGTTGGGCAGCTTGATGATGTTGGCTTCCGGCGTGGTGGCCAGTTCGCCGAGTTCGGCCAGGTGATCGCCGAGTTGCTGGTCTTCGCTCAGGTAATCGGGAAACTTGGAGATGATCCGGCCGGCCAGCGAGATATCCCGGGTTTCCACCTCGATGCCGGCGGTATCGGTAAAGGCATCGATAATCGGCAGCAGCGAATAGGTCGCCAGCGCGGGAGCCTCGTCGGTGAGCGTATAGATGATCTTCGGCGTTTTGGACATCTTTGCGTTAACCTCTCTTATCACAGCAATTGCATGAATCTTGAGCGGTGGGGGTTGGATCTGGAATACCAGGAAGCCCGTACCGGATATTCGGCAGTCCGGCTCGCCCAGCGACATGAAAGCGCCCAGGTTTCATGCAGGGATTGAATTCAGTGGGCCCAGTGTGGCAGCAGTACAATGATCGCCCGGAGTATATCAGTGCAGCAGTTCATGCGCACATACAGCGGCTGTTCTGGTGGATAATGCCAGGGAAGCATTACGGGTATCTTATCGCGTAAAGTAGCGATCGAGGGTGGCCTGGGCCGCTTCTGTTCACGGCACCTGCCGCGCTGCAGCCGACATGGCAGATAGCCTCGCGACCCCCGACCGGAGCAGGCTTTCCCGGTAACCCGACGACACGGTCGTGATTTCGGCCTCAATGGATCCAAACGGCACCCTAGATGAGCACCCTCTATCTGCTGAACAAGCCTTATCGCATGCTCTCGCAGTTTACCGACAGCCGGGGCCGCGCCACCCTCGCCGACATGTTTTGCGTGCCTGGCGCCTACCCTGCGGGACGCCTCGATTACGACTCCGAGGGCTTGCTGCTGCTTACCGATGACGGCGCCCTGGCCCATCGCATCAGCCACCCCGACCACAAGCAGCCCAAGACCTACTGGGTGCAAGTGGAGGGCGTTCCGGACGAGAAAGCCCTGCTCGAGCTGCGCCGCGGCGTGACGCTCAACGACGGCCCGACCCGACCCGCCAAGGTGAAGCGGATCGCCGCTGCGGGCCTGCCCGAGCGTGACCCACCCATTCGCAGCCGAGACAATGTCCCCACCGCCTGGCTGGAACTGACAATCAGCGAAGGTCGCAACCGTCAGGTCAGGCGCATGACCGCGCATGTCGGGCATCCCACGCTACGCCTGATCCGCATGGCCATCGGCCCCTGGCGCCTCGATGAGCTGGCCCCGGGAGAATGGCGTGCCGAAACCCTGCATGCACCCAAGACGCCCACGAAGCGCTCGTCCCGACGCGCCTCGTCATCCCGTCCGCCCCAGGAGCGAAGACGCCAATGAAACGCTGGACACCCCGAGTCACCGTAGCTTCCGTGGTCGAGCGCGCCGGCCGCTACCTGATGGTCGAAGAAGACAAGGGCGGGCCCTTCAGTCTCTTCAACCAGCCGGCCGGACATCTCGAGCCCAACGAGCGGCTGATACACGCCGCGGAGCGTGAAGTCCGTGAGGAATCCGCTTGGCAGGTGGCGATTACCCATTATCTGGGGCTGTATATTTTTACTGCCCCCGAGGGTCTGGTCTTTCATAGCCATACATTCGTCGGCCTGCCGCTGGCACACCTCGATACGCCTTTGGATACCGATATCGTCGCGGCCCACTGGCTGACATTGGACGAAATCGACGACCTGCATCGCGCCGGGCGCCTGCGCAGCGCCCTGGTCATGCAACGCCTGCACGACCTGCGCAGGGGACGCCAGTTCCCCCTCGACGTCATCCGGGAGCGCTGATGCTCGAAGCGACATGCCGACTTCAGGTATAATCCCGCATTCTATTTCCACCTTTCCCATCCGGGAGCGACAATTCCGAGAATGACTATGTCTCAACCCACGGGATCTCAAGCCTCGGACAAGGTCATCGTCGGCATGTCCGGCGGTGTCGATTCCTCCGTTTCCGCGCTGCTGTTGCTCGAACAGGGTTACCAAGTCGAAGGTCTGTTCATGAAGAACTGGGACGAGGACGACGGCACCGAGTACTGCACCGCCAAGGAGGATCTGGCTGACGCCCAGGCCGTGTGCGACAGGCTGGGCATTGCGTTGCATACCGCCAACTTCGCGGCCGAATACTGGGACAACGTCTTCGAGCACTTCCTGGCCGAATATCGCGCCGGCCGCACACCGAACCCGGACATCCTGTGCAACCGGGAGATCAAGTTCAAGGTCTTCCTGGAATATGCCGAGATGCTCGGCGCCGAGCGGATCGCCACCGGGCACTACGTGCGCCGCGGTGAGCGGGATGGCCGGCCGCGCCTGCTCAAGGGGCTCGATGCCAACAAGGATCAGAGTTACTTCCTGCATGCCGTACCCGAAGCCGCCATCGCTCGCACATTGTTCCCGGTCGGCGAGCTAGAGAAGCCCGTCGTGCGCGAACTCGCCGAGCGTCACGGGTTGGCCACCGCGCGCAAGAAGGATTCGACCGGTATCTGCTTCATTGGCGAACGTCGCTTCCGTGACTTTCTACAGCAGTACCTGCCGGCCCAGCCCGGCCGGATCGAGACCCCCGAAGGCGATGTCATCGGTGAACATATGGGGCTGATGTATTACACCCTCGGCCAGCGCCAAGGCCTGGGTATCGGTGGCATCAATGGCTACCCCGAAGAGCCCTGGTACGTTGCCGGCAAGAATCTCGAACGCAACGTGCTGATCGCCGTACAGGGCAAGCATCATCCGCTGTTGTATACCGACAGCCTGACGACCGAAGCCATGGATTGGGTGTCCCACGAACCGCCGGCCGCCGACGTTCGTCTCACCGCCAAGACCCGCTATCGTCAGAGCGATGTTCCCTGCCATGTGCAGGTACGTGCCGATGGGGGTGTGGACGTGCGGTTCGAGGATGCCCAGCGCGCCGTGACGCCCGGTCAGTCGCTGGTGCTCTATGCCGATGATATCTGCCTGGGTGGCGGCGTGATTCGTGAAACATGGAACGCCCGGGAGCGCGCCGCATGACCAATACCACGCCGATCCAGAGCGCTCCGGACACGCCCACCGGCCGCCAGGCACTGGCCTTGGCCGGGGTGTTTCAGGCCGCCGCCGTGGTCGACTCGCTGGCGCGTACCGGACAGTGCGACGAGCGGGCCTGGAACACCTTGATCCGCGCCACGACCGAAACCGACCCCGAAAGCTTCGAAGCGATCTATGGCGGCCATCACAACAATTTGCGCCTGGGCATCGATGTTCTCGAGGCGATTCTCACCCGTCAGCGTACCGACCCGGCAGTCATGCGCTACGGTTTCTCGTTGCTGCTACTGATGCAGAAACTGCGCAAGCAGCCGGAGATGATGTCGACACTGGGCGAACGGCTGGGGCGCATTCAGGGCCAGGCTCGGCATTTCGGCGACACTCACGAGAACGTGATCGCCAGTCTCGGTGAACTCTACCAGAACACGCTTTCCACCTTCCGCTATCGGATCGTGGTGCAAGGCGACTCCGGCCTGCTCCAGCAGCGGATGATGCCCGAGCGCGTGCGGGCGGCATTGCTCGCGGGCATTCGCTTTGCGCTGCTCTGGCATCAGCAAGGCGGCCGGCGCTGGAAATTGCTGATGGCCCGCGGTCCCATGAAGAAAGCATTGAATGAACTGGATCGCCGCTAGGGCCTGATCCGTTTGCCATATGACACATGGCATGTCTTGCAGGTAGAGGCGGCGAGCCCGGCGCAACCGCACGCTCACGCCGACACTCGCCTAAGCTGACCCGGGCGATCGCCGGTCGCCGTGAGCGTCGTCCATTCCATTATCGTCATGAATCCGGAAACCATCATGCAGCTCTCCTCTCTTACCGCTCTGTCCCCCGTCGATGGCCGCTACGCCAGTAAAGCCGAGGCCCTGCGCGAACATTTCAGCGAATTCGGCCTGATCCGCGCACGCGTCAACGTCGAGGTGCGCTGGCTCGAACGGCTCGCCGCCCATCCGCAGATCCAGGAAGTCCCCTCCCTGTCTGCCGAGGCCAAGGCGTTTCTGGATTCGTTGCTTGCCGGCTTCGATGTCGCGGATGCCCAGCGCATCAAAGAGATCGAGCGCACCACCAATCACGATGTCAAGGCGGTGGAATACTTTCTCAAGGAACGCATTGCGCATAACGCCGAGCTGCATGCCGTCACCGAATTCATCCACTTCGCCTGTACCAGCGAGGATATCAACAACCTCTCGCACGGTTTGATGTTGAAGGGCGGCCTGGACGTGTTGCTGCCGGCGATGCATGACATCGTCACTGCAGTGGAGAAACTGGCCCATGAGCACGCCGCGCAGCCGATGCTGTCACGCACGCATGGTCAGACCGCCAGCCCCACCACGCTGGGCAAGGAGATGGCCAACGTCGCCTATCGTCTGCGCCGACAACTCAAGCAGATCGAATCCGTCGAGCTGCTGGGCAAGATCAACGGCGCAGTAGGCAACTACAATGCCCACCTGGCCACCTATCCGCAGATCGACTGGGACGAGAACGCCCAGCGCTTCGTCGAAGAATTGGGATTGAGCTTCAACCCCTACACGACCCAGATCGAACCTCACGATTACATTGCCGAGCTGTTCGATGCCGTGTGTCGCTTCAATACGATCCTGATCGACTTCGACCGAGACGTGTGGGGCTACATTTCGCTGGGCTACTTCAAGCAGCGTACCGTCGAGGGCGAAATCGGCTCCTCGACCATGCCGCACAAGGTCAATCCCATCGATTTCGAAAACTCCGAGGGTAACCTGGGACTCGCCAATGCGATCCTTGGCCATCTGGCCCAGAAGCTGCCGATTTCCCGTTGGCAGCGCGATCTCACCGACTCCACGGTGCTGCGCAATCTGGGCGTGGGACTGGCCTACGGCCTGATTGCCTACCAGGCTACGCTCAAGGGCGTTTCCAAGCTGGAAGCCAATCCGGCGCGCCTGGCACAGGATCTCGACAACAGTTGGGAAGTGCTCGCCGAGCCGATTCAGACCGTCATGCGTCGCTACGGCATCGAAAAGCCCTACGAGAAGCTCAAGGAACTGACTCGCGGCAAGCGTATCGATCAGGCCGGCTTTGCCGCCTTCATCGATACGCTGGCACTCCCCGACGAGGTCAAGGTCGAGCTCAAGGCGCTGACGCCGGCAACCTATATCGGCAATGCCACCGTTCAGGCCCGAGCCCTGTAATTTTATTACCCCAGCGTGAATCCGGCACCGGCGTCAGAGAAAGCTCCCGGTGCCTGTCTTTCATCTACGCTGGTGAACACATTGCAGCGAGAGAGAATGAGATGCCCGCCAATACGCCCCTGACCCTGCTCGGCGGACGCTCCGCCGCTCAGTTCCTGACCGAATACTGGCAGAAGAAGCCGCTACTGATCCGTGGCGCACTGCCCGACTTTACTAGCCCCCTGTCACCCGATGAACTCGCGGGCCTGGCCTGTGAGGAGGGAATCGAGGCACGCCTGGTCGAGGAACATGGCCCCGACAAGGCCTGGCAGGTCAGCCACGGCCCCTTCGATGACGCGACCTTCGCCCGCCTGCCCGAACGGGACTGGACGCTGCTGGTCCAGGCCGTGGACCACTACGTTCCCGACGTCGCCGCCCTGCTCGAGCAGTTCGATTTCCTGCCCAGCTGGCGCCTCGATGACATCATGGTCAGCTACGCGCCGCCCGGTGGCAGCGTGGGCCCGCACGTCGATCATTATGACGTCTTTCTGTTGCAGGCCAGCGGCACCCGGCGCTGGCAACTGGGCGGCATGACGCAGGACGACACGCCGATTCTCGAAGGTATCGATCTGCGGATACTCGAACGTTTCGACGTCACTCCCGGCGAAGATTGGATTCTCGAGCCCGGGGATATGCTCTATCTTCCGCCGCGGCTTGCGCACCACGGCGTCAGCCAGTCCGAGGATTGCATGACGATTTCGGTTGGCTTTCGCGCCCCCTCAGCCGATGAAGTCGTCACCTCCTACGCCGACTATCGTGGTGAACAGCTACCCGAATCATGGCGCTATAGCGACGCCGATCTCGCCCCGCCACTTCATATCGGCGAGATCGACAGCGAAGCGGTGGACCGGGTGCGCGCGCTTCTGCTGGCGACTCTCGACGATCCCGCTCAGATCCTGCAGTGGTTCGGGCGTACCATGACCCAGCCCAAGTATGCCGATCAGTTGGCAGCGCTTGAGGAGCCGGTCGATGCCGAGGAGGTCGAAGCCTGGTTGCGCGATGGCGGCAGCCTTGAACGTTCGCTGGGCTCGCGCTTTGCGTTTCGCGATCTCGATGACGCTGACGCTGACGCTACGCTGTTCGTCGACGGCGATGGTCTCGACTGCTCCTCCCGCCTGGCGCGGCATCTCGCCTCGGGCGATATCATCGATGCCACGATTCTGCGCGAGCCGGACGCCTCGACTCTGCTGGCCAGCCTGCTTAACCGTGGCAGCCTGACATGGCCGATGGATGATGCCGACAGTGAAGAGGAAAATAGCGCATGAATTGCGCCACGGTACATGTCGAGATTCGTAGGGGCGACTGGCAGGATCTCGGCACGATGTGTGGCGAGATTCGTCGTCGCGTGTTCATCGAAGAGCAAAGGGTGCCAGAAGCGGAAGAGTGGGACGGTCGCGATCCGGATTGCCTGCACTTTCTATTGCTCGGGGATGATCGCCCCCTGGGGACGGCACGCCTGCTGCCCGACGGGCATGTCGGACGCGTCGCCGTGCTCGATGAGGCCCGTGGGCAAGGATTAGGTCTGCTATTGATGCAGGCCGCCATCGAAGCCGCCGCGAACGCCGGCCATGCCGAAGTGGTGCTCGACGCTCAACTCCACGCCCTGCCTTTCTATCGACGCCTAGGCTTCGAGGCTTTCGGTCCTGAGTTCCTCGATGCCGGGATTCCCCACCGCAGCATGCGCTTGGCACTCGCCTGATAGCTATTTGCGCGCCCCCGCGGAACACGACTACAAGATGGTCTCTCAAACAGTCGTCTTGTAGTCAAACTACAACGCTTCCTGCCCCTAAGTAATAATTGTTGGGCCGCGCCATCCTGGGTGATAGTCCTTGCCAGGACGTGAGAACAACAGTTGTCGAAGCATGCGTTTCACCGTGCTTGTAGTGAAACATTCGACAGGGTTTTCTCCGCGTTTTCTTCGACCGATCCACATCGACCTGGTCGAGCCTGGAGAGGCTTCACAGCGTCATAAGCCACCAGACTCAACCCTGTGTCGCCAAGGTCTTCAGGCAACATCGCTTCTCAATGAATTAAGGATGGCACCATGTCAGCTTACCAAGACGATCTCAACGCCATAGCACGACTGCGCGATGCCCAAGGTGGCACCTGGGACAATATCAATCCCGAATATGCCGCGCGCATGAAGATCCAGAACCGCTTCAGAACCGGCCTGGACATCGCCCGCTATACCGCCAAGATCATGCGTCAGGACATGGCCGAGTATGATGCCGACACCTCCCAATACACTCAGTCTCTGGGCTGCTGGCATGGCTTCATCGGTCAGCAGAAGATGCTGGCGGTCAAGCGCCACCACGGCACCACCAAGAAGCGTTACCTCTATCTGTCGGGCTGGATGGTCGCCGCCATGCGCTCCGAGTTCGGCCCGCTGCCCGATCAGTCCATGCACGAGAAGACCAGCGTGCCGGCCCTGATCGAGGAGCTGTATACCTTCCTGCGTCAGGCCGACGCTCGCGAACTGGGCCACCTGTTCCACGACCTGGACGACGCCCACGCCAAGGGCGATGAGGTCAGCGCACGCAAGATCCAGGACCAGATCGACAACTACGAGACGCACGTCGTGCCGATCATCGCCGACATCGATGCCGGCTTCGGTAACGAAGAAGCCACCTACCTGCTGGCCAAGAAGATGATCGAAGCCGGGGCCTGCTGCATCCAGATAGAGAACCAGGTTTCCGATGCCAAGCAGTGCGGTCACCAGGACGGCAAGGTCACCGTGCCCCACGAGGACTTCATCGCCAAGATCAATGCCGTGCGTTACGCCTTTCTTGAACTCGGCGTCGAGGATGGCGTGATCGTCGCGCGCACCGACTCGCTGGGTGCCGGCCTGACCCAGAAGGTGCCGGTCTCCCAGGAGCCCGGCGACCTGGCCTACCAGTACAACAGTTTCCTCGACACCACTCCGGTGGCCTCGGCCGACGACGTGGTCGAAGGTGACATGGTCATCAAGCTGGACGGCCAGCTGCGCAAGCCGGTGCGGTTGCCCAATGGCCTGTATAAGTTCCGTCAGGGCAGTGGTGAGGATCGTGTGGTACTGGACTGCATCACTTCCCTGCAGAACGGCGCCGACCTGTTGTGGATCGAGACCGAGAAACCCCATGTCGGTCAGATCGCGAGCATGGTCGACCGCATCCGTGAGACGGTCCCGAACGCCAAGCTGGTCTACAACAACTCACCGTCCTTCAACTGGACCCTGAACTTCCGTCAACAGGTGTTCGACGCTTGGCAGCAGGAAGGCAAGGACGTCTCGGCTTACGATCGCGCCAAGCTGATGAGCGCCGAATACGACGATACCGAACTGGCCTCGGTCGCCGACGAGTGGACGCGCAACTTCCAGCGCGACGGCTCGCGCGATGCCGGTATCTTCCACCACTTGATCACCCTGCCGACCTACCACACTGCGGCGCTGTCCACCGACGACTTGGCCAAGGGCTACTTCGGTGACGAAGGCATGCTGGCGTATGTGGCGGGTGTACAGCGTCAGGAGCTTCGCAAGGGCTTGGCCAGCGTCAAGCACCAGGATATGGCTGGCTCCAACCTGGGAGACGATCACAAGGAGTACTTCTCCGGCGAAGGCGCCTTGAAGGCCGGCGGCAAGGACAACACCATGAATCAGTTCGGCTGATAGCCGCCAGACGAGGTTTGGCGGACAAATTCGATAACACGCCATAAGCCAAACGAACGACCTTAGAATAAAAATTGCATCTGGGAGGCTTGGCCTCCCTTTTTTACATTTCCTTCCTAAGCTGTTCTTGTTGTCTGCTCTATCTTTCGTTCATGCTGAACAGGCGCTGCATAATTTCCATGACTGCCGGGGACACTTTTTGCCAAGAGGGTGGTCGAAGTGTACCAAGCAGGTCAAACTATTTTTCGAACAGTGTTTTTATATTATGCTGGCAGGAAAGCCCGGCATAAAATCGCAAGGAGTTCCCATGAAGCGTTACCTCCCCATCCTCGCCTTGAGCGTATTGACTCTTGCAGGCTGCGCCAATACTGCGCCCTATTCGGGAGATGTGTACACCGGCAACCAGGCCAAGACCGGCCAGACCGTGACCTACGGCACGATCGTCTCTCTGCGTCAGGTACAGATTCAGGCCAATGATGAAAGTGGTGGCGTGCTGGGCGGACTCGGGGGTGCCGTGGTAGGCGGCCTACTGGGCAACCAGGTCGGCGGCGGTTCCGGACGGACCATTGCCACCGCCGTGGGGGCCATCGGGGGAAGCGTCGCCGGTCGCAAGACAGAAGATGCCGCCAACCGCACTACCGCCTGGGAAATGGAAATCCGGCGTGATAGCGGAGACAACGTCATCGTCGTGCAACGCGCCGACCGCGATTGGCAAGTCGGCCAGCGAGTACGCCTAGTAGGTAGCGGCGCTAACCTGAGCGTTGCGCCTTATTGAAAATGCTGATCTAGAGCATTCGAACTTTCTGTCATCTATACCCAACAACGGCGCCATGAGGCGCCGTTGTTGGGTGAATTCTCGGCTTCCTGGCCTCGAGTCTATCCTCGCCCATTTACATACGCTATTGTATGTAGGGTACGCTCGCACAAGGACAGGATGGTTCATGGATACAGAACGCCAATCGCAACATCTCGCTCTCGCATTTCTTCTCAGTACGTTGGCCGCTCCGGCTTCCGCCGCAGGGCTGCTATCTTTAAAAGTCGAGAACGACCTCTTCGCCAGCGGCGACGATGGCCACTACACCAATGGTGTGGAGATGATGTGGTCGTTCGAACCCGGCGCCGACCATTGGACCCGCCATCTCGCTGCAGCCCTTCCCGGCTGGACGGCGGACGGCCTCGACAATGTCGTATACCGTTTCGGACAGCAGATCTATACCCCCAACAATATCGACACGCAGCGCCTGATCGAGGACGACCGCCCCTACGCGGGTCTGTTGCTCGGCGGAGTATCGTTGTTTGACGATGTGCAACATGGCGGCTGGCGTCAGGCCAGTAGCCTCCATATGGATATCGGCGTCGTCGGACCGGCGTCGGGTGGTGAGAAAGTACAGCGCAACTTTCACCATCTCATCGGCAGCGAGAAACCCGAAGGTTGGGATCATCAGCTGGAAAACGAGCCTGTCCTCAACGTGGCTTACAAGCGCCATTGGTGGCTCCAGCAGCGCCTTGCCGGCCTGGAGCTAGAGTATGGCCCGAGCCTGGGATTCTCGCTGGGCAACCTTTACACCTACGCGTCCAGCGGCCTGGGATTACGCATCGGAGAGGGTCTCGACCGCAGCTTCGGTATCCCTGCCGTGGCACCCTCGCATGGCGGTCGAATGTATTTTCAGGCTGGCCAGGGGTTTGGTTGGTATGCTTTTGCCAACCTGGAAGGACGTTACATGGCGCACAATCTGCTGCTCGACGGCAACACCTTCGAGGATAGCCATTCGGTAGACCGCCGTGAGTGGGTAGGAGACGCCCAGGCGGGTATTGCGCTTACCTGGAACCAGTGGCAACTGGCCTACACCACCGTGTGGCGCACGCATGAGTTCGAAACCCAGCGCGAGCATGATCAGTTCGGCTCGCTGACCCTATCTACCTGGCTGTAACAGCGCCGTAAAAAACCCCGCGAGACAGCTCGCGGGGTTCTTTACGTCATGTCATGCTCAATGCATCTTGGCCTTGTTCATTCCCCAGCGCACCAGGCGCACACCGAGCCACACCATTAGAGCAAGCAGGATCAAGGTCAACAGCATCGATACCGGATTGATGATGAAAGTTGCACCCAAGATGGCCAATGCCCCGCACCAGACCCAGCGATCATCCGCTCCGTGCTGCAGAATCTTGGGAACGCTGCGATTGACAAAGCGCCCCAACGGACCCTCCCAGGCGCGCAAGGCCAGAAACAGAATCAGTGCGAAGGCGATCAGCCAGATAAGCGTCACGGTCATGTATCGATCTCCTGATAAGGGGTAAAGCTTATATCTTTCCGCGTCAGGCTCGGCCCAACGCGCTAATCAAGTCACAAGGAAGCCGGCCTAGCGCCAAGCGCCATCATCGCTCGACTCAGCCGCGTCCCTTCACCATATGCTGGGCAGCGCGCTGAAAACGACAGGACACAGCGGAGACACTACCTAGCAAATAATCGGCATGGCTATGGCCGGCAGCCAATGCACGGCATAATGCCACGAAGCTCCGGTATCGCCAGGGGCAGATTACCCGCCCCCCGAACACCACGCAACCTGCCTAACAAGGAGTTCATGGTGGAAAGCCCGATAGCTTGGCTGAACCTGATATCCCCTCTCTCGGGCACCGCCAATCTCGGCCTTGTCATGCTGGCGGCGCTGACATCGTGGCTTTCCGCCGCCATGGGCATCGGAGGTGGCACCCTGCTGATCATCAGCATGGCGCAGCTGATGCCGGCTGCGGCATTGATTCCCGTTCACGGGATGGTTCAGTTGGGATCTAATTTGGGTCGTGCCGGCATGACGTGGCGCTATATCGACTGGCCCCGCATTGCGGCGTTCATTCCTGGCGCACTGCTCGGCGCCGTGTTCGCCACCTGGCTGCTGATTCGCCTACCTGCCGCGGTGTTGGAGCTTACCATTGCCGTGTTCGTTTTGCTGATGTGCTGGGGTCCCCCGTTGCCTGCGCGCTCGGTAGGCCGCGGAGGTACTGCGATCGTCGGTCTGGCAACGACTTTTATATCCAGTTTCGTGGGCGCCAGCGGTCCACTAGTGGCAGCCTTCATCAAGCAAGCACATGCCGAGCGCATGCGGCATGTCGCCACCTTCTCCACTGCCATGACACTGCAACATCTAACCAAAGCCTTCGTTTTCGGGGCTGCGGGTTTCGCGTTCCATGATTGGCTAGGGCTGGTGGTCCTGATGGTTGTCGCCGGGGTGATGGGAACCTGGTTGGGGCTGCATTTTCTTGCCCGGCTTAGCGATCAGCGCTTTGACTGGTTGTTCAAAACGATCCTGACGTTACTCGCTCTACGCCTGGTATGGATGGCGCTGATGGAGGGCTGATAGCCCTCGCAAGGTTGAATGCACGTCATGCAATCGCTTCGATACATGAAAAAAAACCCGCCGCCCCTGACAGGGCCGCATCTGCGCGTTACCATTGATAGGACATGCACACACCGAAAGGTTCTTGATAATGCAGATAGCCCAGAATTCCGTAGTCGCCTTCCACTATACGTTGACCAACGACGCGGGTGAGGTGCTGGACAGTTCAGAGGGCCGCGAACCACTGACTTACCTGCATGGCGCCGGCAATATTGTTCCGGGCCTGGAGAAGGAACTGGAAGGTCGTGCGAGCGGCGAAAAATTGCAAGTCACCGTTACGCCCGAAGAAGGTTACGGTGAAAACCAACCGGCTCTGGTTCAGGAAGTCCCGCGTGACGCTTTTCAAGGCGTTGACGATGTGCAGCCCGGCATGCAGTTCCAAGCACAGACCCAGGGCGGGCCATTGATGGTCACCGTGACCAAAGTCGAGGGAGATACGGTTACCGTTGACGGCAATCATCCGCTGGCAGGTGAGACTCTGAACTTTGATGTCGAAATCACTGATGTCCGTGAAGCATCAGCGGAAGAGGCTGAACACGGCCATGTTCATGGTGAAGGTGGCCATCAGCACTAGGCCTTGTCCGGATAATCAGCGAGATAATACCCACCAGTTGGTGGGTATTTTATTTTCAAGGTGGCCTTACACTTCACTCAAATAATATCGATTATACACGTAACACCACATGCCGCTGATTTTTCCCGACACGAATCATCAAGTGCATGTTTATTTCAAATAAAATCCGCTCTCAGGCACAAGACTAATTATCAAAAAGCCGCCCCCATTGTTCATTGATATCTGCGGATTTAAAATTCTTCAGTCCGGCAGTCGGCGTGAAAGTCATTTCCCCGAAGTAGATGGCATCGCGCATCAGATAAAAGTCTACCCGTACAAAAGAGAAGCCTTCTGACAACTCTAAAGCAAGGCTTATGGCTTTATCCATATTCGCAGGTTTCTCTATTTTTATTCCTGTCGTGAAACGGTCTTCTACCACCTCGACCAATTCCCAGCTACAATTATAATAATCCACCTTGTAGTTACTAAAACGATCATGGGTGACCTCAATAAAAACCACCGGAGGGCTACCTTCTTTCCTGAAGCAATAAAACTTGAAATCCTTGGGTATATTCCCTTTTTCATCCAACAATAGCTTTTCAAAGAAAAGCTTTGGCTTTATGTACTTGTAATGCAACTCCCGACTACTATAATAAAAATTGCTGGCCAGCCATTTTTCACTTATTTCGCGCAAATATGTGAATGGATAACGTCCCTTCTCTTTCACGAGAAGATTGTAACCACACCCGTGGTTTGCTTTCATGACAAAACTGCTGGGCAGGTTTTCATAAACGTCAAGCGTCAAACTGTCACAAACGGCATAATGGGGTATCAGATATTGTTCGCCTATTTTTTCTGCGATATACCCTCTAACCTTTATTTTATCGCTTAGTATAGAAAAATTCGTTTCTGGATAAAGCCTTCGATAGCATATTTTATCATTAAACGTTCTAGGGTGTTTAAGGTTAGGGAACACACCAAACGCGCGCCAATATACCATGTATATATAATACTTGTCAGGAATTCTACGCACCACTCCCTTGTAAATCTTTCGGAAATAACGTTTTATAAAAAAAAAATTGAATCCAGGTGTGAGCCTGTTTCTAAAGCATGGAACTCTTTCTTTCTTTCAGTTAGCCCAGGCATCCCTTATCTCCTTATGACGCTGGCAGCAACCCGGCATTCTTGGCTTCGTCGGCTCGAACCACAACGTATACGTGCATAACCTGAAATATGCATAGTGATTGACACACCGAGCAAAGGCCCAGCATTACGGGTTGTTAAATTTCTTTGTCTATAACCTATCGTGAGGCTCTATGTAAAAATATCACGCACACAATGCGCCACCTAACCACGCTACCGCCATGGAATGCCAAGCCATCATTCCGGCGCTCACCCTACAGCATCAGTGCCCCGTCTTTGTGACAAACTCAGAGGAACATTGTTAACTTTGTATACAAAACCAATCAACGTTAAACCTTAACAGGATTAATGTTATCTTCTTCGCAGATATGTTCCAGATGGATTTTTTAAAAAAACCAACCAAATAATTAATCTCATATAGAAAATCATTAAACCGCGCCTAATGATTTTTAACCAGGATCTTGCGTCATCATGAGAAAAACACCTAGCCCTGCGGGCATTAAACGCATAAGCAACAGTTTTTGAGAAGCTTGCGTAATTTCGTTGAGGTAAGCATTGTTGTCCTTCAGACAAGCAATAAGCAGGTCAGATAAGGGAGAACCGCTTAAGAGTGCGATACCCCCCCCATAGACGCGTCGCCGTTGTTAGCAGGCATGCTGCAGCGAACGTCACCGCCAACCCGAAAAAGGCCTGCGGCCAGAGGCAGAAAGCCACAAAGGCAATAATCGTTTCGGTCCCCTCGGTCAGGCCCTCCAAGTAGTAGAACGCCTTATGCTGAAAGTGGGGTCGTGCCAATTGATGCTTGGTTGCCATGATGGCAAAGGCGAGAAAAGAGCTGCCCGTTCCTATAAAGGCGAACAGTAATAATGCGGCAGACAGAGCATTACGCGCAGGATCTGCCAACGCAAAGCCCAGCACCACACCGGCATAGAAGACAAAATCCAGGCCTATATCGAGAAACCCCCCGGCATCGCTGGACTGATGGGTGTATCGGGCCAGGGCACCGTCCAGGCCGTCGCATAACCGGTTGACAAGAATCGCTACCAGGGCCAGTCCATACATTTCAAAGGCCAATAATGGTACGGCGGCCATTCCGACCAGAAATCCCGCCAAGGTCACCTCAACGGGTGTAATGTTGTGACGTGCAAGGCACCGTGCCATTTTTTTCAGCGGTGGCTGTACCCATTCAGAAGTCCATCTGTCCAGCATGCGTTGCTCCTATGGTCTCTTGCCATTACCCCACATATTTGATGCGCAATGCCAGCATGAAGACACCGAGCGGTAATGCCGCTTGCAAGCAGGCCCCGGCAGCCGTCAGGCGTGGATCGGCGCCCCCTGCCAATGCCAGGGTTTCGGTGGTCAGGGTCGTGATCCGCCCACCGCCCAGCACTACCGTCGGCACGTACTGAGCCACGCTGACGGCGAAGGCTACCGCCCAGGAGATCGCCAGCGGACCGGCCAACAGGCGCAAACGGATGAAAGCCAGGGCTTGCCAGCGTGTACGTCCAAGCAGGCGGGCGCCCTGCTCGAGTCGTGCATCGAAACGCCGCCACGGACCGGCCAAGGTTAGCCAAGCATAGGGCAGACAGAACAGCAAATGCCCGAGCAATACCCCAGGCCACCCCGGCGCTGCGCCCACGCCCAGCAACCCCACCTGTACCCCGAAGAGAAAACCGGCCTGGGGCAACAACAACGGTACATAGATGCAGAACATGAAACCGCGGGGCAACGACCGCTCACGCTCACGTTCCAGACAGGCAATGGCCAACCCCAGTGCCACGCTTGCCGCCACCGCTCCTAGTATTAACGTATTCAGCAGGGCCGGCCATAACCCGGCGTCGCTCAGTTGCCAAAACCCTAAGCCCCACTGTTGAGGCCACACCGCCGGAAAGAACCACTGCTCGGCAAACACTCGTAGCGGCAGCAGCGATACCGACACAAGCGCCAGTCCCAATACCGCACCGACACCTCGCCAGACCCAGCGGCCGATGCGTCCCGAACGGCGCCGGCCATCAAGACGCTGATGTTGTATCGGCGGGTACAGCATTCGCCCAAGCATGGAGCCGAGCAACAGGCACACCCCCGCCAGCGCCGCCAGCAGCAGGGCCCCTACGCTGGCGGGCAAATGCGCCGCCAAATCGGGGGAGCCCCACAGCTCCACCAGACGTACCGCCAAAGTCGATGTCAGGCTGGGCCCGAGAATCTGGGCGACATCGACCACCGAAAGCGAGTAGACCAGCACCGCCGCCAGCGGCAGCTTCAAGCCTGGAGCCAGCAAGGGCCAGACGATTCGCCACATGATCTGAGGAGATGAGTACCCCAGAGCGCGGCCGTTTTCCAGATAGCTGTCAAGCGGCAAACGAGCCAGCCCGGCCTGCGCCATGAGTATCAGAAACGGAGCCTCCTTAAGGGACAGCGCCACTGCCAGAGTCACTCCATGGCGGTCCGGCAGGCCTGACAGCGGTGGCGCCGCCCACCCCAACGCCTGCGCCAGCAACCGCATCAACAACCCACTGGGCGCCAGCATCAACATCAGCCCTACCGCCAAGGCGAGATGCGGCATCGCCAGTAGCGGTAACAGCATGCGCTCGACTCGTCGTCCCGCACGGGTGCCCGCGCTGCCCACCAGCCAGGCCAGCATCAGACCCAGCGCCAACAGGGTGGCACCGATACCGCTGATCAACGTGACTCGCAAGGACATCGCGATGCCCGGCAGCGCCCACCAGGCACGCCAGGCCGCAAGCGTTGGCGACTCGAACCCCAACACCGGCAGAACACCGGCGGCCGGGAGTACAAGGCCCATCATTCCCACTAAAGCCGGTATCAGCAATAATCCCAGCGCCCCCCATAACCCCAGCCGCGCCGGGGTTATTGTCGGTAGCGGCGCTGCCACTCAGCCTCCAGCGCATCGCTCCAGTCGGGGTGGGGCTCGGGTAGCAGTGGCGCACGTTGCGACTCAGCCAGGTAACCCGGCACATCGCCGAGCGTCGCAAAGGCCTCCCGGATAGCCGCAGGCAGCTTTTCAATGTCGAGCACCGTCGGATCTCCCCAGACATGCGGATCGGCCTTTTTCAACTGAGCCTGTGGCGACAATAGTCGATTGATCCAGACCAGCGCGCCGGCCTTGTGCGGAGCACTACGTGGAATTGCCAGAAAATGGACATTGCCGACACTTCCCGCCGTCGGCTGGTAAGGTTCGACAGTCGCCGGTAGGCGCCCCGCAAGCCGCGCATTGGCCACCTCATTGGGATTGAAGGTCAACGCCAGCCATATTTCGCGATTGGCCAGCATCCGCTCCATCGCCTGGGCACTGTCGGGCTGACGCTTGCCCTGGGCCCACATCAACGGATGCAGCGCCTGCAGATACTCCCAAAGAGGCGCGGTGACTCGCTCGAACGTGGCTCGATCGGGTACCGGCGAGGCGAGAAGTTCGGGGGTTGCACTCAACTCCATCAGCGCCTGCTTGAGGAAGGTCGTGCCATGAAAATTGGGCGGCTGGGGATAGGTCACACGCCCGGGATGCGCCTCGGCGAATGCCCGCAGTGCCTGCATCGAGCGCGGCGCAGACTCGACCAGCGCCGTATCCGCCATCAGAGTCAGTTGAGCCCGCCCCCAGGGCGCTTCCAGCCCTTCGACCGGCACCGTGAAATCGACCTCGCCGAGCCCATCCTCGATAAACTTGGCGTTGGGCAAGATCGCCACGAAAGGCCCCCATAGCAAATCATGCGCCTTCAGCGCCCGGAAATTCTCGCCGTTAAGCCACAGGACATCGATGGCGCCCGCCTCGCGGCCGGCGGTTTCGGTTGCCAGCAAGGAGCCCACGCTCTCGGCGATATCCTCGACCCGCACGTGATGCACCTGGATGCTATCCTCCCGCTCCGCCAGGCGGGCCTGATCCCGCAGGTAGGCATTGATGGGCCCACTACCGCCCCAGGCATGAAAATACACATCCTGACCAACGGCCTGGGCACGAATCTCAGCCCAATCCGCCGACAACAGCTCACCGTCTGGCGCCGCGAGGGTGTGTGTCGACAAGCATACGGTCCCCAGCATCAAGCAACCACTGACAACCCGGCGGGCCAGTCGAGAAAGATGAAATGGCACAATCATGTCGCAGGTCCCCTTACCATGGCGCGTATCGTGATCCGGGCATGTCCCCGTCAGGCGCGTTTACCGCCCTTGCCCTGACCCCGGCGCCAGGCAAAGTAACGCCCCAGCCAGGCCAGTACACGCTCGGGTTTGTGCGCCTGTCGCCAGACGCCTGCCACGGCCTTGCTCGACTCCGACAGCGTCGGATAAGGCAGCAGCGTTCCCAGAAGCTTGCCCAGCCCGAGATTGTGTTGCATGGCCAGCAGAAAAGGCGTCAGTAGCTCGCCGGCATGTTCCCCTACCAGCGTCACCCCCAGAATACGGCCCTTGCCCGGTTCGGTCAGCACTTTGACGAAACCCTGGGTGGCGCCCTCGGCGATGGCCCGATCGAGCTCAGCAAAATCGTAGCGGGTCGTTTCGAACGCAATGTCCTGACGCCGCGCCTCATCCTCGTTCAGGCCGGCCCGTGCCACTTCCGGCTGGGTGTAAGTCACCACCGGCATGCTGCGATAATCGACGCGAAAGGTCTTGAACGCGCCGAACAAGGCATTGACCGTGGCATGCCAGGCCTGATGGCTACCGGCGTGGGTCAACTGGTAGGGGCCGGTCACGTCACCGCACGCCCAGATGTTGGGCTGCAGGCTGCGCAATGTCTCGTCCACTTCCAGAGTGCCATCCTCACGCAGTGGAATACCCAGTGCCTCGAGCCCTAGACCGTCGACATTGGCGGTACGCCCGATCGCGATCAGCAGGCGGTCGAAGCCAAGCGTCGCCTGCGTGCCGTCACGCTCAATGACCAAGGCATGGTCCTGCTCCGGCCCGCCGCCGATCGCCTGGCGGCCGGAATCGACACGTACAGCCTTCCAGCCCAGGCGCAGCGTCACTCCTTCGGTTTCGAGCTGCTGCTGTAGCACCTCGGCGACATCGGCATCTTCACGGGGCAGAACCTGCCCGGCATGGCCGACCAGAGTCACTTTACTGCCCAAGCGGGCAAAGGCTTGACCCAACTCACAGCCGATGGCCCCCGCCCCGAGAATCACCAACCGCCCGGGCAATGACTCGAGCTGCCAGATATTCTCCGAGGTCAGCACCTCGATATGCTCGAGCCCCGGCAGATCGGGCAGCCGGGGACGCCCACCGGTCGCGATGATGATCTGACGGGTCGACAGCTCGCGGTCACCGGCCTGCACTCTCCAGGGCGAGTGCAAAAAGGCCTGTTCTTCGATCACCTCGACGCCCAGCGCTGTATAGCGCTCGCGACTGTCATGAGGCGCCACACGGCGTATCGAGTCTTTCACATGCGCCATGACTGCCATGAAATCGACATGCACCGGCCCTACATGAATGCCGAAACGTTCGGCATTACGCACCTCGTGAGCGCTGCGCGCCGCACGCAGCAGCGCCTTGGAAGGGACACAGCCGGTATTCAGGCATTCGCCGCCCATCTGCGCGCGTTCCACCAGCGCCACGCGCGCCCTGAGCGTGGCGGCGATATAGCTGGCGACCAGCCCCGCCGAACCGGCACCGATGACCACGATATCGTAATCGAAACTGCGTGGCCGACGATGATGCCGTGCCGCACGCTGGCGACGCAGTAGCCGAAGGGCACGCCGTGCCAGCAGTGGAAATATTCCCAGCAACGCAAAGGACACCACCAGCGAGGGTGAAAGGATATCCGCAAGCGAGTCGAGCTGGCGCAACTGCCGCCCAGCATTCACGTAGACCAACGTACCCGGCAACATGCCCAGTTGGCTGACCCAGTAGAACGTTCCGACCTTCATCCGGGTCAGGCCCATGACCAGATTGATCACGAAGAACGGCAACACAGGAATCAGGCGCAGCGAGAACAGATAGAAAGCGCCCTCACGGGCGATGCCGCGATCGACATGGACGAGTTGGCGCCGGAAGCGTCGCTCGACGACCCCGCGCAATAGCCAGCGCGCCAGCAAAAACGCCAATGTCGCGCCAATAGCGCTGGCGAAAGACACCAGCACCACTCCCCAGGCAAAGCCGAACAGAGCGCCGGCCAGCAACGTCAACAGTAGCGCGCCCGGCAGTGACAGGGCCGCCATGGCGACATAGACGAGAAAGAACCCTCCCGCGCCCCACAGCGGCTCAGCCAACAGCCAATCCTGCAGCCGGGCCTGCTCGGCCTGGAGCGTCGCCAGCGTAAACCAGTCATCGGCACCAGTGGCGAAATACAATGCCACCGACATTGCGATTCCCGCCGCCAGCCATACCTTCCGCCTCGCGCTCAATTCCGCCTCCCTGCCCCCGGCCACCCCATCACGCTGCCGCGATTCGAGTATCGAGACCTTGTCTCGCTGTCGTGGCAGCGACTTCCGCCCGCGCCTTCGAAGAGGCTGCATGCCAGTGTAACGGCAAACGTCGCGCCCCTATAGCACCGCATATATTTCTCCTGACCGGGAACCTCAGGGCATCTGATGCATCCATACTCAACTAGGGCCTGTTGACGTTTCCGCGCGAACCGCGTTGCTGCGCCAAATGGCGCCAGGCAAGGCGCGGGATGCAGGGAAGGGTGGTTCCCTTGTCAAATCCCGCAACGCCGCATGGTGCCATTTGCCCCGCACAAGAACGGGCTCCGGCGCGGCCGTGCATGAAACGTCAACAGGCCCTAATCTAAAAAGGCGACGAGCGCTGGCATTTTTCAGACAGGACTTGATGGCGGGAATGATTTCACTCGGGAGGTCGCGATGCGTTCAGCGCTGACAGCGGTAATGGTGACATGTTCTCTGCTCGGCCTATCGGCGCCGGTGAGCGCCGACGAAGCCGTCGCCACCTTCGCCGGCGGGTGTTTCTGGTGCATGGAACCGCCCTACGACAAGCTCGACGGCGTCAAATCGACGATATCGGGCTACACCGGAGGGGGCGTCGACAATCCCCGCTATGAACAGGTCAGCGCCGGTAACACCGGGCACACCGAAGCGGTAAAAGTCGTCTACGACCCACAAGTGATCGACTACGCCACGCTACTTGAGGTGTTCTGGCACAATATCGATCCCTTCGCCGAGAATCGGCAGTTCTGCGATGCCGGCAGCCAGTATCGCAGCGCCATTTTCACTCACGACGAAGAGCAGCGTCGCCTGGCCGAACAGAGCAAGACTGCCTTCGAACAACGCTTCGGTCGCGACATCGCGACCCAGATCGAACCTGCCGGAGAATTCTGGGAAGCCGAGGACTACCATCAGGACTTCTACCAGAAGAATCCGGTGCGTTATCGCTTCTATCGCGCCGGCTGCGGACGCGATGAGCGTCTGGAAGAGATCTGGGGTAACGAGGCCGGCCATTGATGGCCGGCCACCCTATTATCTGACCGAATAGCTGCGTCGCCATAACCAGAATGCAGTGGCTAGCGTCCCCGCTAAGATCAGCCAGGAGCCGGCAATGACACCGTTCCAGCCCCAGGCGTTCCAGAACGGTTCAAGATATAGCCCCCCGCAACTCGCCCCCAGATAGTAGAACACCAGGTACAGCGCCGAGGCACTGCCTCGGGCGCGCTCGGCGTGGCGGCTGACCCAACTGGAGGCCATCGAGTGGGCAAGGAAGAAGCCGAAGGCATTGACGATGAGCCCCCCGACGATCATCGCCAGCGAGGACCCCAGCGTGACGAGAGAACCCAGCATCAGTATCCCGATGCCCAGCATCATGCACATCGGCTGGGAAAGGCGCTGCGCGACTCGCCCCGACATCGCCGATCCCAGCGTTCCGCCGAGGTACGTCAGAAAGATCAGTCCCAGCCACTGCGAGGATAGCGAGAATGGGGCCGCGTTGAGGCGAAACGTGATATAGCTGTACTGGTTGATGAAGATAAAGAAATTGAAGCCGCCAATCAGGTAGGCTGCGACCAGATAGGGATTACTCAAGTGCGCAGCCAGATCGCGTAGCGCCTGGCCGGCATGGGGCCTTGACGGCGAGAACTGCCGTGCCGGTGGCAGTGCCCACCAGAACACCGCGACACACACGGCGCTGAGAACCGCCACTGCGACGAAACTCGCCTGCCATCCCCAGTGCTCGGCGACAAGCCCCCCGATGACGCGCCCCCCGATACCGCCCAGCGAGTTGGCGCTGATGTACAGCCCCACCGCCAGCATCAGCGCCCGTTTGTCGAACTCATCGCCCATCCAGGCGATGGCGACGGCTGGCAACCCTCCGAGCACGAATCCCTGTACGGCACGCAGTGACAGAAAGGTGGCGAAGTCGGGGCTGAACGCCAGCGCCAGTGAGCAGCCAGTGGCCAGCACCAACGTCACGCGCATGATCATGGCCCGGCCGATGGCATCGGATAACGGCCCGAACAGCATCAGGGCCGCCGCCAGGGTCAAGGTCGAGACCGAGACTGCGCTGCCTGCCGCCAGGGTCGATATGTCGAACTCGGTCCGCAGCTCCGGCAGTAGCGGCTGTGCAACGTAGAGATTGACAAAGGTAATGAAGGATCCCAGACACAGCGCCAGGGTTGCACGCCACCAGGCGCGGCTATGAGCCTCGATCATTACGCGTCTCCTGCTTCGGAAAGGCAGTATGATTGAGCATCACGTAAAATAAGCCAAATAGAACATAAAGATACTCACTATCGGATTTGCTTATGGCGCTGCCCTTCGACCTGCGCACCTTGCGCTGCTTTCTTGCCGTTGCCGATCACGGCGGGTTTACCGCTGCGTCGCGTGAGCTGCATATTGCTCAGTCCGCCGTCAGCCAGACCATCGCCACCCTTGAAGCCCGCCTGGAGCTGACCCTGTTCCATCGCCATGAGCGGCGTATCGCCCTGACGCCCGAAGGCGAGACCCTGCTCGGCCATGCCCGAGCCCTGCTTGAACGTGCCGAGGCAGCGCATCTGGCGATGCGTGAGCTGCATGGGCTGGTCAAGGGCGAAGTGCGCATCGGCATCCCCTCGATGCTGGGCTCCTATTACTTTCCTCCCCTGCTGATGGGCTTCAAGACACGTCATCCCGGCATACGCCTGACGGTCGTCGAAGCGGGTACGCGCCATCTGCAGGAAATGATCCTGTCAGGCGAGCTGGACCTGGGCGTCGTCGTGGGGGATGGCCGTGGCGAACGCCTGGAAACGCGGCCTTTTCTGCGCGAGGAGATGGTCGTTTGCGTCCCTTGCGAGCACGCCTTTGCCAAGCGCCAGTCCGTTACGCCAGAGGCCTTCTTCGGCGAAGAACTGGTGGTGTTTCAGGACGGTTACTTTCACCGGGAGTTCATCGATCGCTTGAGCCTGCAACTCGGCCGGACACCGCATATCGCCTTTCAGTCCAACCTGATCCCGCTGACCAAGGCGATTGTCCGTCAAGGATTCGGCATTACCACCTTTCTGCGCCGGGTCGTGGATGAGCCTGCCCTGGCCGCCGTGCCCTTCGATCCCCCCGCCTGGCTCGAACTGGCCCTGGCCTGGACCCGCGGCGGCTATCTATCACGAGCCGAACAAGCCTTCGTCGATTTCGTGCTGGATTACAGTCCATTTCCCGACGCCGCCAATGCTTCGCCACAAGCGTGATGGACGAGTCGCGATACTTCTATAACTCAGCCGTTATTGGCCCGGATGGCCCGCTGCGCCAGCTCGGTAGGCTCCATCGGGCGTCGAGCCTGCCAGTAATGCTGGCGCCAGTAAACGTTATCGAGACGGGACAGTTTAACCCCCCTTGACGTGGAGGCATGCAGGAAAAAGCCTTGTCCGACATAAATCCCCACATGATGGTAACGGCCCGGGGAACGGAAGAAGACTAGATCGCCCGACTGCAGATCGTGGCGCTCGATGCGCTTGCCGGTGTAACGCTGCTCCTCGGTGGTACGCGGCAGGTCGAACCGGAAGGCCTCGCGATAGACCCGCTGAACCAGAGCAGAACAATCGATACCACGCCGACTGTCGCCTCCCAGGACATAGGGGGTCCCCACCCAGCGCTGATGCTCGGCGAGCAGTACCTCGCGAATCATGGCGGGAGAGGCTTGGTGAGGGGTGGCGTCCTGCCAGCGAGCCGCGGCCCAGGCATTGGCAGGCGCAGATGCCGGCAGCGAAGGCAAGGCCAGCGAATAGTAGCCGGAGCCCTCGGCAACATCCTGCACACC
Source organism: Halomonas sp. WWR20 (assembly GCF_054602495.1). Lineage (NCBI taxonomy): Bacteria > Pseudomonadati > Pseudomonadota > Gammaproteobacteria > Oceanospirillales > Halomonadaceae > Halomonas > Halomonas sp. WWR20. The sequence continues at coordinate 151,663 of NZ_JBTRHR010000006.1, forward strand.
ATTGGAGGGCGATACCGTCGAACATCCGGCAACCAGAGTGGCAAGCATCAGGCTAAACGCCAGCCGTCGAAGCATATGACGCGACCTCGCGCTTCAGTGTGGCCTCGCCATGCGTGCCCGGAATGCGCCAGTCAGCGTCTTCACCGCACGCCAATGCCGTCGACGTCAATGCGCGCCAGACGGCATAAAGCGAGAGAGGGTCGCTGTGGGAGTGACACGCCCGGCGCCACCGCCAAAGCGGCCTATTCATCGATCACGAATTCGAAACGAAACGGCGTCAGACGCCATGCAAAAACGCATGATAGTCATTGACTACCATAACGGCTAGCGTTGCTGTCAACGCGGTGATACACGCTCACCAAAGTTTCGGCGAGCGCAGGCGCACTTAGCCGGTGACGCGCCCCAAGCCTGTCTCAGTGCAGGGTACGGGCATCTCCCGGCAGAGTATCGATATGCACCGGTGCCCAGTGGCGTGGGCGTGCCCCGGGAAAGTCGAGACTCGACCACGGCCCGGAGAGCGGCGGTGCCCCCGTCAGCCATCCCACCAGGGCGTCGCGGAAGCTGGCCAGGAAATCCTCCCGCTCCGACGTTTCGCCCATGAAGAAGGCGTACCCGGTGTAGAGTCCGCGAGCATAGTCGCGCCAATCACCATAATGCACCTGCACCAGACTCACCGAAGTCTCCAGATAGGCCTCAAAGCGCTCTTTCGACAACCAGCCCACCTGACGCCCGGCGGTCGCCAGATCGACCACCTGGGCCACGTCCCAGGCGGTCATGTCATGGTCGTTGCATCCCGCGTCATTATCTCGTACCCGTTGCAGACGGACCAGGTGGATGCGGGCCTCCTCATCGCAATCATCGGACTCGAGAATGGCGATCTCCTCGGCCAGACGTGCCGAGTTCAAGGTATAGGGAGCGTAGTTGACCTGATACTCCTGGCGATCGCCGGCCTCGAGAAGAAAATCCAGAAAGTCGGTCAGCGATTCCGGTGAATGCAGGCCATAATGCGTGTCCAGCCAATAACGGATCTCATCGCATTCGCGCCCCGATTCCGGCTGTGGCTCGCTCCATATCGCGGCATTGAGTGGCCCCGCCAACGACAATGCAGTGAAGCGTGGCAGTGACATACGCTCGCCCGGCTCTTTCCAGGCGCCGTGGCGCCAGTCCAACCAGTGGAAAAGGCTGCCCATGTCCTCGAGATGCCAGCGAATTTCGTATGCCAGGGAGTCGCCTTCCCCTTCACTTTCGGGAAGCGCAGCTTCCCAGGCACTCCAGGCCTCGAGCAGGCGGCGCGGGTCGGTGTAGAAGTGTCCCAGAGCGTCGCGCAACGCCTCGGCCAGAGCCGCCGAAGCCTGAGACTCAACGATGCCGCTGTCCGCCGCCATCAACAGGTGGAAGGCGTATTTTTCAGCCATGTAGATCGTCGCCGCATGCCGGGCACAGGTCTTCAAGGCATCGCGAATCAGCAAGGCGCCCGGCGGGGGACGCCCGAACAGCGTCGTGGTGTCGGGTAACGCGCCATGCGCAGCATCCGCCGCCAATTGATTGAGATGGTGAGCCTGGGCCGGAAGCCAGCACCGCGCCAGGGCCTCGCCCTGGGAGCCCGGATCCAGCCCGAGGATGTCATCGAGATATCGGCATGCGTCCTCGCGACGCTCGTTGTCGAGTGCCGGCGGCACGCCCTGACGATAGAGCAGGTCAGGCTCGCGAATCGAGGCCAGCGCCAGCACCCAGTGCCAAGGATCGGCACGCCAGGCGCGCATGGCCTGTCGAGACGCATCGCGGACGGAATCGTCGAGCAGCTCGGCCAGAGGCCGTTGCCAGGGGCTGACCGGCGAATGCAGCAGCAAGGCCCAGTCCGCATTGAAACTCTTGAGATGGTCGCGCCCCTCGAAAAGGCTGCGTCCACGCTGATAGGCCTGAGCCAGCGCCCGCCAGTCGCTGTAGCGTCGTGTCAGGAGATCGATGCCGTGGGCCGCAAAATGCTGGGCCTCTTCCGCCTCAAGCCAGCCGGCCGCGAGCCCGGCATACGCCAGATCCACCAGGCGCAGCCAATCCCAGGCCGCCCATTCCAAGGGCTCGCCCTGCCGCAGAAATCCCAGCAACACCTCACCGTAGAGGCGCTCCTCACCGAGATCGGCCAACCAGTCCTCGCGAGCCTCAAGCCCTCGTGCGAGCAAGCGCGAGGCATCCAGGTCCCAGCCATAGCGGTGACCCTGACTGGCCAGCCACAGCATCACGCGGATGAGTTCTTCCCGGTCGCGCACCGACCAGACCTCCTCCAGCCAGCCAGCCACTTCGGGCCAGTCGCGGGATTGCTCTACCGGAAGCGCCAAGACCGGCGCGAACGAGGCGCGCGCCCGCCAGATCGCTTGCGCGGGGCCTTGCGGCCATAGCGCCATCTCTACGCGACGCGAGGAGCCGGGCAGATAACTTCCCAACTGCTCCCAGGTGACGCCCTCCCCGTCACGCTCCAGTTGCAGCAACGCTTCGCACGCCTCGAAGAAGCCATCATCGCCCTGAATCCAGCCCTGTTCGCCGCGTGCATGCCGCACATCCTGCAACCAGTCTTCCAGAGAGGAGTATTGGGCATGAATCAGCCGGAGCAGTGAGATCCGCCAGGCATCGGTACGTTCGGCAGCCAGCCAGTCGGCGGCGCCGGCCAATGTCACCAACTCCAACGCCTGCAGCAGGCATAGCGGCTCGGGACGTCCCGGTCCGCACGCCTCGAGTAACCGCCATCCCAGTTCGCCCCGATCACGCACCTCAAGCAGGCGCAACCGCGCCACTGCCAGGTCGGCGTCCACCGCTGTCGGATCGGGTTCGAATGCCCAGCCGCACAGCACCAGCTGCTGCGCGCACCACGCTTTAAGAGGATCGACCAAGACTCACCTCATCACACTGACCAGAACAGATGCCGAGGGCATCGTCACCATACCGCGCCATAGTGTATAGGAAAGCCTTGTTCACGCCGATGCCATCCAGACAAAAGGTTACCGAAAGCCCCGCCGGGAAACGCGGCGCAATGGCAACGGCATCCGCGCCTAGCTTAGCTTGAAGCCACCTTGTCGACATGCGAGGCGGGCGTCTGCGATAACAGCATCCTTTGCAACAGGCGCCGTATGCGCAGCACGAATATTTCCTGAAAATAAATGCAGAAGATAACGGTCAGCACCAGGAAAAGCGGATAGAACGCCAAGGAGATGTCACCCGCCGCGGCGAAACATCGCGAGACGCTGCTCAGGCAGGTCGCCGGCTCTCCGGCCAGCACCCTTTCCACGCGCGTGAAGATCACGAATAACGGCACATGCAGGGCAAACATGGGTAGCGACGCCCCGCCCAGCCTGGCCGCCAGGCGCTTGAGTCCTTGTCGCTGAGGGGCGCGCCAGTGCGCCGCCAGGAAGATCAGGGCCAGTTGGGCGGGGAGTAGCAAGCCGTTATGCATCAGGTAATACCATGCATGCCCTTCTTCCAACAGCTGCCCGGCGATAACGACCGAAACGGCGATGAACAGTGCCAATCCCCAGCCGAGCTTGCGACTCAATCCCACGCCCCGACGCCGATAGTGCCAGTACAGTGAGCACAGCAGGATACCGGCGATGAACTCAGGCAGGCGAATGATCGGATTGCGATGCAATATCCCCGTTTCAGGCATGCCGTAGTCGGTGAAGGCGATCACCCACAAGGGCGGCAGCAGATAGCAGAGGTTGGTCAACGCCAAGGCCCGGAACCGCCGACGCACACGAAACAGCCGCGGTGCAATCCACGGGAACAGCAGATAGAAGAAGAACAGCGCCGAGATCGACCAGGACGGAGGATTGAAGGTCAGATAGTACGGGTTCCAGGCGTGCAGCAGGGTGATATTGAGGAAAAGGTTGGTGGCCAGCTCGGTATTGTCCATGAAGTGACGCAGACTACCGGGGGCGGTCTGGCCCGTATCGTTGTTGACGTCGTAGATCACGAAACGGATCGACGCATCGGCATCCTCGGGAGTGATCTGGAGATAGCCGATCAACGTCGCCAGGCCCATCGCCAGCAGCAACGCCCCGATATGAATCGGATACAGATTGGAGAAGCGTTTCACCCAGAAGCTTCTGGCAGGTTCGCGCAGGCGCCGGTGGCTGTCCAGATAGACGTGTGCCAGCAGGAAACCGGAAAGCACGAAGAAGGCACTGGTCGAAAAAAATCCGATATCGGTAATGTAATGCGACCAGTGACGGATCGATGGATACGCATGCAGCGTGTGGAAAACAACGATATACAAGCCGAGCAGGAATCTCAGCCATTCCAATCCGATGAAACGTTCTTTACTGGCATCCATGACAGCGCATCTCTTAGCGGCAAATAAACGACCTTGATAAAGCGGAGCTCCTGCCCGGCTCTCTTCTCGACGTCTTGCCATTATTACCGAGAGTACGCGTCTACACCATGTCAGCCATTGCAAAGGGTGTATAAAGCCCCCGCCCAGAAGACGGGAGCAGGTTGGCGTATCAGGCGGGAATGGACGCGACCTTGGGACTGCGCGACCAAATGCGATGCTCGGATAAAGCATTCACGAAGCCGGCAAACATGTCGTCCGGCCGGGCCCCGTTAATAACGCCCTCCTCCGATGTCGGCAGATTCGCCGCCGCCAGCAGATCCTGGCCTTCCCCCAGCGTACCGATCACCTTGAGATGCTTGTAGGCCTCGAGCACGTAGTGTCGCCCCTGGCCGGAATCGCAGAGTGCCTTCACCCCCTGGGCACCGCCCGGCACGATGACCGCGTCCATGGTGAACGACGGTTGCCCTTCGAGCATCTCATCCGGCGTCAGCATCGTGCCACTGGGCGTCTTGACCGGCGCCATCGACGGCGCGATCAGCATCCCCATCGCACCCTCCGCCTTCAGCTTGCGCTGGATGGCTTCCACGTGGTCGGCATCGACGCCCTCGGCAATCAGGATCGCCACCTTGCGCGACTTGATGCCGTTGGGCTTGCGCGCGCGAATCAGACTGAGCGCGGGCGAATCCTGACAGGAACTTCTGCCCAGCTGCTCCGCGGTGGCGGTGGGTTGATCCGGCACCTCGATGCCATGATTTTCGCCGACGCGACGCGCCAGTTCGGGGTGGATATTGACCAGAATCTGCTGAACCACGCGCTCGCGGATCCAGGGCCGCATCACCTTGGACAGCTCGAAGGTGTACGCCTCGATAATGTGTTCCTTCTCGACCTCCGACTGGCTGTTCCAGAACAGCGTCGCCTGGGAGAAATGATCCATGAAGGAATCGCTGCGCTCGCGTACCTTGTGGGCGTCGACCCGCTCGTAATGCGACTCGAATCCGCCATTCTCGGGAGCGGACGGCGTCTCGCGCGGCCAGCCGTCGTCGATGGAGTTGGGCTCATAGGACGCCTGGCCGGTATTGATCGTCTGCCGATGCAGGGCGTCACGCTGATTGTTGTGTGTCGGGCATACCGGCTGGTTGATGGGGATCTCGTGGAAGTTGGGCCCCCCCAGGCGCAGCATCTGCGTATCGTTGTAGGAGAACAGCCGCCCCTGCAGCAGTGGGTCGTTGGTAAAGTCGATACCCGGCACGATATGCGCGGGGCAGAACGCCACCTGCTCGGTTTCGGCGAAGAAATTGTCCGGATTGCGGTTGAGCACCATCTTGCCGATCGGAATCACCGGCACCTGCTCCTCGGGGATGATCTTGGTCGGATCGAGAATATCGAAATCGAAGCTGTGCTCGTCCTCCTCCTCGATAACCTGAATGCCGAACTCGAATTCCGGAAAATCGCCATTCTCGATGTCGTTCCATAGATCGCGGCGATTGTAGTCGGGATCGCCCCACAGCTTGTGGGCCTCGTCCCACAGCAGCGAATAGGTCCCGCTAAGCGGTTTCCAGTGGAACTTGACGAAACGCGACTTGCCTTGCTTGTCGATCATGCGGAAGGTATGCACGCCGAAGCCTTCCATCGAACGGTAGCTGCGCGGAAAGGCGCGGTCGGACATGGTCCATAGCACCATGTGCGTAGATTCGGGTACCAGCGACACGAAGTCCCAGAACGTATCGTGAGCGGACTGGCCTTGCGGAATCTCGTTGTGCGGCTCGGGCTTTACGGCATGCACGAAATCGGGAAACTTGATCGCATCCTGGATGAAGAACACCGGCATGTTGTTGGCGACCAGATCCCAGTTGCCTTCATCGGTGTAGAACTTGGTCGCGAAACCGCGCACGTCGCGCACCGTGTCGTTGGAGCCGCGCGGCCCCTGCACGGTGGAAAAACGCACGAAGGTAGGCGTCTTCTTGTTGGGGTCCTGGAACAGGCCGGCCTTGGAATACTGCGCTGCATTCTTGTAGGGCTGGAAATAGCCGTGGGCACCGGAGCCACGCGCATGAACGATACGCTCCGGAATGCGTTCATGGTCGAAGTGATTGAGCTTTTCGCGGAAGATGAAATCTTCCAACAGCGTAGGGCCACGCGCACCGGCTTTCAGCGAGTTCTGATTATCCGCGATACGCACGCCCTGGTTGGTGCGCAGGTCGTGACCGGTCGCATCGCTACGATACTGGTTAAGGCCGTCTACCTTACTGTTCTCATGGGTCTTGAAATCCGTATCGTGGGCGCCATCGGTGTTGGTGGTATGCGTTTTCTTCACCATGTATCAACTACTCCCTATCTACTGGTTTCGGCCCTGACACCCCGGAGCGCCTGTCACGGTCATGCCGCGCAAAAGCTTTCCTTTCGCGGCATGCCGCTGTGCCCGGCACTCTTTCGTTTTTATCCTCCTCAAGGTAGTTAGCCCAGCGGCGAACGCGCAAGTGCCGCTCGCCGCTCTTTCACGTTAGGCGGGATGAAACGTCAGTTTCGCCGTCAGCTCTTGCGAACCTTGGCCGCAATCCACAACAAAATGATCGACCCCACCGTCGCCACCACCAGCGAACCGATCAGATTATTCGAAGAAAGCCCCAGCAGGCTGAACAGAAAGCCCCCCACTAGCGCACCGACGATGCCCACCCCGATATTGCCGAGCACTCCGAAACCGCCGCCCCGCATTACCTTGCCGGCGATCCAACCCGCGATACCGCCGATAATCAGCCACATGATGAAACCCATGCTTACGTCTCCTTGTTGACTTCAATGAATTGGCGTCCTTGACCCATGACGACGCCAGCGACCCCCGTCTAGAACCCCGAACCGAATCCCCACGGGAGACTTAACGCGCCATGCCACTGTATCAGTGCGCGTTATCGATGATCCGGTCCATGCCCCAAGACTCGAGACTCTTTAGCAGTACGCAGCGCCACGTTCAGGATAGACGCCTCATGCCATGTGTCACGCCGGCACTCAGAATGAGGAACCGGGCGTCTTGAGAAAGGCCTGCTCTTCCTCGCTGCTGGTACGTCCTAAAATGGCGTTGCGATGGGGATAGCGCCCGAAACGCAGCAGAATATCGTGATGACGCCGCTCGAAATCCAGGCTGTCTTCCAGACCCGGCTGATCGAAAAGCTGCATCGCCTGCTCATGGATCAGCAGCGACTCGCTGTGCATGAACGGCATGTAGACAAAAGACCGACGGAGAGTGTCGAGACGGCTATCGACGCCTGCCGCCACCGCTTCCTGGGCCAACGCCAGCGCCAGCGGGTCATTGCCGAAGGCCGCGGGCGTGTCGCGATAGACATTGCGCGAAAACTGATCGAGCACCACGATCTCGGCAAGGCGCCCCGCGTCGGACCGGCGCCAACGCCATAATTCAGCGCGTCCGGCAGCCGCGAGCAGATCGCCAAAGCGTCGCGTGATCTCGCTATCCAGCGCGTCATCCCGGATAAACCACTGGCGCGGTTTCAACGCCTCGAACCAGAATTGCAGCACGTCCTCGGGAAGCAGTGACAGCATGCGCACCTCTTGCTATGCGTTTATCTCTCCACGATGGCTATGTCCATTCATAGAGTGGCGGAGCAAAGCGCTTCAGAGGGGAACACGCAGCGATGGAATCTGCGGTACGCCTCTGAAGCGCCAGGCGGGATGCGCCTCAGGGTCCGCCCACACCTGATAATGCAGCTTCGAGAGCAGGACCGGATCGTCGAGAAAGGCCAGACGTGCCTTGTTATCCAGCCCATCGGGGCCCCCCAACGAGGCGGCTGCGACCCGTTCCCGGCGGCGCCTGACGAGCAGCTCGGAGACACCGTGACGCGACGTGGCCAGCGCGCATCCCAAGGCATTGGCCACCGGATCCACCACCACCTGCACGAAGGACGGCGCGCGCGCGCGACGCATACGGTGCAGATGGCGAACCATCCGCCGCAGGACCCGTGGCGGATGCGTTTCCTCGGGAATGCGGAACAACCTGGCATGCTGGCAGCGACGGCCCAGCGAGACCCGGCTGGAAAACACCGAGACCGGAATCGACACCATCAATGCCCCAACGATAGGCGACATCCACCACAAGAACGTCGGCTCCATGAGATAGACTCCCGTCGCCCAGACGGCCCCTAGCAATGTCTGCCCCCCATGATTGCGGATCGCGTCACCCCAGGAAGTATCGCTATTGTCACGTGACGGAGAACGCCACTGGATGGCTCGCCCCAGCAGGGCCGTTACCACGAAACGCGTATGAAACAACATGCGCACCGGCGCCAGCAGCATCGAGAACAGTGATTCCAGCACCATGCTCAGAAACAACCGTACCCCGCCCCCAAAGTCGCGCGCCCCCTGCAGAATGACCAGCAGCACACTGAGTATCTTGGGCAGAAACAGCAAGGTCGCCGTCGCCGAGAACAATCCCACCGCCAACCCCGGATTCCACTGCGGCCAGACCGGAAACATCATGCCCGGCTCCGGAAAGTATTCCGGCGTGCTCAAGGTGTGGACCGCCAGCAGCGCCGTCGACAGGATCAGGAACAGGCACCACAGCGGTGCCGAGAGATAGGACATCACCCCGGTGAGGAACACCGCGCGATGCACCGGATGAAACCCCTTGGCCAAAAATAGCCTGAAGTTCATCAGGTTGCCGTGGCACCAGCGTCGGTCGCGGTTGAGCTCGTCGAGTAGATTGGGGGGCATCTCCTCGTAGCTGCCGGGCAGACTGTAGGCGATCCATACCCCCCATCCGGCGCGCCGCATCAATGCCGCTTCGACGAAATCGTGCGACAGAATCTCGCCGGACATCGAGCCCTTGCCGGGCAGCGGCGCCAGCATGCAGTGACGCATGAACGGGGCCACACGAATGATTGCATTGTGTCCCCAGTAGTGCGATTCGCCGAGCTGCCAGAAGTGCAGTCCCGCAGTAAACAGCGGACCGTAGACTCGCGTGGCGAACTGCTGCATGCGCGCATAGAGATTGAGCCGCCCCGAAGCGCGTGGTGCGGTCTGGATAATGCCCGCCTCGGCGTTGGCCTCCATCATACGCACCAGGTGCGTCAGGCAATCGCCACTCATCACGCTGTCGGCATCCAGCACCACCATATAGCGGTACTGCGCGCCCCAGCGACGACAGAAGTCATCGAGGTTGCCGCTCTTGCGCTTCACCCGCCGTTGGCGTCGGCGATAGAACACCTGACCGAAAGCATCGAGCTCGCGACACAGCGTCAGCCAGGCCTGAGTCTCAGCGATGGCGATATCGGGATCGGAACTGTCGCTGAGAATGAACAGATCGAAGTGCTCGCCCTGGCCGGTATCACGCAGCGATTCGAGAGTCGCCCGTACGCCGGCGAAGACTCGCGGCACATCCTCGTTACTGATCGGCACCAGCAGCGCCGTACGCGCTTGCTCAGGAATCGGCGTGTCCGCGATATCGCCGGAGTCGATGGCATAACGATCACGGCCGCGCAGCAGCTGGAAAAACCCCATCAACGCCGTCCAGAAACCCGCGGAAACCCAGCAGAACAACAGCACGAACAGTGCCAGGATAGCGATTTCCAGTACGCCCTGTCCGCCGTATGGCAGTACGGTACTCATGTAGCGGGCGGCCACCAGGCTCTGGCCGAAGACCAGTATCAACAGTATCCAGCGGCGCAGCGAAGCGACATGCTGCCAGCGCGGCGACGTCTGCTTCAAGGTGCTCTTGTCGTGACGACGCCGATAGCCGCGCGCCGCCCAACGGCGTGACCATTGAGCAAAGCGCACGAAAGGGTTGGTCGACCAGGCTTCGGGGGACAGCGGCGTACGCTTGAGCGGCGGCGCCGTTTTAAGCTGCGTAACCCCCCGTTCGTCGGTACTCAGGATGGGTGCAGGCGCCAATGGCGGATGTTCGCCATAGGCCAGCGACAAGCGTCTGGCCACGGACACCGATGCCGGGTCCTCGGCAGGCGCGGGGCGCCCGCCGAGAGTGGCATGCAGTGACGCAAGCCCTTCGGCATCAAGGTCGCTGGCCAGCAGTGCGCGACGCTCATCCCGCGAGGCGCTCTCCTGCGCCAAACGTTCAAGATAGTCGCCGGCCCCCTCGGAGGCCGGTGACTCAGGCATCGGCAGGTAGTCGATAGAACCAGGTTTCAGAGACACGACGCTCACCCTCCTTGAGAAACGCCCGGATATCCATCGGCTGGCTGTTATTGCTGCGCTTGACGCGCACGAACAGACGCCAGCCGCCCTCGGCGGTATTCGGTACCGCGCGGCTCTCGACCAGCTCGCCGTTGTCTCCGACGCTGGCCTCGACGGTGAGCGCTGCATCGGACTTGAGCGCCTGCAGGGCCGGTCCCTTGAAGTCGATCACGAACGCCAGCGAACCGTCCGGCTCGCGAATCAGGTTGTTCTGACGAACCTCGCCTCTGGAACGCAGCGTCTGACTCGCCCAGGACAGGTTGGGGTCATGGAACTTGTCCTCGTTCAGCGTCCAGTAGATGCGATAGTTGTAATCGATCGGCGTGCCCGGCTCCGCGACCTGCTGCGGCGTCCAGAAAGACACGATGTTGTCGTTGGTTTCATCGGGGGTGGGTATCTGAACCAGTTCGACCTGGCCCGGCCCCCAATTGCCCTGCGGCTCGATCCAGGCACTCGGGCGCTTGTCATAGCGGTCAACGAGATCCTCGTAGTCACGGAAGGCGTGACTACGCTGCAACAGCCCGTATCCGCGCAAGGCATCGATCTTGCGGGTATCCACCATCAGCTTGGCGGGATTGACCAATGGCCGCCAGATCCAGCCGACCTGAGAGCCGTGTACCAGCAACCCGTTGGAGTCGTGAATCGCGGGCCGATAATTGAGCGCCTCGGCGGGCTGACTGGGGCTGTAAAGGTACATGCTGGTCAGCGGCGCGATTCCCAGCTTCTCGACCGGGCGACGCAGGAACAGACGCGACTGGACATCGACGATGCTGTCGTCACCGGGGCGCAATACGAAACGGTAAGCCCCCGTGACGCTGGGCGAATCAAGAAGAGCGAAAATGGTCAGATACTGGCTATCGGCATTGGGCTTGACGATCCAGAATTCGTCGAAGCGGGGAAATTCCTCGCCTGACGGCAAAGCCGTATCGACCGCCAGGCCGCGCCCGGACAAGCCATAGACCTGGTTACGCCCCACGACACGGAAATAACTGGCCCCTTGAAAGACCATGACTTCCTGCTTGGTCTCGGAGTTGATGGGGTAATTGACCCGAAAGCCCGCCATGCCCAGAGATTCAAGCGCCTCGGGCGGAATATCCAGATCGCCGTAATCGAAATCCTCGGGATTGAAGGTAATGTCGTTGATCTGATCGCCGTCCACGGTATGCAGGGTCACGGCCGTATCGTAATGCATGCCTTCATGAAAAAAGCTCAGATCAAAGGGGAGATTCTCGTTTCGCCACAGGGATTTCTCGGGTTTGAACTGAATCTGGGCGTAGTCGGCGTAATCGAGTTCGCGCAAAGCGTCGGGCAGGTTGGTTTCGGGCGCTTGATAACCCTGCTGAGCAAGCTGCTGGGCTTTCTGGGCCACATCTTCAAAGCCGAACGCAAAACACGCCGGAGCAATGACGCCCCACCATAGGCCCACGATCCCCGCCAGCGGCAGAGCTGCGCGGCGCCAGCAATGTATTACCGCATGTCGTCGGTTCGATGCACTCACCTTATTACTCCTTTGCCATGTTCCCGGGACTGCACCAGACCCGGTATCTCACAATGCAATTATGCTTCGGCGCAGCGCTAGTCACACCGCCAACCGAAGGCAATCTCCTTTGAATTACTGCTTGTATTCGACCCGATCCCTGCGGCAACCGACCCCAGCTTTTACCCTGGGATCCGTTTTCATTCTGCATTACCCGATCATGCTGTCGCTGTCCGGCACTCAATGCCCACCGTCAGCGCTTCTATTTTTTCCTGCCGAGACGATCAGCGCGATGTGGCGCTTCACTCCCCATCACTCCAGATACGCAAGCCAAAAGGCCGCTTCATGATAGCACCGGTTGTCTATGGAACTTTACATAGCCGGCATTCATGGCCATTTCCGTAAAATACGCTGAGGCAACTTAGCCTAAAGTGGTGACCAATTAAATCATAAGCGCACCCAAGAGCGTGACCCCTGTCATTTTTTGACCGGCAAATGTCACCCGGACAGCGGCTTTTTCGATCATGCCAAACACTGAAATAGGCCCCAAAAACCCAGCAATACGCGCGATAGCCAGACGCGGGCATCCATGACAATAGGCGTGAGCTAACGGCAAATGGGAGTTTTGCATGGCCACGCACTGCTTGAGAGCACTGGCGATTATCGTCTTGCTCACCGCGACCACAGCACATGCCGCCCTGAAAGACACCTTAACTTCAGCGACGCCCCAGCCCGGCACCGCCGCGGTGACGCTTTGGCATGAGCTGGACGCCCTTGCCCTGCCCGCAGTGGCTGCTGACGAGATATGGGTCAGTATCGATCTCGAGGAGCGCAAGCTGGCGGTATATCAGGGCGAACGCTGCATGCTGACGATTCCTTACCTGGCCATCGGTACCGCCGGCGCCAAGCGCATCCGCTTACGCGGTAGCAGCCAGACGCCCACGGGAAGTTTTCGCATCGACAGGATCAATCGGCAGAGCCGCTTCACTCTATTTTTCGGCATCGACTACCCTACCCCGCAGATTGCACGCGAAGCCTGGCAAAATGGCATCTTGAGCGATTATGACTACCGCGATTACCTGCGTTATCGCCGGCAGCATGGTGTCCCACCGGCCAGCACACCGCTCGGGGGCCATATCGGCATTCACGGATTGGGTGCCAGGCCCGCCAGCATTCATCGCATCATCGACTGGACTCAAGGCTGCATTGCGGTGACCAACAGTGAGATTCAGGCCCTGGATCGCTGGCTGAACATCGGCACCCTGGTGGTCATCCGCTAGCAAGCCAAAATCAAACGGGCCGAGCGGCGCCTATCCGCACTTCGACCAGCCGCAGCCCGCATAGCACGTTGGACAGCCGTCCATCATGATCAACTCGCCCCGGCACTCGGGGCAATGGCCCACTACCGTCAGCGTCTCGCCACTTTTGGCTGCCTCGTACGCCGCAGGCGCCTTCTCGGGCTCCGGCGGTTGCCAGGGATGACCGTGAGCCAGACGATGCGCATAGCGACTGATCAAGTCTTCCACCGGCACCTGATTGCCGTCGATATCAAGGAAGCCACGGCGATAGAGAATCTGCTGGATCGACCAGGCGATGGCCGCCACCTCGGAGTCATGAAACATCGGCTTGCCCCAGCGGTTCATGCCGCAGCGCACCAGTCCCTTGTCCCAGGCCACCTTGCGCAGATCGGCCACCGCCTGGGTGACATAGCCTCCACGCGCGGCCAGCGACAGGCTCCGCATGGTGGCGGTAATCCATTGATGCTCGCTGGAAAGCTGCCCGGAGGGAAAGAAGAATTCCACCGGGCGCTCGATCACCACTCGCTTGCCGTTCAGCACACCTTCCACCGGCATGAACGAGACCAGCAGGTAGACCTTCTTGCGCCCTTCGGCGCCCACGTAGGAGATTTTCTCGGATACCGCTTCCAGCGTACCCTCCGGGCGCGAGGGAATCCGCAGCGTGAGCGGATTCTCATCGGCAAGCGGCAACGCTTCGCGTACGTCTTTCTTGATGCTCAGGGAGACGATCCTGGAATCGATTGCGATGGCCATCAGCGGTGTTCTCCAGTGGTATGAGGGGCGACGTCGTTCGGCATGTACAGTCGGTCACCACTTGCCATAGGTTCCCTCCTTGAGGCCATCGTAAAGGTTGGCCGCGGTGTGCTCCTCGCCCTCGTAGATCACTTTCTCGTCCCCCTTGAGTTCCAGCGTTTCGCCATTCTCCAACTCGAAGACGTAAATCGTGTTCTTGAGATCCTCCTCGCGCACCAGCACGCCCTGGAAGGCCTCGGGATTGAAGCGGAAGGTGGTGCACCCCTTGAGGCGACTATCGTAGGCCCGCTGGTAGAGGTCCTTGAACTGCTCGAACGCAAAATCGGTGGGGACGTTGACGGTCTTGGAAATGGCCGAGTCGATCCACGCCTGGGCCGCGGCCTGTACCGCCACGTGCTGCTCCGGGGTCACCGCGTCGGCAGTGATGAAGTAGTCCGGCAGATCGCTCTCCACCGCGTCGGCGGCGATGAAATGGCGATAGGCCGCCAATTCGAAGGAGACCACCTCCACCTGTGCCTTGGTCTTCTTGCCTGCCTGGATGACGTTACGGAAATAGCGGTGCGAGAACGACGGCTCGATGCCGTTGGAGGCATTATTGCCCAACGACAAGCTAATGGTGCCGGTGGGGGCGATCGACGAATGATGAGTGAAGCGCGCGCCATGCTCGGCGAGTGCCGTCACCAGCTCGGGCTCCACCTCGGCGATCTTCTGCATATAGCGGCTGTAACGCGCGTGCAGGAGTCGCCCGGGCAGCGTGTCGCCCACTTCATAGCCGTCGCGGGCCAGCTCGGGACGCTCGCGTAGCATCTTGGGCGTGATCTCGAACGCCTCGGCGAGAATCGGCGCCATGCCCTTTTCACGGGCGAGTTCGAGGGCCTGTTTCCAGCCTTCGATGGCCAGAACCTGACTGACTTCGTCGGTAAACGTCAGCGACTCCTGCGAGCCATAGGGAATCCTGAGCATCGTCAGGGTCGAGCCCAGCCCCAGAAAGCCCATGCCGTGACGGCGTTTGGCTGCCAGTTCCTTACGCTGGCCGGGCAGCGGCAATCCGCTGATCTCGACGACGTTATCGAGCATGCGGGTAAAGATCGCCACCACCTGGCGATAGCGCTCCCAATCGAAGCGCGCGTTGTCGCTAAACGGCTCGATGACGAAACGAGTCAGGTTCACCGAACCCAGCAGGCAAGCACCTTCTGGCGGAAGTGGTTGCTCACCGCATGGATTGGTGGCGCGGATATCCTCGCAGAACCAGTTGTTATTCATGCGGTTGACCTGGTCGATCAGGATGAAACCCGGCTCGGCGAAGTCGTAGGTGGAACTCATGATGGTGTCCCACAGCTCGCGCGCCTTGATCACCTCGACGATCCGGCAGGCCACGCGGCCCTGGTCGTCAAGCGTGTAGCCGTCCTCGATTACCGGCCAGTCGCGGTAGACGAGATCCTCGGGTTGCACATCGTCCTTTTCTCCTGCATGCAGCGGGAAAGCCAGCGGCCAGTCGGTGTCGTTCTTCACCGCCTCCATGAACTCGTCGGTGATCAGCAGGCTCAGGTTGAACTGGCGCAAGCGTCCGGGTTCACGCTTGGCCTTGATGAACGCCTCGACATCGGGATGACCGATGTCGAAAGTCCCCATCTGCGCGCCACGGCGCCCGCCCGCCGAGGCCACGGTGAAGCACATCTTGTCGAAAATATCCATGAAGGCCAGCGGACCGTTGGTACCGGCCCCGGCACCGAACACGAAAGCCCCCTTGTGCCGCAGCGTGGAAAAATCGTAGCCGATGCCACAGCCCGCCTTGAGCGTCATGCCGGCATCCACCACCGAGCTTAGAATGTCCTGCATCGAGTCGTGGATCGCCCGCGAGACCGTGCAGTTGATCAGGCTCACCGCCGGCTTGTAGGCGTCGGCTCCGGCATTCGAGAGGATACGCCCGGCGGGAATGGCACCGTTCTCCAGCGCCCAGCGGAACTTGGGCAGCCAGACACCAGCCTGGTCCCCCTCGACCTCGGCCAACGCCCGCGCCACGCGATCGAAGGTCGCCTGCAAATCCTGATCGACCGGATGCCGATGACGATCCTTGAGACGGTACTTGGCATCCCAGATATCGCGGGATGGCGCCTGCAGCGGCACTTGATTCGACATCTTGACGGCTTCGGCGGGAGCGCTCATGCGGGGTCTCCGGAAATTTCTCGAAAAACAGGCCCGGAAGCCTCATTGCAGAACCTCCCGGACAAGGAAGACAAGCGGTGGCCCTATCAGGATAACCACCTTGAAAAGACGCGACATACTAGCCTGACATGACAGGAGCGAACCCCCTCCCACGTCAAGAAATCATCGCCTGACTAATACTCTATATAGATAATTTCAGGCAGGAAGACACAACATAGTGGGCCCGTTATTGGCACTACACGTTGAAACCGACCGATAACCCCCGCTGCTATCAGTATCGCGCCGCGGACGGCTCCAACGTTTTCGAGGCGTGCCAATGCCAATGCAATCGCCCTCCTGTCCAGACATTCAGACGTTCGATTATCGAAGCCAAACGGTTTACCATGAGCGCCATCGGGACTTACACATACATTGTCAACGTTAAGTCCGACAAAGTAGCGTAACCGGACCAAACGGCTACACTTGGCTATTGTTTGATTAGGTTACCGACATAAACCGCCAGTACGGACGGCCGCCTCGTGGCATGGCGTTTCGCCAAACGACCGCACTGAAGGCTCGACAGGAGAGCTCCCTGTCCGCGCCGATAACGACTGACGCATCGCTCAGTTCCATACGTCAAAAGGACTCGACGATATGCATGCTCTCACTCTGATCTCGTTTTTCTTCTTCACGGGGCTCGTGGCGTTGATCACCTGGATCATCACCCGCCGCGACGACCACAGCAGCACCCGGGGTTACTTTCTCGCCGGACGTAGCCTGACCTTCCCGCTGATCGCCGGTTCGCTGCTGATGACCAATCTGTCCACCGAGCAGATGGTCGGCCTGAACGGCGCGGCCTTCGTCGACGGCCTGAGCGTGATGGCCTGGGAAGTGGTGGCGGTAGTGGCATTGGTGCTACTGGCGCTGTTCTTCCTGCCGCGCTTTTTACGCAGCGGCATCGCCACCGTGCCGCAGCTGTTGCAAATCCGCTTCGATGCCGGCACTCAACTGATCTGTAACATCATCTTCCTGCTGGCCTATGCCGTCATCCTGTTGCCCATCATTCTCTATTCCGGAGCAGTGGGCCTGCAGGGCATGCTCGACCTGCCGGGCCTGACCGGCATCGAGTCGGATACCACGCTGCTTTGGGGCACGGTCTGGGTCGTCGGCCTGATCGGCTCGATCTACGCCCTGTTCGGCGGGCTGCGCACCGTTGCCGTCTCCGACACACTCAACGGCGTCGGACTGTTGATCGGCGGCTTCGTCATCGTCTACTTCGGGCTGCAAGCGGTCAGTGGCGATACCGGCATCATGGCGGGCTGGCAGACGCTCAAGGAATCCGAGCCGCAGATGCTCAACTCGATTGGTCAGGATGACCAGCAGGTTCCCTTCGCCACTCTGTTCACCGGAGTGTTCCTGATCAACCTCTTCTACTGGACCACCAACCAGCAGATCATTCAGCGCACCTTCGCCGCCAAGGATCTCGCCGAAGGCCAGAAAGGCGTGCTGCTGACCGGTTTCTTCAAGCTGCTCGGGCCGCTGTACCTGGTACTGCCCGGCATCATCGCCTATCACCTGTATGCCGATGAAGGCGTACGCCCCGACGAAGCCTACGGGCACCTGGTATTCAACGTTCTGCCGCCCTATCTCACCGGCTTCTTTGCCGCGGTCATGGTCGGCGCCATCCTGTCGTCGTTCAACTCGGCACTCAACAGCACCACCACCCTGTTCAGCCTGGGCCTCTACAAGGGCGCTCTCAACAAGAACGCCAGCGAGGAACAGGTCGTTCGGGTAGGCAAGATATTCGGCTGGATCATGGCCTTCGCCGCCATGATCATCGCCCCGTTGCTGGCAGGACAGGAAAGTCTGTTCGGCTACCTGCAGACCATGAACGCGATCTACTTCATCCCCATCCTGGCCGTCGTGCTGGTGGGCCTGCTGACCAAGCGCGTGCCCGCCATCGCCGCCAAGATCGGCCTGATCGGCGGTTGCCTGCTGATCGCCGCGGGATATTTCCTGCCGCCCTTCAATGGCATTCTCGAACTCACCAATCAGTACCACTTCGTGGCCGGGGTGTTCGTCGTGCTGGTGCTGTTCATGCTGGCCGTTGGCAAGCTGCGCCCACGTACCACCGCCTGGGTGCATGAAGACAGCGGCGAAGTCGACCTGACGCCCTGGAAAGGCGCCAAGGTCGTGGGTGTACTACTGCTGGTCATGGTCGCCGTCATCTATATCGCCTTTGCCGGCTGATTCCCCTCAGCCAATGAACCCCGCCGGGAGCCCTTCCGGCGGGGCCGTTTCGCCCTCTCCCTCCGCCGGCCTTGTCTCCTCGGCTTTCTGGCCGCACATTAAAGCCTGCACTCTCAGTGGAATCTTCAATGCGTCGTCACCTGACCCAGGAACTCTCCAACCTGCTCGAGCGCGGCCGCGACCGTCAGCTGCGCCTAGCCGTCACCGGCCTTTCCCGAGCCGGCAAGACGGCGTTTCTGACCTCGCTCGTCTACCAGCTGCGCCATGCCGGCATTTCGGCCCAACTCGACCTGTTCCGCGCTGCGCGCGAAGGCCGTCTGCTCGGTGCGCAGCGAACCGCCCAGCCGGATCTCGGCATTCCACGCTTCCCCTACGACGCGGCCATGCATTCGCTCTCCGCCACGCCGCCTCACTGGCCGGAGCCGACCCGCGGCATCAGCGAGCTGCGTCTCATCCTGCGCCACCGTACCCGACGTGGCAGAGGGCTGCTGGGCGATACGGCCACGTTAACGTTGGACCTGATCGACTATCCCGGCGAATGGCTGCTCGACCTGCCCTTGCTCGAACACGATTACCTGAGCTGGAGCGAGCGTCAGCAGCACACTCTGGGCGCCGAACGCAGCGCCCTGTCGCAAGACTGGCTGGACGCCGTCGCCGCGCTCGACCCGGCCGCCGAGGCCGATGAGCATCAGCTGGCGACGATTGCCGAACACTATGCGGTGGGCCTCAGACGCGCCCGCGAAGTCGGCTTTGCGGATCTGCAACCGGGGCGTTTCCTGCTGCCGGGCGAACTGGAAGGCGCCCCGGTGCTGCAGTTCTTTCCGCTTCCCGGCGCTGTCGAGACGCAACGAAAAACACTCGAGGCGCTGCCCGAGAATAGCGTCTACCGCACCCTGGCGCGGCGCTTCGCGCATTATCAGCAGCGTATCGTCAAGCCTTTCTACCGCGAGCATTTTCGCCGCTTCGACCGCCAGATCGTGCTGGTCGACGTGCTCGGCGCCCTGAATGCCGGACCGGAGCGCTTCGAAGACCTCTCCCGGGCGCTCGCCACGCTGATGAAGAGCTTCGACTACGGCAAGCGCAGCCTTCTCAATCGTATGTTCGCCCCGCGTATCGACCGGCTGGCGATTGCCGCCACCAAGGCCGACCATGTCACGCCGGAACAACATGGCAATCTCGTCGCGCTGCTGGAGTCGCTGCTCGCCGAGCCGCTCAAGGATTTACGCTATGCCGACGTGCCGGTACGCGCACTGTCGCTGGCCTCGGTACGGGCTACGCAGACACGCGAAGTCAACATCGACGGCAAGCGCTCACCGGCGCTACGCGGCACCACCCTGGCCGGCGAGGACGTGCTGCTGTTTCCCGGCGAGGTGCCCCCTCGTCTCCCCGATCCGGCTTTCTGGGCGCGTCAGGGTTTCGATTTCACGGCCTTTCGCCCGCCGTTGCCCGAGGAAGATCGCCTGCCGCATATCCGCATGGATGCCGCCCTCGACTGGCTGATTGGAGATAAACTGACATGAGCGATCCCCGCCCGGGCCAACGCTTTACGCTGAATGAGGAAACCTTCGTGCGGGCCGATCCGCGCCCGGCCGAGACTTTTTCTCCCATGCTTGCCTCGAAGCCGCTGGAAGAGGAAGTACCTGCCGAGGTCGAACTCGACGCGGCGCTCGCCCGTCCCCGTAAACGGCGCTGGGGGCTGGCACTCCTCCTCGGCGGCAGCCTGACCCTGGGGGCTGTCGAGGCGGCGCGCACCCTCTACGAATCAGCGTTAGGCGGCGACTGGCTGGCCGGGGCCTGGGGCGTCCTCGCCCTGTTCGCCGTGGGACTGGGTAGCGCCGCGCTGCTGCGCGAACTCTGGCGCCTGCGCCGTCTGCGCCGCCATGTGCAGTTACGTGAACGCCTGGAGAACACGGACGCCGATCAGGCCGCAATGTCCCTGGCCGAGCAATTGCGCCAGCAGATGGGGCTCGACTCGGATCATCCGCACTGGCAGGCCTTTCTAGCGGCCCATCAGCCGCATCACGATGCCCAGGAGACCCGGACCCTACTGGCCCACCACTTGCTCGCCCCTCGTGATCGGCAAGCGCGCCGGCTGGTGACGCGCATGGCCGGCGAAACCGCGGTAATGGTTGCGGTCAGCCCGCTGACCCTGGTGGACATGCTGCTGGTGGCCTGGCGCAACATTGCATTGATCGACCGGCTTGCCGCGCTGTATGGCCTGGAGCTCGGCTACACCAGTCGCCTCAAGTTGTTTCGCGCCGTGCTACGCAACATGGCGTTTGCCGGTGCCAGCGAGATGGCCAGCGACGCCGGCATGGACCTTCTTTCGATGAACCTGGCCGGCAAGCTCTCCTCCCGGGCAGGACAAGGGCTGGGTGCCGGCCTGCTCACCGCGCGCCTGGGGTTGCGCACCCTGCGCATGACTCGGCCATTACCCTTTGCCAGTGACGAGGCGCCGCGTATCGGGGACCTGCGTCGCGAGTTGTGGCAGCAACTGCGCCGGCTGGAAACCTCCGGCGACGGCGATCGATCCGCATCGCCTTGAGCGTAATCGCAACGGGGGCGCTATCGACAGCCAGGCTGAAGGGAACGCTTTCACGACGCTCGAAGCCGCCTGCCAGTTGACCAAGAACGCTCGTGCCCGATTGGTTGCATTCGGCCCGGACGCTCGCTGCGCCGGGCCTGCTTCAGCCCGCCTGGCGTGCCTCTTTCGGGCGTTCTCTCAGGCGTATCTCTCTCAGATGTACCACGGCCTCCCGCGCTAACGGCGACAGGTCCGAGCCGTCGTCGTCCAGGTAAGCGATGATCTGCGCCTTCATGCTGCGCGCCCAGAATTTCTGCAGGTGTGTCGCCACGCGCTGCGCAGACTGCGTTTCATCACCGTGCTGGTGGGCGGCGATCTGATTGACCATCTTGACCAAGTTCTGCAATTGCTGATCGCTCATCAGGTAGTCCCCCGGCGATATGATTTCTAGGTGATCACTTGAGCGCGGTGACGGAAGCCTCTGCGAACTGTCCGAGATGGGCCTGCTGGCGCTCGTCGAAGTGCCGGAACTGCTTCTGCCACTGCGAGGGCTGGGTGACTTTCTCCACCTGCACGGCGGTCACCTTGTACTCGGGACAATTGGTGGCCCAGTCGGAGTTGTCGGTGGTGATCACGTTGGCGCCGCTGCCCGGATGGTGGAATGTCGTGTAGACCACGCCCGGTTGCATGCGCTCACTGATCTTGCAGCGCAGCACAGTCTGGCCCACGCGGCTGGCGATTCCCAGCCAGTCGCCATCGCGGACACCGCGCAGTTCCGCATCGCTCGGGTGGATCTCCAGCACGTCTTCGTGGTGCCACAGGCTGTTGTGGGTGCGTCGCGTCTGAGCGCCGACGTTGTACTGGCTGAGGATGCGCCCGGTGGTCAGCAGCAGTGGATAGCGTCGGCTGGCGCGCTCCTCGGTGGCGACGTATTCGGTGATGGCGAAGTTGCCCTTGCCGATGGGGAAGTCCAGCGCGTGCATGGTCGGGGTGCCGTCGGGGAAGGCGTCGTTGCACGGCCACTGGATGCTGCCCAGCTCCTCGAGCCTGGCATAGCTGACGCCGGTGAAGGTCGGTGTCAACTGGGCGATTTCATCCATGATCTCGGAGGGGTGGGTATAGTGCATCGGGTAGCCCAGCGCGTTGGACAGCGCCTGGGTGACCTCCCAGTCCTCCTTGCCGGCCACCGGCGGCATCACCTTGCGCACGCGGTTGATGCGCCGCTCGGCATTGGTGAAGGTGCCGTTCTTCTCCAGGAACGTGGAGCCGGGCAGCAGCACATGGGCGTACTTGGCGGTCTCGTTGAGGAAGATGTCCTGCACGATCAGGCAGTCCAGCGCGGTCAGCGCCGCCTCGACATGCTGGGTGTTGGGATCGGACTGGGCGATGTCCTCGCCCTGGACGTAGAGCCCCTTGAAGGTGCCGGCGATGGCGGCGTCGAACATGTTGGGAATGCGCAGCCCCGGTTCGTCGTCGATGGTGGTGTGCCAGAGCGTCTCGAACTTCTCGCGCACAGCGGGATCGGCGACGTGCTGGTAGCCCGGCAGTTCGTGGGGAAACGAGCCCATGTCGCAGGAGCCCTGGACGTTGTTCTGGCCGCGCAGCGGATTGACCCCGACACCCTCGCGGCCGATGTTGCCGGTGGCCATGGCGAGGTTGGCGATGCCCATCACCATGGTCGAACCCTGGCTGTGCTCGGTGACGCCCAGGCCATAGTAGATCGCCCCGTTGGCGGCGTTGGCGTAGGCGCGGGCCGCCTCGCGGACCTGCACGGCAGGCACGCCGGTCACGGTCTCGAGGGCTTCCGGGGAGTTCTGGGTTTCCTGGATGAAGTCACGCCAGCGCTGGTAGGCGTCGCTGTCGCAGCGTTTCGCGATGAAGTCGGCGTCTTCCAGCCCTTCGGTCACCACCACATGGGCCAGCGAATTCACCAGCGCCACGTTGGTACCCGGCTTGAGCGGCAGGTGCAGGCTCCTGCCGCCGTGGGGCGTCTTGAGCAGGTCGATCCGCCGCGGGTCGGCGACGATCAGCGTGGCGCCCTGGCGCAGGCGGCGCTTCATCTGCGAGGCGAACACTGGGTGGGCGTCGGTGGGGTTGGCGCCGATCACCAGAATGGTGTCGGCCTTCATCACCGAGTCGAAGGTCTGGGTGCCGGCGGACTCGCCCAGGGTGGTCTTGAGGCCGTAGCCGGTGGGCGAGTGGCACACCCGCGCGCAGGTATCGGTGTTGTTGTTGCCGAAGGCGGCGCGGATCAGCTTCTGGACCAGATAGGTCTCTTCGTTGGTGCAGCGCGACGAGGTGATGCCGCCGATGCTCTCGCGACCGTGCTTCGCCTGGGTCTCCCGGAGGCGTCTGGCGGAAAATTCGATGGCTTCTTCCCACGACACGGTACGCCAGGGCTGGTCGATGGACTCGCGGATCATCGGCGCCTTGATGCGGTCCTTGTGGGTGGCGTAGCCGAATGCGAAGCGCCCCTTCACGCAGGAGTGGCCGTGATTGGCATCGCCGCCCTTGTACGGCACCATCCGCACCAGTTGGTCGCCTTTCATCTCCGCCTTGAAGGAGCAGCCCACGCCGCAGTAGGCGCAGGTGGTCACCACGCTGTGCTCCGGCACGCCGACCTCGATCACGCTCTTTTCCATCAGCGTCGAGGTGGGACAGGCCTGCACGCAGGCACCGCAGGACACGCACTCGGAGTCCATGAAGGCCTCGTCCTGACCGGCGGCAACCTTGGAGTCGAAACCGCGCCCGTCGATGGTCAGGGCAAAGGTGCCCTGGACCTCTGCACAGGCCCGCACGCAGCGGGAGCAGACGATGCACTTGCTGGGGTCGAAGCTGAAATAGGGATTGGAGTCGTCGGTTTCCGCGGCCAGATGATTGGCGCCATCGAAGCCGTAACGCACTTCCCGCAGGCCCACCGCACCCGCCATGTCCTGTAGCTCGCAGTCGCCATTGGCGGGACAGGTCAGGCAATCCAGCGGATGGTCGGAGATATACAGCTCCATGATGTTGCGTCGCAGCTTGGCCAGCTTGCCGGTCTGGGTAGTCACTGCCATGCCTTCGGCTACCGGCGTGGTACAGGACGCGGGATAGCCGCGACGCCCCTCGATCTCAACGGCGCACAGACGGCAGGAGCCGAAGGCTTCCAGGTTATCGGAGGCACACAGCTTGGGAATGGTAATGCCCGCCAGGGCCGCCGCGCGCATGACCGACGTCCCTTCCGGCACGCTGATGTCCACTCCATCGACCGTCATGGCGACACGTTTTTCGGCGAGCCGGGCCGGTGTGCCCAGGTCGCGGTCGAAATGGCCCCGGTCGAAATGCGTCGGATTGGGCTCGATGCGGTTCTGGCTGGGGTCGAACTGCTGGGGATCGAAATAGCTCAACATGGCGTGCCTCCACGGGGTCCGGCTTGCCGGTGTGTCAGGTCGTCCGGGAAATGCTTCATCACGCTCTGCACGGGGAAAGGCGTCATCCCGCCCATGGCGCACAGCGAGCCGTCCACCATGGTTTCGCAGAGATCGGACAGAAGTTCGAGATTGGCTTCAGGGTCGCTGTCGGCGTGGATACGGTCGGCGAGGATACGATCGATCACCTCCACGCCGCGCACGGCGCCGACGCGACAAGGCGTGCACTTGCCGCAGGATTCGACGCTGCAGAACTCCATGGCGAAGCGGGCCTGCTCGCCCATGTCCGCGCTGTCGTCGAACATCACCACGCCGCCATGGCCGACCACGCCGCCGAAGGATGCGAAGGCCTCGTAGTCGATGGGGCTGTCCCACTGGCTGTCGGGCAGATAGGCGCCCAGCGGACCACCGACCTGGACGGCTTTCAATGGTCGGCCGCTCAAGGTGCCGCCGCCGAAGTCTTCCATCAGTTCGCGTAAGGTAGTGCCGAACGCCAGCTCCACCAGCCCGCCGCGTTTGACGTTGCCCGCCAATTGGAGAGCCAGCGTGCCGCGCGACCTGCCCATGCCATAGTCGGCGTAGGCCTGCGCGCCCTGGTCGAGGATGAACGGGATAGCGGCCAGGGACAGCACGTTGTTGACCACCGTCGGCCGGCCGAACAGGCCCTTGATCGCGGGAAGCGGCGGCTTGGCGCGCACCATGCCGCGCCTGCCTTCGAGACTGTCCAGCAGGGAGGTCTCTTCGCCGCAGATATAGGCGCCGGCACCGAGGCGCACTTCCAGATCGAAATGCTTGCCGCTGCCGCGGATGTCGTTACCCAGGTAACCGGCCTCGTAGGCGCGCTTGAGGGCTACATTGAAGATTCGATGGGCGAGCGGATATTCCGAGCGCAGATAGATGTAACCCTGCGTGGCACCCACCGCCAATCCGGCAATGGTCATGCCCTCGATCAGCATGTACGGGTCGCATTCCATCACCAGCCGGTCGGCGAACGTGCCGGAGTCGCCCTCGTCCGCGTTGCAGACGATATATTTCTGGCCTTCAGGCTCGTCGTGGACGGTCTGCCACTTGATACCGGTGGGAAAGGCGGCGCCGCCGCGCCCACGCAGGCCGGAGCCTTTAACCTCCTCGACGATCGCCTGGGGCTGCATCTTCAGGGCTTTTTCCAGCCCGGCGAAACCGCGGTGGGCCCGGTAGTCGTCGAGGGACAGCGGATCCGTGAGGCCGATGCGCGAGAAGGTCAGACGTTGCTGGCGCTTCAGGTAGGGAATTTCATCGGTCAGCCCCTGGGCCAGCGGATGTTCCGCCCTGCCATCGAACAGGCCCGCTTCGACCAGGCCGGCGACATCGTCCGGCTCCACCGGGCCATAGGCGACACGGCCTTCCGCCGTCTCGACCTCGACCATTGGCTCCAGCCACAACAGGCCACGCGAGCCGTTGCGGATCAACTTGATATCCCGATTGCGGCGCTTCGCCGCCTGCTCGATCAGCGCGGCCACCTCGTCGGCGCCCATGGCCAGGGCAGTGGTATCACGGGGCACATAAACCGTCACGGGCATCACTGCACCTCCAGAACCGAGGTGGTGAGCCGGTCCACCAGGCGGTCGAATTTCGCGGCGGTCATTCGGCCATGGACATGGTCATCCACGCGGATGGACGGGCCGCAGGCGCAGTTGCCCAGGCAATATACCGGCTCGAGGGTGAATTCGTTGTCACGGCTGGTCTGGTGGTAATCCACGCCCAGCTGCTGCTTGACGTGGGCTTCGAGCTGACGGCTGCCCATGGACTGACAGGCTTCGGCACGACACACCTGCACCACATGGCTGCCTACCGGATGTCTGCGGAAGTGATGATAGAAACTGATGATGCCGTGAACCTCGGCGCGGGTATGGCGCAACGTTTCGGCAATGATCGGCACGGCAGCATCGGGAATGTAGCCGAAGCGGTCCTGGATCGCGTGGAGTATCGGCAGCATGGCCCCGGGCTCGTTCTTCAGCGCATCGACTTCCCGCTGAAGCGACTCGTGGGTCCACGCCTGCGGCTGGCGTATGCCGGAAGGCGTCATGGCTAGGCTCTCATCAAGCTGATTATTGTCATTCAAGTAAACATCGCCCAAGGCCTGCGCGAATCACCCATCGCGGCGTGCGCATGTCGCTGAGCGACTGTACCTGTGCTTCGCAACCTATGAACAAGCTTGCTTAATTGTCAGGGGCTCAATAGGCTATTTATTGAAAATAGCACGCCTTAAAAGCCCCACAAATATGAACAATAATGCATAGCAAGAAACTGCAGATATCCCCCGCCTGGCGATTCAAGACCGAGACCGGCGAGCTATTCGATCCCGCTCTCTTTCACTTGCTTAAAGGCGTGCGCGATTGCGGGAAACTGACGTTGGCTGCACAGCAGGCACAAATTTCCTACCGCCATGCCTGGAACCTCTTCAAGCGCGGCCATGACTTCTTCGGCCTGCCGCTGGTGGTAATGCGCAAGGGTCACGGCACCCAGCTCTCGCCCCTCGGAGAGACGCTGTTATGGTCCGAGCAACGAATCAAGGCGCGCCTGGGGCCACAAATCGACAGCATGGCCTCCGAACTCAACATTCAACTCCAGCAACTGTTCACCGGCGCTCATCCGGTGCTGCGCCTGCATGCCAGCCACGGCTATGCGGTGGCGCTACTGGCGGATTTCTCCGACCGGGTCGAACTGGATCTGCAATATACCAATCCAGCGGATGCCTTGAGCGCGCTGGCTTCGGGCGAATCCGACCTTGCCAGCTTCCATCTCCCGGCCTGCCCGCGATTGGCGTCACAAGTCATGGCGATCTACCAGCATCAACTCGACCTCGAGAATTTGCGGGTGATCCGCTTCGTCACCCGCAAGCAGGGGCTGATCCTTCGTCGCGACGCTCAACAGGCGATTACCCGTCTCGAGGACCTGACCGGCGGCGACGTTCGTTTCATCAACCGTAACCGGCACTCGGGGACACGCATCCTGTTCAACCTGCTGCTCGATGAGCACGGCATCGCCGAGCGCCAGATCCGCGGTGCCGAATACGAGGAGTTCACCCACACCGCGGTAGCCGCCTATGTCGCCGCCGGGATGGCCGATGCCGGTTTCGGCGTCGAGGCCGCCGCCGCCCAGTTCGGCCTTGAATTTCTCGACCTGACCACCGAGCACTATCTGCTGGTGTGTCACAAGGATCGTCTCCCGCAGCAAAACATCCGTCAGTTGCTTGCGCTGGTGGCCTCGAGGGAGTTTCTGGCGAAGATCGACAAGCTACCAGGCTACGCACCGGATCACTGCGGCGAGATCTGCACCTTCGCCGAACTGCTCGACAGCGACCGGCATTGAACACCCGCGCGTCACCCGGGCATCCGGCCTTCTCTCTTGATTCCTGGCCCCGCGGGCCGCATGCAAGGGAAAGCACAAAAGCCACCCTGTAAAATGCTCACCTCAAGGAGACCGTCATGAAAACGCTGGTCATCGGCGCCAACGGTCAGATCGGCCGTCAGTTCTGCGAAATCGCCCATCAGGCGGGCCTGCCGATCCGCGCCATGATTCGCGACAGCTCCCAGCAGGCCTGGTTTGCCGAGCGAGGCATCGAAACCGTGATAGCCGATCTCGAGGGACGCCTGCGTCACGCGTTCTACGGCTGCGATCAGGTCATCTTCGCCGCGGGTTCCGGCCCTCACACCGGCCCCGGCAAGACCTTGCTGATCGATCTGCACGGCGCGATACGCGCCATCGATCTGGCGGAGCAACTGAGCATTGCACGCTTTATCATGGTCAGCGCGTTACGCGCCGAGGATCCGTTGGCGGCCCCGCCCAAGATGCGTCCTTACATGGCCGCCAAGTTCGCCGCCGATGCCCACCTGCGCCAGGCGCGTGTGCCGCATGTCATCCTCAAGCCCGGCCGGTTGACCGACGAGCCGGCGAGCCTGCGCGTCGCCACACGTCTGGAGGATGCGGACGACAATCGGGTCTCGCGGGGCAATGTCGCCCATGCCCTGCTCCACCTGGCTCAGGCACGCGCACTGCATAACCGGGAATTCGGCCTGCTCGAGGGCAAATACACCCTGGCCGATGCGCTGAGCTGATCTCGTCGCGCAGGGCGTGTCGGGTTGCTTCCTGGCTGTTGGCGCGCCCTGCCTGAATCCGTATAGTGGCACTCTATCTCCCGCCACCAAAATTATCCTCATGCTGCAGAACAACGCGCTGCTTGCTCAGCTCAAGCAACAGATTCGCGAGACGATCCCGCGGGTCCAAGGTGTCATCAAGGGCACCGATAAAGGCTTCGGCTTCCTCGAGACCGAGGATGGCGCTTCCTATTTCGTCCCCCCGCCCGCCATGAAGCAGGTGCTGCATGGCGACCGCGTCGAAGCCGTGCTCAAGGAGGAAGGCGAGAAAAAATCCGTAGAACCCGAAACGCTTCTCGAAGCCGGTCTCGAACGCTTCGTCGCCCGCGTCCAGAAACGCGAAGGCCGACTCGCCGTGGTGCCCGATCATCCCTTGATCAACAATGTCCTCAAGGCCCGCATCAAGCGCAGCCTCGAGGAGGACAGCATCAATGATGGCGACTGGGTCGTGGCGCGTCTGGTACGCCATCCGCTCAAGCCCGACGACCGCGGCTTCTTCACCCAGATCGATGAGCTTGTCGCCAAGTCCGACGACCCGGCGGTGCCGTGGCGCGTGACATTGGCGCGGCACGCCCTCGAACAGGCCTCTCCCCAAGCCGGCGACGACTGGCCGCTGCGTGACGAGGGACTCGAGCGCGAAGACCTGACCGAGGCGCCGTTCTTCACCATCGACGGGCCCAAGACCCGCGACATGGACGACGCCCTGCGCGTCGAGTCCCGCGCGGAGGGAGGCTGGCGCCTGAGCGTCGCGATCGCCGACCCCACCGCCTATGTCGAAGAAGGGGATGCGGCGGATCTCGAGGCGCGCACGCGGGCGTTTACCGTCTATCTGCCCGGTCAGAACGTCACCATGCTGCCGGAAATCCTTGCCGACGATCTGTGCTCGCTGAAAGAAGGCGCCGAACGTCCGGCACTGGCCTGTACCCTGGACATCGGCGCCGATGGCAGCCTCGGCGAGTACCGCTTTTTCGCCGCCACCGTACGCTCGCATGCGCGGCTGATATATGACGATGTTTCCGACTGGCTGGAAGGCCAGGGCGAGTGGCAGCCGCCCAGCGAGGATATCGGCGATCAACTCAAGGCCTTGGCGGAGTTGACCGAGGCCCGCTCCCGCTGGCGCGAGGCGCATGCCCTGGTATTCAAGGATCGTCCGGATTATGTCTTCGACCTCGATGATGCCGGCAACGTACTGGCCATTCGCACCGAGGAGCGTCGCGTCGCCCAGCGCATGATCGAGGAATCGATGATCGCGGCCAATGCCTGCTGCGCGGATTTGCTCGCCGAGCGGATCGGTCACGGCATCTTCAACGTGCACCGCGCCTTCGAGCCCGAGAAAGCCGACCAGGCGCTGGAGTTTCTGGCCACTCAGGAGATCGTCGCCGAGCGCGAGCAGCTGCTGGAGCTCGAGCGCTACCGCGACCTGCGCCGCTCTCTCGACGAGCGCCAGGACGCCTGGCTGGACGCGCGTCTGCGGCGTTTCCAGGGCTATACCAACATGTCTGCGCAGCCGGGGCCGCATTTCGGCCTGGGACTGGCGGCCTATGCCACCTGGACTTCGCCGATCCGCAAGTACGGCGATATGGTCAACCATCGCTTGATCAAGCGCGTGCTCAAGCAGGAAAGCGCCCCCGCCGAGGCCAGCGCCGCGCTGACCGAACAGCTCACCGAGCGTCGCCGCCTCAATCGCATGGCCGAGCGCGACGTCAAGGACTGGCTGTATGTGCGCTATCTGACGCCCGCCGCCACGGAAGGCCAGACATTCGAGGCCGAGATCATCGATATCCGGCGTGGTGGCATGCGCGTACGCCTGACCGCCAACGGCGCGACAGCCTTCGTTCCCGCCCCCCTGTTGCACAGCGACCGCGACAAGGTCGCCATCGACGACAAGGAAGGCCGCATCCAGATCGAAGGCGAGTTGCGCTACAAGCTCGGCGATACCACCCAGGTGATCCTGACCGAAGCCCGCGAAGCCACGCGTTCGCTGGTCGCACGTCCCGCCGTCTGAGGTTGCCCAACCCTCCTCCGCCTCTTGGCGGAGGAGGGTTGGGTTTGAAACTCAGGCGAACTTGAGCAGGCTCTCAGGCAAGGAGCGGCACGTTGCATATTGCCGATGTCACCATGTTCTACGCGCCCGCCAGCGGCGGTGTGCGAACCTATCTCGAGGCCAAACAGCGCCGCCTCGCGGGATACCCCGACGTTACCTACGACTTGTTGGTTCCAGACCGGGAATCGCGCCGTGAGGGGCATGTGCATGGCATTCCCTCCCCCCCGCTGCCCTTCGGACACGGCTATCGCTTTCCACTGCACCGCCGGGCCTGGCGGCAAAAGCTGGAACAGCTGCATCCGGATATCATCGAGGCCGGCGATCCCTACGTGACCGCCTGGGCCGCGCTGGATGCCGGCCAGCGCCTCGGCGTCCCGGTGGTGGGCTTCTATCACTCCGATCTTCCCCGCCTGATGGGGAAGTTTTTCGGCGCCTGGGCTACGCCGCGTGCCGAGGGCTATGTCAGACGCTTGTACAGCCGCTTCGACCGCATCCTGGCACCCAGCCGAATCATGGCCGATGACTTGCATCGCTTGGGGCTCGAGCAGGTATCGGTACAGCCGCTCGGGGTGGATCTCGAGACCTTTCATCCCCGCCATCGCGATCCCGCCCTGCGGGACAGCCTGAACCTCGCGGAGGGCACCCGACTGTTGATCTTTGTCGGGCGCGCCGGCCCCGAGAAGAACATTCAGGAATTGCTCGAGACCGCGCGCCGGCTCGGCGAAGGCTATCATCTGCTGCTGATCGGCCCGCAGATGCCGACCCGCGTCCCAGGCAACGTGACCGTATTCGATTACACCCCGGCCGCCAATGTCGCGCGCTGGCTGGCCAGCAGCGACGCCCTATTGCATGCCGGCACCGAGGAAACCTTCGGCCTGGTGGCATTGGAGGCCATGGCCAGCGGCATACCGGTCGTCGCGGCACGCGCCGGTGCGCTGGCCGAGAACGTTCCACACGCATGCGGCCTGTTGTGCGAGCCGCACCGCCCCGAGGCCATGGCCCAGGCAGTGCGTGAACTGTTCGCCGGCGATATCGCGGCGATGCGCTCTCAGGCCCGGCGCCATGTCGAGCGCCACTATGACTGGCAGGTGGTCGTCGAAGGTCTGCTCGGCCATTACCGGGAACTGACGGGCCGGATCGCGAGTATGGAGGCCGCCCATGGCTGAACGCTTCCTGGCCCTGGTGCTGCACGACGTCACGCCGGCGACCTGGGCCGATTACCGCGACTTCGTGCGTGATGTCGACGCCCTGGCCCGGCAGGTGGGGCCGATTCCGCTGACCTGGCTGGTGGTGCCCGAATTCCACCACCAGCACGACTGTCGCCAGGACAGCGCCTTCCGCGCCCGGCTTGATGCGCGTCTGGCTGCCGGCGACGAGTTGGTGCTACATGGCTACTATCATTGCGATGACGCCCCGCCGCCGCGCACGCCACGCGACGTCTTCATGCGCCGCCTGTATACCGTCGAGGGCGAGTTCTACGCCCTCGACGAGGCCGCGGCACTGACGCGCCTGGATGCCGGCATCGAGATGTTCCGCGATCATGGCTGGCCGCTGTCCGGTTTCGTGGCCCCGGCCTGGCTGATGAGCCCCGGCACCCGGCGTGCCCTCGCCCAGCGGCCCTTTCGCTACACCAGCGATCTCCAGCATCTGTACCAGCTTCCCGACTTCACCCGCATCGATGCCCCGGGACTGGTATGGAGTGCGCGCAGCGCCTGGCGGCGCGGCATGTCCCACCTGGTCAACGAGAGCCGCCGTCGCCGGCAGCGCACGGCCCCTCTGCTACGGCTGGGCTTGCATCCTATCGACATGCGTCATGCCCAGGTGCGCGACTACTGGCTGAAGACCCTGGCCCGATTGATCGCCGAAGGCCGCCAGCCGATCACCAAGATCGACTGGCTGGAACATCAGCAAGGGACGCGGCAGCTCAAGGAACGCGCCACGGCATGAAACGTACCTTACTGCTCCTGGGCGTGGGGCTGATCGCGGCGCTGTCCATTCCGCTGCTGCTGGGTGGGCACGGTCTGCTGGCTCAGCTACGCACGTTCCCGCTGGATCAGTTGCTGTTCATGCTGGGACTGATCCTGATCTGCTGGAACATCAATGCTCTGCGCCTGCGCCTACTGCTTGCGGGCCGGGCCGGCAGGCTCGGTCAGCCCAGAGCACTGGGCATCGTGATGTCTACCGAATTCGCCTACTGCGCGACCCCCGGCGGCACGGGCGGGCCGGTGGTGCTGCTGAGCCTGCTGGCCCGGCACGGGGTGCGTCCCGCCCAGGCCTCGGGAGTGTTCGCCGTCGACCAGCTCACCGACCTGCTGTTTTTCCTGTCGGCACTGACCGGCGTCGCGCTGTACGTGATCATCGAGGCCATCGACCTGCGAATCGGCTGGCTGGTGGGACTGCCCGTACTGCTGCTGCTCAGCGGGCTGGTGTTTCTCGGCCTGATGTTGCGCCACTACTCACGCCTGCTGAAAGTGACGGGGCACTGGCTGCGCCGGCTCAAGGTCCGCCACAAGACCCGCTTCGGGCTCGCCCGCCGGCTGCTGCACTTTCGCAACTCGCTGATCGAAACCCTGCGCTTGCCGCGACGCACGCTATTGCTGGTGTTTCTGCTCAGCGCGGGCCACTGGCTGCTGCGCTATAGCGTGCTCTACCTGGCGGTCACCGGGCTGGGGCAGAGCATCGACTGGGCCTGGACGTTTCTGGTACAGATGCTGTCGATGGCGGCCGGCCAGCTCAGCTTGCTGCCGGGCGGCGCAGGCGGCGCCGAGCTGACATCCTCGGCACTGCTCGCGCCGGTGATCGGCAAGCAGAGCGCTGCCGCCGCCATTCTGATCTGGCGCTTCGTCACCTATTACTTCTACCTGCTGGCAGGCGGCCCGGTATTTCTCGCTTTCGCCGGACGCTCGCTGCTGTATATGCTGCGCTCGCGGCGGCGGCACCCCTAGATCCATTAAAGTTCGGCTTCATTGATTAAGCGGTATCAGGCGAACCAGGACTCCTGGCTTTCGGCATTGCCCATCAGTTCCACCCCATCGTCGTCCACGATGGTCCGCTCGGCCCGCAGGACCTCCTGACCATTGGCGAAACGTCCCCCGCGCGGATTGAAAATTTCCAGCGCAAACGTCTCGTCGCCTTCGATCAGCGTGTCACCGATAATCTCGACGGGTACCACCGCGTGCGATTCTCCCGGGTAGAGCACCAAGGTGTCCGCTACGGAGAAATAATCCTCACCCGCCACTGCCGTACCATCCACGGTGCGATAGCCGACGCTGGCCCCCTGGGCCGGCGGATTGGGCAACTGCACTAGGAAATAGGCCAGGGTCGTGGCGGCATTGCCTTCGACGATGCGCAGTTCCACCTCTTCGGGGCGACTGGGGGCCTGAGGCAGGCTGTCCCGCACCGTCGTGTCGATCCACTGCGTATGATGCGACACCCGCTGAAACCCGGCGACCTCACCGAAACTGCTGTCGACGCTCAGATTGATATCCGGCGCGACGCTTCCCTTTTGCAGCGAGGCGGCATAGGTCGCCACGCCCGCGATCCGTTCATCGATGAACGCCGGCCCGCCACTATCGCCGCTGCTGATGAAGACTTCGTTCTCGCCCAGTCCCGGATCGTTGATACCGAACAAGCGCCCCAGGGCATCCTGCTCGGGAGTCCCGTTATCGAAATCCATCAATAGCTGGCTGCCCGGCTCCGTCGTCCACCCCTGGGGCCGGGTGATGGAATCCAGGGTTTCGCCCAAGGCATCGAAGGTATTGAGACCCGCACGCTTGACCGGCGCCCCAGCGATGTCGAGCTTACCGGTATCGCCGGTTGCAGCCTGGCCATAGCCCACCAGTTGAACGGTCTGCTCCACCTCGTCCGTATCGCGGTATAGCGAATAGCGCTCCGCAGCCAGCGGTGCCGGGGTATCCAGCACAACCAGCGCCAGATCATCATTGACCTCGCCCTGACGGTATCCGGCGGGCAAGGGCAGGAGTGTGCCTGCCAGGCGCTGCGTTCCCTGGGGCAGGTCGAAGGTGACGATGATGTCTACCGGGCCTGCCGTCTGCGACGTGCGTTCGAACAGGTGCGCGGCCGTCAGGATGTGTCGTCCGGTCGGTAGCAGCGTTCCGGTCCCGTAATAGCCGCCGGCACTGACTTTCACGACGCCATCCAGACCATCGCCAGGCAGCACCTGGTAGTTGGCCTGGCGGGAAAAGGAGGTGGGGATGCTGGCCATATAGGTTACCTACCGGATTGATCTTGATAAGGACGAGAATTCTACTCGCCCCGCACCACCGCCTCCCTTAACATCGATCAAGTCAACACATGCTGCCATCTGGTTTTATTCATTCATAAACATTACGACCCGGCCTCGGTATTTAACCGTCGAAATTGAAACTCATCTCATCATCGCTTTCACCGAAGCTGAAATCCGTATCCTGGGCGGATTCATGCTTGGCCAAGTATTTGGCGCGCTCGGTCAATTGCGATAGCTGTTGCATGGAAAGCAGCTGAGCGTAAGCCACCGGCAGTGCCCCGGCCTTGCGTAGCTGCAAAAAGGTCTCGTCCTCCAGAGCGTTGAGCGCCTTCTCATCGATGCGATGCAACCCATTGATCGTCAACGGCTTATCAGCGGTTTCCACGCTCAACGGCCAGGGCTCGATCACGCCCAGTTCCCCCAGGATTCGGCAGGCCTGGTCGGTCAGTTGACGGTTACGTTCACGCTGCTGCAGGAATTCGAACGTCTCCCGCACCCGCTTGGCGGGCTCGCCCTGCTCATCGAAGAACGCCTCGCCCTCTCCGGCATCGCTTATCGTCATCGCCTCGTTGACGCACAGCACCAGTTGATCGTTATCGCCACGCCCCAGGGCGAAGGGATGGCCGCGCAGCGCCGCCGGCACGTAGCCGGCCAGCCAGCGCCCATCGTGATTGACGTACAGGTTGCGCTCATTGCTCAGCCCCACCAGTGCCACTAGCTGGAAATGCTCGCCCTGCCGCACCAGGGCCAGCGGGAAATGCTTGATCGCCTGCGACAACTCGGCGAAGACGATGGGCACCACCGCCTGCTGCGCGGCGAATTCATAACCGCGCTGAAGCAGCCAGCCCTGCTGGGCATGGCGTTCACGAGAAACGGGAACAAAAGACGTCATGGTTTTCCTCGGCAGAAACATAGGGCTCTCAGTGTCCCGGAATGCCCAAGGGCGCTGCAAGGGGTAGCCAAGGGGAATAAGCGTCACGAGCTAGCAGAAAATTAGATGTCGTCTGAAGAATGGACGAGCGAAGGACAGATAAGGCAGAAATTGGCGAAATAGCGGAGCTTATATGTTGTAAATAGATATAAACGCCATATTGGCAAGTGCATATACTTCAGGCAAACCGTAAGAGCCGCCAGAAAATTAGTGTGTTGGACGCAGCTCACGTACTTGCTCTGCGCTCAGCCCCGTAGCGCCAGCAATGGTAACGTCGTCAAGATCAGTGTTCTCGATCAGCTTACAGGCAGTCTCGAGGCGAGCAGCCTCGCGCCCTTCCTCGCGCCCTTCCTCGCGCCCTTCCTGTTTCCAGCGCTGAGGCCACTGGCTGGTACGTTCTTGTAGCATGGTATAGATCTCCTTTAAGTCTTCGAGTTGTTTCAGTTCCTGCCATTCTGGCTCCGGCGCCTGGCGTCTCGCCCAGACTTGCTTGAGCCAGAGGGTGAAGGCACGACGCAGCTCATTTTGTTCATCGACATAAAGCCATTCGACCAATCTCCCCAACACTTCCAGCGCCTCGCCAACGCCACGATAGTGCTCTAGATTGAACAATGCAGCTACCATGTTGCGTGTTTCATCTGGCCAACTCGGATCGTTGACTATCGCTTTTTCATCAAGCAACAAGTAGCGGAAATCAGGGGTATAACACTCCAATCCTCCACTTACCGGTTCGACCATGTCGGCGATATTTTGTGTCGCGTTCCAGGGCCTCTCGCCATTATAGAGCACCATTGGCAGCACCGGGGGCAGTTTGCCACTGGGCGTGAGCGCTTTCTGACGAATCAGATCCTGATAGAGCAAGCCAAGATAGCTCATGATCCTCACCGCCATGAACCGATCGACAGAACTCTGGAACTCAAGAAGCAGATAGACATAAAGCCAGTCATTGCCCCAACGCACCCGCCAGATAATATCGTCCTCGCGATCACGTAGCTCGTCGGTCACATAGGAGCCGCTGGCTTTTTCCAGGGAGTCGAGATCGAGCTGATCGACCCATTCTGCCTTGACGAACCCCGTCAGTAGATCGCGCACCATTCGCTTGTGCGAGAACAGGAGCTTGTAGCTGTTATCGTGGTGGGCCATGAAAGCTCCGACACATACGAAACCGACATGATAGCACGGCAACAGGCCTTCCCAGGGCAATACCTGCCATGCTCAATATGCCTTAACCGGCGCCTTTGCGGTATTCCACGCGTCGAGCTCACAGCCCTCCAGCCCAGTTTCAAAGTCCTGAAGGCCGATACAGCGTCTAACGCGTCTCGTGAATGATCACTTCCACGCGGCGGTTGGCGGCCCGCCCCTGTAGCGTGTCGTTACTGGCAATCGGCTGGGTATCGGCATAGCCGATGGCACGCATGCGCGAAGAATCGATCCCCGCATCGCTCAGGTAGCGCAGTATCGCCGTGGCGCGCATGCTCGACAGCTCCCAGTTCGACGGAAAGCGCGGCGTACTGATGGGCCGGCTATCCGAATGCCCTTCCACCGAAATCGTGCCGTCGAGTTCATTGAGCATGGCCACCAGGCGCTGGATTACCTCACGTCCCGAGTCGGTCAGCGCGGCATCGGCGGAATCGAACAGCAGATGATCCTGAATGCGCAGGTTGATGCCCTCCTGGATACGCGAGACCTCGACGCCATCGATGCGGGGCAACTCCATGGCCTTTCTCGCCGCCTCGGCCACTTCAAGCGCGACGGCCAGTGCCTGCGGCTCGAGGGTTGGCGGTTTCGCGACCTGCAGGGCCACACGCTTCGCCGCTTCGCTGATCGCCGGTGCGGCGGCAACGCTTATCGCCGCCATCCGGGCCTGCGGCGTGATGGTGCTGCTTCCGGCAAGAGCGACCGCCGAGGATATCGCCGCCGGGTCGAGCGGTGCCGGGGCCGGCCTGCCGACAAGCCTCGAGACATCCAGCGCCATTCGTTGCGCCACCGGCGTGACAAACGGCGCCGGCATCGCGGCCGTCCGCGCCGATGCCGGTGCCTCCTGGCGCAACACGTCGCCCAGGCTGCCGGCCTGCCCCGAGACCGCCAGCAGCAGCACGAACAGCGCCACCAGCAAGGTCAGGATATCGATGTAGCTGACCATCCAGGCTTCACCGTCACGCTCATCCGCATGGATGGCCAGCAACGCTTCATGGCGTGAAGCCGAGCGGTGCTGTTCAAGCATGGGTCGTCGCCTCGCCGGTATTGGCGATCGGTTTCGGCGCCTCGTCGCGGATCTCGTCGTGGTAGCTGGCCATGAACGAGTTCAGCGTCTCCTCGATGAATGACGGCAGGCGCCGCTTGGACATCAGTGCCACGCCCTCGAGCACCATGTTCATGGCGATCAGGCGCTCCTCGGTGCGCCGCTCCAGCTTCACCGCAATGGGCTTGAACACCAGGTTGGCGAGCAGGATGCCGTAGAAAGTGGTCAGCAGCGCCACCGCCATGCGCGGCCCGATCTCGGCGAGGTCGCCGGCATCCATCACCTCGAGCATGTTCACCAGCCCCACCAGCGTGCCCAGCATGCCGAAGGCCGGCGCATAGCTGGCCATGGTGCGAAAGATATGCGCCTCGGCCAGCTCGCGGGCCTTGAGCCGGGCGATACGCCAGCGCAGCAGGTCGATGATCTCGTCTTCCTTGGTGTGATCGATCACCAACTGCACACCGGTCCGCAGGAAGGGGTTGCGGGCACTTTTCAGCGCCTGCTCCACGGCACGCACGTTGCCCTTGAACCACAGCCGCGACATGTCGACCAGCTCCTTGATGTCGTCATTGACGTAGCTGTCCTCGCGGCGAAAGACGATGCCCACCAAACGCACCACGCGGACCACTTCGCGCAAGGGGTAACTGATGAAGGTGGCGGCCAGGGTGCCGGTGACGACGATGGCCAGGCCAGGCAGATTGACGAAGCTCATCGCCGATTCAGCGCTAAGCAACAGGACGCAGGCCAACAACAGCATGCTGGCGGCGATGCCGATCAGAGTGGAGGGGTTCATGCGGGGTCCCGGATGGCTACGGCCTATCTAAAGAAACGACGCCACGCGCCGATATCCCGATATGCCTAGGTTTCCATTGAAGGCCCCAGCATAGGCCGTGTCACCGGCCGGCAAAGCGTGGAGATGCGCCCACTCACGGGCTCAGTTCATGTTTTCTTGTAGTCTCGAAGGTCGAAAACGCTTTCACCCTAAATCTCAGCCTCATCTACAGGACCCAGCAAGGACCGGTAAATCTTGTCCACCTCAGCAACCATTTTCTGTCTTTCGAAAACTTCCTCGAATCGCTGCTTGGCACCCGCTCCTAGGCGCGCCCTCTCCTGGGGATTATCGAGTAAATAGGTGATAGCACGAGCCAGCTCTTCCGGTCTGCCAGGCTCACAAACGATTCCCGACTCATCGTGCTTGTTGACCCACGGGACTCCGCTGCCTTGGATATTGGTGGAAACCACTGGCGTGCCAACACTCATCGCCTCCAGTTGCACAACACCGAAGGCTTCGGATTTTTCTTTAGACGGCAAGCAGAAAACGTCTGCCGCCGCATACAAAGAAGGCAGTTCCTCTTCGGCCACCCTACCGATGAGTTTCACCTTGTCATCAAGCTCCATCTCTTGGATTATTTTATGATATTTAGCGGTATCAGGCCCTTCACCTCCGATAAGGAATATGGCGTTTTCAACCTGAGAGGCCGCAGCGATCAAATCCTCAAATCCCTTGTAATATATATGCCGTCCAAGAGAGAAAACCACCCTCTCGTTTAGATAGGCATCTTTTACCTCCTTTACCTTTTCCATATCAACCGCTGGGGCCAAGGAGCCAATCCCAATGGGCACCACCCTACACTTATCCTTAACATTGCGAAGCTGCTCTGACATCAACAAGTACGCTTCGCTGGTCACAATGATAAGTGTGGCCTTTTTCA
The DNA here is from genome assembly GCF_054602495.1 of Halomonas sp. WWR20. Lineage (NCBI taxonomy): Bacteria > Pseudomonadati > Pseudomonadota > Gammaproteobacteria > Oceanospirillales > Halomonadaceae > Halomonas > Halomonas sp. WWR20. The sequence goes on from NZ_JBTRHR010000006.1 coordinate 191,344, forward strand.
ACAACCAGTTCAGAAGGGGACGATATAGCACTAGCATTTTTTTCTGCTTTACTATATCGCTATGCCAATGCAAGACAAGCTTGGAAATATCTCGCCCGGCCCACGCAGCTACTAGTACCGACAAGTTGGCCAGCGGATTAGGCAAGTGCACGTGAATAACGCCCCCCTTAGATAACCTTAAAACATTCCTTATATAGCCTAATGAGAATGGCGCGGAAGATACATTTACATTCACGCTCCCCCTAAAGATAGAAACATCATTAATGATTTCAAAGGAACCTCGCTTCGCATCCACTGCCACGACACCTACTTTAAAGCCCCCTGAAGATTCAGCCAAGTCACAAACGACTGACTCAACCCCACCATTATGGGGCTTATAGTACTTACTCAAATGAATCACATCAAAGTCTTGTTCAAAGCAACACTTTTTCTTTTCCATAAACTGTCTTTGGCTAAAAATAAATAAGGAAAGTTCTTTAAAATGAACAACAGACTTTGCATAAGCACTATTAGTTCGTTTTACAGAACAGCAACTGTAAAATCCAAGCATCTTCTCACAGATTTCAAGAAGCATGCCAGCCCCTCGTCTGACATGGCTATGTAACGCTGTGGCCCACAAGCAGATACCAACTACTGCCCCTTGGGCATTATCTCCGTCAACATCGTCGGCAATGATTGCCAATACTTTTCGCCAGGGAGTAGCCAACCTCCTTGGCTAGGCCCTTCCTGGCTCATCGCGTCATCGTTACAAAAGCGCATTCGCTATGCATGCATGAGAAAGCGCTTATGCAATGGCCTGCCAATGCACGCTTCAGTGCAGACAACGCGTTTCATTATGTCAGTGCTTTAAAGCAAAATAATTATTCTCAATCTAATAATGTTATGACTCTATATTGTCCACTGGCATGATCTCCTCATTCGACCAAACATAGCGTAAAAGATTTAACTTCGACCTTACCCTGACAAGACGGACTATCAGCTTCTAACGGCAGCAGCACTATGTCTCCACGCTTGGCGCCCTCATAGCCCGAACGACGTTCCACATCATCAGGATCTAGCCTCGCCCCATGCACTACTTCGAAATGTCTGGCGCCTTCATCGACTAGAATCCGATCTATCAAGCGCTGCTGTTCAAGCTCGAAATAGCCGACACTCTTAAAGACTCTTCCGGTCCAGCCACTGTCTGCCAGAAGAGAAGTAATCGCTTCACGCTGATTTTGTGCATCCTCAAGCCAATCCTGAGGCGGGCTTTTCAAACCGGCATGTCTTGCATCAGCTACTTGCAGGACAATAGCCAGGCATCCTACGCTCAAAGCCAGAGCGTAGGGGATGAATCGAGAAAGCCATCCCCAAGCCAAGCAAACAAGAATGATTAGCATGAAGGCCATCGGCGCAGCAAATCTCCCCGTCACGCGGAAACGTTCATAGAGAGGCTGGAAAAGGGAAGGTATGTCTACAGAAAACAATACATGGCCAGCAATACGAACATCAAAAGCCATGCCATATATCACCAACATTAAGGAGGCAATCGTTAGGGTAAAAACACGCTTTCCGTAGGGACTCTGTAGAAGATACCGCCGACTGGGCCTCAAACCACTACCATCTATTTTTCGTACCAATAAAAGCGTTAAAAACACTACAACACTAGCCGCAAAAAGCAACCACGCCCCCGTTCCCAAATACAGAATAGCATCGCTTTGGGGCGGCTCATTAATAGTGTAAAGGTTAGGCACTATAGCCCACCCGAGCGACTCGGCAAAAGCCATCAAATCTAGAGCATAGGCTTTGGCACCTTCAGTCACAGAGTGCTCACCATGAAAGACGCCGATAATATATAGAAGAAACAGAGGAGTAATCAAAAGAAGTAAAGTAGCAAACCATCTTTTTTCTGAAAGCAGTAATGCTCCCATCATTACGATCGCCATAGCCCCTAAATAAGCATGGCTCAGAATAGCGATTGTAACCGCCAGTAGATATTCCCAGCGCCGCCACCAGGGAAGGTCCTGCCCTGCCTTGAGGGGCACACAACACATTCCCCAAAGCACCACCCAATAACTGCTCAGGGCAATATGCTGCGCGCCAATCATCCTGACCGGCATGATTAGGCTGAACACAAGACATAAGGTAATCAGCCAGCGAGTCCATTCACTTCTCGTCACGTAGCAGGCAAGGCGGCGAGCCATAAGGGAAAACATGACGATGTTAATTATCGTCAGCCAATGAAAATTGATAAAAATTCCCGTCAGATCAAGGACCATCTTGGAAAGCAAGGCCAGCCAAGGAGCGCCGTCGCTAAAAAAAATATTGACTCCACCAAAGTGGGGGCTTTCGCCTAATGGCCAGTGCCAGCTATCTCTAACAAATATCTCGTACGCAGCAGCTGCATTGGGATAATCGGTGTCGATCATTAATCCGCCCGACAGAGCATCGACAGGATTACCACAAATCAACCAGTAAGCCAGACATCCAAGTACCAAAGCCAATATATAACCTGTAAGAGGCGATACAATCTGGCTAGAGCTGGGCACAGTAATATTCTTAGATAAAAAAGGGTGACTTCGCATAATCTGTCCGTTGCTTAGGTAAAACGTTTAAGCTGCATAATATTATTTGGCCGCCAGCTTCACGAGAAGCTTGGTGGCCAGCTCAATCATTCGAGAGATGCAATGGTAGCGCTATCGAGCGAAAAACAAGTAACATGCTCCTTCTCGCAAGTCTCATGAGCCAAAGAAGAGTTCGTCAGGACATAAACGCTTTTTGGATCAAGCTTGCCCTCGCTTATTTCCGCCACTTCACTTCTCGTGGCTCGTAATAGCGCCTCTGAGTTGACGCGAGCGAAATAGGCGACATTAATTAGTACATCGTGTCGCGTAGCTAACCATAGATAAGGTTTAAGCCTGCCCATGTCATCCCCAGGCAAATAACGGATTTCCTCATGCGACTCAAGCAACGCAGCCATACGCGCATCAGTAATGACCTGATAAGGAAAAGCATCCCTTGTCGCAGCAACACGCTCCGCTAGCCCCTTACGAATGAAATGGTTAAGAGGCTTCATATCGGCCCACTGTATTATCAGCGCCACGCCCAGGATAAAGGCCAAGTTCCTGGTTCTGATACGGTGGGCCAGATAGGCGACTCCAAGAAGAAGTATTCCATAAAAAAGGGGCCAGACCAGGCGCCCGCTAGAGCGAAGATATTGAGTGATATACACCGCCCCGTCAGGATAGGGAATATCCCAAACAAGCTTGCCTATTACCCAACGATCCGCCAGCGCAAATAAGAATAGCCCCAGCAGGATGAGTGCAACCATCCAGCGCTCCAGCCCGATCATGGAGAAATCCCTGACGTTCACATATCTGATGGCAACACAGAGCGCTACCATCACAAAAGACAACATCCCCAGGCCAGCATACGCCTGCCCTTCGTATTGGCCCGCAATGGGTGACTGCCAACCCGGCAGTACACGAGACGCCCCATGCAACCCTGTTCCATTGAAAAACCAAGCTTGAGAAAGAGGGTTCAAGTACGTTAGCGCCTCGGCGGAAAAATAACCGAATCCCGTCTCCCGGCCAACATCAAGGCCATATTGAAAATATCCCAATAGCCACATCACACTCAGGGCCGCCAGGATATTCAGCACCGCAAAAACCACCAGCCGTATCATCCCTTCGCGTCGTACATCGTTGGCCTGACGGAACATCGCCACACTCCACCATGCTCCCCAAATGGCCCCGACCATAAAGAACAGGTAGAAATGCACCATGACCGCTACCAACAGTAAGGCCAACCAGGCGAGACATGCTTTCAAGCTATCGTGAAATGTCAGCGCCATGCCTAATGCCGCGATGATCAACCAATGCGCCGTTAACGCTTCATGTCCATGCGCACCCAGCCCACGCATCAAGACGATTGGAGAAAGCAGCACCAAGGCAGCAAATAGCAAGGAAGGTAACGCGCTAGCGCCTAGGCGCTGCGCCACGAGGCAACTGACAACGGCATTGAGTACCAGGTTGAGTAGCATGATAAGCCCCTGGTACTGGAAAGGATCCGGCAGCCACTCATGAAAAATTTTTAACGGAAGCGCCAGCAACGGCACCGAGTCGGTAAAGACAATGCTCGCGTCGATCAACGTTCCCAATCGGGGAATAGCCCCCAACGGCAGACGCCACTCATCACGGCGAAAAGCATCCCATCCAATGAAATGCTGAAAGGGGTCACCTTCCAGCAGTAGCCAATCGACGTTTGTCGGATTGATGACATCCCAACCATACAGCCAGAACCCCATTAAAACGCCTAGAAAAGTGGCACAAACAACAGCAATCAGCCGTGAACGACCCGGGGTAATATGCATATCATTCATTCAGTTATTGGCTGTTGACTGTTGGCTATGGCTACGCAGAGCCGGGGTCTTCCCGGCGCGTTTAACGGCCAGGGTAACGTTTTCTTCCACGGACAGGCACCGCATATCCGCCTGCTGACATAATACGTTCGCCAACGTTTCGCTCGTCAGCACATAAAGTGCATCGGAAGAAGTCTCGCCCCGCTCTGCCTCTCTCCGTTCTTGGCTTGCCGCTTGGTAAAGCACCCCCGGGTTGACCCGTGCATAGTAGGCGACATTAATGGCAAGGCCATGGCGCGCTGCCAGCCATGCTGCCGCCTTCAGATGATGCATGTCATCACCAGGCAGGTAACGGATCGACGCGCGGCCCTCGGCAAGGCGATTCACATCCTTCCGAGCAACCCAGGGAAACGCCAGCGGCCGGGAGGTATCGGTATTCGTTACCGCCCGCACATTATCGCGGACATAGTGAAACCAAGATACGCTGTCCCACCACTGCATTATCACGCACAGGCCAAGCAGCATTCCCAGGGCGGCATGAGGCAGACGCTTGAGCAGCACGGCAAGCGATAGGAACGTCACTGCGTAGAGCAAGGGCCAGGCCATTCTTCCACTGGAGCGCAGGTACTGCGTTATCGGTGCCAGAATATCCGGATACGGTAGGCCGAAGGCCCAAGTTCCGATCACCAAGCGGTCTCCCAGCGCGAACAGAAAAAGCAACGATACTGCGAGCACCAGAGCCGCCCTCTTCTTGGCAGGCGCAACGGTTCCAGGCCTTATGATCGCCACGACTAGTGCCGATATCCATAGCATCAGCACTCCGATGCCCGCATAGGCAAACCCTTCATACTGCCCTGCGACCGGTGAGTGCCATCCGGAAAAAAACCAAGATGCCCCCGAAAATGCCTCATCAGTAAAAAAAAGTCCTGCCGTTCCCGGATTGAAGAACGTCAGCAACTCTGCACTGTACAGACCAAAGCCGGTATTTCCCTCGATATCCACGCCAAAGCGGAAATAACCGGCAAGCCACATCAGCAAAAGAACTCCAGCTACTATCAGGCTGGCCCTGCTTATGACTTGCCATAGATAACGCGGCTGATGCCGACCGACCCAGAGCACCTGCAAACACCAGGCACTCCATAACACGCCCACCATGAAGAAGAGATAGAAGTGAATCAGTACCGCCCCACTCAGTAGCAGCGCCCAACGACGCCACGTCGAGGCGCTCGGGGAAGACAAAGACAACCATAACCCCAGCACGATCAACCAGTGCGCTGACAAGGCCTCATGCCCCAGCGCGCCCGGCCCCCGCATTGTCGCCACCGACATTCCCAGCAGCAGCGTTGCGAAAAGCAACGCGACGAGAGGTGTTGCTCCCAAGCGTTGAGCCAGCCCAGCACTTGTTGCTCCGTTAAGCATCAGATTCAGCAACATGGTCAACCCCACGTACTGAAAGGGATCGGGAAGCCAGGCATGCAACAACTTTAGCGGTATGGCGATCAGAGGAATTGAATCGCTGAAGACCACGGAGCTGTCTATGGCATATCCCAAGGTGGGATTGATCCCCAGCGGCCAACGCCAATCATCGCGCCGGAACATATCCCAGCCGATGAAGTGTTGAAAGCTATCCCCCTCGGAGAGCAGCCAAATTACGTGGCGAGGATCCAGCGCTGCCCCATACAGCCATAGCGCCTGCATTGCCCCAAGCAGGGCGGCTAGGCAGACGGAAGCATACCAGGCCAAATGCCTGTTTTTGTTGGCAAGGTTCATCTCCGGCATAAGAAGCCGCACTTACTCGACTAGATGGCGGCGTTCACTTTCCGCTGCACGTTGGGTTTCTGGCGTGGACTGCCCCACCACACTACGTACGATATAACGCGGACGCCGCTTGCTTTCTATATAAATGCGGCCGATATACTCACCCAGCACACCAATGCCGATCAGTTGGACGCCGCCCAGGAAAAGAATCGCCGTCATCAGTGACGGATAGCCAGGCACCGGGTTGCCCCATATCAGCTTATCGATGATGAGAAACGCGGCGTAGCATAAGGCCAGAAGCGCTACAGCGAAGCCAAGATAGGTCCAGATGCGCAGCGGAAAGGTACTGAAAGATGTCACGCCTTCCCAGGCGAGATTCCACAGCTTCCAACCATTGAACTTGGTGGCTCCCGCCACGCGTTCGGCACGCGTGTACTCGACGACATCCGTAGTGAAGCCCACCCAGGAAAGCACGCCTTTCATGAACAGCTTACGCTCAGGCAGGGTCAGAATGGCATCCACCACCTGTCGTGACATGAGGCGGAAGTCTCCCACATTCTCTTCGATCTTCGGTTCGCTGATGTAGTTATGCAAACGGTAGAAAAGCTCCGCCGTGCGCCGCTTGAAATACCCATCACTGCTACGATCGATGCGCTTGGCCAGCACGACCTCGGCGCCCTGCCGCCAGCGCTCGACCAGTTTGGGAATCACATCGATAGGATCTTGAAGGTCGACATCAATGGGGATCACGGCATCACCGGTGGCGTGTTCCAGCCCGGCGAATAATGCGGGCTCCTTGCCGAAATTACGCGAAAAGTTGACCACCACTACATTCGGGTCCCGGCACGCCAAGGTTTTAGCGATCTGCCCGGTTGCATCCCGGCTGCCATCGTTGACGAAGACGATTTCCACCGTATAGGCCGACAGCGCCTGGCTCTCCCGCACGGCCTCGTGGAACAGACTGATGGCGGCCTCTTCGTTATAGACGGGCACCACGAGCGAGAGCTTCATGCAGGTCTCCGAAATACGATGTAATGCGAATAGATAAAGCCCAATACCAGGCTGAGCGCGGAAAACGCCACCAGCGTTACCCACGGGGAAAGCATCAGCCTGTCCGCAAGCCAGCCGACCCCCAGACTCACCCCTCCCATAAAGATGACGAATAAGGCGTAACGCACCGAGGTCGCCCGGACCTGGAAGGTGAACGCCGCATTGGCGAAGAAGGAAAAGGTGACCGCCACGGCAAAAGCCATCACATTGCTTGCCGCCTGATCAAATCCCCACGCCATATGCAGCAGCAGGAACACGGCCCAATGGATCAGCGTGTTGATCACCCCCACGCCAAGGTAACGAGAAAAGCGCTGGAGCATTTCAGACCCGTTCAGCATTGATTCGACCGCGGGAGTCTATCATGGGCCAAGGGGCTGTTGACGTTTACACCAGAAATTAAGCGGCACGAACGACAGCAACCGCCCAAGTCAAATCCCAGGGCGGTAACCAGCACATCACGTATCAGTGCTCTTTTTTGGGCAACTCTTCACTCAATGCCCGCGCATACGCTGTACGCGCCGTCTGAGCAATGGCCAGTTGCTGCTGCAGGCGGGTGATTTCCTGATCAGTCACACGCAGGTTGGTAACCTGGCTGCGGGCATTCTCGGACAGGTCCGCCAGATTGTATTCGGTGCCGTCGATAGTCACGGTCTGGTTCGCTTGAATATCGGTGTCTGCCATTGATAAGGCTCCCTAATCAATATGAAAGAAATGCACTGCCAAGGGTACGGGATCAGCCGCCGAAATCGAAGGTAAAATCGTCATCGTTGTCTTCCAGCAGGCTATCGAGACCCCGGTTGGTGTGGCGATTGGACTACGACAATTGGTAGACCCGGAGCTTGGCGATCGGTCACGTGCGATAGCTGACACATCAAAGCAGCTGGGCCAGTTTGGTTATCAGGCGTATCACGCTGCACTGTCCTGGTGGGTGGGAGTAGGATACAATGCCGCCTTTTCAAACACGGCCCAGCCCTCCCGTCCTCCCTTGCCTAACAAAACGCCATGTATCCGAGCAGGATAGCAAGAAGGGAGCATGCCCGATGAATATCAAAACACCTTGGGACGGCTGGCTGTACCTCACTGCCCCCCTTAAAGAACTCATCGTCAGCAGAATACTTATTCGACGGATTATTTTAACATTACCTAAAAACATAGATGCTAGAGATAATGATCGCAGAACAGCAAATCGTTTACCAAGAGCGCGAAAGTACAAGGCACGTTAACTGGCTTCTCATGGTGGGTCTGATTTTTTTATTTGCTTTGCAGTTCACTCAATTCATACAGGGGTATCGGCTAACAGCCGATGGCGCACTTTTTCTACAATACGCGTGGCAAGGGTGGGATCAAGTCTGGCAAGCAGCCGATACAACTGCAATCCATGATGGACGTGTCGCACAGTATTTTATGACTCCTCTCAATGCATTGGGCTCGCTCCTCGCTGGCAACATTGTTACGCGCGGCATCATGGTAGCCGGTTATTATGGCATAATGGCCTTGTTTTCCGTGTATGCTAGTCAACTCATTGCTAAGGAGAAGTTTGCAACAACAGCATTGATATTCCTCTGCCTATTGAGCCTGCATCCGCTCGTTTATGAGCATATGCCACCCACATCCTACCCGCTCCAGAATACCCTGCCCTTTTTTATTTTTATAAGTCTACGTTTATATTTATGGTTTCGACCGCAGAGTCCTGAATTGTTGCAGGGCATACTTTATATAGTGATGGCTTTGTCCATGATAGTTAGCGAATACGTATTTCTTTTCGCTACGGCGTTGATAGCAGCCGAACACTTCGCCAATGCTGCCAGCCCGCAAAGAGAAACCCGCCAGTACTATCTAGGCCCTATTCCCATCCGGGCTCGGCGGTTACTGGAGGATAGCCTACTGACTCTGATCGTATTGGTGATCAATATAGCATTCAGAGTTGTGTTTCCTTCAGAGTACGATGGCAATACACCGGATGGTCTGTCCAATATTGGTCGTTTCCTTACCACCGCGATACTGCACGCTTTTTCGGGCACGGCTTTCTATCAAATTCCAAAATTAGACGTCACTCAGGTATCAGTCACGACATGGGCGGAGTCCATCCTCGTGGGTGTAGTCACACTAGCCTGCTGCTGGCCTTTGCTTTTGCGCTTGCCACGTTTCTCCTTACGCAAGATCGTGGTGCTATCAGTATTTTCTCTACTCTTAATGCTGTATGTAACGCTGCCACTGGCAGCGACCAGCAAGTACCAAACATGGTGCCTGGAGGGAGGTAGCTGCGGGTACCTTGATAGCCGAACGTCTTACCTGGGTATTGGTATTCTGTTCTTATGCCTTGTCACGGCGCTTTCCCTTGTTTTCAAGTCGGAAAGATCACGCAAATGCCTGTTGGCGCTCGTTGCCTTAGTGCTTAGCTGCATGGCAGCCTTGAACTATGCCGGTAATCAACTGATGGCCAACGACATGAAGATGAAATCACAGGCCTGGGATAATGCCCGTCAATTCGCCTGCGAAGAGAACACATCAAGTTCACAACTAGACATCTTGGCCTCAAAGGTAGACCCGAACAATAGGGTCGATTTTCACCCATTCATGAATCGCCATGCCTATTGGCTAGAATATATGCAGTATTTAAGGACTTCAGAACAATGCATAACGACAGCTAGGTAGCTGTATCCCATTGAATGGCTAACCTGAGAAGGAAGCAATACTTATACCTTTCAGGCGCTAGACATAACGTAAACATGGATTTCAAGTCAGGACTCGAAAAAATCCGCTTTCGCCATCTCGATCAGTTGGCTGACCATATCTTGTTAGGTGTCGGATCCCGGGTGATTAATTACCCGCTTTTTTGAATAGCCCTGGACAAGGCGGATTGAAACCTTCGGCGGGATGTGTGTTCAGATGCGGCGCGAACGGCACACAGCCGCCCAGAGAGAGCCAGGCGGCATCGTCTTCGTTGGCAGTTGCTAGAGAGCCCCTTCGGCGGCCAGGGTCTCCGTCAATCCCGTGGTGCCGACCAGCTTGATTTCGAAGTCGCCATCGCTGATTTGGCCGGGAATCCGCCCCTCGGTATCCGCCAGGATATAGGTGCTGTCGTCCGTCTCGAAAGCGACATAGGCGCCGTCATGCTCCGCCGAGACCGTTATCGCCTGCTGCTCGGCATCGATCAGCGCGCCGGTATCCCAATTTTCCACCTCGGGCTCGATCACCTCGACCCTACCGTACTCGCCACTGATCACGTCCAGCGTATCCTCGTTGGCATCGAATCCCGTGATGTAGTCAGCGGAATGGTAGTTGGAACGCCCCGCCATGTTCAGCGTATCGGCGCCTTCCCCCAGGGTGACCTGCTCCCAGACGTAGGTGTTGCCCGAGAATGTCAGGCCGCCCGACAGCGACGAAGCATCGATTTCCTTGAAGCCTCGCCCGGTATCTTCGTAGTTCACGGCGCCATCGCCCGAGAGCGTCAGGGTGCCGAACTCGTACTGATAAGGCGCCTCGAGTTCCTCGCTGGTCGGCTCGACGACCAGCTCGAGGGTTTCCTGCGAGTCGATATGCCTGCCGCGCCCGGCAAAGTCCGTGATGATATTGACCTCGTCTCCCGCCTCTTCGAGGATAAGAGGTTCGCCCTGTCCATCGACGCTCCCATTAAGAGCCGTAACGGTCTGCTCGTTACCCAGGTTGATCAGCGTTGCACCGTTCTCGAGGAGGATATCGCTGACATCGGCGAAGTGTTCGGCATCGGCCGTCACGTTGCTGGTGAAGCGCAGCGTATCGACACTCTCGAGCCGACCTTCGAAGGTGGAAGCGTCCAGCGTTCCTGACTCGTCGATGACCAGCGTACCGGGCTCGTCATCGTTTGCATTGCCATCGGCGCCGTCTCTCTCGAATGCCTCGCGGATATCGGTAATGAAGCTCTCGATGACGTTTCTCAGTTCCGTCAGACGTGTCTCGATAACGTCAGGTACATCAAAAGCCAGATCACGGAAGGGATGGAACAGCGGGGTATACGCAAAGAATGGCTGAGCTGGCATGGCATGGGATCCTTTCACTTGCTCGACGATACGGCCCCGACACTGGCCGACGGGCATCGCATCATCGATCATCCTGAGCGCCGTGGCCTGCAGCCACGACATGCGTTGACCTCAACTATCGGAAAGTTAAGTGAATTCCGACAACCCCAGTGTAGCCAACCGAACGGGTCATGCCAGGCCGTATCCTCTTCCTTACTTCTCAATCATTGGTCAGAAAGATTTGCCGACTCGTCTACTTGAGGCCGGAGCCGTGCCGGACCGGTCACGCGCAGGTTGGCCACTTGGCTATGGGCAGTCTCGAACAGGTCCGCCAGGTTGTACTCGGTGCCGTCGATGGTCACGGTCTGACTTGCCTGGGTAGCGGTATCGGCCATGGACAGTGGTCTTATCAGCAGGAGTGAAGTGAACCGCCATGGGGTACGGGACCAACCCCCGAAATCCAAGGCCAGATCATCGTCGTCGCCATCCTGGCTTATCACAACCTGTTAGGCCGCATGACTACGCAACAATGGCCATGCACCCTGCTTGGAAGCTTCCAGGATCACGATTTCCACGATAGTCCCATCTTCCGCATAGCTGATATGCGTATTCCAATCCTGCGAAGCTTCCTTGGCGATGGCCTTCTCGGAAAGATGCACGACCAGAATATCGTCAGCTTCATCGTATGTGGTGCGCATGGTCAGTCCTCCCACTGGAAGTGATGCATGACAGTTTTGACGATCAGCTTATCTTCAAGTACCACGGCGGCACAGACCAGATTGTCATTACGCCCTTCCATCGCCTTGGCGATCCATAGCCGGATATCGTCCTTATAGCGCGTCTGGCCAGTTTCCAGAAGCTCGCCTAGCAACGCTTCCGTAATCCCCCGTTGCACCATCCGTTCACGTGCATGGCGCGTAACGTGTACTTCCAAGCCGAATCGCTGACAGAACATCAAAGCCCACCGTATTCAGGATGCCCTAGCCTACCATGAATGCCCAGGTCGCTCAGCATGGGGTCAGTCGCCAAAATCGAAGGTTAGATCGTCCTCATCGCCATCCAGCAGGCTATCGATGTCCCGGCTGGCTGACTGGTCGGCCTGCTTGGCATGGAGCTTCTCGTGGAATTTGGCCCGCTCGATGAGCTGCGAGAGCTGGCTCATCGAGAACAGCTGGGCATAGGCCAACGCCAAGGCACCGTGCTTGCGCAGACCGGCAAAGGCTTCAGCGGCAAGCTCGTTCATCGCCTTCTCGTTGATGCGATAGAGCCCTTGCACGGTGATCGGTTCCTGCCCTTCCCCACGTTCGATCTTGAGCGGCCATTCTTCGATGACATCCGCTTGAGATAATGCCTGACAGGCCGCAGCGGTTGCCTGACGGTTTTTATCGCATTGGGTAAGGAAATCTACCGTCTGCTGGACACGGCTTGTCAGATTGCCTTCCTCGTCGAACATCGGCTGGGCGGACGGTTCATCGGTCAAGCTGTCCTGTTCAATCGCCAAGACTTGTTGGCCGTTGTCAGTGTTGGCCATGCGGAAGGGATACCCCCGCAGCACCGAAGGCACGTAACTCGCCAACCAGCGACCATCGGTATGCACGTACAGGTTACGTTCCCCACCCAAGCCGGTCAGGGCCACGGGCCGATAGTTTTCGCCCTGCCGGATGAAACCCAGCGCATAGTGCGGCAGCAGTCTGGTCAGTTCCGCGATCAGTACCGGGACAACCTGATCCTTGGCGGCGAATAAATAACCTTGGCGGGGCCAGAAATAGTTGTCGGCATGTTCGGTGCGGGATACCGCGATCCATTGAGCCATGCGGTTTCCTTTAGTTTCACTTGGGATGAATACTCAGAATTTTCGCTAGGCAAGCCCAAAAAGAAAACCCCCAGCCGAAGCTGGGGGTTTATATGCCAATTAGCTAATAGATAGCTTAGGCGGCGTACACTTCGTTTTCAGCAGACAGGTCATGGACGCCATTGATCTGCAGAGCGAAGTCGCCAGCGTCATACTGGTCATCAGCAGACGCATAGACATAGGTGTTCTCTTCGAACTGGAAGAACACATAGTCAGCAGCGCCGTTAGAAGCCTGTGCAGCGGAAGAGAACGCGGCATTCAAGCTTGTTGCGTCAGCAGTATTCACCTGATCCAGACCAGCACCGTCATTGAAAATGCCAGTAATTGTGTCTACCGCATCTTCGTCGTTGGCCTGAACGCTATCGAAATTCTGGATGACGTCCATGCTGCCGTAAGTAGAACCGTTTACAACATTCAGGGTGTCGCTTCCAGAACCCAAAGCAACGGTTTCTTCAACGTCGCTTACGTTAGTGTAAGTCAGGTCACCTTCAAGCGCAGAAGCGTCTACAGTCTCGAAAGCGCGGCCAGTTGAGTTATTGAAGGTAACCGCACCATTTCCAGACAGGTTCAGTGTACCACCGTCCACTTCATCTGCATCGGCAACGGCGTTGGCAGCGTCAACAGTAGCAGTGAGGACCAGAGCATTGGTGTCCAGCACTTCGCCTTCTTGGTCCGTACCGAAGTCAGTAGCCACGTTGACGGTTTCGGAAGCGGCGTCGATAGCAAGTGCACCGGCCTGCTGTGCAGTTACGGTTTGCTCAGCACTCAGATTAGTTACCGAGGCGTCAAGTGCACCGGCGCCAGCAGCTTCCAGCTGAGAACCAAACTGAAGGTTGCTGTAATCGAAGTCAGATGCATCCACATTAATAGCCAGACTTGCCGGTGCGGATTCATCTACACCATCTGTAGCCGGATCGTCGGCGACAGCCTCAGTACCAACGAGCTGAAGCGCTTCGAAGTTCGCGAAGCCGTTGATAATATCCAGCTGTTCCTGACCAAGGTCAGTAAAGTCAGTACCAACGAGTTGGACAGTATCGAAGCCTTCACCGCCGTCAACGCTATCAGACAGGGTCAGGTTATCAGTGCCACCGACATTAACGACGTCATCACCAGCACCAGCATTGGCTGTTACAGCTTCATCTGCCAGGCGGTCGGAAAGATCGAACTGGTCGTCTCCTGCACCAGTGTCGATATCGGTAACGTAACGCAGGTTGCCCAGTTGGTCATCGCCAGCACCACCCGTTACGGAAGTTGCGTTTTCCAGCAGGTTATCATCACCAACGATGATGTCACCATTTGAACCAGCAGCGCTGAATACGAAGCTCTGACCACCAGTGCCAAGGGTGAACGCGCCTTCTTGTGAAAGAGTCAAACGCGTAGCAGCATTGACATTCACAGTGCGAAGGTCAGAGTTGCCAGTGCCGATAACGAGGGTATCAGTGCCCTGAGAAGCAACATTCAGGGTCGATACAGTACCGGTGCCAGCAGTGTCCAAGTTCACAATAGCGGACTGGCCTTGGCTGTTGTTAACAGCAATATTTGCGGTAGTAACACCAGCTTGTGTTTCAACGCCATACTCGCCTGTAGAATTCTGCAGGCCAACGGTCTGGCTTGCAGACAGGTTAGTTACGTTAGCACCAGTTTCGTTGCCTACGAACCAAACTTGCTCAAGACCGTCCACATTCGACGCATTGAAGTCAACGGTTGCGGCAGTGTCACCTTCGACACGAACCACCTCGACACTGGAAATATCACCAGTAAAGTCGCCAGCAGCTTCAGTACGCAGGGTATCGCGACCGGCACCACCATCAATTTGGTCGAAGGTATTCAGCGCACCATCCGGGGCCAGGAAGGTGTCATCGCCAGCAGTACCGTTCAGAACGTCGGTATCTTCAGTGAGCGTCCTAGCATCGGCTTTAAGCAACATGCTGTTTTAATTAGCTTTTTCCCCTACTTTAACGGCCATATCAGGCCGTTCCCATCATATTTCCACTTTTCTCCGCCATCTCGCCTCCCTATCGAGACCGCTATTTGGTCCTAACCGGCTGTTTTTATTCAATTCCTATCACTTTCCACCGTTCCATCACATTTCCACTGGGCCGCATGCGGTCCATTCCCGCCAAAAGTCACACTTATCCTCTATCAGTGTCTTTTTTGCGCTTTTCGACACGATGGCTCGCCGTAGTCTCACCACGGAGCTTTTCGGCCAGTGTGGTCGGGACCAGTTCCTCGTTCGGTTCGCCGGGTAGCGGGTCCCCTTGTTGCAGGGCGTCGATGGCTTCCACCGCGCGCGGATGCACCGTCACCGTCAAATCCTGAACGATAGGCGTCCAATCGATCTTGATGCCGCGCTGATACAGCGCATCGTGCATCGTGACCATGACATCGGAGCGCATGATGCTGGTGGGACGCTCGCCGCGGGTGACAATCGGTTTGGTCAGCCCCAGGGTATCGGCAAACGCCTGTTGGTTCAGGTTGAGCGCGGCACGGGCGACTCGCATGGCCGTGGCATCCAGATGTTCCCCGGTGGTGTAGAGCCTCACGCTGTCCAGGGTGCTGAACACATCGATCTCGACCCCCTGCTCGCGCATCACGTAAATAAGCCGCACCAAGGTGTCGGCACGCATCGCCATGTCGGGTTTTTCGTTGCGAGCGATCACGGTTTTGGTCACCCCCAACGCGGAAGCCAGCTCTTGTTGCGTTAGCTGGCAGGCCGCACGCGCCATGCGCAGGGCGATGGCCAAGCGGGTCGTTTCGTACATGGTGTCTTGACTCCAGGATCGATTAGGCTAATATGCCACTAAAGATATCGATAGATTGTTTTTGTGACATAAACGCCCACTTAACAACCGATGGAGATCATAATGCCTAAAGCCACGCTCAGTCAGCACTTTGTCGAGCATACCGCCGTCTGCCCCGCCGGGAAGGCGCGTAACGATTACTACGATGACAAGGTGGTGGGGTTATCGCTCAAGGTGCTGGCTTCCGGCCACAAGGCGTTCTATATCCGCTACCGCGATGCTCGAGGCACGCTGGTGGAGCGCAAACTGGGCAACACGGCGGTGATGAAGCTCAGCGAGGCACGCAAGGCGGCGAACGATGTCCTGGCCCAGGTAGCGATGGGGAGCGATCCCTTCGAGACGCGGCGCACACTCAAGCGCGTGCCGACGTTCGCCGACTTCGTCGAATCGGCCTACATGCCGCACATCAAGGGCTACAAGCGCAGCTGGTCGACCGATGAGTGTCTGCTGCGTAACCATGTGCTGCCCAAGCTCGGCAAGCTGTACCTGGACGAGATCAAGCGACAGCACCTGATCGAGGTGTTCAGCGCTCACCGCGCCAAGCATCAACCGGGCTCCACGAACCGGGTGATCATCCTGTGTCGCTATATCTTCAACTGCGCGCTGAAATGGGAGGTGGAGGGCATCAGCCGCAACCCCACGGCGGGGATTCCGCTGTATCCGGAGAACAACAAACGGGAGCGCTACCTGAAGGACGACGAGACGCTGCGGCTGTTCGAGGCCCTGGAAGCCTCGCCCAATCCGCTGCTGCCCTACATTATCGCCATGCTGTTGCTGACCGGGGCGCGCAAGCGCGAAGTGCTGGACGCGCAATGGTCGGACCTGGATCGGGATCAGCGCTTGTGGCGTATCGAGTTCAACAAGACCGGACGCACGCGGCATGTACCGCTGTCGCAGGGGATGATGACGCTGCTGGAGAAGCTGCCGCGCATGGCGGGCAACGGGTATCTGTTTCCCAACCCCAAGACCGGCAAGCCGTTCGTGAGCATCTTCCATAGCTGGGACACGGCGCGGAAAAAGGCGGGGCTGGGAGACGTGCGCATTCACGATCTGCGTCATAGCTTCGCCAGCTATGTAATCAATGCGGGCCGCTCGTTGTATGAAGTGCAGAAGCTACTGGGGCATACCCAAGTGAAGACCACCCAGCGCTATGCCCACCTGAGCCACGACTCGCTGCTGTCGGCGGCGGACACAGCCGCCAGTGCGGTGCCGTGGGACCGTGAGGCGCGGGAAGCCGGTGAGAAGGAGAAGGCCTTGCTGGGGACTAGCACCGAACGCCCGGCTCGGCTGCGGGCACTGCCACGCGATGCCCCGCCCGGTCTGACGGTATCACCGCCTCCCAGCGGGGAACCACCGGACGGAAAGCCATCAAAATAAAAAGAAAATCAGCTAGATACAGCAAGGGCAGCCACGAGGGCTGCCCTTTTTGTGCGTCAGTTGAGGAGATTGAAGGAAAAGCCTGTTACTGCTTGAATAGCTCGTCAAGGGAACTGGCGGTCAGAATACGCATAGACCATTCATCTAGTTGGTCAGCGCTGGCGTGCTCCAACCGTCTCTGTGCCCACTCCGGTAGCTCACCAAACTTCATTTTGATCTGCTTGATGAGTAGGCGAGTCTCACCTTGCTGCTGCTCACGCCTCGCCCAGTTTTCCAAGTTCTCTGCCAGCATGTATGGTGGCTTCAGTGCTGCGACTCTCGCCGGAGTCGGGCAACGTCTTGAATGGGCAACCCAGTGATCTCTGAGATCATCCGGTCATCCATCTCTGTCCGCGCAATCAGGTTATGAGCCGTTTCACGCTGAGTTTCAACACGCCCCTCAGCTCGCTCTTTCTGCGCCCAGTTTTCCAAGTTCTCTGCCAACATATCTCTATCCTCCACCAAACTGTTGAGCTGATCCAGGTTGACCTCGGCCCCGAGCCGCTGCAGATGACGCTTTAGCCAGCGAGTAATGATCGCGTCGATGCGGTCCTTGTTGGGGTCGGCCTGGATGATCGCCACGATCCGATCCACGGCCTGCTGCAGCCCTTTCCTGTCCGTAGACGCTTTCTCGATGCTGAACACCCCACTCAGCGGTGTCTGGCGCAGCCCCAGTTCTTCGTCAGTGTAGCGCCCTTCGTCAATTAGATAGTAACGCAGGTGTGGCTGATAGACCCGCAGGAACGTTGGGGGTTCCGGCTGCACCATGTCATATACGTCCTGCTGGGCGGTCCACCGTTCCGAGCCGTTGTAGAGCACGATCGGCAGCACTGGCGGCAGACCATTGCCCGGCGTGGTGACCTGGGTCTTGAGCAGGTGATCATAGAAGCAGGCCACGTAGTGCATCAGCCGGATCGGCATAGTGCGATCCACCGAGGACTGGAACTCCAGCAGAATGTACAGGAACACCCGCTGGGTGACGCCCTGCCAGGTGACCTCCACCGACCACACCACGTCCTCGAATTTTTCCTCGAACAGCGGCGTGATGTAGTTGCCGCTGTGGTTCTTGAGGGTCGAGAAGTCCATCAGCTCGGCGATCTCGCCAGGCGCGAAGCCCTCGATCAGCTGCTGGACAAACTCGGGGTAGCTGAAGAGTTCTTTGTACCCCGTGTCGTGATGATTACTGGCCATGCGCTCTCCTGTCTCAGGTTGAACATTTTACCATATCCCTCACTTTTCAAACGCTTTTCCCCTCATTCCATCCCCCAGCTACGTAAATAAAAATAGCGCCCGTCAAGGTGCCCCACCCCACGGCGCCGGTCGGGGCAGCCGTGAGGCAGGGAGTCTGGACAAGGGCCCTACAGCCACCCCCGTTCAGCGAAGGACACAAACCCTTCATGACCGACCACTACATGATCCAGGACGCGGATATCCACCAGGCCCAGCGCTTCCTTGAGCCGCTGGGTGATGCGCCGGTCGGCATCGCTGGGCTCGGGGTCGCCGCTGGGGTGGTTGTGCACCAAGATCACGGCCGCCGCGTTGCGCGCGATGGCGTGCTTGATCACTTCACGGGGATAGACGCTGGCTGAATCAATCGTGCCTCGGAACAGCTCATCGAAGGCGATCAGCCGGTGCTGGGTGTCCAGGCAGAGGATGCCGAACACCTCATGGGGGTAGTCGAGCATCAGGGTCTGCAGGCAGCGGTGGACTTCCTCGGGACGACCGAGCGGGTTGCCCTTGCGCAGTCGTTTCTGGGCAATCAGCTTGGCCAGGTTTAGCAGCTGGGTGTCGGTGATGTCGCCATTGACGCGGTAGGTGCCGGGCTCCTCCCCGGCCCTTAATTGGGGAAATCCCGAGTCAGGTAGGCATGTTGTCGCTGAGGTCATGATGGGTCTCCTCGTCGGTTATCGGGATTCAGGCGGCGGCCGTCGCGCCCTTGAGTTCGGCAAAGCGCTCGGTGAGCGTCCACAGCGCGCGGTTGAGACGCACGTCCTCGGTGACGCTGTTGATGGGGCGTGTGCGGGTGGCCCGGCCGGACTGGGAGCGCCCGCGCAGCCCACCCTTGAAGAGGTTTTCCTGGGTGCGGTTGAAGACACTCCACAGCGAGCCGTTGGCATCCTCGCTGCGTCTGGCTTCGAGAATGTCCCCTGGCTGCACGGGGCTCGATTGGTGCCAGTCATCGCCGTAACGCAGCGACAGCGCGGCTTCGGCAAACAGCTGGGCTTCGCCCTGGCTGACCAGCGTGGACTGGAACGCCTCGACGCCCTCGGCAATCCGCGGTACCTGCTGACTGAGCTGGAGCGAGCCCTCAAGGATCGCGTCAACGATCTGCTTGCCGTGGCGCACGCGGATACCGCCCACGTCACCGACCGGCGTGACCATGCCGTTGAGGCAGATCAGCCGGAACAGACCCAGATCGAGCTGAAAGGCCGCGGTGCGATCGTGGCTGTTGGTCAGCACCAGTTCGGTAACGCTGTCCCCCACGGCGATCTGACGGTCGGGGTCTTGCCGAAAGCGGATCAGGTGCCGGGCCACGCTCTGGCGCTCGGCCTGGCGAACATTGGTCTGCTGGGCCCGCACCGGGTACCAGCCTTCCTGCTGCAGGGCATCGACCACGTTGATGGTGGGCACGAAGCCGTAGCGCTCGGACACGGCTTGATCGGGCTGGTTGGCGAAGATGGCGGGCGCTGCGCGATGCAGCTGGTCGTGAGTGAGAATGCGCATGGTGAGTCTCCTTGTCGTCAGCCACGGCATAACGGCCCGCGCCTTCAAGGGCAGCGGGCGTCGTCGGTGCGGTGGCGTGGGGGTGATTCGAAACGGGGGTGAATCGAAAGCGTGGGTAAGTCGGGAATGGTTGAGAGCAAAATCCCGCGTTGCACGGTGAAACGGCCATCGTCAGAAGTCAGGCCCGTTTGGCCTGGCGGGGTTGGGATTGCTGGACATCGTTGCTTTGCGAGGTATCAGCCTCTCCGAGGGAAGCCTTGGGGTCGGTACTACCTTGGGGCTGCTGCTGGCTCTTGGCCTGCAGCTTGTCGGTCAGGGTCAGCGGGGCGTTGGCGTCCTGTCCGCCCGGTGGGTGTTGGGGCGCGTCGGGGTAGAACTCCTCCACGACCTCGGCGGATTCCTCGGCGCTATCCTCGAACGCGCCATTGGCGAAGCCGGCCTTGGCGGCCCGATCCAGGGCCTTCTGGTCGAAGCCGCTCTGCTGACGCTCGCCATCCAGGCGTTGCGCCTCTGAAAGCGTTTCTTCCAGCGTCCAGCCCTCGCGCAGGGTGATGTCGACATAGAAGATCGCGGTGCCCCGACTCTGACGGGTGGACTTGCCGCGCAGCCGAAGCTCCAACGGTAAACAGGCCAGGCGGTTGCCGGAGATCGCCTTGAAGTAGGCGAGTCGCGCGGCGAGCGTGCGAATCGAGTTGAAGCCGGTGGTGCGGAAGATGAAGCTGCCCAGCGGGTCGTCATCGCCGATCAGCACGTTCAAGCGGCCATAGGGCTTGCAGGCCCCGCCCTGGGCCAGTGGGCAGCCGTCGGGGGAAGGACACTCCAGCGTCTCCATGCCGTCGCGGGTACGCCGCTTGCACTGCTCGCCGTCGCCCACGCACAAGGGCCGGGCGGTCTGGCGATCGAACAGCGCATACTCGGCACGCAGGTTGAGATCGGGGTCGTTGAACAGCAGCCGGATGGGGAGTCGACGCAGCTTGCCCTCCTGCTCGCTGCGCAGCTGCTCGTCCAGCGGGTGGCGTATCCAGCCCTCCTGGGTCTGGAGCTGTGAGGTGAGCGTGAACTGGTCGTCCTTCTGGGGCAGGCGCTTGCCGCCCTGCTCCACCACCTTGCCGATGGTGATCCGCCCCAGAATCGGTGGGGTGATGGCGAGTCCCTTGAGCATGGGAACCTCCTTGATGACGTGTCGGGTGGCTCATAACGCAAAACGCCCCAGATGGCCTGTGAAGGCGCTCTGAGGCGTTGCGTCGACTGAGGTAAGGGGTTGGGATATGATCCGATTACTGACGTACCACGAAGCGCCGTGAACCGGGATGCGAGCGAAGGTAGGTCGCGCACAGGCCGGGATGGTCTTGCTGCAGTGCTTTGGTATCGAGCCGCTTGACCGGCGCGGTCTGCTTCCAGCTCAGGCTACCCGAGGGAAACGTCGCTAATGTCGCGGTGCCCATGGCCTGCTGCAGGCGGTGCTTGAGGCGCAATTCCGCCTTCTTGGCGTCGTCCAGGGTCTGGCGCACCTGCTGCAGGTCGACGAACGCCTGGCTGAGCATCACGTCATGGCTCAGATCGACGGTCTCCCCATTATCCTGCGGAAACAGCGCCCGCAGTGCCCGGTCGGCCGAGTCACTGCCATCCGCCGGGGGCGGCGTGTCGCTCTCGACGTAGTCCCAGAACTGGCGTTCCAGGGCGATCAGCTGTTCGATCATCGCCTCATCACGTTCGATGCGGTGGATCTGCAACTCATGGCCGCCCAACAGCACGGCCACATCGGCCGCCTGCTGGCCGGTGACGGCCAACTGGTGCATCACCTGCAGCTGGACGTACTCGGGCACCCCCTCCTTCCATAGCCGGGCACCGAATAGCCCGGCGGTCTTGCACTCGAGTACTTGTACGTCGTCATTACCCACGACTTCGCGATCCAGGTTGGCGAGCATCCAGGGGTGCTCGACGTGCTGCAGGATGGCATTGACGCGCTGGACCCGATAACCGGTGTGCCGGGCGTAGTGATCGGCGACCAAGGGTTCGAGCACCTGGCCCCAATGCAGCGGACTGGTCAGGCTGTCTTCCGCCGATGGTTCCCGGTGGGTGTCGGTCCGCTCGGTCTTCTCCATCCATAGTTCGAGTTGGGACTTGTAAGGGTTGAGGCCCACCGCCGCGGCGGCATCGGAGCTGCCGATCCCGCTCTGGCGGATCGCCAGCCAGGCCTTGCGATCCAGGGCTCGGGTATCGACCAGACGCCGGGCCTGGTCGCGGTAACGGCGCTGAGGGGCCAGAGGACGCTTGACGCGCGCATCACGGCTGACTGGCGCGGGCATGCCACTCTGCTCGATGGCGTCCAAGACCGAGGCGGTCACGCTGCCGGGTTTGGCCTTGGCGGAGAGGGGGATGGTCGCCGACTCGGCGTCGGAGGCGTCCTGCTCCGTCTGATCAAGCGGAAACAACACGGTGCGCTTCACCGGCTCGGCAGACGCAGGGAACGACGGGCTGTGAGAGTGGGTATTGTGGCTCATGGTCAATCTCCTGAATGGCAGACACGGTCTGTCGGACACGGTCTGTCGGACACGGTCTATCGGACACGGCATAACGGCCCGCTCCCTCGAAGGAAGCGGGCTGGGCCGTGAATGAGATGAAAGGGAATGAAAGACGGTAGGCAGTGGGGGCGTTGTCGTGGCGGGTCACACAGCGTGGGGACGAAAGGTGCGGCCACAGCCATGGCAGGCGTAGTTATCGAGCACCTGGGTATCCAGTTGCTTGCCGAGACGCGCACCGGCGACACCCCCGGCCGTGCCGCCCACCAGACCGCCGAAGACCGCCCCGGCAAGACTGCCGACGGTGATCCCCACCGGCCCGGCCCAGGCACCCGCCAGGGCACCGGTCTCGGCCCCGCTGAGTGCCCCGGCCGCGCCGCTGGCCGTTCCCGCCGCACACCCGATACTGCCGCCGACTTGTCGTCCTCGATGACGCGGGCGGATGCGATGCGAACCGCAGTTCGGACACGTAATCGACATCGGCTTACCTCCTGAAAGATGAGTTAAGTACATCAATCGAAGCGTTCTTCTGGACGCTTCATGGAGGTAATACAGGGCTGAAATTCTTTTAAATCGTTTCCGCTATCCGTCAGGGCCGGTCCGTGACTGACGGAAAATGCTAGGGATATGCCCGTCCAAAGGTCAACTACGGCACTCACGTATTCTTTGACAGACCGTCCGCATCCCATGAGAAGCATTGCAATCGTAGCGTTCACCCAATGGAAAGTTTTTAAAAAATGGGCCAATGAACAAACCCCGGTACGCCCCGGGCTTTGGATTCGTTATCCCCAGTCTTTCCGGGACGTATTGATCAGCTTCCATGACGGGTTAGTAGTATACACATAACCAACTGGCTATAGTCACTTAACAAGAGGGCTAACAACCTAATCAATAACGCCTTAACAACTCAATCCCTGCCAGGGAATTGAGCGAGCCATTACAGGCGCGTCATTGGGTATTGCCGATGACACGCTCTCAAGTTCCAGCCCTCCCCCCTGAGGGCATTAATCCATTCCACACATTGACCGCCTATCGCGTCAGCGCCATGCGCTTGGCGCTTAATCCTGCACGTCACAAGGAATCACAACATGTTTGAATCACAGCCCAAGCGTCATCCAATGAACACCAAACTGAACTGTTTCTATAATCCGTATTATCGGGGTTTCGAAGTCAATCAGCATGCAGAGGCGCCCTTGATCGAGAACCACCTGGAGAGAGGACTCCTTACGCAAAACCGAGCGCTTAATCATTACACCCGGGTACTGGCTTTCCGTATTGATCTACGCTTTCCAGAGTGGATGCCTGCCATCGATTTAACGAATGACAACACACGGCTCAGCGCCTTCTATCGCCATTTGAACGAAGAGATCGCCAAGGCCGATACCAAATACTCGACGGTGATTCGCTATGTATGGTGCCGGGAGCAGGAAAGCAGCGATAAGCCGCATTACCATCTCATGGTGTACGTGAACTACGACGCCTACCATCAACTGGGCCGCCTGAAGCCCTCGGAGGGCGGCGGGTATGAAGGACGAGGCCTGTATCACCAGTTTGCACGCGCTTGGGCCAAGGCGTTGGATTACCTGCCCTGCGACATTGAGGGCCTGGTGCATGTCGGCAAGAACCCTATCACGCAATATCCCTACGTCGCTTGCCTGCATCGCGATGACTTTATGGGTCAGGAAGACGCTGTTTTCAACCTAAGCTACCTGTGCAAGGCGCACAGCAAACCCTTCAATCAAGGCGTGCATGTGTTTGGCACGAGTCGCATCTAACGCATGATATGGCACGGCACTGCCGTGCCTTTTTCCATTCTCAGGAGAGCTCCCATGGAAAGCCTTGCCGATCGCTGGGTACGTCAGTTCGAAGCCGAAAATCCCCAAACCGTAGCCGCTTATCACCAGGCCCCACGTACAACATTCAGTCCGGACTTACCGCCCTTTGAAAGCAGGCCGGCCCCAGAAACCACCTCTCATTGTCCCATCTCGGCATCTTCAACGCAGAGCGAGACGCGCCGTTCCCAGGATATTCAGGCCCTACTCCAAGCTGCAATCAGCCTGCGTCGGGCGCGAGGAGACACCCAGGCCGCCTTTGCCTATCGCTTAGGGATTAACGTGCGCACCTGGCAGGAGTGGGAACAGGGGCGACGCCGTCCCTCGGGCCCCGCCCGGACCCTGCTGGAACGGGGGCTCAAGGAACTTGGCCCTTGACGCCTGGCGTAAGCCATCGAGGTAGAAAATCCTGTAAGGCCGGATTGCGCTGCTGCGCCATGTGCTCCGGCATACCCGGCTAAGCCTCTGTAGTCAGAGGCGAGCAAGAGGCGCATGGCGTCACACAGTGACGAGAACTAGACATTAAAAGTGTTCTTTATGCCAGAAAACGGTCATTCCACGGTCCGTTACAGCGTTTTTCTCTGCTTTAAAGTCACAATGTCATGCCCATGCTTGTCCAGCGACACACAGAAGCCGCTTAACTCGGCACTGCCTCAGCAATGCGCTCGGCCCGCCACCGTCCATAGGGACCACGCTGTTCCAAGGGGTAAAGGCATATACCAAACGATTCGAGCAGTGAGCGGCTTTGCTTGAACTTCGCCGCCAACCCACGCGCGGTGTCGGGCCAACTCTTCGTGGGATCGCGCGCTGGACGGTAGGCCTCCAGGCGAACGAGCCAATCTTTGACGGCGGCCTCGATGACGCCTTCCGGCTCCTTTTCAAGACAGCGCTTCACGGCCAGAGCAACGGGGCTTTCTTCCAATTCATACTCACGGCGGCTTTGCTGGTTGGCGTTAAACTGCTGCCAGAAATCGTTGGGCTCACGGCCAAGACAGACGGCGACCAGCTCGCCGATACGGCATAAATCCTGTAAGCCACCGTATCGCTCAAATCGTCGGTCGCTCTCGACATGCGGCCAATAGCGGTTGACGTAACCAAACACCTGAAGCAAACCATAAATGATAGTGACTTCTGCGAGCGCTGGATCTTTCACTGCAGTGTCTCTTGACAGCGGTTCTTCATCATTTACAAGCTCAACGCTGAGCGTCGCATCCGCTAGCGGTGTGTACGTCACCACACTTTCTGCGCTGTTGAGCATGACCGGACATTGGACTTTAATCTCCACATCCGAACGCTTTCCTTTTGACCTCCATGCCACCGGCTTCCCTTGCATGAGGCTGAAAAGCCCTTTCTGCTGCGTCCCTGATAACGCTTCAACCCGAGTAAAGCTCAACAGGTATTGACGCTGTGCATAGTCATCCAGCTGCTTGAGCGTCTTGGGGACTTGGCTCTCCAGGTTATAGGTTGCCGGATCCAGTACGCGCTTGAGTAGCTGTTGTGCCTTTTCAAGCGTGACATGGGGCTCGCCCAATAGCTCAAGCATGACCTGTGAGCTATCCGGTCTCCAGGCCAATACCATCCATGCAATGACCAGCACGTCACTCTCGCCTGGTAGCGCCGTGATGTCGAACAAGACGGTTACGTCTTGGGGATGGATGTTGCCGATTCCCTCAGGAAAGTTCATCGGCAAGCTGTCACGGGGCCTGATATGCGGAATACCAGTCACGGTTTGGTAGGTGGGCAAACCAGGCGAAAAGGACACGCACTGATACCCCGTGTCAAGATAGCGTTTTCCTTCGCGAAGGTCGTATCCTGCACGCCCATAGAAGGGCAATACAAGTTCAGAGAAGGCACTATCGCCAAAGATACTTAATGCGGATTTAATGACACCATTCGACACGTCCTGTCGCCTCGGTGCCGTCGAACGCCAACACATCCCTTTCACGAGCTCGACAACCACATCATCCATTAGCGGCAACAATTGACCCGTGAATCGATCTGCCAATAGCACGCTTTTCGTTTCATTTCGTGTCAACCGGAACTGTGCATTCAGCAGGCCGATAACGTATTCCACTTGCTTATCACGACGGGGGCGGCCGGACTCCTGGGTAGGGTGAGAGGAAGCTATATTGCCATTATAAGGCCCATTATCTGAAGGAAGGTTAGGCGGCATGGGAGGCGTAAGGTCAGAAGGCGGTGCATAGAGACCGGGACTGTTAGAAATGGTCTGTGACGCAGCAGGCGAAGGATAGTAAAACTTGGATGAGGCAACCCTCGACTCTTCTTCGGGAGGCAGCGGTGGCGTGTCATCAAGCGACGCCTGGTTATCCTCCTGCTCGTCTTCATCGTCACCCGAAAGAGTACTTTTTGCCATTTCCTGCATGCGCTGCTGCATGTCGGAAATCACTGTGGGACTTAACATCGGTTTTGAAGGTTGACCGTCGTTACTGTGCCCGTTATTCGCCATTCCCTGCCTCTTGTTTTACTGGAGATCACCGCCTCGTAGGCCTAATAAAGATTACCATACGCAGCATTCGAGTCAGCAGACCCTCCTGATCGACCGCATCTCCATGCAGCGCCACTGGTTCATCATCAAGGTATCTTTTCTCAGGAACCAGACGCCGCTGCTCTAGGCCGGGCCGGTAGTGATGTTGCTACAGAGACTGGCGTCTCGTGCGGGTGGGACAGGGTAACGGTCGTTGTATGGCATAAGGCCTGACCAGCGGCCTGGAACCCCTCGCTGTGGTCCACCGTACCGATAGATCTTTCGCAACCTGGGCCATGTTGCCAAGGCGAATCTCACCGAGCGCTACGTTGCCCTGTGCGCACTATGGAATGACGGCGACAACAGCATTTATGCCCCACCCTGCTGCAGCGTGGCCACCAGGTCGAAGTAGGCCCGCTCCGCGTCGCCCTCTTCAACATTGGCGTCGATGAAATCATCCAGGCCATCGCAGATCGCGATGGCTTCCGGCGAGTCGCCCAAACGCTCGACCCAGTCGGCGTACAGGGCACGCAGAGCGTCATAGTCCGCCTGG
This sequence comes from Halomonas sp. WWR20, assembly GCF_054602495.1. Taxonomy (NCBI): domain Bacteria; kingdom Pseudomonadati; phylum Pseudomonadota; class Gammaproteobacteria; order Oceanospirillales; family Halomonadaceae; genus Halomonas; species Halomonas sp. WWR20. The sequence continues at coordinate 218,674 of NZ_JBTRHR010000006.1, forward strand.
CCCATCGACTCGAACAGCAGGTGCTCGTAGCTTTCCAGCGTGGCCAGGAGAGCTGTGCGGGTCTCGGAAGGGATCGGGGCCTCGTCAGGGCCTTGGGCGTCGGGGGAGTCGGTCATGCCGCCATGATAGCAGCACAACGGGGCCACAGGCGCGTTAACATCGCGAGGTGGCAAGATGGTCGGCTGAAGGCATAAAACGCCGCACAGAGCGGCAGGGAACGGCAGATAATCGGCACGAACGGTAAACGGATGCAGGGCCCACCCCAGGGCAGTGACCGGCGCATCACCGTCACTCATTTAAGCTGGCAGACGCATCCACCTGGGGCCGAAAGCCGTGCCGGAACAGCTGAACGATCGAAGCCGGGGTGAGAACGGTCACGCTCGTACCCGGCTCAGGAAGCGGTCGCGCTTGGCTGTAGCCATGAAACGACCAGGGGAGCAGTGCCGTATCGGTGACCAGATAAGCAGCGTCTGCCTTTTCGATGAAGGTACCGAACGGTAGCGTTTCAATCGGCGCCTCAAAGGTGACCTTAGCTCCGCCTCGTAGGGTCCGCTCGGTGTGCAATACCTTGTCTATAGCGCCAATCGACGGCTTGTCACCCGCCACCGCGCCGGGATTGGCGGTCAGCCAGTGCGATTTGAACTCACGGAAGCGCTGACTGCGACATGAGCCACAGGGGCGATGCCCTGCCGCAAAGGCCGTGGCCTCATCGAAGAAGAACAGCTGTGAATATTTATCGGGCTCGAAGACAGGCCGCTCGTAGCCGGGATAGTCCAGCACGCAGGTCACCCAGGCTTTCGTTTTCCAGGGACGGATAATATTCCGCTCGTCATCGTGCAGTATGCCTCGATTCCCCAGCAAACTGCCCCGCGCACTTACAGCCTGCAGGCTACCAGAGGGGTCGACTCGGTTCTGTAATGGCATGTCAGCTCATTCAGCTCTTTGTTTGATCGGCTCAGTGCTCTTGCTTGGGTGGCTCTTCGTCAGCGCCCATGCATAAGCGTACTAGGGTTGGCGATGCGCGTCGTACGCGGCGATGTTCAGCCGGTGCCCGCGCCGGGCCAACCGCACGAAACAGTAACCCACACTGTCAGCGGCTGGTCAGGCTTCCGAACAGCAAGAAACCGCCCTGCCCATCAAAGGCTTTCAAACAGCTCTTCCGGCACGTCTTCGAAGAACCGGCAGAACGGCAGGGACCCGACCAGGGTGACGCTCTGCTTGGCACGTGTCATGGCAACGTACAGCACACGCCGTAACAGGCTGGCCTCCTGTTCCATATCTTCTCGGGCGATACTGTCGAGAATGCGGCCGGGATACTGAGCATCGTGCAGGCCCATGACGACCACATGGTCGAACTCGAGACCCTTCAGCTGGTGATAGGTGGTGACGGCCACCCCGCCTGTAAAGCCGCCAAGTCCTGCGCCCTTGACCTTCTTGACCTTTACGCCGCGCTTTTCCAATGCCTTCTGAGCGGGATAGAGCTGACGAGAGAACGGCAGCACCACCGCCACTGACGTCGTGCGCACCCGCTTGAACTCGCTGGCCACGTAATCGTAGCCCTTGTCGTAGGCCTGTTTCGCATCGGCAGCAAGAAGCAGCCTGACGCGTTCACCATTTTTATCCGGGCGTACCGGCGCCGTATAATCGGTGTTCTCGGCCACATCATTGTCCGCCAATAGATGCTCGGCCACGTCCATGATCTGTCGCGTAGTGCGATGGCTGGCGGATAGACGCCGGGAACGACCGCCCTGCACCTGAATACCGACCGATGTCCAGGTAAAGCTGCGTCGATAGATCTTCTGGGCCATGTCTCCGGCCATACTGAGCGATACACGCGGAATCTTCGCGGCCACCAACAACCAGCTCTTATCGAAGTCCTGCACCTCGTCGATCATGACATGGTCATAGCGGTATTCATCAGGGAGATCCCCGCCCCGTTCCATCAGGACGCGCAATAACAGGCCGGCCGGATTGTCGTAGTCTTCCTGGCGGGTTTCCTCGAGCCACTCCTGATACAGCTCGTAGACGCACCAGATGAAGCGTCGATCCTCCTGCGTGACCCGCACCGCGGTGCCCCGCCCCGTGCGCTCAACCGCTAGGTAGTCTTCGAGCCGTGTGACGTGCTGACCGAACAGCCAGGCGATTTCGTCGCCCCACCAGCCCAGCAGATCCGGCGCTTCCTTCAGATCGAAGAGCCGATGCCTGCCAACCTCTTCTTCTGCCTCCTTGACCAGCCGCTTGAGCTGTTCGCCACGCGCCTTGCCATCGACCCAGCCGGTGAATTCGAATCCCATTGCTTTGGCCGTGCTGCGTGACCAGTCATGGAAGGTTCTAACGTCCACATCACCTTTCATCCCCGCCTGGCGAAACGCTTTCTTGACGTAGGCACACAGGGCCGAGTTGTAGGTCAGAAACAGCAGCGACCCCTTGGCCATGGCCGAGAGCAGCCTGCCCGCCCTGGCGGCCAGCACGGTGGTTTTTCCGCTGCCCGCCTGGCCACGAACCAGCAAGTGCTGAGAAGGATCGAGGTCGATCACCGCCTGCTGCTCATCGGTAAATGCAATGGTCGGCTGAGCAGGTTCAGCAGGCACGGACGCAACACTAGTGTCGGCGCCGTCGCCCGCCTGGGTGGCGGCCCCTGCCAGACGCCAGCGGTATGAGGCATCGATCTCTGCCTTGCCTTCCGTGCGTAGACGGTATAGCAGCGTATTGACGCCGCTTCGATCAACATGCAGGCCGAACTCATCCCCCAGGATGGTCGCTAACTGGCGAGCCTTTACCGGTGCATGCAGGTGCAGGAGCTTCGTGACTTGCGCTTCAAATACGTCTTGACTCATTTACTCTCCTCTCAGCACCCTGCCTGTATCCCAGCGCAGCCAAAACCCATTGTTGAGTGCCATCAAATAATTGGCACAAACGGCACGCAGCCACCCAGCAGGAGTCCGGTGGCGGCCACTGCAATCAATCGCATCATGATCAATGGGTCTCCTTATGGGACAGTTCTTCGCTCAGCGCCCGCGCATAGGCGGTACGTGCCGTCTGGTTGATCGCCAGCTGTTGCTGCAAGCGGGCGATCTCCTGGTCGGTGACGCGCAGGTTGGTGACCTGGCTACGGGCATTCTCGGACAGGTCCGCCACGTTGTATTCGGTACCGTCGATGGTCACGGTCTGGTTTGCTTGGGTATCGGTATCGGCCATGGGGTAAAAGCTCCCTATCTGCCTGAAAATTGAACCACCTAGGGTACGGAATCAGTCCCCGAAATCGAACGTGAGATCGTCCTCATCGCCATCCAGCAGGCTATCGATGTCCCGGCTGGCTGATTGGCCGGCCTGCTTGGCATGATACTTTTCGTGAAACTTGGCCCGCTCGGTGAACTGCGAGAGCTGGCTCATCGAGAACAGCTGGGCGTAGGCCAACGCCAGGGCGCCGTGCTTGCGCAGATCGGCAAAGGCTTCAGCGGCTAGGTCGTTGAGCGCCTTCTCGTTGATGCGATAAAGCCCTTGCACGGTGATCGGTTCCTGCCCTTCCCCGCGTTCGATCTTGAGCGGCCAGGGCTCGATCAGCCCGGTCTCGCCCAGTAGCAGACTGGCCTTGGCGGTTACCTGACGGTTCTTGTCGCATTGGGTGAGGAAGTTCAGCGTCTGCTGGACCTTCTCGGTGAGGTTGCCGTCGTCATCGAACAGTGGCTGGGCGGAGGGCTCATCGGTCAGGCTGTCCTGCTCGGCCGCCAATACCTGCTGGTCGTTATCGGCCTTGGCCATACGGAAGGGATGACCGCGCAGAATCGACGGCACGTAGCTCGCCAGCCAGCGACCGTCAGAATGCACGTAGAGGTTACGCTCGCCACCCAACCCGGTCAGCGCCACGGGCTGGTAACTTGAGTGAACGCCTTCGCCCTGCTGGATGAAGCCCAGCGTATAGTGCTGCAATAGCTTGGTCAGCTCGGCGATCAGGATCGGCACGACCTGTTCCTGGGCAGCAAAATTATAGCCCTGACGGGGCCAGAAATTCGTTTCAGCGTGTTGAGTGCGGGATACCGCGGTCCATTTCGCCATCGAGAACTCCATCAGGGAGGAAAAGGTTGGAAAACGATGACCGATTGTACCAGTCACGCTCCAGCGAACAGACCCGTTTGCCGTCGCCCGCTCTGCCGCGCTTCCCCTGTCATGCAGCTACGATTATCGCTACCCGGCCCATATCGCTTTCATCGGTGCCCGACAATGGCAGAGCAATAAGCCGGCGCTGACTCATCGCCGGCCAATGCGGCCGACATGAGCTGTCCTGCCGTTGAGAAATCAATAGAAAATCTCTGATTGCCGTTAAGATCTTCCGGCACCAACTCACCATTCCCCCAATCTGAACTGTCAGGTTGCATCGTGCATCACCATTCTCGACCAGTGGAGCGAAATTAAAAGGATCAATGTCGCTTATCAATATTTTTTAGTTGCGACATCAGCAAGTCCAGTATCGTTTTTTGGGCAAAGCAATGTTCTTTTGCCAGATCCTCCAGTCCATCGAGCAACCGAGCCTGCAGGGTTGGGTCAGCAACTTGACGGATATGCTCTCCCAATGGTTCCACTAAAACCGCCACATCCTTCCCCCATGGCCTTTGAACCCCATCATTCCATCGACCAATACCGCTTTCCCAGTCTGATCGCCATAACTCGACGGCAAGCTGGCACTCGCGCCGAACCTCCGCCTCCTTCATGAGGAACTGCCTAGTCGCTTCATCCAACTCGGGATTCGTACCAACCCCTTCATCGGCTGAAAAAGCAGGCTCTCCTAAAGCTTGTAATGGTATTACGGCCAACAGCACAACGGCCAAGCGACTGAACTTCATCATGAGCGATTTATGCCTTTAAAGGTATGAACATGTTATCGATGCATCTACTTGAGCGGCTCTCCGCCCAGCGCGTATAGACGGTGCGTGCCCTCTCCGCAGCCGCCAGCTAGTGCTGCAGACGAGTGATTCCTGAGCGGTCGGCAGTTTGGCGACCTGTTCACGAGCACTCTCGGGACGCTCATACAGGCTGTATTCGCCACCATCGATATTGATCCGATTTTCAGAGCTTTGGCTTTGACCGCACCTGCACTCTCGCGGGTGTACAAGCCATCGAGGCTACGGGACCGCTCCCAGAAATCGAAGGCCGGTTCCTCGTCATGCTCGGAGAAGCGGCCTCGATTCTCGCCGGTGTTGTCACGCACGGTGTTTCCCAGGCCCTCACGGAAAGCCATTCACGAGTGAGGTGACGTTCACCCGATTACCGGGATCAATTGCCCTTCGAGACAGCTTCGAAGCCACTGAACCCTAGCTCGACATCATACACAACGGGTTTGCTCGGATCGTGTTGACGGTCGTCAGGGCCGTACGCCACCCCTTCGATGTGTACGCCCCCCTCGCTCTCGCCCACATGAAAATCCGTAACGCGGACAAGATCCAGTTCAGGCATCGTGTATTCAGTTTTGACGACAGGATCGGCAGAACCAAACCCACTCCGCTCGACGACCGTAAAATTGGGGCGCTGCGTTCCATTACCGCCGTAGCAGCCATAATCCCCTTCCCAGTAAACGATATACTGGGCGCCGAACCCGTCCACCTCATCCATCCCCTGCCTGACCTGTACGGCCTTGTATTGCAGCGGCGTGCTTTCTGCCGAGTTCGGGATCTGGCAGGCAACCGTTTCGCTAAACCGTTGCACAAGACGAGAAGCATCGGCTTCATCAAAAGCATAGGTATCGATGGATACCATCACCGCAGCAGCAAAAACCACCCCTTCACTAATTCTCATTTACCGTTCCCTTCTTTTAATGTTTTTTTGTCTGAAAATCCGCTGCTAATCCGCATCGATCTCAATAAGGATGACGTCCAGAATCGGCACGACCTGTTCCTGGGCGGCGAAGCCGTAGCCCTGGCGAGGCCAGAAATTCGTTTCAGCGTGTTGAGTGCGGGATACCGCGGTCCATTGACTCATTGTGTCTCCTGGTAAGATTAAAGTGCAGGTGTTTGGCGTTGGGCACTCTGTAGGGGTCTGTGTTCAGGCGATCTGCAAGGCTTTCAAGAGGGACAAGCGATGCGCGTCGAAATCCTGGGCCTGGGCGGTGAGTTCGGCGAGGTTTTGCTCGGCGCTTTCCAGTGGCTTGCCCTCCTTGACGACCCGTTGCCCCTGAGCGGCGAGTAGCTGCCAGACGAACTGCGCCCAGTGCTCGGGCTGTTCGTGACCTTGCGACAGGGCCAGCAAGAACAATTGCTGGAAGCGGGGCACCGCGACACCGCCCCCGGTAACGGGGCTGACAAGATAGGCGATATCGGCACTGGCCCGGGCACGTTTCATTAGTTGTTCGTTAAGGCGATCGGTACGTGGCTTGGCGCGGCTAGCGGTGTCCTCGTCCTGCACGGGGGACAGATGCCCGGCCCCGGTGAGCAGCATGACAGCCTGACGGAGCTGGGCCAGGTTGATCGTGCCCTGCAGGGCTTGCTCGATCTGTTGCAGGCTTTGGGGTTGGTGATCAGCCAGCAGGTCGAGAAGCGGCGTGTAAACGGCGGTGCTCAGGTCGGCCTCGCCCAGCGCGCCCTTGACCTTGAGAGCGACCTGGCTGCGCGGCGTGGTGAGCATGACACGTTGCTCTCGCAGCCCTTCCGCCTGTTCCAGGGCGGATAACTGCCGCAGGCCCTTGACCCAGTAGTCGCGCCGGAACTGCTTGTTGACGATAAAGTCGCGCACGTCCTCGCGGAATGCCGAATCGGGAATCTGCTTGAGCAGCGCCTGCTGCTCCTGGGTGAGGTTGATCGCGTCGACATGGTCAGGCAAGTGCGCCGAGCAGGCGTAGCTCAGCTTGGCGGGTGCCAACCACTCGGCGGTGGTCGAGAAGTGCATCGGGTGCCAATCCCGGTTGAAGTACTCATGGGCCAGGTACTGGCGGTTCTTGCCCTTGAGGTTATCCAGGCGCTCCTTGACCTGTGGGTTGGCCTTGGCGTAGGCCGGGTTGACGGCCATCAGGCGCTCGGCGAACGCCAGGGCGTCACCCACCCGGGATACCGAGCCGTACCCCGGGGCGGCCAGGGTATCACCGTGCTGCCTAAGCAGGTGCTGCATGGGGCCAAAGGCCGCCCAGCCGGGCTGAGTGTTGTAGCTGACGTAGACCACCCCGCCGGGTTTCAGCGTGCGGCGAATGAAGTCGACGATAACGCTGCGGTTGGCATCGGACACCCAACTCCAGATACCGTGCAGGGCGATGACATCGAAGTCCGGCAGATCGGGGCGCTGACAGAACTCCTCGAACGCCTGATCGAAGAGCTGTGCGCCGGATCCGGCCTGGGCAGCAAGCTCCTGCGCGAAACTTACCTGGGAGGGGTTGAAGTCGGTACCGTACCAGTCGACCACGGTCGCGGCGGCATGGCTATTGATGCTCATGCCCTGCCCGAAAGCCAATTCGCAGGCGGTGCCCACCTCGGGAAACGCCAGTCCGGCATTCAGGAAGGCCAGCTTGATGCGTAGCGGATTGAGCTCGTGAAAATAGCCGTAGGTATATTCGATATCCGAGACGTAACCGTCGGTCCAATCGCCCATGAATTTACCTCGTAGCTGGGATGGCTCAACTGACACTGATAGTGAACACACAGCTTAGCGGGAATGAAATAGTTACTGGTCAATTGCTTGCAGAATACCGGTGGCTTTATCCGTCACCGAATAGCCCTTAAGCAAAAAACCCCGCCTCAATGAGACGGGGTTCGGTATTACTTCTCGCTTTGACACTCCCCGGCGAGCCGGGGAATGCATCCAATCCGTGGGAGTGGATTAGGCGATTTCGACCTGTGAACTGCCGTTGCTGACAGCTTGCAGACCGGTCAGATCAACGCTACCAGTCAGTTCGACGAGCAGATCGCCGTCTGTGGCGCTAAAGGTAGCACCGGCAGCGTTATCCTGAACAAGATAGCTGTTACCGTCGAACTCGAAGTAATTCACCTGTCCTACTGTTGAACCTGACGCGGCTTCATCCAAGTAGTCTTGGAAAGTAGCAGTTACGCCCGGAGCGGTAGTCACAGTGGTCTCTTCGAAACCGTCTACAGCCGTGCCAAAGTCGATCACATCACCTTCCTCGAAATCAGTGATGGTGGCGAAGTTGGTCGCGGACACGTCATTGGTGTAGGTAGAAAGATTGAAGGTATCGTCGCCTTCACCACCAGTGACGGTAGCTGAGTTATCGACGTTGATATAGTCGTCACCGGCACCGGCTTCAACTTCACCATCAATGGCGGCACTGATCTTGTCAGCGTTCGCAGAGCCAGTCACAGAAACGCCATCTTCTAGACCGAGGATTTCAGAAGCGTATTCGCCAGCGTCAGCATCCGAGTCAGCGGTGACACCGCTCAAGTCGATAGACTCGAGAGTAGTCAGGCTACTGCCATTGAAAGAAACAGCTTCGGCACCAGAGATCGACAGGGTTTTCACCGCGTCAGCGCTCAGGTCCAGATCGGTCATCTGGTAAGTGTCGGCGTCGGCATCGACAGTCTGAACGGAAACGTTTTCAACCTCATCGACAGTGACATCATAACCAGCGTTCGCACCATCGCGGCCCATGACGGTGAAGCCGAAGCTGGCGTCATCATCATCAGCAGCACCGTTCACGTCCAGGGTGATGGTGTCACGGCCTGATTCAGCAACCCCTACAACCGGCGGAGTAGCAGACGGATCGGCAGTAACGCCCGCTTTAAAATCTGAGTCCTGCAGCGTCACACTAGTTTCTTCTGTAAGCCCTTCAACAGTGCCGCCATCTGCGTCAGAAATTTCCAGTGCTTCAAAACCAGCGTTAGTCAGAGTGCCGTTGTTCAGCGTGCCAGAGAGGCCCGAAATATCCAGGACTTCGAAACCGCTAACAGTCGCTGAATTGGCGTTGTACAGGTTAGTTACGTCCTGTGTGCTAGCCAGCGTCAACGTGTCGCGACCTTCGCCACCGGCCAGAGTCACATCGCCATCGCTCAGGTCAACATCAGCAGCGCTGAGGGTGTCGTCGCCGGCACCCAGAGTAACGCTGGAAACTTGATCGGAACCAGCAAGGTCCAGATCAATGTCGCCAGTTGAAGCGGATGCGTCTACTGTCACTGCACCGTCTTCCTCCACAGAACCAGTATCGCCCAAGTTGGCCAGGGTCAGATCAAGCTCATCGGAAGCGTTGACAGTGACAGTGCGGAGATCGGCTGCGTTAGTAACGGCAACCGTGGACTCACCAGTAGTGGTCAGGTTCAGCGTGTCGACCGCATCGGCACTGTTAGAAGCCGCAACAGCAGTAGTCAGAGCGACATTGCTAGCATTGACGCCCAGCTTGACAGTAGAGCCATTGGCCACATTGGTAGTGACAGTGCTTGTAGCAAGCGTGCCGTTACCGTCTGTGTCGCGCTGCGTAACGTTAACGGTTTGCGCTTCAGTCAAACCAGAAACGGTCAGAGGTGCACCTTCGTCTACGCGAGTGAAGTTGAGCGTTTCGAGGTCAGCAGACAACTCGTTGACGTTAACGTTGTTGAGAGATCCAGCGCTAGCACCGACAATTTCAACGGCCTCGATGCTGGTAAGTTCCGGATAACCAGTATTACCAACAGCATTTGCTTCAATACGCAGGGTATCGACACCAGCACCACCATCAATGGTATCCAGTGAAGACAGGGACAGGCCAGTTGCCAGGAAGGTATCGTCGCCCGCAGTACCGGTCAGCTGATCGGCACCTGCAGTGAGCGTGAAGGTCTGGCCGTCGCCGCCGGACTGCGTCGGCAGGTTCTCGACCTGCGCCAGTGCCGCTTCTAGATCGGCCTGGGTATCGGTGGCATCGATGCCCTGGAGCAGATTTTGGGCAACGTCGACATCGTAGTTGTCACCGGCTTTAGCGGTGTAGGCGTCTGCCGCTTCAACGCGTGCGTCACGGACTTCCATATCGGAACCCTGAGCCGCATTGCTGATAGTCAGCGCGATTTCAGACAGGCTCTTCTCGCCAGACTCCAGCACGCCGGTGTAGTAGGCCAAGCCGGATTCGTCTGCATCACGGCTGAACAGCTGCTGATACAGGTTGTTGACCAGCGCTTCGTTGGAGAGATCGCCGAACTCTTCCTGGAATTCCTGTGACTCACCGAAAGCGTTGACAATCGCACCTTGTCCCTGCTCGTCAGCACGCTCCGCCCAGTACTGTAGGCCCGCACTGTCAGCCGGACGGCCATAATATGCAACGTAAAGCTGTTGTACGAAATTCTCAGATGCTTGTGTAGCCATGGGACTATAGTCTCCTTGATTTTTCAAAGCCGGCGGCCTAGTAACGCCGGCCATCTTCACTGCTTGAGCGCTCGAGCCCGGCTCAGTGAGCCACACCCCTACAGCGATCTTGTTGCGAATTGTATCAGCAATACGCTTCACATAGGCCACTGCAACAGGGCGCGGTTAGTGGCTAATGTAATTGCGAATTTACAGTCAAGTCAATGCGAAAATTCATGCAAAGCCGGGAATAAAATCATCTCATTCCCCTCCCCACCGAGGCCTTGCCTGCGTTACCCACTGGCAGGGCTTACGCTGACAGGGCTGAGGTTAGCCTAAATGAGCGAGCTTGGCGAGAGTAAATGCTTACTCTAGTAACCCTTTTGGCTTAACATTTAACTTACTGATTTAAAAAACAAAAAACCATTTCACCCCTCGCGATCGGCTAACTCTTCGCGAAATAGTGCCGTTTAGGTGCGTTTTTCCTATTTTTGAGAATGAGTTTTCATCATCCCGTATCTGAACGTGGCTGGCCAAGGCCTATCGAAGCTCAAAATCAGCGAGTCACCACTTCAATGCGTAGTCTATTTTTTTAAATATGCCAACCCTACCTTGGTAATGGACACATTTCTGTAACAATCAATAGAAGAAAGCTTTTATGTTGATCAAGATCAATGGTTATTTTTTATTACATATCCAATAGATCATATGGGACTGGTTAGCAAAGCAAAAAAGCGCATTTTGGCAATAAAAAAAGCCAGTACCTTACGGCACTGGCCTCGAGTTGAGATAGGCTTAAGCGAAACCTGTCAGTAAATCAGCATGCGAGAAGCGAAGCCAACGGCCGAACGACATTCGGCCAAGCGAAACAGCTTTCCGTACGCTGCCGGGCCAGGCTGACATGGGCCTGAAGGTGGACGTCTTCGCTGGCCAATAAGGCTTGCAGGGCAGATGAGAAGTCGTTCTTCTCGGCCATCCAGACGGCCTCATCAGGGAAATCGAGCCCGCGATTGCCGAAGGGGGTGGTCAGTACCGGCACGCCACTGGCGGTGTAGTCGAGCATCTTCAAGTTGCTGCCGGAGCCGCTGAACATGGGATTGAGCGCCACATCGACGCTGGCCAGCAACACGCGTAGCTCGGCATCGCTGACCCGGCCGAGGCTGCGCACGTTGGGTGGCAAGTATTGAAAGTCCGGATGCTGGCACAGGCTGCCAGCCAGAAAGAAGATGACGCCCGGATGCGCCGGCGCCAGGCGCTGACAGATAAAGTCGGCAGCTTCCAGATTGGGGCCATGCCAACTGCCCAGGAACAGCGTCACCGGAGAGTGCTGACCCAAGCGCAGCTGCCAACGCCGCCGGGCAGCCATATCGATAAAGGGCAGCCGCTCCAGATCCGCACAATTGGCGACAACGACGCCCTTGTCCTCGGGTAACTCATAGCGTTGACGAAACGTTTCAAGATCGCCTTCGGCGCAGGCCAGCACGGTTTGGCTAGCTTCGCAGGCCAGCCGCTCGGCAGCGTCGACTTCGTCCAAGGCAGTTTGCGCCTCGGGAATGCCTTCTTGCAGCGCCTTGGCCAGAATGGCCCGCTTGAGATCGGATTCCACGTTGTGGGATTCGTAGACCCAGGGGCCGTTATAGTAAGCCTGCAGGGCGTGAACAAGATAAGGATGGGCGCACACTGCCAGCGTCGCGGTTTGCGCGTACTCCTGCAGTGCCCGGATGAAGTCAGGGTTTTCCTCCCAACCGCGAATCGCTGCGATGTCGTCAACGGAGGCCTGCAGCGCGTGGCCCAACGTTTGTTGCCTTTCGATCTGAGCACGGTTCAGAGGAACGCGGTGCTCTGTCAGGCCGGGGGCGATCTCCCGTCGGCCTTCCTCAGTGCCAGGCGGCGCCAACACCAGCAGTGTCACGCGAATGCCAAGTTCACGGGCCACATGCCGGTAGAGGTGGTACATGCGGTTCTGGCCCCCGCCCATCGGCGGGTAAACGGAATAGGTGTTGAGCACCAGCCAATGGATGCCCTCGCCTATCCCCTTGACGACGGGAAAACGGGGGTCGGCGCCCTCGGGCGCCGGCGTGTCGCCGAGCAGTTCACGCACGGTATCGGCCCAGATGACATGCGCTACACGCTCGCGGGCAAGCTCTCCCATGCGCTGAGTGCGCTCGCGATCTTCCACGGCTTCGGTGAGTGCCGCAGCGAGCGCGCCGGCGTTGGGCGGCACGCTCCAGCCGGTGACGCCATGTTCGACGAATTCGTTGACGCCGCCAGCATCGGCGCAGGTGATCACGGCCTTGCCGGCGCTCATCGCCTCGACGGTGATCAGGCCATAGTCTTCATCATAAGGCAGAAACGGTACGGCTAGCGCATCGCGATACTGCGTGACGATGTCGGCGTCGCGGACGAAGCCGAGAAAGCGCACCCGCGAATCATCGGCGGCCATGGCCTTGAGCTCGGCCTCCATGGGGCCGGTACCGGCGATACGCAATTCGATATCGATATCGGTTTGCAGGAAGGCGCGCAGCAGCAGATCGATGCGCTTGGGGCCATCGAGCCGGCTAACCGTGAAGAGATAGTCACTGTTACGCCCTTCAAACACCGGAAGGTCGGAAGGGTGATGAATGACATGGATGGGCACGCCACGCGGGAAGTAGTCGGCACGCCGGGTGACGTTGCGTGAAATCGCCGCATAACGAGAGATGTTGCCCGGGGCCAGTGCGATGGCATCCAGGTGGTGGATGATGGCGCGGGTCAACGGGCCGGGAAAGGCGAACAGACCGTCGCGGACGCTGCCGGGAAGCGAGTTGTCAATCAGCAATGCCTGGATGCGTTCGAATAGCTCAGGGAGTTGGGCCCGCTCCGGCGTCGCCTCAAGGAGCCGCTGCAGACCTTTCACCTTGGGATGACGACGCAGCAATCGGATTCCCTGGCGCGCCTTCTCGCCGGGCCAAGCCTCGGGAGTGAAAGCGTCGTGAGCTGCGTGTTGCGGCCAGGGATACGTGTCGTACAGGCCGCGCAGCGTATGTTGCAGATAGAGGTGATGCTGCGGGTGGTGAACCATCCAGGCTGGGTATTTGGTGGATATCACCCGATCGAAGTGGCTCAGGTCCAGCTCGGCGAAACGCTGGTAACTACTGATCAACTCGGGAAAGTTGCGCTCAGGACTGGGAAGCTTGATCAGTTCCATCTGATGGTCGCTGAGCTGATTGGCGTGGTGCAGCAGCCCCCACCAGAGTTTTTCCGCGCCACCGACGGTGAAGGGAACGGCACTGGGTGCGATGAGGGCTATCTTCATGCCGGCCCTCCCAGCAAGCGTTCCACCACCTGCTGCCAGCTGATTCCGGCGCGGTGATAGGCAGCTTGGCCACTGCGCCCCATTTCCGCCGTGCGCGCACGGTTATTCCAGGCCTCATCGATGGCGGCGGCGATCGCTTCGGGCTGCGGCGGTAAAATCCAGCCGGTGTCGCCATGCTCGACAAACTCGCCCGGGCCGCCGCTATCTTCGCAGGTGATGACGGGTTTGCCGGAGAGCATCGCCTCCAGAGTGATATAGCCGTAATCCTCGTCGCGCGGGCCGAAAAACACCGCCAGGCTATGAGCGTACCAAGCCAGCTTTTCCGCCTCGCTGAAGCGCCCGGTGAGACGCACCCGGTCTTGCAGGCGGTAACGCTCGATGAGTGCCTGATAACGCCCCCGTTGGCCGCCTTCGCCAGCGATCAGGATATGTACCGGAGTGGTAAGATGGCGTGCCGCCTCGATCAGTAGATCCTGACGCTTGAGGCTTTCCAGACGGCTGGGACAGAACACGTATCCCCAGTCGTCGTCGCAGTAGAACCGTTCGGCATGGAACGGCGGATGATAAAGCGGCGCGGCGGTGAGCCCGTTGTAGGTCTGCAGTCGTTCTGCCACCCGTCGTGAATTGGCGAAGAGCCGGTTGGCACGCGCCAGATGGCGGTTGTCGAAGGCTTGGATGCTGTCGCGCAGCTTGCGCTGTTCCTCGTTGGCCGTTGCTTCTTCCCATAGCTCGTACATGGCACGATGCTGATGCATGACCCAGACAGTCTGGTCGGGATGCGTCACGCCATAGGCGGGAAACTGCAGGCTGATGGTCTTGTCAATATGCACCCCGTTGGGGGCCGTCACGTCCAGCGTCTCGATGTAATCCATCAGGTGCTGGATGTCGGCTTCGGGCTGGAAACGAAACGGAAACCGCAGCAGCTCGACTTCGTGCCCGCTTTCGCGCAGGGCGTTGGCCACGCCCTCGATGTGATAATCGGCGCCACCGCGCATGAACGGCACCAGGTTGGCAGTTACCAGTACTTTCACTTGTCTGCCTCCTGGCCCTGCCGCTTCGGCGCTTTACGACGCGTCTTCGCCTTCGGCTCCTGTTCCTGTTCCTGTTCCTGTTCCTGTTCCTGTTCCTGTTCCTGTTCCTGTTCCTGTTCCTGTTCCTGTTCCTCAAGCGTATCGGCAGGTGCGGCCTTGGCGCCAATCACCGCGAAGTCCTGTGGGCCGCAGAGGTGCCCATTGACGCGCTCGGTCAGAGGATCATTGCCGGGCACCTTGGCTTCCTCGGGATAAGGATTGAAACGCCGAACCTGGACGTCAGCGAAACCATGATAGGTCAGCAGGAACGTCATCGAGGTGGGTGTGAGCGGATTGCGATGCGTGAAATCGTGATAGAACGTATGGCTGCCCACCAGTACGTTCTCCGGATTGGGCGTTTCGAGAATCAGCACGCCACCGGGTGCCAACACACGCTGCGCTTCATCGACCATGGCATAGAGCACGTCAAACGGCAGGTGTTCGGCAATATGAAAGGCACTAATCAGCGCATGACTGTTATCGGGCAGACGTCGCAAACCATTGACGATATCGTCATGTTCAACTTCAAAACCGGCATCACGGCAATGTTCGATCATGGCGATATTCAAGTCGATACCGCGAGGTTCGAAGCCTTGTTTGGCAAGCAATGCCAGCCATTCCCCGCGCCCGCAACCCAGATCCAATGCCCGCCTACCTACGCTGATGGCTACATCCAACTGAGGCTGGTATTGAAGTAGATGCGCCGTAATCGCCGCTTCGCTGCCTCGGCAGGCATCTTCGAAGGCTAGGTAATAAGCATCGATGAGATCACTGGATAGGCTTCCCCCGTCGACTTGCGCCAGCCTTTCCTTTGGCAACTCCACGAGCCTTTCAACGGTACGACGCTGGTGTTGTAGAGCACTCCACAAAGCCGGCTGGTGGCGCTCCACTTCATTCAAGCGTTGCTCACTGCGATCGAAGCGCTGATCATGTTGCTGCAGGTGCTCGTCTCGCGCGCTGCCAACTTCGACCTCTCGCTCGAAAACCGCCTGCTGTCGTTGCAGTTCTCCATCAAACTCGAGAAGCACGTCGCGCATCAGGCTATCCTGCCGCCCCCGAGCTTTCTCAAGTACGGAAACACGCTCCATCAATTGCAGCCGGGAGCGCAGCATGATGCCCGCCAGCCGATACGCGAGACGTAACCCTGGCCGGGCCAAGCGCTTGAGAGGCCCGAGCCGCCCTGCCATTCGAAGCGGTAGCGTAAGCGCTCCACGCCGGGGAATAACTACGCCGTTTCGATCAAGATAGGCACGTGACTCATCGGAGCAAAGCAGATCGGCAACGACATAAAGACGCCCGGCTCGGGGAAGCTCGGCAAGGTATTGGCGTAGCCCGTCACGATCGGCATTGCGTCCCATCACTACCCGATAGGCACGCTGTAGGAAGATTTCATCGTTATGCAGCGGTGCGATGAGTTCCTCGAAGCGGGGACAATGGGCATTACTGACAGTCAACGGGTCGCCGCCTTCCTTTAATAGCTCATTCAGACGGCTCCGATAAGCGAAAGAGGGAGGCTCGACACTGATGTTTTCCGTGTCCACCTGACGCGCTACGGCCTTTAATCGACCGATAAGACTATCGATGTCATCGAATGACTGTGGCATGAGAGTATTTCCTAATATTTCTAGCGTTCCTGATCCGCTACGCTGCTCGCTTCAACCGGGAGCATCTGGATTTCCATCGGCAGTCGGCAAACCCCGGAAAATAAATGTTTTTTGAAACCGGCGACTTCAAACTGTAGATAACTGTCATACCACCAATAGCAATCCTCGAGATGGTGTTCACGGCTATGCAGGGCGACAGTGACGGTGTACTTACCAGGCGCGATATCGGCCTTGAACCGTAACCGAGCTTGACGGCGTTCACCTGCCTGCATAGAGATGCTCTGTCCCAGTTGGAAGGTATTGACGCCAAAGATGTCCTGACCAAAACGGTCGCGTACCAGCAAGCCCAATGTTGCATCGCTGATATCTTGTGTCGCTTCAAGAATCAGGCTTACATTGATTGTTTCTCCGCTGGATACGGTCGCGCTCCGGCTATCGTCGCCGAGCAGTTCGCCATCAGTGACACGGATCTCGCCACTACCATAGGCACCATGCTGACGCTCGATGTGCCGCCCTTCCTCCTCCTCGGCCTGCCTGGCCATGATTCGGTTATAGCGGTTGACCGCATCGTCGGCGTTGCCATCGAAGATGACATGACCGCCCTCAATGACCAGAGCTCGGTCACATAGCATCTTGACCGCGTTGAGATCGTGGGAAACGAACAGGATCGAGCCGCCATTCTCTTTGAATTCGCGTATGCGTTTCATGCACTTTTGCTGAAAGTAGCCATCCCCTACGGAAAGAGCTTCATCTACCAGAAAACAACGCGGGTCGGCATGAATGGCTACGGAGAACGCCAGGCGCATGGTCATGCCTGAGGAGTAGGTCCGCAACGGTTCATGGATATACTCACCAAGCTCGGAGAATTCCACAATCGCGTCGCGCTTGGCTTCGACCTCTTCATGGGTCATGCCCAACATCAAACCGTTAGCGGTGATATTCTGCAGGCCGGTGAGTTCCGGGTTGAAGCCGGTACCCAACTCCAGAAGCCCCGTGACGCGCCCGTCGATATGGATCGTTCCGCTGTCTGGCAGTAACACGCCTGTCAGCAACTTGAGCAGAGTCGACTTGCCGGCCCCGTTACGGCCAAGGACACCAAGCACTTCACCAGGCGCCACCTGAAAGGAAATATCCTTTAAGGCGTGATAACTGGTATGGCGACGCTTGTTGGTGACGGCTTCCAGGAAACGATCAAGAGGCCGGTGAAACAGTTTGAATGTCTTGTTGAGACCTTGAATGTCGATCATGAATCGCCCCCTCCTATAGACAGTCTCGCAGGTCGCGCTCGGTTCTGTTCAACAGCCACAGTGACAGGCACAGTATGCCGACGGATATAACGACAAAAAGCGAGATGGGTAGCATGTCGGGCAGACGCTGATACATGATCAGATCGCGATAGGCGCCGACCAACGTAAAGAAAGGATTGAGCTTCATCCATCCGACCGCCCAAGATGGCAAGATATCGACGACATAGACAACCGGCGTGATCCAGAACCAGACCTGCAGCACGACCGCGACCACTTCCTTGATGTCCTTGAGATAGACTGCCATGACGGCCAGCCCCAGCCCCACGGCGTAAACGAACAGGCACTGCAAGGCGAAGACAAAGGGGACCAGCCCCCAATAGGCTGACAGCGGGAAGTCGATCAACAACAGGAAGCCGACGAAGAAACCCATGCTAATGGCATAGACGATCGCTTCTGCCAGCAGCACTGAGAAAGGGAGCGCCAACAACGAGACGTTGACTTTGGTGACCAGGTGGCTCTGGTCCCGGTAGAGATTGGTGATACGGCCCAGGCCATTGGCAAAGGCTGTCCAGGCCAGGACACCACTGATCAGATAAATACTGTAGGCGTATTGATCGATTTCGGCGCCGTAGCCCTCTAGCTTGGCTCCCATGATTCTTGAAAATACCAGCACGAAGACAAGGATATTGACCAACGGCGCGATGAAGGTCCAAGTGGCGCCGAGCAAGGAGCCGGAATGGCGATCGACGAGATCCTGGCGCGCGAGATACAGGATCAAAGGCAGCTCGGTGCGGAACGCCGCACGAGTTCGGCGAAGGAAAGGTAACGCAGTCATATGATATGCATGTCCTATTGCTCCCCGGCCTGGGAGTGAAAAAAGAATTCAGGCCGCTCATGCCTTTTCTCTCAGGCACAGCCATCCCCTTGATGCCAAGGGCGGGCATTATACAGGTACATTGCTTCGATAGGGCCAGCCCGGCTATACGATAGGCCTGAAAACATGTAGGTATGCTTTGAGGTTAACAACGGGATACCTTCTGCTTACTTAAAACCGTTTACCCACACACCAGGAATAGCCTCGTCTGCAGGATTAGCCCACCACTACGATTCCCCTTCCAGCCCTATCTTGGTTAGACTAGCGAACTCGCTAAGTCGCCTGCGATGGATCGCCCATGCCACTAAAGACCCGTTATGAAAATTCTTATTGACCTGGATAGCCTGACCCCTCCCGTGACTGGCATAGGGCACTACACACGCCAGATCGGCAAATACTTATTGAGGCATGATGATGTCGAGTCCTTGACGGCGCTTATGTATACCAATGAGTTGACGTCTTCGCAGATCAGGGGCCTGCTAGAAACGGACATGCAGAAAGACATCGATATGGGCAAGTCATCGTCCGTCCCAGGTTATCAGTTGGCACAGCGGTTACTTCCGTTGCTGAGAAATGCTCCGGCGGCACGCGCAGTCGTGAATCGCTGGAAGAGTTATCGCTATTCGAAAATAACCGAAAAACTTCAAAATCATGTGTACTGGGAACCCAACTTCGTGCTCAAGCCGTTTTCAGGCCCCAGTGCATTGACGATTCATGATATCTCCTTCCTGGTCCATCCTGAGCTTCACCCTCCAACTCGCTTGAGTTACATCACTACGCGTCTCGGCCCCTCCATCGAAAGGGCATCGCATATCATCGTAGTGTCGCGCTTCACTTTCGACGCCGTCAGAACGGAACTAGGCGTCCCGGCTTCCCAGATGTCTATCGTCTCGCCTGCTGCAGACAAGGAGTTCCAGCCTATCAGTGCCGAAGAGGCCAGGCATGTACGCCAACGGTTCAGCCTGCCTGAAAAATACATTCTTTCTGTCGGGACTCTCGAACCCCGCAAGAACCTGTCACGCTTGCTGAAGGCCTATGAAGGTTTACCCGACAAGCTTCGCCATGAATGGCCGCTGGTATGCATCGGAGGCAAGGGCTGGAACGATACTAACCTTAATGCCGATATTGCCTACTTGGAGAGGCGGGGTGAGCTGATCAGGTTAGGGTATGTCGATCAGGCCGACCTGCCCAAGATTGTCGCAGCGGCAGGGCTGATGGCCTATGTTTCCGTCTACGAGGGGTTTGGAATGCCCGTCGCCGAGGCGATGGCCTGTGGCGTTCCGGTAATGACCAGCCGGGATAGTGCGATGGAGGAAATCGCAGGCGAGCGTGCTTTTTATGTCGATCCCTTTGATATCGATAACATCCGGGACACTTTACGAGAGGCGCTGGAAAACGAGCCAAGGCGCAACGAGTTGGCTGCGCTAGGCCCCTCTCAGGCTCGTCGATATAGCTGGGAACAATCGGCTGACACTTTAGTCAGCATTCTGAAGCCGCTAGCCGAATGAGCCGGTAACCAGGTAGGAACACATAAAGGGAACCCTCCTCCTTCGAGCGAAGCGAGCGAGCTACTCCGCCAGAGTAGCTCGCTACGTCCTGCCTGAAAATGTCTGCGCTCACTCAGGCGAAGCATCGCTCGTTGTTTTATCAGGCAGAACTTAATAGCTACCAAGTCGGGATAACGGTCCTTTTTAAGCTTCCACCCGACCATAGACATCATCGAATCGGACAATATCGTCTTCGGCTAGATAATTCCCCGTTTGCACCTCGATTAGCCGCAAAGGAATCTTGCCGGGATTCTCCAGCCGATGAACGGTGCCCAGTGAAATGTAGGTAGACTCATCTTCTGAGAGCAGGAAGCTCTCCAAGGGCTCGGTATTGCCATGCCCTCGGCCTTGAGTCACGCGCGCCGTTCCTTGGACGACAATCCAGTGCTCGGCACGGTGATAGTGCATTTGCAAGGAAAGCGTGTGGCCAGGATTGACAAGGATTTCCTTCACCTGGAAGCCCTCGCTGATCACCATAGTGCGATAGTGTCCCCAAGGACGGTAAACACGCTGGTGCGTGTGGTATTCGCTGCGTTTTTGCGACTTGAGCGTATTGACGATCTGCTTGGTATCTTGAGCGTTATGGCGATCAGTCACCAGGACCGCATCGTCGGTTTCGATGATGATCAAGTCATCTACACCTACCGCGGCTACGAGGCGTGATTCACTGCGCACAAGGTTATTGCGTGCGTTGTGTAGCAGGACATCTCCCTGGGTAGCATTGCCCTCGGCATCGGACTGAGGTGCGCGAAGCGCATAAATGGCATCCCAAGCGCCGATATCGCTCCAACCGGGGTCCATGGGGATGACAGTGGCGTGGCGCGTATGCTCCATGACGGCGTAGTCGATGGAGTCGCTTCGGCAGGCCTTGAAGTGCTCTGAACCGATGCGCAGAAAATCCAGATCCTCCTGACGCTCGGCATAAGCGGCCTCGCAATGCTGAAGAATGTCCGGTGCATGCTCGGCCAGTTCGGTCAAGTATTGCCGAGCTCCAAACAGGAAGATGCCGCTGTTCCACAGATAATCGCCACTTGCCAGGTATTGCTCGGCCCGCTCCAGGCTCGGTTTCTCGACGAAGGCATCGACCCGGTAGCCGTCGTTTAATGCCTCGCCCTTGCGAATATAACCGTAACCCGTATTGGGAGCATGAGGCGTGATACCGAAGGTGACCAAGTTTCCCGCCTCGACCAGCACGCCCCCCTGTTCAACCGCTGCGATGAACGCGTCAGGCCGCTCGATGACGTGATCGGCCGGCATAACCAATAGCTGTACGTCTTCCCCTACTTCCAGCGAAGCCATGGTTGCCAGGGCCAATGCCGGCGCGGTGTTACGCCCTTCAGGTTCAAGCAATATTCGTGAAGGTGTAACGCCTATTTCCTGCAATTGTTCAGCGACCAGGAATCGATGCTGCTCGTTGCACACCATCATGGGGGGTAAGCAATGCTCAATACTTTCGGTTCTCTTTACGGCCTCTTGTAGCAGAGTCAACGAGTCGGAGTTGAGTTTGAGAAATTGCTTTGGGTAATGTTCGCGCGAGACCGGCCACAAACGTGAACCGGACCCACCAGACAGTATTACAGGAAGAATCATGAAAGCTCCAAGCATTGGGGTTTGCCAATGACAAACCCTGCATAACCGTGAGCGACATTATCCTGAGAGCGAACCTCAATGACCAGTTGTTAGTGTGTAAAAGAACATATCGGGATGCTTACGGAGCCGCTACCCGCTGACTTACTGCCCCACCCGCGTCCTCCGTCCCATCGGTAATGCTGGCCAGCAGCAGCATGGCTTCCTGCAGGTCCTGGGTCTCGAGTCCGCCTGCCGCGGCTTCCAGACTCAGCTTGTCGAGCAGATACTGACGGATGACTTCGACGAACTGGATACGCAGATCGAACAGGTCGGCGCGGGCGTCGAGTACGTCGACGAGATCGCGCAGGCCGAGCTGCTCGCCCTTCTCGGCGGCCTCGAGGAACAGGTCGCTGGATTCGATGGAACGCTTGAGCGCCTGTAGCTGACGGACATCGCCACTGAGGCCGCGCAGGCGCTGACGAACTTCCTGCTGGGCGAGATTGCGTTCGTTGTTAACGGCGGCGCGGCCGGCATCGACGGAGAGCTCGCTCTGGCGGACGTTGGCGGACGTATAGCCGCCGCGGTAGATCGGCAGGCGTACCTCGACGCTGGCACGGGCGTCCTCGCTGGCCCGCAGTTCATCGGGGCTGTTGCGGTCGGAGTAGCTGAGGTTGAGATTGACTTCAGGGTAATATCCGGCGCGGCGCACGTCGGCGTCGGCCTCGGCAACCTGCTGCTGTTGCTCGGCCAGCCTCACCTGCACATTGTCCGCCGTACGCTGCAGCCAGGCGTCGGGACTGCCCCAGTCGGTGTCGATGGCGACATCCTGCAAGTTATGCAGCGTATATCCCCTGAAATCCGGCAGCACGCCGGTGAGGCGTTCGAGCACGCTCAGGGCGTTGTCGAGCTCGTTCTCGGCACGCACCTGATCGGCCACCGCCTGATCCAGCCGCGATTGGGATTCCAGCAGATTGATGCGATCCCCCACGCCGAGGTCGAAGGCGCGTTGTGCCTGCCGGCTCTGCAACGCCAGCGCTTCACGCTTGGAATCGAGCAGGCCGAGCTTGCGCGAGGCCAGGTAGGCGTCGAGATAGGCCTCGATCACCTGCAGGGCGAGATCGCGCTCGACCACGGCAAAGCGCAACTCCGCCGCCGTCACCTGCGCTTTGGCCTTGCCGACCTGGCGCCAGCGCTCCAGGCTGAACAATGGCTGGGTGAGCTGCACCTGCCAGTAATCCTCGGTGAGCTCTCCGGAGACACGCTCGTCGTAAAGATCGTTCTGGGCGTAGTTCTCGGGGTTCTCGGTATAAATGTTGCTCGAGTCCTGATAGATATAGGAGTAGCTGGCATCCACCTGGGGCTTGAGGCCGGCCCAGGCCTTGGGGATTTCCTGGCCGGTGGCCTGCATTTCGAAGCGCTGTCGCGAGAGATCGGCATCGTTTTCCAGCGCCAGAGCGAACAGCCGCGGCAAGGAGGGCAACGCCCGTGGCGCGGCGTCTGTCTGGCCGCCTGCCGGCAGCGGCGCCGAAACATCGCTGGGCACGGCCCCGCTTGCCACTTCCGTGGGCTGGGCATGGGCCACACCCACGCCCGCAATCAATAATGCACCGCCCAACCAGCGATAAAGGCCTTCCAGTGTATTGCGGGGACGCATCATTCCTCCCGCATCGCGCGAGCCAGCATGTCGGTAATCGGCTTGGCGATATAGCTGGCAAAGGTACGCTCACCGGTGCGGATCATCACTTCCGCCGGCATGCCGGCGAGCAACTGCATGTTTTCGGTCATTTTCCGCTTGCCTTCCTCGGTCACCTTGACCCGTGCCTTGTAGTAGCGCGCGCCAGTGGCTTCATCTTCGAAACTGTCCGCGGAGACGTTGACGACCTCCCCTTCGATCACATTACTCAGGCGCTGATTGAAGGCGCTGAAGCGAATCTCGGCGAACTGGCCGGGGTAGATGTTATCGATGTCGCGATCGGGAACACGCGCTTCGACGACGAAGCCGTCACCCGAAGGCACGATATCCATGATCGGGTCTCCCGCCCGCACCACGGCACCGATGGTATGCACCTTGAGGCCCACCACGATCCCAGAGACCGGCGCGCTCACCGTCGTGCGCTGAACCTGGTCGCTGAGCGCGGTGATGCGCTCCTCGGCGTCGGCGATCTGCGCCTGCGCCTGGCGCAGCTGCTCGCCGATCTCTTTCTGAAATTCCTGCAGACGTACCTGCTTTTGCACCTCGTTCTCGCTGATCTGCGATTTCAGGCGGGCGATTTCGGACTGATGCTGAGCGATTTCGCCTTGGTACTGAAGAATCTGCCGTTCCAGCTCGCGCAAACGCTGGTTGTCGCCGAGCCCTTCCTTGAACAACGATCGAAAGTCAGCCGCCTCGTCGCGTAGCGAAGCCACGCGCTTCTTGTTAATGCCGATCTGCGCCTGGAGTCCCTCGATCTGTTCTTTCATCTGGACGATCTGCTGGTCAAGCGCATCCAGGGTGCCCTGCAACGCCTGGCGCCGGGCAACGAACAGGCCGCGCTGCACGGCAAGCACTTCCTTGACCCGCGGCGTGTTGCTGTCGAGCAACTCGTCGGGGAAGGTCAGGGTCTCGGCGCCGCCCTGCTCCGCCATCAGGCGCACTTCACTGGCACGGTTGATGTTGTACTGCGACTGGGCAATCTGCAGTTGCGACAGGGCCTGGGTATTGTCGAGCACGACGAGGGTATCACCTGCTTCGACGTGGTCACCGTCACTGACCCGGATCTGGCTGACGATACCGCCTTCGAAATGCTGAATGGTCTTCTTGAACGACTCGACCGAGACGGCGCCCGGCGCGACGACGGCCACGGCCAGGTTGGCCGCCAGCGCCCAGCCGCCGAAGCCGCCGAAGGCGACCAGCAGGACAATGAACCCCAGACGCCGATATTTCTTGTCACTGATCGGCAGCTTGGTGCCGGATGAGTCTTCGATGACGTCCTGCCGCTTGGCGGGCTGCGGCGTCACGTCGATGCTGGGGAGATGCTCATTTCCAGCCATCAGTTCTGCTCCTGCGAGGTATCCGTCGAAGAACTTCCACCGTTAATGGCGGAGAGCCGCTGCTTGCCGGCCGCTCTGGCCGGCTGCGACGCCAGGCCGGGCTGCTTGCCCGCCTGACCGGAGGGTTTGGCAAACTGCGCAGCGACCTGGTCGCGCGGGCCGAACATGCTCACCTGGCCATCCTTGAGCACCAGCAACTTGTCGACGCTCTTGAGGACGCTAGTGCGATGGCTGATGACGAACAGCGTGGTGCCTTCTTTCTTGAGCTGCAGCAGAGCTTGGCCCAGGGCGCGTTCGCCGCTGTCGTCAAGGTTGGCGTTGGGCTCGTCGAGCACCACCAGTACCGGGTTACCGTACAGGGCCCGCGCCAGCCCTACGCGCTGACGCTGCCCGCCGGACAAGGCACCGCTGGCGGCGGTGATATAAGTGTCGTAGCCATTGGGCAGGCGCAGAATCATGTCATGTACGCCCGCTTTCTGGGCGGCTGCGACGACCTTCTCGGCATCCACCTCGCCGAAACGGGCGATGTTCTCGCTGATGGTGCCGTCGAACAGCTCGATATCCTGCGGCAGGTAGCCGATATGCGGGCCTAGCTCATCGCGGTTCCACTGACTGATGTCGGCACCGTCCAGACGCACCTTACCCACTTGCGAGGGCCAGATGCCCAACAGCACGCGCGCCAGCGTGGATTTGCCCGCCGCACTGGGCCCGATGATGCCGATGTGCTCGCCCTTGGCGACATCGAAATTGATGCCGCGAATGGCAGCCAGCTTGGCCCCCGGTGGCGCGGCGGCGACGCCTTCGATGCTGATCTCGCCGCGTGGCGCGGGCAACGACATGCGCTGCTGTTCGGCGGGAATCTGGGTGAACAGTTCGTTGAGCCGCTGATAGGCGCCGCGTGAGCTGACGAAGCCCTTCCAGCTGCCGATCATCTGATCGATAGGCGCCAGCGCCCGGCCCATGAGGATGGAGCCGGCAATCATCATGCCCGGCGTCAGGTCGCCCTGGAGTACCAGCAGTGCCCCTAGCCCCAGGATTAGCGACTGGAACATCATGCGCAACACCTTGGAGGTGTTGGTCAGCACTCCGGCGCGATCGCTGGCCTGGGACTGCCGAGACAGGAACACGTGATGCTTGGCTGCCCAACGTCCCATGATGCCGGGTAGCATGCCCATGGCATGCAGCACTTCGGCATTGCGCAGGTTGCTGTTGGCCAGATCCTGGGCCTTGATGTGCTCGGCATTGGCCTCGGCCAGCAATTTCTTGGTGGCCTTCTCGTTGGCGATGGCCAGGCTCAGCAACACGATGCCCGCGAAGATGGCAAACACGCCGAACCAGAAGTCGAACAGGAACAGCACGCCAATATAGATCGGCACCCAGGGGGCGTCGAAGAAGGCGAACAGGCCATTGCCGGTGAGAAATTGGCGCAGGTTGGTCAGATCGCTCAGAGGCTGCGCGGTCTGCTGGCCGGGCACCGCCAGGCTCTTGCGAAACATGGCGCTGTAAAGCCGTTGGTTGACCAGGGTATCCAGACGATTGCCCACCCGGATCAGGATGCGTGAGCGGACCATTTCCAGACAGCCCATGACTGCAAACAGGAACACCACCACCAGCGTCAACATCAGCAGTGTGTCTTCACTGCGCGAGGAGATGACTCGGTCATAGACCTGTAACATATAAAGAGGGGGAACCAGCATCAGCAAATTGATGAACATGCTGAAAAACCCCACCGTAAGAAACGAGCTTTTACAGGCTTTCAGCGCGAGCTGCAGGTCAGTGGCGTTCTTAGGAGTGGCCATGGAGGTGCTCACTATCAAATCGGTTACAGTCTGTCTGATCAGATCGACGCTTGCGGAAACGGCTTTGTAACAGCCTCGGGCTCCATCCCGAATAAGTCACTGATTTATTTTAATAAATTCAGTGGCTGACTGTTCTTCACCGGTTTCAGCTTCGCCGCAATCTACAGAGCGGACCTGGGTAAAACGGGGAACAGGGCGGCGGTCAATGCCCGACGTACCCAATCGGTTGCCAAGGGTATCAGATTCATTACGTCAGAATCAGTGTCTGATGGCGCGAATAGGCATAAAAGCCCAAGCGGCGCTTGGCTTGCCCTCAGGTGCCTGCCGCGCCTTCAAGTGCATGCCGTCCCCTCAGGCGCATGGTAAACATATTTGTGACAAAAAACTTCATTATTTTTACACACCGCATTACCTAGCAAGCTAACACTTAGCCTTCAAACCCCCTAACCTGCGGTCAACATTGGCATTTCTGACGTCACACTTTTGCTCCAGCTCTGCTTTATTCGATAACCAATTGAAAAATAAAAGAATTTTTAAAAAATCCGTCAAGTAACGTTTTTTAGGCTTGTCGTCTCCAATACGTAATCTACCTTGCCCCCGCTCCGCTGCCTCAGTAGCATCCGCTTCGTTGCCAAGTGCTGGCTAATAAAGAACATGAGCTTGAGGGCCAAGTGCCCACTTCGAATACTGCGCAATGGAACCCGGTATTCGCATCGTACGCAGGACTAAACAAGCCTCAGTCATTGATTGGACGCCGCCTCTCTTACGAGCGTCTTCCCAGCGAAGTGGCATAGCCCGGCGAGAAAGTAATAATTCACGCCCAATAATATTAGCATTGTCTTATAGAGATATTGTATGAGTTCAGGTTCCAGCAAGACCCTCACCGCCAAAACCGAGATTACTGCCGCCAAACTTGAAAAAATGCTTAACGAGGCTCCTTCAGGGGCTACGGTGAAGCTGGCTGCGGGTGATTACGTTTTTGATGACTCCATTACCATTACGCGCTCCGACGTATCGCTCGCGGGAGCCGGTTCTGATGCGACCACGATCACCTTCACTGACGAGGCACTCGACAATGATAATGACCATGGCCTCTATGTTCAGGGTGAGGATGCGCACTTTGTCGGCTCTTTGAAAAACGATGCCGATGATAATGACCGTACCCTGTCGCTGAAAGGCAGCCATGAACTTGAGGTTGGCGACACGGTGCGTATCTGGCAGGACAACGATCGAGACTTCTTCGATTTGATCGGCGATAGATCATGGCAGAAAGACAACGCCCCTCTGCGTACGAGCATGGCCCAGGTTGAATCTGTCCATGGCAATGAAGTTACCCTCGACCGGGGCGTGCACTTCGATTTCGAAGGCGGTGAAGCCAAGGTCGAACGTATCGATGCCGTGGAGAATGTCACCCTAGAAGGCTTCACGGTGGAATATGAGCTCGGCACGCCAGACAGCGCTGACTTCAGCAACACACGCTCCGGGCTGAAGGATTACCACGCGGTGGAATTCAACGGCACGGTCGATAGTGAAATCTCCGACGTTCAGGTCATCAATGGGCCTTCCGTCGCTTTCGAGATAGCGCTCTCCCTGGACATTGAAGCCGATGAATTGGGCGCTCACGGCTCCTTCAACAAGGGCAGCGGCGGTAACGGCTATGGCTACGAATTACGCGAGAGCTACGACGGCACCTTCACCCAGTTGGAAGACTCGGGCATGCGCCATGGCGTGCTGTTTGCCTCCTGGCGCTCCTCGGTAGGCAACGATATCCAGGTCACCTCGACCGATCGCGATATCAACTTCCATGGCGGACAGGACCACGACAATACCGTCCGGGTCGAGCAGTCGGTTCGCGACGCCGAAGCCGACAAGATGTCACCCTCGCTATGGATCAATCTGGGCGGAGAAAGCTTCGGCGCGATTACCGGTAACGATGCCAACGACGTGACCTTCGAATATGTCGTCGGCTCACGCCGAGATGATGAAATCCAGGGCGCCGATAACGGGGTCTATCTTAATGGTGGCCTGGGTGACGACATCCTGCGCGGCGGTGACGGAGACGACATCCTGCAAGGCGGCCCGGAAGGTGACTGGGGGGATGACACGATCGATGGCGGGGATGGCGACGATACGGCGCTATATCAGCAGGACTACGACAAGGATGACGTGAGCTTCAAGAACGGCAAGGTCATCGTCGAGAAATCATCCGGCAAGGATACGCTTGACGATGTCGAACAGGTCGTCTTCGGCGATGGGACCGTGCTGGATGTGGATTCGCGTGACACCTCGCATGGCAAGAAGCTTCAGATACCCAAGGCATCCGAGATCATTGACAGCGAAGATAGTGCGTTCGTGAAAGGCTCTTCTTCATCGAGCGATGATAAAAGCAAGGATGATGACGAGGATGAGGATGAGCAGAGTTCGGCCAAGCTAGCCAGCATGAAGTCGGAAGAAAAATCGGAGAAAGCGTCCGCAAAGTCGTCAGAGGATAACGAAACCGAAGAAAACTCCTCCGATAGCGACGCGTCATCACAAGATGACAGCGCCTCGCTGGAAATCACGGCGCATCTGGAGACGCTGAGTCACTGGCAATCGGGTTATGTCATGTCCGTCGAGATTGCCAATGCTTCTGACGAAGACATGGACGATGCGCTTGTCAGCTTCGAACTTGATGCCAATATCTCACGTCTCAAGGGAGCATCGCTGGTTTCGCAGGATGATGATACTTACACTTTCGAACTTGATGATAATTTTGCTGCCGGTTCAAGCCAGTCGTTTCTGTTCAAAGCGGAGACGTCAGGAAATGAGCTGCTGGATTCCATGACGATTAGCGATGGGGGCAGCAACGATATTGATGTCGAGCTGCTAGGCCTCAGTGCTCTCGATTCCTTTATCTAGGCAGAAACCGTCCTCCCAAGCAGTTAAACGTAAAGCCCACCTGATGGTGGGCTTTTGTGCCTAGCGAGATTGAGACATGCGGGGCCTTGTAACCGTGTTCATTTCAACCGATTAAAGCTGAACAGAATGCTGCCCGATTCCAGTAAACGTCCTAGCATCGCACTTATTGTCACTTCTCTGCGCAAAGTATGATCCAAACGCCCTTCCACGGCCTGCAGAGCAGTCAATGAAAAATACGCCAGCCAGTAACAAAGAGCCGCAAACTTTGCGATATCCTCCCCGGCTCCGATCTCGAATAACAGATCCATCACAATGGAAACGGCCGAAAATGAGAGGGAAATCCCTAGCAGCCAGAATCTTGTATTGATTAATAGAGGAAAGAAACCGACCAAATAGGTGAGCATGGCCAATGCATAGAACGAAAAAACAGCCGTCTCTGGGACACCCGCTCGAGGTATGACATGTTCATGAAGCATGAAGATATCGTCGGCAGCCAGCATCAAACAAAACATGCCCGACACCAGCATGAAACGGTATATCCTGCGCTCGCCTTTTTGTCTGAGCAGGACCAGCCCACTGAACAGACAGGAAGTTGCCGCAGCTACCCAGAAAAAAATACCCAACTGGGACATGAAACCAATATAGACAGGCACCCCAGCTGCAGCGCTAGGATCCTGCATCATTAGTTCGACAGGAACATCTTTGTAAAGATGAATGCCATAAACAACGCTGACAACTACCAAGGAAACTAATAAAGGAAGCAGATAAAAGAATGGCTCTTTCTGCCATCCAGCTAATTTTGTCTGACTTTTCATCGCCGCCCCAATAGTGTGCCGGACAGCGCCGCACATGCGGTATGCTTCACTCAAGCGGCGCAACGTTATTCGAGTTTGTTCTCCTTCATCTTCATCAAAGTAACAAAGCCTTCTCCATGTTGAAATAAAAAATTAATCATTTTGAAATAACCACACCCACCCTACTTTACGATGACAGTCCTGATAGGGATCGCTCTCATCCCGTCAGCCCCGGCCAGGTTACGATAAGCCATGCATCCACAAGCCTGCCCACAATCAGGAATGCTGGAAACGTAAATAAACAATAGCTTTATAGATCAGGATACCCGTCACGGCTCCCACCATATCCAACTCCAGGTCATGCAGATCGGGCTCGCGCCCAGGTATCCAGAACTGAATGATTTCCACAAGCGCGCCAAGCCCTAGCATGGCGGTCAGCACCAGCCATGACCGAGCACGGGGGTAGGCCCAGAGAATGCAGAAAGACATCCCAACAAAGAGCAGCATATGCGCAACGGGAGGGACGGAAAATGGTAGCCCCATCCAGGCTTCGAAAGAGGCACGCAACTCCCCGGGGATTAATGCTCCAATCATGAAAAGGAGTAGAAGCATTAACGATAAGAAGCCAGGCCGCGATAAGCAGTGTTTAATATCCATTCGGTTAATTAACTATGAAACTCATCTGCATGGTAACTCTTTTATATAGGCATGTGTGTTTTCATGGATCACTTTAGAACCTTTCATTTCTTCCGGAGCCCACCAATGATATTCTCCATGCTGAGATAGTGGAGGAGCTAGCTCCTGCTCGTGAGGCAGTATCAACCAATATCCAAGAACAATATAATGCGTACTTGCCCCCTTTGACGAAGAGTGAAATACGTTATCCTCATAAAAATGTTCATATACGCCTAACATCTTAGCTTGCTTACGAGAAAAGGTTATCCCCAGTTCATTTAAAGAGAGCCTTTGGAAAGCCCTATCGAGGGTTTCATTCTTAAGGACACGCCCGCCAGGAACAAACCAGTACCCTTGTGCGGGACGGTTTAGCCTTTTCCCCAGTAAAATTTTTCCTTGCGCATTTTGTACAATGAAATCAATCGACACTAATGGCGTCGAATCTATTACAGTGCGGTATGTATCATCTTCTAACCACATATTAAACTTCTGAAATAAATCGAGAGAGAATTTTTTCTTTATCAAGGAACTCATTAGCATAGCCGGTAGCGATATTATTTTTTTCGGGCATATCCAATGCGTAATTTATGCCTTTGATCAAAGCACTTATAGACTCTGGCTCAACACATATGGCAATACCCGGATATTCACTACAGAGCAAGCCGAGGCTTGTATCAGGATCCGCAGTGATTACTGCATTACCGCCTACAGCAAGAATATTAGTAAGCTTTGAGGGTAACACAGCATCTGCGGCACCTCGTCGTTGGATGACTAAATGACAGTCGGCCGAGGCAAGAAGCATAGGCAGATCTTCATATGGTTGCAAAGGTGCAAAAACTATATTTGTTAAACTATATTTCCGGCTAAGCTCTACCAAACGTGCCTTTCCCGCGCCTTCACCCACGACAAGGAAAACCACTTCTTTATAATCTTCTAGGCGCTTGGCCGCTTCAATCAGACTTTCAAGTCCTTGCTTTTCTCCTATATTGCCTGAGTACAGCAAAATTTTTTTGGTTGGATCTACCCCTAACCGTTGCAATAGTGAAGGGGATCGAGAGACGTTTCTGAAACGCGCCGTTTCCGACCAGTTGGGAAAAAATAACAATTTTTCTTCTTTCACTCCTTTCTGCCTAGCTCTTTTTAGCATACTCGGCGAGATCGTTGATATTTTATCAAACATCTGTAGAATTTTTCTTTCTATAGCGAAAGCACAATTCTTAAGAAATTCATTCTTTGCGAGGCCTAAACCAAAAAGCGCATCAACTTCGTAGTCTTGTACATGTAAGACAGTCCTTGCTCCGGTAGCCTTGGCTAACAGTAAAGCCTGAGGCGCACAGAATAGCGTGGGCACTACCAAAATAATTAACTTCGGCTTCCAACGCCATTGTTTTACAATAGCAAATGTTGAGGTCAATGAAAAACTAGCCAAGTGAAGTAAGCGCTTTAGCGCGGTCAGCCTTACGGGAACATACAGAGGACAACGGATAACCGTTACAGCATCTTCCACGCTTTTACTGAAACCATACCGGTGAAAGCCTTCCTTTATTTTCCACTCTGGATAATAAGGCGGCGCCGTTATTACTTTAACTTCATGGCCTTGAGTAGCTAACCACCGTGCCATCTCACCACTGTATTTGCCTATCCCTGTAAGTTCCGGACTATAATTAATGCCGTAAACTAAGATCTTCATCTAGTATCGCGCAAAACTCAAATGAGCAGAGCACGCCTCCCTCTGGCAATAAATTTAATCTATGCGCTAGGTGGCAGTTAGCAATAAATATTGGTGCAAGCTTGCTTTAATATTCCAAAAAACGAATCATCAATTATCCGAATTAGCAATCTGCATGCCTAATAAATTACGTTGACTAAATCTGAACAGATCAACCACATTTTGCGTTAAGTATATTATTAGTATACCAGCTATAGGTATCCCGGAGCCCGTCCTCTAAACGAATATTGGCCTGCCAGCCAAGCGCCTTAAGCCGTGAAACGTCCATTAACTTACGTGGAGCTCCATCCGGCTTGCTCGTGTCAAAACTCAATTTCCCCGTAAAACCGGTGACCTTGGCAATAGTACTGGCCAACTCATTAATAGAACAGTCTATTCCTGTACCGACATTAATATGTGAAAGCATAGCCTGTGTGTTTGCATGATAAACAGCTTCATCCAGCTCCATGACATATACGCTTGCTGCAGCCATGTCATCCACGTGTAGAAACTCACGCTTGGGCTTGCCAGTACCCCAGATGATCACTTCATGCTGCTTACGCTCCGCTGCCTCATGGAATCGACGTATTAATGCCGGGATGACATGAGAATTTTCAGGATGAAAATTATCGTTGGGGCCATATAAATTAGTAGGCATTACGCTTCTATAATCACGTCCAAACTGGCGATTATAGCTCTCACATAACTTTATCCCCGCTATCTTAGCTATCGCATATGGTTCATTGGTCGGCTCAAGAGTCCCGGTAAGTAACTTCTCTTCATCCATTGGCTGTTCAGCATTTTTAGGATAAATACAAGAAGACCCTAAAAACAATAGTTTCTGAACGTTGTTAATATGCGCAGCGTGTATAACATTGGCTTCGATCATCAAGTTTTCGTAAATAAAACTTGCTGGGTATGTATTATTAGCATGGATCCCTCCAACCTTGGCTGCTGCCAAGTAGACAAGATCAATTTTATTTTTCTCAAAAAAACTCTGTACGGCCTTCTGATCCAAAAAATCTACTTCCTCTCGCCCCGCAGTTATTATCTTGCGATAGCCCAGCACTTCCAACCGGCGCAAAATCGCTGATCCTACCATGCCACGGTGGCCAGCGATGAAAACAGTCCTGTCGAGATTGTTTGCCATATTTACCCCTCCACTGCTACAGGTATATAATGTCCATGTTGTTTAAGTAATGCGTGACGTTGCGCTATTTTAAGATCTTCCCTTACCATCTCAGCGCACATTTCCTGCGCACTAATTTCCGGAACCCAGCCTAAATTCTGTTTAGCCTTAGCTGGGTCACCTAAAAGTGTCTCCACCTCTGCAGGCCGGAAGTAACGGGGATCTACACGTACAATAACATCGCCAACTTTTACAGCGGGGGCTTTATTTCCAATAATACTATTTACGACGGCCCGCTCCTTTATGCCCTCGCCTTCGAAACGCAACTCGATTCCTAACTCAGCGGCTGACCACCGAATAAAATCCCGTACTGAATACTGAACTCCAGTCGCGATGACAAAATCTTCCGGCTGCTCCTGCTGCAACATCATCCACTGCATACGCACGTAATCTTTAGCATGCCCCCAATCGCGTAACGCATCTATATTACCCATGTAAAGACATTCTTCTAGACCTTGGGAGATATTAGATAGACCTCGCGTAATTTTACGGGTAACAAATGTTTCCCCTCTCCTAGGGGATTCATGATTGAATAAAATTCCATTGCAAGCATACATGCCATAAGATTCTCGGTAGTTTACCGTGATCCAATAAGCATATAACTTGGCTACAGCATAGGGGGAACGCGGGTAGAAAGGCGTCGTTTCTTTCTGGGGAGTTTCTTGAACTAAACCGTACAATTCCGAAGTTGATGCCTGATAAAAACGCGTCTTCCTTTCTAGGCCAAGAAGGCGAATCGCTTCTAATATACGCAAAGTCCCCATTGCATCTACATCGGCCGTATACTCCGGTGCCTCGAAGCTTACTGCAACATGAGACTGAGCACCTAAATTATAAACTTCGTCCGGCTGTATCTGTTGGATAATTCGCGTTAAATTAGAACTGTCTGAAAGGTCCCCATAGTGCAAAACAAAATTCTGGTCAATCACATGTGGATCTTGATAGATATGGTCAACTCGTTGTGTATTAAAGGCAGAAGCACGCCGTTTTATACCGTGCACTTCATAGCCTTTCTCTAACAATAATTCAGCGAGATAGGAACCATCTTGCCCGGTGACACCCGTAATTAGAGCTCGTTTAGACATTACCCAACACCTTTGTAAATTAATATTTAAAACAAAAATATCAATAATAATTTTCAGTTATATACATTAATCAATTTTTAGTAGCGGATATTTCCTCATCAAGCATTTCCTCATAAACATTAATTGTTTTCTCGAAGGTTATATCCCAATCAAATTTTTTAGCCTGCTCTAACCCACGCGCTATTAACAAGCTACGTCTTTCATTATTTATTAGTGTTTCAATGGCTTCTTTTATCTCATATGGGTCTGATTTCTCTAACAAAATGGCTGCGTCGCCGGCTACTTCTGGGATTGATGATGAGTTAGTGGCGATAACAGGACAACCGGCACGCATTGCTTCCACTATAGGGATACCAAAACCTTCATAGAGAGACGGATAAACCAAACAGATCGATCTGTTATATGTCTCATTTAGCGCTGTCTCACTGATCGACCCCAAATGCTCATAGCGTCTGGGAATCATTTTATCTAAAAAATTAATTTCTTCTTTAGTTAGATCCCCTCCTCCTACGCATTCTAATCTTACGGTCTTCATTAAAGAAAGCGCATGCACAACGGAATCAAAATTTTTAAATCTTCCACGCCGTCCTACGTAAACAACTGAGTCTCGGTACTGACGCTGCGCTATAGGATAAAATCCTTTTGACGCACCATTATAAACCACATGAACATTCGACTCAGAAATGTCAGGCAAATAATATAAAAGATCATTCTTTGTATTTTCAGATACGCATATGATTTTTTCACTATTCCGTATAGCATGATTTTTC
This sequence comes from Halomonas sp. WWR20, assembly GCF_054602495.1. NCBI lineage: Bacteria > Pseudomonadati > Pseudomonadota > Gammaproteobacteria > Oceanospirillales > Halomonadaceae > Halomonas > Halomonas sp. WWR20. Next base: position 254,064 of record NZ_JBTRHR010000006.1, read on the forward strand.
TGTATGGAATGCACTCTCTTCCGCAGACCAGTAATTGTCTTTTCGTAAGTAAAATCATGTACGGTAGTAATGGTTTTCAACGCTTCCTTAGGAAGACGGTAGTACGTGGAATGAAAGATGGTCTTAGGACTAAGCAGGCTTGATGGGACCCGACAATCGCGATAGCGCTCAAACAATCTTTTGGTGGAGCCATCCTCAAAATCAATAATTTTAAAATCTATTGATTTTTCTCCCAACCTTTTTATGATCTCATTAAAAAGGATTGAAACCCCCCCTACTTTTATACCACCCTTTCTATTTATCGTTGAAATAATATTATCATATACTATCATACCTCCCCCCGTAGCATTAGACCATTAACTCAAACTTAAACATGCGGTTAGCTTATTTGTACGTTAGCAAAACTTAAAAACTAGCGCGAACACTAGCCGACAGCGCGCAAGCTATTAATATTTAAATACACTTGCACCTAAAAAAGTTGGCATACACATGTTCAAACATGCAAAAGCAACTATCACATTAAACTTCTTTTTACAGATGTAATTCGAGGAGAGACAAACCGAAACCTAGAAAGAAATATAATAGCACCTGGCATGATAAGAGCATTGAATATCGCGTTCTTGAAGAACACAACAAATGGGTCACGAAACAGCATAAAGGGAACCAGGCTCAACAATAGTATAAAATAAGTTTTCCATAAATAACTACTTTGTCCTTTCTTGGCTAAGAGGAACAAGACAAACCCAATTAGGTAGAACGCTATAAGCATACCTATGAGACCAAAGTTAGTCACCATACTGTAAACTAAAGACTGGCCACCAAGCTCGGAACGTATATAGTATTCACTAGGTAAAGTTGCTAGGAATTCATGTTTCGCAGGCCAAAGCATTGTCGGAACAAAGCCAATAAAAGCCGTTAATACCCCAAATGGTATTTCAAAAAAAGGCATCTTATTATAAATCAAGAAGCTGCCAGCTCCTAACCAATTATATAGCGATTCACCTAGCAGAACATAAACCATCCTACCTGCACTGGAATTGTTACCAAGCCTAACTACACCAATCCATAGCATGATGATAGCGATGCCAAAAAACAGTAAAACACAAATTACTAAGCGTGGTGAAAAAAATCCGCTTTTGGAATTAAGCAAGAAAAGATACATATAAGCAATAAACACTGGCAAAACGTAGAGCCTTCCTCCAAGCCCCAAAAGAAATATGGAGTTGATTACCAACAAAAGCGTATAAAACAAGTAATATTTTTTTAAACTGCGATCTAGACTCATTCCTAGAAAAAAATACATGGAGAAAAACAAGAAAACTAAATTCAGCCCCGACATAACACTCTTAGCATTGTTCCTGTCATTCCAGTTCACTACACCATAACCTTTAAACGCCCCTTCTTTAAGCTCGTACATAGAATATATTTGCAAAAAAACTAACAAAGCAGTTATTAAGATAAATCCACCACCAGGGTTCATAATTCTGTTAGTGCTGGGTTTAATGTAGATAAATCTGGAACTGCACAGCCCAAAAAAAAGGAATATAAAGGATAAAGCAATAAATAAAAAATATGAGCTTAAATCCACACTGGCAACATACGAAACTAAATTTCCACTAAACGGATAACCTTGCCGATGGAAAAATTCAGCGAAAATAATTGGTAACAATAAATAATATATGATCCCAAAAATGAAAGAGATCAATATTACAATCATCGACTTCCTAAAGTATTTTTCTTGAAAATCTTTTTCGTGAAACATAAGTTTGCCGTCATGTTAATAGATGAGCACGCCACATTCAGCATGCGGCCAAGGCAATGTTACATCACTCGCAAAGTATAAATAATTCACATCACAACAGAACACATTATTAATAATTAATTCTTGTGCATCATAATTTTGTATTGAATTTTCCATCAAGGCCGAGAATTTATAGGCCTAGCTAAACTTCTTATGAAAACAAATAGAGATGGCCAATGCTCTTTAATCCAATATTTGAATATTGGGTTAAGCGTATTAGTATCTAAGTTTTTTGTTATGTCCTTAACCGTTAAGGGCGACATGCTGTTTATTATGTTCTGTACAGTCAGTGACTTTAAATGTTTTCTTTCTAAAATCGCGCTGTGTTTCTCAATAAATTTTAAATAGCCTTCCGTTACCTTCTGGGAGTTAGTGATTCTTCCCATTTCATGGTCTATATTTAGAATATAATTGTATTCTGGTATTTTATAGCCACCTCCTATTTCTTTGGTTAATCTTAACCATATGTCATAGTCTTGCCACGAAGGGAAGCTTATATCGAATCCTCCAATCTTTCTCAAATATTCTGTCCTAGTGAATATTTGAGTTCCTGCAACGTTTGCATATAGCATATCCTCCAAACTAATCTCACCTTTTATCTCTATAGATTTGAAGGGTGCCTTACCATCGTTGACTATCCTTCCTGAACTTAAATATGCATAGTTATGGATCAGATCACTTTCTATAAACATACGCAGACGATCCGATGCAAACTCATCATCATCATCTAATCCTGTAATATATTCACCATCTGCAGCATTAATCATAATATTTCTTGCATGGCATGCTCCCTTTGGTTCTAACTCGTCAAAGAAAACCAAGTCATCAAATTTATCTTTGTATTCTTTAATAATAGAGATTACTTTTTTTTTATTCTCCTTTCTTGATCCGTCGTCGCAGACAAGGACTTGAAATTCCTTGTAATCCTGACTTGCCAAAGAGTCTAGAGCTCTTTTTAGAAAGTTAGGTCTGTTGTGAGTCGGGATGTAAACGCTTACTTTTTTCACATTTCACCTATTAATCATTAAACTCGCGAAGACTTTTCTAACCCTAATTGAAACTTTACTCTGACAAAGCAGCGATATAATTTGATATGATAGGCGATATAGCTAGCTAAGGCTTTTTCCTTTACATTCATGCCATTCTTTTTCCATATATTTAAAAAATCATTTATAGGAGGGGCGAATGCACGTAAGAGGAAAAATTTCGGCCTTTTATTATAGGCTACCGTGCTACATGTAACACGTTTGATCTTCCTTTTTAATTCTCTGAGAGAACTCCTAGCTGGATGAAGGACTATACATTTCTCACCATAGGCAATACTTAATCCCGCTTGTGTTGCTTTGTGGTTCCATTCGAAATCCCCTCCAGACATTAGGTTTTCGTTAAAAAACCCTATGTTGAAGAATTCCCGCCGGTAAACAATGAGATTTGCTGTTACGGACACACCATTTCTAACATTATTTTTCTGATCGAAAGCCACCACCTTTTCATATAGCTCAGTAGCATTAGCTTTTTCATTAGAAAAGAAAATTTCTACATGACCCGCAACTCGCTCTACGTTACTTTCTTTTAACTGTGCTATTGCCCGTGCTAGCCAGTCCTTGTCAGGAATACAATCTGAATCAGTGAAAGCTATAACATCGCCCTTGGCTAGGCCAATTCCAGTGTTTCTTGCAGCGTATGATCCTGGCTTATGTTCATTTATTAACAAGCACTTCTCTAATAACTCAGGCGGAGCATCTTCCGGATCATTGTTTACTACAATTATTTCAAATTTGTTTTCCGGGTAAGTTTGCCTAGCCAAGGCGTTTAGGCATAATTTCAAGCGATCCCAATCATGATATGTGGGAATAACTACTGAAACAAATAAATCTTCAATATCTGTTTCCATCATAACTTCCTGCCCCATATTAGATTACGCTATACACAATGGCTGACTACTTCTCTGTAAACCATGAGTTATCTGGATATTAATCTGGCTGCGAAAGCCTGTTACTAATATCATACTGTATGGCTTTTCTATCTATAATAAATATCAACAGCATATTTCCCACAACAGCACAGAGAGAATACAAAGCAACTGCGTATAGATCACTTGAATATAAATAGTATCCAACCAGCATCGCCAATATGCGTATGATAGTTAACAAACAAGTATAAACAAGATGGAACCGTTGTGCTTTTAATATAGGCATGGCTTTAACGCTAGGGTTTACTATAAGCATAAAAAACATCCATAATGCTAACCATTGCGCGTATTGGCCTGCAACATCCCAATCACTGCCAAAAGCTATAGAAAATATTTGGGGCCCAAAAATTATAACTATTGTAAAAGGAAGGACTCCAACCAGCACTAAGACCGAAGTAGCTTTCCTTAAAAGAAGACTAATACTTTCTCTTTTATGGGCAGCCTCATTAATACGCGGGTACAGTACATCTCCAACCGACTTACCTATTAAACTTACTGGTAGTATCATGACAGTTTTACTGAGAGTGAAAAAGCCTGCGTAAGCTGGTCCAAAAAGCATAGATAATATCAACACCGGGAAGTTTTGTGAAATCTCATTAATTAACATTTGCGGTGCACGATATAAGGGAAAATCTTTATGGGCTTTTCCTACTTTTATGATGCTTTTTGGTTGGCTAAATGAAGTTATCGAAAAACTTTTAATATTTTTATTCCTAACACCTACCATTAGCATTAAGAAATTAAGAGCTGCGCCAAATACCGATATAACAATAAGAATGGAAGCAGCTGGATAGATAAATCCGGCACTGATTTTTGTTATGTTTATAATTACCGCTTGGACTATGCTCACTCTAGCATTAAGCAGAAATTCTTTTTTCCTTATTAGCCATTGCTGTGCAACTTGTAAAAATGCAAATGCAAGCATACCAACAGGGATAAAATACAAATATCCCCCCGCTTTCTGCATGCCTAACAATTCTATAAAATAATTCCCATATAACGATAATATTACGGTTGCTAGCCCACTCATACTTAATGCAACAAAAAATGATAAACAGGCTATTCCCTCAGCATCTTTTTCCTCCTTAGGCAGCACAATTGCTATTGGGTAAGTTAACGCTGCTATAGGGACCAAAATGTTCAATACAGACATAAAAACCCCCAAAATCCCAAACGCCTCAGGACCATAAAGGCGAGTAATTAAGGGAGCTGAAATCAGCGTTATTACTTGAGCCCCTGCAGCACCTGAAGCAACAATCGCTACATTTCTAAAAAATTTATTATTGGCGGCTTCTTTTATAAATTTCTTAACGCTCATAAATCATACTGTACCTAAAAAATGCTATGTTATACCGCTTAATTTTTTCTGTTGCACGTGCAAGGTGAAAAATGCACCTTGCCAACAACTCATTAGGCAAGGTTGCATTTGGATAAAAAATAACTCTAATCAGCTCTATGGTTCGAACTTAGGATTATTTATATGAATAATTATAATACCCGTAACCGTATGCCATAGCTGCTTTGCGTTCAAGTGCATTAAGTATTGCGCCTTTGACCGTTACCCCAGCGGTTTCCAAACGGCGTACGGCTAACTCAATTTCCTTAGGTGCATTTAGCTGAAAGCGTGCAACCATCAGAGATGTGCCCACCTGCTTACCGATGATCGCGGCATCAGTCACGGCAAGCACCGGTGGTGAATCGATAATAACCAGATCATAACCTTGACTTATATTATCAAGAAACTCCGTAAAGCGCGAAGAGGCAAGTAATTCGGCAGGATTTGGAGGAGCAATACCCCTTGATAAATAATGTAAATTCTCCATGCCCTTGACTGGACGGATCATATCCTCCGCTACCTGGCGTCCTGAGAGGATTTCGCTAAGCCCTCCTTCTGAGCGCTCACCAAATACATTATGGATATGCCCTTTTCGCATATCCCCATCGATAACTAATACACGTTGGCCCGTCTGCGCACATACAGCCCCTAAATTAATAGTAATGAAGCTTTTTCCTATGCTTGGGCTGGGGCCGGTGATCATTAAGCGATTATCATCACTTTCTAGCATAGCGAAGTGCAGGCTAGTACGAAGCCCACGCAACGCCTCTATAGAAGTATCAGTGGGGCTCCGTGCCGCCAGTAAGCCGGTAATGACTGTATGGCCTTTCCCTCCCCATTTTATACGACGATTGAGTTTGTCCTGCTCTTCGGAACGCGGAACAGTGGCATAGACAGGGAGTCCCAACGCTTCAAGCTGCTCGGGTGTTTCTACACCGCGGTTGAAGATGGCACGCAACAGCACCAGCCCTACTGCCACCATCCCACCCAATAAAGTCGCTATTACCACCACGAGTTTCTTGTTGGGTTCGACCGGCTCAGGGAAAACCTCGGCGTCGTCCAGCACGCGCACATTACCTACTGTGCTAGCTTCAGCGATTTGCATCTCCTGAACCTTGTTGCGTAGCTGTACATAAACTTCCTGAGTCACAGAGACATCACGTTGTAGACGCAGGATTTCCTGCTGCGTCTCAGGAAGATCATTGATCTTGGCCTCAAGATTGGCTCGTTCCTTCTGAAGCTGGGCCTTTTTTTCCAACAGAGCTGCATATGTAGGGTGGCTAGGAGTGAAGCGCCGTGAAATTTCTGCTTCTGAGAATTCCAGTTCGTTGAGCTGAGCCTCGAGGTTGACGACACGCTCTAGAATGGATTGAGTTTCAAGAGAGAGGTCGACGCTATCGCGATCCGTCCGATAGGCATTGAGTCGAGTTTCCGCTCCGCGTAATTCGTCCTGAATAGCCGGTACCTGACTATTCAGAAATTCCAAACTGTTGCGGGCCTCTTCTGATTGACGTTGGATATTCTGCGCCACATAGATATCGGCAATGGTAGCCAGTGTGGTTTCCGCGAGCTCTGGTATCGGACTCGTCAAGCCCCAGTTGAGAATCCCCGTGTCCTGGCCTTGTTCACTGATGCTTAGGTTTTCTCTCAGATCGGTAATTGTCTTCAGGCGCCGGGCATGGGTGAGCTTGAACGTAGCCCCTAGAGGAGCCTCTAGGCTATCGATCGTCAGGCTCACATTTCCGTCTAGAAATTCTGCAGCTTCCCCAACACGCCCATCGCCTAGTCGGTCTCCTTGATAGCTCAAGGCATAGCGTTGATCACCGAGCACTTCGAGGGTAAAGGCTTTATCAAGGTAGGCGTCAGTGACAGGCATCGCCTCGACATGAATCGCTTCGTCTGCCCAGGCGTAGCTCTGTAGCATGTTTCCTGCCCAAGTATCATCCCAGCTAGCGCTGAGAACGGGGCGTTCAATACCGATACGGCTCAGAAAGTTGCCAATGACAGGTAACCGGACCGGCTCGACTTGTAGATCGAGATTAAGAATATCTACTGCACGACCCAGTACCATACGTGAACGAATAATCTCGATTTCCGACTGAGAGGGAGGATCCTGTCCAAGCAAGGTAGTGACTTCAGAGAGGGGATTTGCCGAAGGTGCCGCACTCTCGACCTGTACTAAGGCGTCAGCACGATAAATGGGTGTTGCCAACAAGGCATAGATAATACCCGCAATCATGAATAATAATGTAATTGCTGCAATTACCCATTTATAATCTAGTAATATCCCGAATAGGCGGCCGATATCAATGCCATTGTCATCTTGGCTAACTCGCGGCGCTGGGGTATTCTGCGGAACACGGTTTTCCATTAACCGAAACAAACGACCGAGAGCCATGTCATCGCTATCCTGAGCATCACGGGGTAAGGGCGGAATCTTGGACATAAGAATACCTAAAGCGAATTTTAAAATAGGAATTTATTCAAATATTTATTTATCGGCTAGCGAGAAACACAAACCAGCAATATCTCTCATGTTACATATATCTCGAATTGCTTTAGCAACTTTACCCTAATCTGCCAAGTAGAAAAGCCCATGAACTTAGCTAAACATATACTTGGCGGCTTTATAAACTTTCATATCTATCAGTACTGTCTACATTTTTAGCCTTTACCCATATAGTTATTTTTCTGGCTCCCTAGCTATCTATAATCAAGCAAATTTATTCTGAAAACACGCTACCGCCCCGAGGTTGCAATGGCATTCCCCGAAGCCTTTGAAAAAATCCATATGTAAATAGAACATCGCACTAAGGACTTCTCCCCATGCCCATTCACTTCAGCTAGGCTACGCTTTCTTTAACTATATTGCAGGTAGATTTACCCAAAAAAGACCTTTTAACTTGGCTGCTAATACCGAAAAAACAGTGAAAACAATTCAATTAATGGACTAATGCATTAATCGAATAATGCTATTGATATTAAAAATCTACATAATCCGACAAATCTTAGGCAACCAAAGCTTACCAGGTTCACCATGTTGCGAACCATCAGGTATCGTTAAGATACCCATTGCGGCTTCTAGGCTCCTGAATATTTCCCTCAGGAAGAACAAACGCTTCTATTCAAGGCTCTGACAATCCATAAAAGCGCTTATTCTAAGCTTGATAAGTTATGCAAGTTCGCGGCTTAATGTCGAAGCCATACCGACACTTGCCAGCGCTTATAGCTATGCACGCGCCCTGAAGAGTCCAGAGGTTATTAGGAACTTTAACCGAATCAGTTTTACAGAAAATAAAAAAGGCACCCGAAGGTGCCCTTACTTGCTTCAGTGAAAGTTGTCAGAGGCTTACCAGCCGGTAACTTCCTTCAGCGCATCGCCGATCTGTGCAAGCGAACGCACAGTCTTGACGCCAGCCGCTTCAAGTGCGGCGAACTTCTCGTCGGCAGTACCCTTGCCACCCGCGATGATGGCGCCGGCATGGCCCATACGCTTGCCAGGAGGCGCAGTGACACCGGCAATGTAAGAGACGACGGGCTTGGTGACGCTGGCCTTGATGTAGGCTGCGGCTTCTTCTTCCGCAGTCCCGCCAATTTCACCGATCATGACGATCGCTTCGGTCTTAGGATCCTTCTCGAACATCTCGAGGATGTCGATGAAGGTGGAGCCCGGAATCGGATCCCCGCCAATCCCCACACAGGTAGACTGCCCGAAGCCATGATCGGTGGTCTGCTTAACCGCTTCATAGGTCAACGTCCCGGAGCGAGAGACAATACCGACCTTGCCCGGCTTGTGGATGTGCCCCGGCATGATGCCGATCTTGGTCTCACCCGGCGTGATGACGCCCGGGCAGTTGGGGCCGATCAAGCGTACACCCAACTCATCGCACTTGACCTTGACGTCAAGCATATCCAGGGTCGGAATGCCTTCGGTGATGCAGACGATCAGTTTGATGCCCGCGTTGGCCGCCTCAAGGATCGAATCCTTGCAGAACGCTGCCGGCACGTAGATGACCGAGGCTTGGGCGCCGGTTTTCTCGACGGCTTCCTTGACGGTATTGAATACCGGCAGGCCCAGATGCTCCTGGCCGCCTTTGCCCGGCGTCACACCACCGACCATCTGCGTACCGTAGGCGATTGCCTGTTCGGAGTGGAAAGTCCCTTGGCCACCGGTAAAGCCCTGGCAGATGACCTTGGTGTTCTTGTCGATCAGGATACTCATTACTTGCCCTCCGCCGCTTTAACCACCTGCTGTGCCGCATCAGTCAGGCTGGTAGCCGCGATGATGTTCAGACCGCTGGACGCCAGTTTTTCAGCCCCCAGCTCGGCGTTGTTGCCTTCCAGACGGACCACGACCGGTACGTTGACGCCAACTTGTTCGACAGCGCCGATGATGCCTTCGGCAATCATGTCACAACGCACGATGCCGCCGAAGATATTGACCAGAACCGCTTTCACGGAGGTGTCGGAGAGGATGATCTTGAAAGCTTCCGCCACGCGCTCCTTGGTCGCACCACCCCCGACATCGAGGAAGTTAGCCGGCTGGCCGCCGTTGAGCTTGATGATGTCCATGGTACCCATGGCCAGTCCCGCGCCGTTGACCATGCAGCCGATGTTGCCTTCCAGCGCCACATAGTTGAGCTCCCATTCCTGAGCATGCGCTTCACGCTCGTCTTCCTGGGAGGGGTCACGCATGGCCTGGAGATCCGGATGACGGTACAGGGCGTTGCCGTCGAGGCCGATCTTGGCATCGAGACAGTGCAGATTGCCCTGCTCGGTAATGACCAGCGGATTGATCTCGAGTAGCGCCAGGTCCTTGTCATGGAACATCTTGGACAGGCCCAGGAATATCTTGGTGAACTGCTTGATCTGATCGCCCTTGAGACCCAGTGCGAACGCCAGCTCACGCGCCTGATAGGGCTGCGCGCCGACCAGCGGATCGATCTCGGCCTTGAGAATCTTCTCAGGCGTTTCCTCGGCGACCGTCTCGATTTCCACGCCACCTTCGGTAGAGGCCATGAAAACTACGCGACGCGAGGCGCGATCGACTACTGCGCCCAGATACAGCTCGTTGGCAATATCGGTGCAGGTTTCGACCAGAATCTTGGCAACCGGCTGGCCTTTCTCGTCAGTCTGGAAAGTCACCAGGTGTTTGCCTAGCCACTGCTCGGCGAAGGCCTTGGCCTCTTCCGCGCTTTTGACCAGCTTGACGCCACCGGCCTTACCGCGGCCACCGGCATGAACCTGGGCCTTGACGACCCACATGTTGCCGCCGATTTTCCTGCAGGCTTCGGCAGCTTCCTCGGGAGTGTCCACGGCAAAGCCCTTGGACACCGGCAGACCATAATCGGCAAACAGCTGTTTGCCCTGATACTCGTGAAGGTTCATCGTGTCATGCCATTGGTTGCATGTGACTCGAACGGTGGCTGCGGCGCGCTGCAACGACTCGCTGCAACGGATAATGCCGTGCCACCCCCGTTCGCGTCCGGCATCCCGCCGGACGCGACGCGTCAGGGTCATTCAGACGCGTCAGTTAAAACCTTGAAAATGCTTACTTACGCTTTTTGCGGTTGGCCATGTGGATGGCATGCCCTTCCACCGCCAATGCGGCCTCATGAATCGCTTCGGAGGTCGTGGGGTGAGCGTAGCAGGTCAATGCCAGATCTTCGGCACTGGAGCCAAACTCCATGGCGATGACGCCCTGGGCGATCAATTCGCCGGCATGCTGACCCACGATATGCACCCCAAGGATACGATCGGTCTGCGCATCGGCGATGACCTTAGCCATACCCTCGGAAGCATTGTTGGCCAAGGCCCGGCCGTTGGCGGAAAACGGGAAGGAGCCGGTCTTGACTTCGATACCGGCGGCCTTGGCCTCCTGCTCGTTCATGCCCACCCAGGCAACTTCCGGAGACGTGTAGATGACACTGGGAATGGCATCGTAGTTCATCTCGGCCTTATGACCAGCGATGATATCGGCCACCATCACGCCCTCTTCGGACGCCTTGTGCGCCAGCATCGGGCCTCGGACGACATCACCGATGGCGAAGATGCCCGGCACGCTGGTACGGCATTGATCGTCAACGAAGATAAAGCCGCGTTCGTCGAGTTTAACGCCGACATTCTCTTCAAGCAGGTTCTGTGTATAGGGACGTCGTCCGACACACACGATCAGCTTGTCGAAGACTTGTTCCTGCTCGCCTGCGGCATCGGTGTACTTGACGGTCACTTCGCTTTCGCCAATGTCGGCGCCGGTGACACGAGCACCTAGCTTGATGTCCAGCCCCTGCTTCTTGAGCAGCTTCTGAGTCTCCTTGGCGACCGCCTGATCGACCATCGGCAGGAAACTGTCCATGGCTTCGAGAACGGTAACGTCACTGCCCAGGCGACTCCATACGCTGCCCAGCTCCAGGCCGATGACGCCAGCGCCGATGACCCCGAGGCGCTTAGGAACTTCAGTGAACTCCAAGGCGCCGGTGGAGCTGACGATCAGGTTGTCCGTCAGTGGCGTCGGCGGAATCTCGACCGGTACCGATCCGGAAGCGACAACGATATTGTCCGCGTCATAGACGGCTTTTTCGCCATCCTGGCCGGTCACCTCGACCTGCTTGCTGGAGACCACCTTGCCGGTACCTTCCAGAGCCGTGACACCATTGGCCTTGAACAGGGCGCTGATACCACCGACGTTCTTGGCGATGACCTGATCCTTGAAAGCCAGCATCTTGGAGACGTTGGGCGTGATATCGCTGACTTCGAGGCCGATCTCGTCGTAGTGGTCCCGAGCCTCGACGAACTTATGCGACGTTTCGAGCAGTGCCTTGGACGGAATGCAGCCCACATTCAGGCAGGTACCGCCGTGTACGGTCTTGCCTTCCTTATTGACCCACTTTTCGACGCAGGCTGTTTTCAGCCCCATCTGCGCGGCACGAATGGCAGCGACGTAGCCGCCGGGGCCTGCACCAATGACGATTACATCAAATTTGTCGGCCATGAAATCTTCCTGTTTGCTTCAATTAAACCAGTGGCGTCGTATGTCTTCGCTGAGGCTTGCGCTTATACGTCCAGCAGGAAGCGCGCCGGATCCTCGAGCAGGCTCTTGACCGCCACCAGGAACTGTACCGCGTCCTTGCCATCGATCATGCGGTGATCGTAGGACAGTGCCAGATACATCATCGGACGGATTTCCACCTTACCGTCGACAGCCATGGGACGCTCCTGGATCTTGTGCATGCCCAGGATAGCCGTCTGCGGCGGATTGAGAATCGGCGTGGAAAGCAGCGAGCCGAACGTACCGCCATTGGTGATGGTAAACGTGCCGCCCTGCATCTCGTCGATGCCCAGCTTACCGTCGCGTGCACGCTTGCCGAAGTCGACAATGCCCTTCTCGACATCGGCGAGCTTCATGCTGTCGGTATCACGCAGCACCGGCACGACCAAGCCCCGCGGCGTGGACACTGCCACACCGATATCCTGGTAGCCATGATAGACGAGCTCGGTGCCATCGATGGAGGCATTGACGTCGGGGAAGCGCTTGAGCGCTTCGGTGCAGGCTTTGACGAAGAAGCCCATGAAGCCGAGTTTGGTGTCGTGCGCCTTAAGGAAGGTTTCCTTGTACTGAGCGCGCAACGCCATGATCGCGCTCATGTCCACCTCGTTGTAGGTGGTCAGCATGGCCGCGGTCTGCTGGGCCTGGACAAGACGCTTGGCAATGGTCTGACGCAGACGGCTCATCGGGACGCGCTTCTCGGGGCGCTCGCCTTCGAAAGCCGGCGCGCCCGCTGCCGCTTTCTGCGGCGCTGCAGCCGGCTTGGCCGCCGCTTTCTTGGCGCTGCCTTCGTCGATGGCTTTCTGCACGTCTTCCTTCAGGATGCGCCCGCCCTTGCCGGTGCCATTGATCTTGGTCACGTCAAGATCATGCTCGGCCACCAATTTGCGGGCCGCCGGCGCCAGGATCCTGTCGCCGATCTCCTCGTCGCCGCCCGCATCGGCAGCGCTTGCTTCACTGGGTTCGTCGCGAGACTCGGCAGAAGCGCCGGCGGCTTCACCCGCACCTTCGGCGAAGATCGCCAACAGCGCTTCGGACTCGACCTGCTCGCCTTCCTGTACCTTGATCTCCTGCAGCGCACCATCCGCCGGCGCCACGACCTCGAGCACCACCTTGTCGGTTTCGATGTCGGCCAGCACCTCGTCACGCTTGACCGCCTCGCCTACCTGCTTGTGCCAGGTCGAGACCGTTCCTTCCTGGACGGATTCCGGAAAACTCGGCGCCTTGACGTCATGGCTCTTGCCCGCTGCCGGCTTTTCAGCGGGCTGCTCGGCCTTGGCCTCGGGCTTTTCTGCGGCCTTGCTGTCGCGCTTTTCCTCATCGCCACTGCTTGCGGAACCGCCGGCCTGAGCCTCGCCCAGCAGTCCCAGTACCTGCTCGGAATCGCAGGTTTCACCCTCTTCGACCTTGATCTCTGTCAGGGTACCAGCTTCCGGTGCTACCACTTCGAGAACGACCTTATCGGTCTCGATCTCGACAATCAGCTCGTCGCGTTCGACGCTGTCGCCGGCTTTCTTGTGCCAGGTGGCGACGGTGCCTTCAGCAACGGATTCTGGAAAGCTGGGCGCTTTGATCTCGGTAGCCATTTGGTTTCCTTAGTGTGTTCTCTCTCGAGTCCAGGTGGACGCTTTACATATTGAAGGCATCGTCCACCAGCTGGCGCTGTTGTTCGACGTGTACGGACATATAGCCCGCCGCGGGCGCCGCTGAAGCCGGACGCCCCGCAAACTGCAAGCCATGCCCCAGACCTTCCTTGAGCATGTCAGCAACGACTCGCAAATGATGCTGACTCTGGTACCAGGCGCCCTGATTGAGCGGTTCTTCCTGACACCACATGACCTGCTCAAGATTGGTGTAGCCCTTGAGCGCTTCGTACAGCTCTTCCTTGGGGAAGGGATAAAGCTGCTCCATACGCAAGATAGCGGTATCGCGACGCTCGTGTTCGGCACGATAGCTCGCCAGATCGTAGTACACCTTGCCGGAGCAGAGCACGACGCGCTTGACCTGTTCGGCTTCCAGATTGGCGACATCCGGCAGCACCATCTGGAATTTACCGTGCGCCAGCTCCTCCAGGGTGGAAGTCGCCTCTTTGTGGCGCAACAAGCTCTTCGGCGACATCACCACCAAGGGCTTGCGCAGCGGGCGAATCACCTGACGGCGCAGCAGATGATAGATCTGTGCCGGCGTGGTGGGCACGCAGACCTGCATGTTGTGCTCCGCACACAGCTGCAGGAAACGCTCGAGGCGTGCGGAGGAGTGCTCCGGCCCCTGCCCCTCGTAACCGTGCGGCAGCAACATGGTCAGTCCGCACAGGCGTCCCCACTTCGACTCACCCGACGAGATGAACTGGTCGATCACCACCTGGGCGCCATTGACGAAGTCACCGAACTGGGCTTCCCAGATGATCAGCGAGTTGGGCGCCGTGGTGGCATAACCGTACTCGAACCCCAGCACGGCCTCCTCGGAGAGGAAGGAGTCGTGGATAGTGAAACGCGGCTGTCCCTCCTTGAGATGCTGCAAAGGCACCCAGGTCTGTCCGTCCTTCTGGTTATGCACCACCGCATGGCGATGGGAGAAGGTGCCGCGCCCCGTATCCTGACCGGTGAGACGGATCGGATGGCCCTGGTCGAGCAGCGTGGCGTAAGCCAGCGTCTCGGCAAACCCCCAGTTGAGCGCCATCCCCCCGGCCAGCATCTTGCGCCGGTCTTCATAAATCTTGGCGACCTGACGCTGCACCTGGATCCCATCGGGAATCTCGCACATCTTCTGCGCGAGCAGTTGCATCCGCTTCATGTCGAATGAGGTGTCGGCGTCGCCGCTCCACTCATGGCCAAGGTACGGTGTCCAGTCGACGAACAGGTTCTTGTTCGGCTCCTTGACCAGCGCATTGGCGACATGATTGCCGGCCACCAGGTCGTCGCGGTACTTCTCGATCAGCGCCTTGGCGTCATCCTCGGAAATCACCCCTTCGTCGACCAGACGGTTGACATAGATCTCCCGCGAGCTCTTGTGGGTCTTGATCTTATGATACATCAACGGCTGGGTGCCGGAGGGCTCATCAGCCTCGTTGTGGCCCCGGCGGCGATAGCACACCAGATCGAGCACCACGTCCTTGTTGAACTGCTGACGATAATCGATGGCGACCTGCGTGGCATGCAGCACCGCATCGGGATCGTCGCCGTTGACGTGGAAGATCGGCGCCTGGACCATCTTGGCAATGTCGGTCGCGTATTCGGACGAGCGGGCGTCCTCGGGCCGCGAGGTGGTAAAGCCTACCTGGTTGTTGATGACGATGTGCAGCGTGCCGCCGGTCTTGTAGCCGCGGGTCTGGGACATCTGGAATGTCTCCATGACCACGCCCTGGCCGGCAAAAGCGGCATCGCCATGCACCGAAATCGGTAGCACCGTGTTGCCCTCGGAATCCTCGCGGCGATCCTGGCGTGCCCGCACGGAACCCTCGACCACCGGAGAGACGATTTCCAGGTGTGAAGGATTGAAGGCCAGCGCCAGATGCACTTCACCGCCCGGCGTCATCACGTTGGAACTGAACCCTTGGTGATACTTGACGTCGCCGGAGCCCTTCTCGATGACCTTCTTGCCATCGAACTCGTCGATCAGCTCGGAAGGACTCTTGCCGAGAATATTGACCAACAGGTTCAGGCGGCCACGGTGGGCCATACCGATGACGACTTCCTTGGTGCCGTAATTGCCGGCACGCTGGATGATTTCATCCATCATCGGAATGAAGGATTCCCCCCCCTCCAGGCCGAAGCGTTTGGTTCCGGGATACTTGGAAGCGAGGTAGTTCTCGAGCCCCTCTGCCGCGGTAAGACGCTCCAGCACATGCTTGCGCACGTCAGCGCTGTAGTTCGGCTTCGAGCGTACCGATTCGAAACGCTGTTGCAGCCAGCGCTTCTCCTCGGTATTGACGATATGCATGAACTCGCAGCCGATAGCGCGGCAATAGGTCTGCTCCAGCGCGTCGAGGATTTCCTTGAGCGGTGCCTGATCCTTGCCCAGAAATAACGAGCCGGTCTGAAATTCGATATCCAGGTCGGCCTTGGACAACTGGTGAAAGGACAGATCCAGATCCGGCACCGGCGCCGGGTTACGCAGCCCAAGCGGGTCGATCTCAGCCTTCTGATGCCCCCGGAAACGGTAGGCATTGATCAGCTGAAGCACCTTGACCTGCTTCTTGTTCTCGCTGCTGTCGGCGGCGCCGGACGCTTGCGCGGGACGCCGACTCTGACCCAGTTGGTAGAACTGCTCGCGAATCGGGTTCAGGGGCACATCTTGGGCGGGACTGCCTTCCGGACGCGGCAACTGATCGAAGTAGTTGCGCCATTCGTCGGGGACAGCATTAGGATCGACGAGGTACTGCTCGTAGAGCGCTTCCACATAGTGGGCATTCCCACCACTGACATGGGAAGAGCGCCACATCAACTCCATTATGCCTTCTTGCATTCTCGGTCACCCTGCACTGATGGGGTGGTGTCGGCGCCTGACACGGCCGGACCGCGCCGGCGTCACTCTGGCCCTGCCACCAATGGCAGGGTAGCGTTCATCGGAACGACATCAGCCCTTATGATCGGCAAAAGCCGGTGCGCATGGCACCGGCTTTGACACTTAGGCCGGCTTCGCCTGCGGCATTTGACCGCAGACGTAAGCTAAACACCAATCATAGCAAGCTATGCGCTGCGATTTAAGTGGCATTCGACAGCAACATCTCACGAATCTTGCCGATGGCACGGGTCGGATTCAGCCCCTTGGGACATACCGCCACGCAATTCATGATGCCGCGACAACGGAATAGGCTGAACGGGTCTTCCAGTTCGGAAAGCCGATCACGTGTCGCGGTATCACGACTATCGGCCAGGAAGCGATAAGCTTGAAGCAACCCCGCCGGTCCCACGAACTTGTCGGGATTCCACCAGAACGACGGACAGGACGTCGAGCAGCAGGCGCAAAGGATGCATTCATACAGGCCGTCGAGCTTGTCGCGCTCTTCGGGTGACTGCAGACGCTCGATGGCCGGCGGTGCGGTATCGTTCTGCAGGTAGGGCTGGATGCGTTCGTATTGCTTGTAGAACAGCCCCATGTCGACCACCAGATCCCGCATGACCGGCAGGCCGGGCAGCGGACGCAGCACCAGCTTGTTGTCCTTGACCACGTCGGAAAGTGCGGTGATGCAGGCCAGGCCATTCTTGCCGTTCATGTTCATGCCGTCCGAACCGCAGACGCCTTCGCGACAGCTGCGGCGGTAGGCCATGGAGCTGTCCTGCTCCTTGATGATTTCCAGCACATTGAGGACCATCAGATCACGGCCCTGGGTGTCGACCTGGAACTCCTGCATGTAAGGCGCAGAGTCGGATTCCGGGTTGTAACGGTAAACGGATACCTGAAGCATTGAGGACAACCCCCTTAATAAGTACGGACTTTCGGCTCGAAGGTGTCGACAGTCTTGGGTGTGAAGTTCACATCGCGCTTGCCGAGCTTCTTCTCGAGCGGGAAGTAGATGGAGTGCTTCAGCCAGTTGACGTCGTCGCGATCCGGATAGTCATAGCGGGAATGGGCGCCACGGCTCTCCTTGCGCTCCAGCGCCGAGATGGCGGTAGCCTCGGCCACTTCGAGCAGGTTGTCGAGTTCGAGCGCCTCGACGCGCGCGGTATTGAAGGCATGGGACTTGTCGCCCAGATGCGCCTTGGCGATCCGCTCACGCAGTTCCGCCAGCTGCTTGACGCCTTCCTGCATGTTGTCTTCCTGGCGGAACACGCCGAAGGCGTTCTGCATGATGCTCTGCAGCTCGGCACGCAGCTCAGGAACGGTTTCTCCACCACTGGACTCTTCCCAGCGTGCGAGACGCGCCATGGCGCTGTCGATGTCGGACTGCGAAGCATCGAGGTATTCGATCCCCTCGTTGAGCGCACCTTCGATGTAGATGCCGGCGGCACGTCCGAACACCACCAGGTCGAGCAGTGAATTGCCCCCCAAGCGGTTGGCGCCGTGCACCGAGACACAGGCCGCTTCGCCACAGGCGAACAGACCATTGATGACACGGTCGTTGCCGTCGTCATCCTGCATGATCGCCTGGCCATGGACGTTGGTCGGAATGCCGCCCATCATGTAGTGGCAGGTCGGGACCACCGGAATCGGCTCCTTGGCCGGATCGACATGCGCGAAGGTCTTGGCCAGCTCGACGATGCCCGGCAGACGCTTGCCAAGCACTTCCTCGCCCAGATGGTCGAGCTTGAGGAACACGTGGTCGCCCTTCTCGCCGGCCCCACGTCCTTCGAGAATCTCCATGACCATGGAACGCGCGACCACATCGCGGCCGGCGAGATCCTTGGCATTGGGCGCATAGCGCTCCATGAAGCGTTCGCCATCCTTGTTGATCAGGTAGCCCCCTTCCCCGCGACACCCCTCGGTCACCAGAACGCCGGCGCCGGCGATACCGGTCGGGTGGAACTGCCACATTTCCATGTCCTGCATCGGGAAGCCGGCACGCAGTGCCATGCCGATGCCGTCCCCGGTATTGATCAGGGCATTGGTCGTCGAGGCATAGATACGGCCCGCGCCTCCCGTGGCCAGCACGGTGGCTTTCGACTTGACGTGCACCACTTCGCCCGTCTCGATGCACAGCGCGATACAACCGACCACGTCGCCATTGGCATTCTTGACCAGATCGATGGCGTACCATTCGTCGAGGAAAACGGTGTTGTTCTTCAGATTGTTCTGATACAGCGTATGCAACAGGGCATGACCGGTACGGTCGGCAGCTGCGCAGGTACGCGCCGCCTGCCCCCCTTTACCGAAATCCTTGGACTGACCGCCAAACGGGCGCTGATAGATACGGCCATTGTCGAAGCGCGAGAACGGCAGGCCCATGTGCTCGAGTTCGAACACCGCCTTGGGACCTTCGGAACACATGTATTCCGCGGCGTCCTGGTCGGTAATGTAATCGCCACCCTTGACGGTGTCGTACATATGCCAGCGCCAGTCGTCATTGGGGTCCGCCGAGGCAATGGCACAGGTAATCCCGCCTTGCGCGGATACCGTGTGGGAGCGAGTGGGGAAAACCTTGGACAACACCGCCGTTTTCTTGCCGGACTTGGCCAGCTCGAGCGCGGCACGCAGACCGGAGCCACCGCCACCGATGATGATTGCGTCAAATGTCAGGCTACGCATATTGGACATGGATCAGGCTCCCCACAGGACTTGAATGCCCCAAACCAGAAAGACGAAAAGGGCCAGGATTACGACGACTTGAAAGCCGAAGCGGACTCCGGTCTGCTTGAGATAGTCCGTAGACACGGTCCACAGGCCAATCCAGGCGTGTGCCGCCAGCGAAATGAACGCCAGCAGAGAGAAGATGCGCATCCACGTCTGCGAAAACAGGTGGCTCCAGGTAAAGTAGTCCAGTCCCGGGTGAAGCAGCAGGTAACCCACCATGAAAACGGTGTAGATCGACAAGATGATGGCGGAGACACGCTGGATCAGCCAATCGGACACACCGCTACGACTAAAGTTCGTGATGTTGGTTACCATACCCAGACTCCTGAAAGGATCACTAGAATTGCACTAAGCACCACGGTGATCTGCGTCTTCTGCTCACTGCTCTTGAGATCAAGGCCGATGTTGACGTCCATCAACAGGTGCTTGATGCCGGCCACGAAATGAAATCCGAGTGCAGACAGCAGCCCCCAGGCGACCAGCTTGGCCAGGAAGTTATGAGCCAAAGTGTCACGTACCGCCTCAAAACCTTCGGGGGAGGACAGCGAAGCATCGAGTGCCCAGAAGCCGAAGATCAAACCGATAAACAGGATGATACCGGTCACACGGTGAGTAATGGATGTCAGCGCAGAAAGTGGGAATCTTATGGTGGAAAGATCGAGATTTACGGGTCGTTTGCTATTCACGGCTCTTTACACACTCTCTTGGCCCTGTTTCGGGCTGAGCCCGAACGGGCGGTGGTTTGAGGAAGGGTCTCGGTCGCAAGCCAAGCGGCACGACCAAGCCTGAATCCTGCCAGTCGCGCGGGGGATGATTATAGGGACTGGGGGGGGGGATGACAAATCGATAGCGGTCGATAAGTTACCGCAAGCACTTGCATGAGCTGGTATATGCTGATGTATGGCCCCGCCAATACGAGCGATGCCAAGGGCTCCAGACGGGCCATTCAGCCCCGGAGAGTGCCCTTAGCGCTAATTGACAATCGTTTCCGTGGACCTATAGTGGGCGAACTGATTTCGCCGGCCTGGCAAGCAAGACAAAGACTTATGTGAAAAGGAGGCCATAATGGCTGACAGAAAAGCGCAGTTGACGGTAGAAGGATCAGACAAGGTCATTGAATTCCCTGTCTACTCCGGCTCTGCCGGACCGGATGTCATCGACGTTCGCAGCCTGACCAGCGAAGGCCTCTTCACTTACGATCCTGGCTTCGTCTCTACCGCGTCTTGCGAATCCGGCATTACCTACATCGATGGCGCTCAAGGCATCCTGCTTCATCGCGGCTACCCCATCGATCAGTTGGCCCAGAACTCCAACTATGTGGAGCTCTGCTATCTATTGATGTTCGGCGAACTGCCTTCCGATGAGGAATATAAGCAGTTCGAGCGGACGATCAACAACCACACCATGGTTCACGAGCAGATCGTCAATTTTTACAAGGGATTTCGCCGCGACGCCCATCCCATGGCGATCCTCTGCGGTGTCGTAGGGGGCCTGGCGGCCTTCTATCATGACAACCTGGACATCACCAAGTACGAAGAGCGCCGTGTCAGCGCCATTCGCCTGATTGCCAAGATGCCGACTCTGGCGGCGATGTGCTACAAGTACAATATCGGCCAGCCCTTCATGTATCCGCGTAACGACCTGAACTACGCGGAGAATTTCCTGTTCATGATGTTCGGCAATCCTTGCGAGAACTATCAGGTCAACCCAGTGTTCGCCAAAGCCATGGATCGCATCTTCATGCTGCATGCCGATCATGAGCAGAATGCCTCCACCTCTACGGTACGCTTGGCCGGCTCCACCGGCGCTAACCCCTTCGCCTGTATCAGTGCCGGTATCGCCGCACTATGGGGGCCGGCACATGGCGGTGCCAACGAGGCTGTACTCAACATGCTCGACGAAATCGGCGACGATTCCGAGGAGAACATCCAGCGCTTCGTCGACAAGGCCAAGGACAAGGACGATCCGTTCCGCCTGATGGGCTTTGGACATCGCGTATATCGTAACTTCGATCCGCGGGCCAAGGTCATGAAGGAGACTTGCGACGAAGTCCTGCGCGAGCTGGGCATGGCCGATGATCCGCAACTCAAGATTGCCAAGCGCCTCGAGCAGATCGCCCTGGAAGATGAGTACTTCATCGAGCGCAAGCTCTACCCCAACGTCGATTTCTATTCCGGCATCATCCTCAAGGCGATCGGCATCCCCACCAACATGTTCACTGTCATCTTCGCCTTGGCCCGTACGATCGGCTGGATTTCCCACTGGAACGAAATGATCAGCAACAGCTACCGGATCAGCCGTCCGCGTCAGTTGTACGTTGGCCACCCCCAGCGCGACTATCCTGCCAAGTAAGATCGCTGCAAACCGCTTCACGTATCTATTGGCCGCCCCTGACCAGGGCGGCCTTACTGTTTTTGCTGGTGCGGTGTCACGGAACTGCGCCAGACGTCCCCCCTGTACTCACGTTTGCCTGTCATCAGTGCGCATTCGCTTCGTTACGCTGCTGCCCCGACGCAACCCGTAGGAACGTTGTCCACACTTTCTGTGGATAACCTTGTTAAAAACCTTTCTACAACCGCGTCAAAATCCCATGACAGCAGGGTTACGCTTAAATTGGTCAAATTTTAACCATATTTAACTTACTGAAATTAAAGAAGTTTTTATACAAAGGAAACGATACGGAACATCAAACTGAAAGTTGTGCACAAGCCATGCCGACAAGCCGAAAGACGTGGACAACTTGCAGAATTGTCA
Organism: Halomonas sp. WWR20; assembly: GCF_054602495.1. Classification (NCBI taxonomy): domain Bacteria; kingdom Pseudomonadati; phylum Pseudomonadota; class Gammaproteobacteria; order Oceanospirillales; family Halomonadaceae; genus Halomonas; species Halomonas sp. WWR20. The sequence goes on from NZ_JBTRHR010000006.1 coordinate 276,202, forward strand.
AGCCGGAAGCCGCAGATTTATGAGGAGAGGACACAAAAAAAGACGCTAGGCGCCTTGGGAAATATACGAAAGGAGATGGCGTCCCATAGGGGGTTCGAACCCCTGTTACCGCCGTGAAAGGGCGGTGTCCTAGACCACTAGACGAATGGGACGCATATGACGACGAGAAGGTGGTGGAGCCTACCGGGATCGAACCGGTGACCTCGACGCTGCCAGCGTCGCGCTCTCCCAGCTGAGCTAAGGCCCCGCATCTCGTGAAGACGGGGCACATCTTATGAGTAGAAGGCTGAAACGTCAACGTTTTTTTGATGCAACCCAGCCTTGGGCTGCATCAGACACCGTCCCGTCATTATCGGGCCTAAAGGTCGCGGAATTCCTTTTCGAAGCGCTTGGCCTGCTTCTTGGAGACCCCACCCAGAAGAGCCACCGCATGACGCAGACGCGCCCGGGTCATGTCGGACCCCAGAATGACCATGGCATCCATTACCGATGTCGAGGTCGCCGAGCCGGTAATAGCGATAAAGACCGGGGCCAGAAAATCCTTCATCTTGAGATCGAAATGCGCGCTCAGTCGTTTGACTTCGCCGAGCAGCGCATCCTTGTCCCAGCTGCGCACCCCTTCCAGACGCCAGACCAAAAACTGCAGTAAACGGAGTAGCTCTTCACGCTCGAGCTTGAGGTTCTCGAAGTCGCGCTCCTGTAGATTGGGCAACCCTGCAAAAAAGTGTCCCGCCAGCGGCATCACGTCCGAAAGCGTCTCGACACGCGGCCTTACCTGCGGCAGGATTTCTCCGACATACTCTTCATTGAATGCCCATTCGCGCAACGCGCGGAGCAGCGCCGCATCATCGAGATCCTCACGAATGTAGACGCCGTTGAGCCAGGTCAGCTTTTCCAGGTCGAAGACCGGACCGCCCAACGAAACGCGCCGGATATCGAAGTGCGTCATCATTTCGTCAAGCGTGAACTTCTCACGCTCGTCAGGCATCGACCATCCCATACGTCCCAGATAGTTGGTCACCGCCTGCGGCAGATAGCCCATACGGCGGTAGTAGTTAATAGAGGTCGGGTTCTTGCGCTTGGACAACTTCGACTTGTCGGGATTGCGCAGCAACGGCATGTGGCAGAGCTGAGGCATCTGCCATCCGAAATAATCATAGAGCAGCTTGTGCTTAGGGGCGGAGTTGATCCACTCCTCACCGCGCAACACATGGGTAATTCCCATCAGATGATCGTCGACGACGTTAGCCAAATGATAGGTGGGCATACCGTCGGACTTAAGCAGAATCTGGGCGTCGACTTGCTCCCAATCCACCTCGATCGTGCCGCGCAGCATATCTTCCACGACACAGGTTCCTTCGCTGGGAACCTGCATCCGCACCACATAGGGCCAACCCTCGGCTTCGCGCCGGGCCGCCTCCTCCTCGGGAAGCGCCAGATCCGCCGGTTTCAACGCCAGTTGCCGTCCCTCGGCCTTACGCGTCTCGCGCAGCTCATCGAGTTCTTCGCTGGTACGGTAGCACTTGAAGGCATGTCCCGCGTCGAGCAGTTGACGTGCGTGCTCGGCATAGATCTCGCCGCGCTCGCTCTGCCGATAAGGGCCGTGGGGACCACCAACATCGGGCCCCTCGTCCCATTCCAGCCCCAGCCAACGCAGCGAGTCGAGAATCATCTGCTCGGATTCAGGCGTCGAACGCACCCGGTCCGTATCCTCGATACGCAACACGAACTGTCCGCCATGCTGACGAGCGAAACAGAGATTGAACAAGGCGATGTAGGCGGTGCCAACATGCGGGTCACCGGTGGGAGACGGTGCAATACGAGTACGAACAGTCATAATATCCTGATCCGTTGGCTGGATGGCGTTACGCGCATTATACGCATGCACCTCGCCCCCTCCAGTCCGGGATCAAAGTGTCAGATGTTCGCGGAACCACTCCGTCACGAAGTCCAGGTAGGCGCGAGTCTTGTCGGGGAGATATTTACGTGACCGAAACAGCACCAGCATACTGCCATGCTCGTTCCAGTAGGGCTGCAACAACGGGACCAGCAGCCCTGCGGCGACGGCCGAACGCGCGGCAAACGTGGGTAGATACGCCAGGCCAAACCCAGCCTTGGCCGCCTCGACGACGCCGAGCAGATTGTTGATGACCAGGCGCGATTGCGGCTCGATATCCAGTGGCTGACCGTGCAATGAAAATCGCCAATGCGCGCCAAGATCATAATTGCCGTAGAACACCGTATCGTAATGAGGAATATCCTGAGGGTGCAGGGGGCAATTGACTCGCGCCAAGTATTCGGGAGCTGCGTAAAGCCCGTAGACCACCTTGCATAACGGGCGCGACACTAGGCTCGAAGGGGGTAAAGGCCCCATACGAATTGCCAGGTCGACCGAATCGTCGATCGGCTCGAAACGCTGATCTTCGAGGAGGATTTCTACCGCCACATCGGGGTAACGGCGCATGAAGGCAGTGGTGGGCGCCGCCAGATACATGAAGCCGAAACTGACCTGAGCACTGATCTTGAGTTGACCGCGCGGACGTGCAGTGACCGACTGCATCTGTGCTTCTGCAGATTGCAGCTCTTCGAGCACCCGCAACCCATGTTCATAGTAGATCTGCCCTGCCTCGGAGAGACGCAACGATCGTGTCGAGCGGTTGAGCAGCCCTACCCCCAGTTCCTCTTCCAATGCCGCGACACGCTTGGAGGCCAGCGACTTGGAAATTCCCAGGCGGCGGGCCGCAGCAGTAAAGCTACCGGCGCGGACCACCTCGACGAAAACACGCAGCGCATCGAGTGTTGCCATTTTGTTTATTCCAGATGAACATTGTTTCCATTATGGAAATACTGGTTTTCGATTACACCTCTTATTTGGCTTCACGTGGCATTCTATACTGTTGCTTCACCTCAAGCTCGGTGAAGCTAACCGAGGCTTTCAGGTGTGTGCCGTCAACCGTAACAGCAAGGCATGACGGTGTAACCGCCATCAGGCTTAGGCGATAATGTGTTCGTCCAAGCCTGGATGACGCCTTCAGTGCAACATGCTTATGCGCCTCTTAGCTGCCTCTACAGGCAGCTGGCGCGCTTTTCTCTATTTTAAGCTCACCTCATTACCTAGGTTAAGGCGTCAGAAGCGATTTAACCTTATGCTAATACCCGTAAGCACCACCGACATGAATGCCTCATAATTCGCCGGCTTTCTAAACGAAAACTGGTCTATATATGAGAGTTAATTCTTGTCTAACGTAGATTCTCTTTCGAATATAAGACACCTCTAAATATATAAAGGACGATAAGATATCAGAACATCTTTCGTGTTTTTAGTCCGTTCTGGTAACGGAGTTCAACCCGAAACATACTTTGGCGCTGGCTGGATATGCTAACGCGTTTACGTTACGGCGAGATGCGCAGATGAATGCATTGGGAAACCGAATCAAGCAGCTAAGAGTGGAAGCCGGCTTAAGCAAGGCCGCCTTGGCCAGGCGAGTCGGGGTATCCGATGTGACCATTTCCTACTGGGAATCGGGCACGATCAAACAGATTGGTCATGAGCGCTTGATAGCGTTGTCCGAGGCACTCGAATGCCCGCTAAAAAACCTGCTCGACAGCACGAGCGCCGCTCAGGTGATTCCCGCTCCGGAAAGTCTATCTCCGGATAACTCTCAGTTTCTGCTTCACTTGAGTACGCAAGAGCCTGCTCCTTGGCTGAATGGACATACAGCGCCCAAGCTTGACGGTATGGATGGCTATACCTCCGATGCCATACAGGACCAAGGGCTTGGGGGGGCGAATAGCATCAGGCTGCGTAAGGCTGTTCGCAGCATTCCAAGGGTAGGAGAGCTGCTACGCCACTGTTATTTCGTAACGCCAGCCCCCGGCGAGCAATTTGACTTTCTTGGAGAAGGGGATATTGCCGCCGTCTGCCCTATCAGCGACTTACAGCATAACGGCCTATACGTCATAGAACGCCTCGGCAAGCTGGAAATCAGGCATATCGAACGCCTCTCATCGGGGCGTGTACGCATTCGAGAGGAAGGGAAGAAGACCTACGTGATCGAGACGGAAAAGCAACTCTCCTTTCGCCTGTTGGGATGCATTGAGGCTCGTTGGAAACTCTTCGACGAAACGCTTGTATGACAGGAGCGCTCTGAGGCCACTGGGTTGGGGAGGCTTATGAGCAGGCCCCAACATCACAAAACCTGCACGATGCTTACTCTCTTTTTTCCACTACGATATAGCCCTCAGCGTCCGGCAACACATCCACCACGCGCCGCTTGCCCTCAGGCAGAGGCCCCATCTGTATTTTCAAGTAATGCCAGCTTGTCCGTGAAAACGGTGCATCATTGTGCATGTGCATCATCATCGGCGCAGGCGTAGGCAGCTCTTTATTCCGCGCCAGCAGCGAAGCCAAATGCAAGACGATGGCTTCGCGTGCCTTGTTCAGCGCATCGCTATATCCCATGCCCAGCACCCGGAACTCAGGCAGGTCCGGTGCGTGTACTTCCCAACCCTGCAACGCCCCCTGCACCTGCTGCACACCCACCTCGTAAATGAGCTCGTTCATTCAGGTTTCCTAATTAAAGTTAACCAAAGCATGGAAGATTACACATCTTTACTATTCAACTCAACATATAAAACCCTACCCCGGTGATAGGAAATACTGCATCTCGAGTGCTCAATATGACCGATGCTAAATGAACAATTCATATTTCAAGACTCAAAATAACAATACTTGACGGTGCTATTTCGCCACGTCCTGCCTACCAGACGCTAAATGACGCTCAATGCAGAGGGGAAAAGTGGAGAAGCAGAAGAGAGTTCACCGCGAAGCCTGACGCCGGCTTGGCTGAATATCCTAGGTAGCAGCGGGTCCAGAAGAGATCGCGGTGCGGATTCAAACCAAGTATGAGAAACTGCCGTTCTTTCGGCGAGGCCTTCCAAGCTCCTAAGCGTCGCCAAGCGAAACCTCCGCGACATACCAAATCGCTGAAGCCCTGTGTGCCAAATTCGTACCCACACATGACGTGAAACAGGGCCAAATCACTGAAACATGAACAGATATGAATGATATGGCAACCGCCACAAACCGCATGAATGCTGAGAATCCGAGGCCCGCGCTGGACAGGACGTTTTCCGTCGCGCCGATGATGGATTGGACAACCCGGGACTACCGAGCCTTTGCCCGCTGCCTGACGCGTCGGGCGCTACTCTATACCGAAATGGTTACCACCGGCGCGATACTGCACGGTCACCCGCGAGAGCGCTTTCTGGGGTATAGCGACATCGAACATCCCATCGCGCTGCAGCTGGGCGGCAGCGATCCGGTGGCGCTCGCGGAGTGTGCGGTGATAGCCGAGGAATGGGGCTATGACGAGGTCAACCTCAACGTCGGCTGCCCCAGCGACCGGGTACAGAACAATCTGATCGGTGCTTGTCTGATGGGCCATCCCCAGCGTGTGGCGCAATGCGTTACCGCCATGCGCAACGCCGTATCCATCCCGGTGACGGTAAAGTGCCGCATCGGTATCGATGAACAGGATGAAGACGCCGACCTCGAGCGCTTTATCGACAGCGTCGCGGGAGCCGGTTGCGACACGTTCATCGTTCATGCCCGCAAGGCCTGGCTCGACGGTCTCTCTCCCAAGGAGAATCGTGACGTGCCGCCGCTCAATTATCCACGCGTATATCGTCTCAAGGCCCAGCATCCCGAGTTGCATATCGGTATCAACGGCGGACTGAAAACTCTGACGGAGTGTCATGATCACCTGTCACGAGTCGATAGCGTCATGCTCGGTCGCGAGGCCTACCAGAACCCGTGGCTGCTGGCAGCGGTAGATGAAAGCCTTTACGGCGAGACGGGGCCGGCCACCAGCCGTCATGCCGCGGCCCGGGCTTTTCGTCCCTACATCGCGACGCGTCTGGCCGAAGGTGCGCGACTCAACCACGTGACGCGCCATCTGCTCGGGCTGTTTCAGGGCTGTCCGGGAGGACGTCAATTCCGTCGCCATCTTTCCGAGAATGCCCACCGCGAAGGTGCCGGACTCGAGGTCTTCGATGCCGCACTGGATAGAGTTCCGGAAACGACGCTTCAATCGGCGTGAAGCCCTCTCACCCACTCTCGGTGCAATTCAAGCATTCAAGACCGGTTTCATGAGGAAAGGGCGCGGCAGGCCTCAGGAGAGTTCGGGGCGTGGATCAAAATCCGACTGGAATGACTCCACCGCGCTCTCGACTTCATCGATCTCGTGAAACCGGGCGACATGGAACAACGCTTCGCCCTCGTTGGCCAGCGGCAGGTTGCTCATGCCAATCACGATGCCGTCGGCCACTGCCGTCACTTCGCTTTCCGCGTTGCCGAAAGGGTCCGCCACCAGCCCCAGCACTTCACCCTTGGCCACGCGTGCCCCAAGACGCACCTTCTGGCGCAGAATGCCATCGATGGGGGAACGTGCCCAACTGGAGCCATTGGATATTTCGGCCGGTCGCGGCGCGCTGCGACGCCGATCGGAGGACAGCATGCCCAGCATGCGCATGACCCGCTGCACTCCGCGTACTCCCGGCGCGATGGCCCACTCATCGAAGCGCAGCGCCTCGCCAGCCTCGTAGGTCAATACCGGGACTCCCCGGTTCTGGGCATATTCACGCAGGCTGCCCTCGCGTAGCTCGGCGTTGAGGATCACCGGAACGCTAAACGCCTCGGCCATGTCTCGAGTCACCGAGTTGCCTTTGAGCTGGGCACGAATCTGCGGCAGGTTGGTACGGTGAATGGCCCCGGTATGCAAGTCGATGATATGGGTCGCCTGATCGGCGATCTGCTCACGAAACAGCGCCGCGACACGCGAGCCCAACGACCCCGCCTCGCTGCCCGGAAAGCAGCGGTTGAGATCCCGCCGATCCGGCAGGTAGCGGCTGTGCTGCACGAAACCGAACACGTTGACGATGGGCACCGCGATCAGCGTGCCACGCAACCGGCTCAACGATGACAGGCGCAACACGCGGCGCACGATCTCGACACCATTGATTTCATCGCCATGAATGGCTCCGCATACCAGCAATACCGGGCCGGGTTGACGGCCATGCACCACCTCGACCGGAATATGCAGCGGGGCATGGGTATAAAGCTTGGCGACGGGAACATCGATCAGTGAGCGGGAACCCGGCGCGACACGCGTGCCGGCAAGTTCGAAGGGGGCACGAGCCATCTGCAACATCCAAACAATAGAACAGTGTTTCCTTTATACCTGTATCCGCCCGCGATGACGACCCCTGTCGCTCAGCGCGTGGCAAGCGGCACGGACAGGCACCCATCAGCTACGCTTATCCTGCCGGCGCTAGCACCCATGCGCCCAGAACTCGATGAGAGGGAACGGATGGTAGGCATAGGCTTGGCCTCGCAGGCATTGTCCAAGACACTTGCCAAGCTCGACTTCCAGACTCTTGACGACAATCCGCAGTTCCAAGGGCGCAAACACGACAGCGGAGTTTATGGCCAAGGCGATTTTCGATCTTCTCGGGCAGGCCGGACGCGGCTTGACGGCAATGAGTGGCATACTGCATGAATCATATATCGCCGGGGCCGGTTACGAGGGAAACCTATGAATGAAGTGACTTTTATCGTTGCGGGTGACCCCGCCAAGCTGGCGGGAAGCTATATATACGATGCCCGTATGGTCGACGCACTGCGCGATGCCGGCTGGCAGGTATCGGTCATCGGGCTCGAAGGCCGCTTTCCCGAGCCGGACGCCCTGGCCGCCCGCTCGCTGGATGATGCACTGCAAGAGCGGCCCGCAGGCAGCCACGTCGTCATCGACGGCCTCGCCTTCGGCGGTCTCCCCGAGATCGTCGAGGCACATCATGAGCGGCTCGCCCTGACAGCGCTGATTCACCACCCGCTGGCCGATGAAACCGGCCTGGGCGAACCTCAGCGCCAGCGCTTCCTGATCAGCGAGACCCGCGCTCTGGCCGCCGTCAAGAATGTCATCGCTACCAGCGCCTTCACGGCCAGGCGTCTTGCCGATTTCAATGTCCCGGCCGAGCGCATCCGTGTCATCGAGCCCGGTGTCGCACGCGCCCCGCTGGCCGCCGGACACAACGCGACGCCACGCCTGCTGTGTGTCGCCACGCTGACCCCCCGCAAGGGCCACGACGTGCTGGTCGAAGCCTTGGCCCAGCTCACCGATCAATCTTGGGTGTGCGACTGCATCGGTGGGCTCGAGCATGATCCGGCCCATGCCCGAGAGGTCCAGGCGCGGATCGATCGTCACGCCCTTGGCGAACGCATTCGCCTGCTGGGGTCGCGCCCGCCCGAAACGCTCTCGGAGTACTATCAGAGCGCCGATCTCTTCATCCTGCCCTCACACTACGAGGGTTACGGTATGGTGATTACCGAGGCACTGGCCCACGGTCTGCCGGTCGTCACCACCAATGGCGGCGCCCTGGCCTATACGCTTCCCGAAGAGGCCGGACTCAAGGTGGCTCCCGGAGATAGCGCGGCCTTGAGCGCGGCGTTACGCAAAATGTTGACCGACCACGACGCACGCCGCCGGTTCGCCAGCGGGGCCAGGCAGGCCAGGGAACGCCTGCGAGACTGGCCCGCTGCCGGAAAAGCTTTCGCCCAGGCCTTGCATCTGGCGTAATACGACGTTTGTCCATCGCATGCGTAGACCAAAGCGCCGATCCGAACGATGGGTCGCCAGCGCGCAGGTTATGACGAAGTATGGAAACCGGCACCTGGCATACCTTTCAGGCGCCGATATTAAGCAGGGAGAGCTCGATGCACCGTTTATCAAAACCCCGACAATTGAGTCGCAACACCTATTCCTGGCTGACGTGGCTGGGCCGTCACGAGCTGGGAATACTCTTGTGTATCGTCATCGCCTCAGGAGGCATCTGGGGCTTTGTTGCCCTGGCCGGCGAAGTCATGGAAGGCGACACGCGTGGATTGGACGAAGCCATTCTGCTCGCCTTTCGCAATGCGAACGACCTTTCCGATCCGCTCGGTCCCGGCTGGGCCGAGGAGATGGGGCGTGACTTTACCGCCCTTGGCGGAGTCGGCGTGCTGACGCTCATCACCTTGGGCGTGCTCGCCTACTTGCTACTCTCCGAACGTTTTCGGGCTGCGGTTTTCACCCTGGTATCGGTGTCGGGGGGCTGGATCATCAGCACCCTGCTTAAAATGGGCTTCGAACGTCCTCGTCCCGACCTGGTGCCCCATGGCTCCATCGTCTACACCGCCAGCTTCCCCAGCGGCCACTCGATGATGTCCGCCGTGACCTACCTGACCCTTGCGGCGCTACTGATTCGTGTCCAGCCCGAGCGGCGTCTGAAAGCCTACCTGCTGCTGACGGCGGTTTTCATTACCGTGCTGGTGGGCGTGAGTCGGGTCTATCTGGGAGTGCACTGGCCCACCGACGTCCTGGCAGGCTGGACGGCAGGCGCAAGCTGGGCGGCGCTATGCTGGCTGGTCGCGCGCTGGCTACAGCGGCGCGGCGCCGTCGAAGCTCCCGCCAACGATACGGAGACGACGCCGTAACGCTCGAGGCTCGGGCTTCTGTCATGGTGGCGGTATAGGAAGCGCCACCATCGTTTCAGCGCGCCAACGGCTTGACCCTGAAGCCCACTTCAGGGTTTAAGCTTAAGATACATGGTCCAACTGGAATGACAGATGCTAAAGATCGGTGAGCTCGCCGAGCGCAGCGGCGTCAGTGTGGAAACCTTGCGTTACTACGAGAAAGCGGCGTTATTGCCCTCGCCACACCGTGGCATCAATGGCTACCGCTACTACGCTACCGACAATATCGATCGGGTGAACTTCATTCTACGTGCCAAGGCGCTGGGATTCAGTCTGGCCGATATACGCGACCTGTTATCGCTGCAGGTCGAGGCCGATGCGCATACCTGCACTGAAGTCAAGGCTCTAGCCGAAACCAAGCTGGCCGAGATCGATGCCAAGCTGACCGAACTGCAGCGCATGCGTCAGGCCCTCTCCACCATCACCGTGGCTTGCTGCGGCGGCCCGCATGCCGTGACAGATTGCACCATTCTGACGGCGCTCGCCGAAGGTGAGGTACGCCAGGAGCATCACGACCCTCAGCATCAGGAGGCCGACGCCTGCCAATCGTCCCGTCACAAGAGGACCGATGCATGAATACCCTTGTCAGTGAGTTCTGGCACCTGTGGCTGGACGCCGCCCCGTGGCTGATTCTGGGGTTAATCGTCGCGGGCCTGATGCAGGCGCTGATCCCCAGCGGGCAACTGGCCAGGCATCTGGGAGGCGAGGGAATATGGCCGGCGGTCAAGGCAGCCCTGCTGGGCGCGCCACTGCCCTTGTGCTCGTGCGGTGTGATTCCCGCCGCGGTGGGCTTAAGGCGGGCCGGGGCCTCACGGGGAGCGACCTCCTCCTTCCTAATCGCCACTCCGGAGACCGGCGTCGATTCCATCGCCATCTCCTATGCCCTGCTCGGGCCATTCCTGGCGGTCATGCGCCCCGTCGCCGCCGTGGTCACCGCCGTTACCGCGGGAGCGCTGACGGCCTTTACCCGCGAACCCTCGCCGACATCCGCGCCTCGTCAGCCGGCATCGCCCGCGCCGCCAACCTCGAGTTGCTGCGCCTCGAAGCCCGCCTCCCCTGCCGCTGACGTATCGGCGTACACCGCGGATTGCTGTTCGCCGCCGGCCATGGCAACCACTGGCTGTGGCTCAGTGCCCGATGGCTCCACGGCTGCCCCCCGGGCGGCAAGCTGCTGTTCTCCGCGCGACGCGGGCACTAGCCCTGCCCAGCGAGAGACTGGCTGCGGCTCTTCTGGCTCAACCTCATGTTCGGGCGCTCAGCCGTCGAGTCCCCCTGTCGATGGCAAGCAAGCGTCCCTGCGTCGACGTCTTGTCGCCGGCCAGAAGACGGCCTTCAACGATCTCTTCGGCGACCTGGTCAACTGGTTGCTGGTGGGGCTGCTGTTCGCGGCCCTGGTGGTCGCTTACGTGCCCGAGGATTTTCTGACTCGTTTCAGCGAGGGCCTGCCCGCCATGCTGATAATGGCATTGATTGGCGTGCCCATGTACATCTGCGCGTCGGCCTCCACACCCGTGGCGGCCGGCCTGTTGCTGGCGGGTGTCTCACCCGGCGCAGTGCTGGTCTTCATGCTGGCGGGGCCCGCCACCAACATCGCCACGCTGGGCATCGTGCGTCGCGAGCTGGGAGGGGCCGCGTTGGCGATCTATCTGGGCAGTGTCATCGGCGTCAGTATCGGTTTCGGCTATCTGACCAACGCCTTGGTCACGGCTTGGGGGGTGAACATACGTGGTGAAATCGCCGCTAGCGCCGAGATTCTGCCAGGTTGGCTTAGCCTGCTGGCCGCCATTGTGCTGGCCGCCATGTGCGCCGTCTGGTATGTCCGGCAGTGGCAGCGACGTCGCCAGGCACGCTGCTGCTCTTGATCCGCATGCCATCCAGGCAGTGGCATGTATCATCGCCTCGATTCGCCAAGCCGTGTCAGGCTGTTGAGCGTCACCCGCCTTCACGGAAGGCGGGATACAGCATCATGCCGCCATCCACGAACAGCGTGGTACCCACCACATAGTCCGAATCGTCGGAGGCTAGCCAAGTGGCCGCTTTCGCCACGTCCTCGGGCTCACCGATACGTCCGTAGGGAATCAGTTGACGCAGGCTTTCGGCGGCGTCACCGCTCTCCCACGCCTCACGATTGATCTCCGTCTTGATGGCCCCGGGTGCTACCGCGTTGACGCGGACTTTCTCTGCCGCCACCTCCTGAGCCATGGTTTCCATCAGCATCTTCAGCCCGCCCTTGGCACTGGCATAGTTGACGTGCCCGCCCCAGGGAATCGCCTGATGCACCGAACTGGTAAAGATGATCTTCCCCAGCGCCGTGGAGCGCTGAACATCCAGACCCTGGCGGCGAAATCTGCGTACCGCTTCCTGGGCGCACAGAAACTGCCCGGTCAGATTGACATCGATCACCTTGCGCCAATCGTCCAGACTCAGCTCGGTGAACGCCGCATCGCGTTGAATGCCGGCATTCGCCACCAGAATATCGATCCCGCCTAAAGTCTCCTCTACGACATCGAACAGGTGACGACAGGCGTCCGGCTGAGAAACATCGCCCTGGACGGCAATGGCCTGACCGTCCTGTCGGCGGATCTCGTCGACAAGCCGCTCGGCCGCCGCCTGGCTGGAGCGGTAATTGACCGCAACCGCAGCGCCCGCCTCGGCATAGGCCCTGGCGATCGATGCGCCGATTCCCGAGCTGGCCCCCGTAACGAGTGCCCGCTGACCGTGCAGGGGTTGCCTGTGCATACCTGTCTCCTTATGTCTGAACTTGCAAAAGCCCGCTCCACTGCACCTGCTGGCGCCTACTCGAGGCGTGCCGTGCTCCCCTCAAGATAACCGTCGATACAAACAACGCCAGTCGGCACCGTACGTCACGCACACAACCTCGCAAGCCACTACGCTTGCTATGGACATCGTGGCCTGTCGGCCCTAGCCACATGCCCGTCAATACTTAACGTCAGGGAGAACGCATGTCTCAGCATATCGTATTCGATGTCAATGAAACGCTACTCGACGTTGCGGCGCTCGATCCGCTCTTCGAGCGTTTGTTCGGCGATGCCCGGACCCGCAGTGAGTGGTTTCTCACCCTGCAGGAGAACTGGCTGACCGCCACGATCATCGACCGCTTCCAGCCTTTCGGCGAGTTGGCCCAGGCGGCCCTGGTCATGGTCGGTTGGCGCCACGGCATCGAAGTCAGCGCTACGGATCAGCAGGAACTGATCGAGCGCCTCAAGACCCTGCCTCCCCATAAGGAAGTTGTCGAAGCGTTGGGCCTGCTGCGCGAGAAGGGCTTTCGCCTGGCCGCACTGACCAACAGCACGCTGGAAGCCGCCAGGCAGCAGCTGGAGGCAGCCGGACTCACGGAGTACTTCATGGAAATCATGTCGGTAGACGAAGTGCAGCGCTACAAGCCAGCCCCTGAACCCTACCGCCTGGCAGGCGAGCGTCTGGGAGTGCCCCCCGCAGGTTTCATGATGGTCGCCGCGCATGCCTGGGATATTACCGGTGCGGCCAGCGCCGGTTACCGAACTGCCTTCGTCACCCGCCCTGGCAAGGTGCTCAACCCGGCCGGTATCGCGCCGGATTTGCAGGGAGACGACCTGCTCGATGTCGCCCGCAAGATTGTGGCGAGTGCCTCTTGATTCACTGGCGGCACGATAGTCATGGCTGAAGTTGCGCCCTTCGCGGGTAAGGGAGCAAGTAGAACCCATATTGGATTGAATGACATAACAATAATTAAACGAAGCCGCCTCAAGGTTCTCATATACTGCCTTTAGTGTAATTTTGTATCGAGGATGGGTTACTGCTTGCGCCCCCTTCATCTCACTTCTATCTTATTTATAGCGTCATTGGTTAGAAGGAGCTTCGGCCTCTTCGAAGACGCTTTTTTTCCTGTTGTTAGCAATTAAACATGGAGGTTTATCATGGCTGAACATCGTGGTGGTTCTGGCAACTTTGCAGAAGATCCGAAGAAAGCTTCCGAAGCTGGCAAGAAAGGCGGCGAGCACAGCGGCGGTAACTTCAAGAACGATCCCGAACGTGCTGCCGAAGCCGGTCACAAGGGTGGCCAGGAGAGCGGCGGCAACTTCAAGAACGACCCTGAGCGTGCTGCCGAAGCCGGTCACAAGGGTGGCCAGGAAAGCGGTGGCAACTTCAAGAACGACCCTGAACGTGCTGCCGAAGCCGGTCACAAGGGTGGCCAGAACAGCGGCGGCAACTTCAAGAACGATCCCGAGAAGGCTTCCGAAGCGGGAAAGAAAGGCGGTAGCCGTTAATCGATGTTCCATCAGTTTACTCCCTTGGGGTAAACAAGCGGTTATCTGATATTTCCGCAAGATGGACAAAAGGCGAAAGGGTTTCGACTCTTTCGCCTTTTTATTAACACTTAAAAGGCTTTTGCTTAAAATAAATCAAGAGCAGACCTGACGTTAGTATCTTGCCTGTCGGGTTAGCGTCACCGCTAAGGCCTTTAAACTCGCCAGAGGTCTTGCCAGTCGCGTGGCCTCCAAGAACACCTGCCTTATTTTTCAACCGTCTTGTCGTTGCCGGTACTGTCATTGCGGGCCGCTCGTCGATAGCGTAGCGAGCGCTCGACAATATCGCAGCCGGGAGAGTACTCCCCTCTAGCGGCGGCCAAGGCACGCATCAATGTCAGTTCGGCGATGCGCGCATGATTCTGGGGCAGCGAGTTGACCGGCTGGGGCAGGAAATCGAGCAAGCGGTCATCGCCGAAGGTCGCCAACTGTAGCCGCTCGGGCAGCCCCCCATTTTCCAGCAGCACATCGAAGACTCCCTCCAGCAGGGTATAGGATGCGGTCACCAGCGCATCCGGTAGCCCATGTTCATCGAGCAGACGACGCATCAGTGCTGCCCCCTCAGCGCGGTCGTAGCGTTTGGCCGTCAATACCCACGGCGTCGCAGCCGTACCGGCCAAGGCTTGATGGAAGCCTTGGCGGCGTTCACGAGTGATCGACAATTCATCGACGGCCTCGAACCAGGCGATACGCTCGGTCTGCGATTCGGCTTGTGGACTCAACACCGAACGCGTCAGCGCCTCGGCGGCGTCGACATTACGGCTGAGAACGCACACGAAACGTGCAGGATCGAGGGCCCGATCCACTGCGATGACCGGCAGCCCTCCCGCCATCAACTCGACATAGAAGGCATCCTCCGGGGCCAGGCTGCTGGCCACAATCAACGCTTGGCAGCGCTGTGCCCGCAGGGCCAGGGCCAGTTCGCGCTCGGTATCGGGCTCGTCGTCGGAGCCTGCGATCAATAGCTGAAACCCTTGCTGGCGGGCACCATGCTCCAGCAGCTTGGCCAGCCGCGCATAACTGGCATTTCCCAGATCCGGCACGATCAACCCCAGCATACGACTTTCGCCGCGGCGCAAAGCGGCGGCCTGGGCATCGACACGATAGCGGTGGCGAGCCACCACGGCCATGACCTTGTCCACTGTATCGCGGCTAATGCGGCGCTCTTCGGCCCTGCCATTGACGACATAGCTGGCGGTGGTCCGCGAGACGCCGGCAAGACGGGCGATTTCGGCGAGAGTCATGGCGGTTTTCCTTGTGTCGAGTGCAACGAGGCTATTTTACGGCAGCCACGCCGCCCCAGCCCTGCGAAGGTCTTAACGCATCGGGCTTGATTCGGCGGCAAGTTCGATTCAGCATTGTCCTATACCAAGGTGACACGATTCAGCTTACCGATACAATCCCTCTCGGGAAGCTGCGAGGAGGCTAGATGCTCACTCTTCATCAGGACGATGTCCTGCTCAATTGCCATGCCGGCGACTGGCGCGAAGCGCTGGATCAGGCGGCGGCGGCGCTGGTCGAGGCCGGCCGCGCCACGCCCGAATATCGCCATGGACTGCACGAGCGTGAGGCGCAGTCCTCGACCTATCTGGGCAACGCCATTGCCATTCCGCACGGCACGCCTGCCAGCCGCACCGAGGTGCTGGCCACCGGAGTGCGCGTGTTGCAATTCCCCGCCGGCGTCGACTGGCACGATGGCAACCGCGTACATGTCCTGGTGACCATCGCGGCCCAGAGCGACGAGCATCTGGATATCCTGCGCGCGCTGACGCACGTTCTCGATCGCGAAGGCGTTGCTGAACAGCTGGCCCAGGCCGACAGCCGCGCCGAGGTCATTGCCCAGCTATCGAAGGCCCCGGTCGTGGCTCGCGTTGACGTCGACACGCTGTGCCTCAAGTTCCCGGCCAAGGATCGCTTCGAGCTGGCCTTGGCCGGCGCTGCGCGGCTACGCCAGGCCGGCTGCGTCAACGGCGATTTCATCGCGGCGATCGTCGAACAGGAACCGGTAGCGCTGGGCCAAGGGCTGTGGCTGGCCAGCAGCTCACGTGGCGTGACCACGCCAGCGCTGTCGCTGGCGACACCCGCGGCAACGTTTGTCGGCCCCAAGGGGCCGGTCAACGGCATGTTCTGCCTCGCCGCCCAGGAAGACGCCCATCTAGGCTTGCTCGAACGGCTGGCCGAACTGCTCGAGGCCGGCGACGGCGAAGCACTCGCCGATGCCGACGCCGCCACGGTGCTCGCACGGCTGGCCGGCGAAAGCGCTAGCGCCGAAACCGCACGGGTTCGGGTACTCAATGCCCACGGGCTGCATGCGCGTCCGGCCAAGCAGCTGGTTCAGGTCGCTCGCCGCCAGGACATGCCGATCAAGGTACGTTTGCTCGAAGGCAGTGCCGAGGCGGTTTCCGCCGCCAGCCTGACCAAGGTCATCGGCCTGGGAGCGCGGCGTGGCCAGACGCTGGTGTTCTCCGCCGAAGGCGTGGGCGCCGCCGAGGCGCTGCAAGCCCTGGCCGATGCCGTCCGTGGCGGGCTGGGCGAGCAGGTCCTGCCCTTCGAAGAGCGTCGCGATCTCGAGGAGCCCCAGGCAACCTCGGCGGCGCTCGAACCGCTCGCCGCCGATGTGGCGCACGTGGCGGTTGCCGCGTCCCCGGGCTTGGCGATCGCTCCGGCATTCGTCATGCGTACGCCGCGCTTCGACTATCCCGAACGCGCCGCCGACCTTGGCGGTGAGCGTGCCGGCGACGCCACGGCGCAGAAGGCACGTCTCGAACGGGCACTGCGCGACGCCGCGGTGCAACTCGAGGCGCTGATTCAGCAGGCCCAGGGCGGCGAGGTGGCGGAAATCCTCTCGATGCACGAGGAAATGCTCGAAGATCCCGAGCTGCGCGAGTCGGCCTTCGAGGGTATCGATGAAGGTCTCTCCGCCGAAGCCGCCTGGTGGCGCGGCGTGGATACCGCCGCGCGGGCCCAGGAAGTGCTCGCCGATCGTCTGCTCGCCGAGCGCGCCGCCGACCTGCGCGACGTCGGCCGGCGCGTGCTGGGCATCCTGTGCGGTATCGAGTTGCCCACGCCACCCGACGAACCCTATATCCTGGTCATGGACGATGTCGGCCCATCCGACGTGGCGCGACTGGATACCCACAAGGTGCGCGGTCTGCTCACCGCACGTGGCGGGGCGACTTCGCATAGTGCGATTCTCGCCCGTGCACTGGGCATCGCTGCCGTGGTGGGCGCCGGCGAGCGCATCATGACGCTGGACAACGGTACCCAGCTGATTCTCGACGGCGAGCGTGGCCGGGTGACTCCCGCCCCCTCCAAGGAGCGTCGCGAGCGCGCCGAACTGCGTCTCAAGGAGCACGAGGCACGTGCGAAACAGGCCTACGCCGCTCGTTTCGAGCCGGGACAGACCCGCGATGGCCACCGTATCGAGGTGGCCGCCAACCTGGGCAACACCGCTCATGCCGAGGACGCGGTAGAGCATGGTGCGGAGGGTGTCGGCCTGTTGCGCACCGAGTTCGTGTTCATGGCCCATGCCGAGGCGCCCGATCTAAAAACGCAGATCGGCGAATACCGTCAGGCCCTCGACGCCCTTTCAGGCCGACCGCTGGTGGCGCGCACGCTGGATGTCGGCGGCGACAAGCCCCTGCCCTACTGGCCGCTGTCTCAGGAGGACAATCCCTTTCTGGGCCTGCGCGGTATACGTCTGGCGCTGACCCGCCCGGAGATTCTCGAAACACAGCTGCGAGCGCTGCTCACCGCCGCCGGGGACAGGCCGCTGCGCATCATGCTGCCCATGGTCAAGGATATCGCCGAGTTCCGCGCCGCCAAGGCTATCGTCGACCGCCTACAGCAGGAGATTCAGGCCCCCGACGTGCAGCTCGGCGTAATGGTCGAGATTCCTTCCAGCGCGTTACTCGCGCCCAGCCTGGCCGAGGAAGTCGACTTCTTCTCCGTCGGCACCAACGACCTCACTCAGTACACGCTGGCCATCGACCGCGGCCACCCCGAACTCTCCGCCCAGGCCGACGGCTTGCACCCGGCGGTGCTGCGCCTGATCGAGATGACCGTCACCGCCGCCCATGCCAAGGGCAAGTGGGTCGGGGTCTGTGGCGAACTGGCCAGCGATGCCCAAGCGGTACCGGTGCTGGTAGGACTGGGTGTCGACGAACTCTCCGTCTCCATCCGTCAGGTGCCGATGGTCAAAGCGCGGCTGCGCGAGATCACGTTCCTCGAAGCTCAACGCCACGCCAAGGTCGCCTTGGCGCAGGCCACCGGCGAGGCGGTACGCGAAGCCCTGGAGGCACTGTAATGGCCAGGATACTGACACTCAGCCTCAACCCGGCGCTGGATCTGTCGATTCGCCTGCCGCGACTGGTTCCAGGCGCCGTCAACCGTACCGATTCGACCTGTCTCGATGCCGCTGGCAAGGGCGTCAACGTGGCGCGTGTGCTGGTGGCGCTGGGCCATGAGGTGATGGTATCGGGCTTTCTCGGTAGCGACAACGATGCCCCCTTCGTACGCGCCTTCGCTGAGCTCGGCGTGACCGACGCCTGCCTGCGTGTGCCCGGCGAGACGCGCATCAATGCCAAGCTCTCCGAACACGACGGGCGCGTCACCGATATCAACGGCCCTGGAGTCGACATCGAGCGCGGCGCCTTCGAACAGTTGCTCGAACGGCTCGAGGCCTTGATCGAGGACCCGGCAAGCCGCCCCGCGGCCGTGGTCATTGCCGGCAGTCTGCCCCCAGGCATCGCCCTTGACGATTTCACGAGACTGATCGGTCGCCTGCGCGAACGCGAGCTAGCGGTATGGGTCGACACCAGCGGCCCGGCACTGACGACGGCGATCGCCGCGGGCCCCTCGGCAGTCAAACCCAACGAGCATGAACTCGCTGAATGGGCGGGCGAAGCACTGAACGGCGACGCGGCTCGCCTGCGCGCGGCGCGGCAATTGTACGCTTCCGGCATCGACGAGGCCCTGATCTCCGCCGGTGAGGCGGGCGTGCTGTGGATCAGCCGCCGTGGCGCCTGGCAGGCCACTCCCCCCGCTGTACGCGTGGCAAGCACCGTGGGTGCCGGCGATACGCTACTCGCCGGCATGCTGCATGGCGTGCTTGCCGATCTGCCTGCCGAACAGGCGCTGCGTCTGGCGACGGCCCTGTCCGCCGAGTCCGTACGCCATGTCGGCGTGGGCGACCCGCTAGCCGCCGACTTCGACGACCTCCAACAACAGACGCGTGTGTGCCGGCTCGGCGACACCGCAAGGGAGCAGCCATGAATGTCATAGTAATCACCGCCTGCCCCAGCGGCATGGCAACGACCTTCCTCGCCGCTCGCCGCCTCGAGCAGGCTGCCGAGCGCCGCGGCTGGCAGCCCACGGTGGAGATGCATGGCAACCTCGAGCCGGCCAAGCCGGCCAGCGCCGAGGATATCGCCGCAGCCGAGCTGATTGTCGTCGCCGCCGCTTATGTGCCCGAGCCGCGACGCTTCGCCGGCAAACGCCTGTTCCAGGCGCCGATCGGCCAGGCACTGCCAGACCCGGCGGGTTTTCTTGAGCGCGCCCACCGCGAAGCGGCACTTTTTAAAGCGCCCGAAGCTGCGCTCCACCCCGGGATGCCCGACCGTGCGTCGGCAAGCGCCCCGGCAGCGGGTGCGTCAGCTCCGCCATCCGAGGCTTCTCAAGCCCAGAAGATCGTTGCGGTAACGGCGTGCCCCACTGGGGTCGCGCACACTTTCATGGCCGCCGAGGCACTCTCCGAAGCGGGACGCTCGCTGGGTCATCAAATCCGTGTCGAGACTCAGGGCTCGGTGGGCGCGCAGGATGAGCTGACCGGCGAGGAAATCCGCGATGCCGACGTGGTGATCCTCGCCTGCGACATCGAGGTCGACCCCACGCGTTTCGCCGGCAAGCGCATCTGGCGCACCTCCACCGGCAATGCGCTGAAGAAGCCCAAGCCGACCATCGAGACGGCGCTGGCCAAGGCCGAGGTGGAAAGCCAGGCGGGCACGTCAGACGATGGCGCGGGCAAGAAGAGCGTCAAGGAGAAGGGCATCTATAAGCACCTGCTCACCGGGGTATCCTTCATGCTGCCCATGGTGGTCGCCGGGGGCCTGTTGATCGCCCTGTCATTCGTGTTTGGCATCAATGCCTACGAGGAGGAAGGCTCGCTGGCCGCAGCGCTGATGCAAATCGGCGGCGGCAGTGCCTTCAAGCTGATGATTCCGGTGCTGGCCGGCTATATCGCCTATTCCATCGCCGACCGGCCCGGCATCGCGCCAGGCATGATCGGTGGCTGGCTGGCCGCCGATATTGGTTCGGGCTTCATCGGTGGGATACTCGCCGGCTTCCTTGCCGGCTACGTGGCCAAGGCGGTGATCAAGTATTTCAAGCTGCCGGCGAGTGTCGAGTCGCTCAAGCCGATCCTGATCATTCCCCTGCTCGCAAGCCTGGTGACCGGCTTGGTGATGATCTACATCGTCGGCGAGCCGGTGGCTGCCCTGCTTTCGGCACTGACCGCTTTCCTCGAGAACATGGGGTCGACCAATGCCGTACTGCTGGGCATCCTGCTGGGTGCGATGATGTGCTTCGACCTTGGCGGGCCGGTCAACAAGGCGGCCTATACCTTCGGCGTCGGGCTGTTGGCCTCGGAGACCTATGCCCCGATGGCGGCGATCATGGCCGCCGGCATGGTGCCACCGCTGGGCATGGGCATCGCCAGCTTCATCGCGCGGCGCAAGTTCGCTACCGCCGAGCGCGAAGCCGGCAAGGCATCGTTCGTGCTGGGGCTGTGCTTTATCAGCGAAGGCGCGATTCCCTTCGCCGCCAAGGATCCGCTGCGGGTCATCCCGACGTGCATCGCCGGCGGCGCGGTCACCGGGGCGCTGTCGATGCTGTTCGGCGCCAAGCTGATGGCACCCCATGGCGGTATTTTCGTACTGCTGATCCCCAACGCCATCACCCCGGCCCTGCTTTATCTGCTGGCCATCGTCGTCGGCGCGCTGATCACCGGGCTGAGCTATGCGATGATCAAACGCGGCGAAGAGCCGGTCGCGGTCGACGCCAGCGCCTGATCCTTTCCTGTCATTGCTGTCACCTTCCCTCGGCGCCTCAAGAGGCGCCGAGGGTTTTCAGGCTGCCGACAAGGTACTATGGCTGGCAGGTCAGCGAGCGTGATGAGCAATAGATCGTGAGCTCTCTCGCCAGGCATGTCGGCTACGCTGGAAGTCCTTTTCTTGAATGGAGAAACATCCATGAGCATTCGACCCCACCTGCTCTGCTTCGCCGGCAGCGCACGTCAAGCGTCCTTCAACAAGCACCTGGCGCGTTGTGCGGCGCCGTTGCTGGAACGGCATGGGGCGGAGGTGACGCTGATCGATCTCGCCGATTACCCGATGCCGCTATATGATGGCGATCTGGAAGAGAGCGATGGCCTCCCCGAGTCGGCCCAGCGCTTGAAGGCGCTGTTTCGCGAGTGCGATGGTTTCTTGATCGCCGCGCCGGAATACAACAGCAGCTTGGCACCGCTATTGAAGAACACGCTAGACTGGATTTCGCGCAAGGAGCGCAGCGATGAGCCGGCGCTGGTGGCGTTTCGCGGCAAGGTGGCGGCGCTGTGCGCGGCATCGCCGGGCGGTTTCGGCGGTCTGCGCGGGCTGGTGCCGCTGCGCATGATGTTGGGCAACATCGGGGTGCATGTACTGCCTCAGCAGTTGGCGGTCAGCCATGCTGGCAGTGCCTTCAGCGAGACGGACGAACTGACCGACCCGCAGCAAGCGCATACGCTGGATACTCTTGCTGCGGAACTGGTGCGGGTCAGCCGGTCACTGCGCCCCGTCTGAACACTTAGAACCGCAAGCCACTGGCACGAATCACCCGCTTGGCGATGGCACTCTCCAGGGCCCGCGGATAGGAGCTCATCAGCGTGACGCGTGACTTGGCCCGGGTCACGCCGGTATAGGCCAGCTCCTTGGTCAGGATCGGGTTGGGGCGGTCGGGCAACACGAACAGTACATGTTCGAATTCCGAGCCCTGGGATTTATGTACCGTCATGGCGAACACCGTCTCGACATCGGTCAGCCGCCCGGGCAACACGGCGCGAACCCGCTCACCTTGCGCGAAGAACACCCGCAGGCGTCCGGCCATCGTCGGGTCGGCCAGGGTGATTCCTACATCGCCGTTATACAGCCCCAGTCCGGGATCGTTGCGGGTGACCATGACTGGCCGGCCGGCATACCAGCCGCGCGTGGCGGTGATCAAGCCGTCGCGATACAGCGCCTCGCCGATACGTTGATTCAGCCCTTCCACTCCCCAGGGGCCACGGCGCAGCGCGCATAGCACTTGGAAGTGGGCGAAAGCCGCGAGAATGGCATCCGCCGGCGCGCCATCACGCAACAGGCGCAGATACGGGCGATACCCCTGCAGCGCCGTGCGCTCGAGCAGGCGATCCTGCTCATCGTCGAGGTTGCGCCAGGCGATATCCGCAAAATCGCTGCGCCAGACACTCCCCAGCGCCAGACCATCGCCGGCGTTAGCCGCTCGAGCCAGGGCGCCGATGCCGCTGGCCGAGCCGAAGCGGTAACTCTTGCGCAGCACCACGACATGATCCGCCAGGCGGACGCCACCTTGCGACTCGCGGATATCGCGACGCAACGAGTCGCTGAAGTCCTCGCCGGTCATGGCGCCGAGATAAGCCACGGTGTCGGGTGAATAGGCCATGTTATCGGCCTCCTGACACAAGTCGCCGAGCACCGAGCCAGCCTCCACCGAGGCCAACTGATCCTTGTCACCCAGCAGGATCAGCCGCGCCTCGTCGGGCAGCGCCTCGAGCAGCGCCGCCATCAGCTCAAGATCGACCATCGAGGCCTCGTCCACCACCAGCAGATCCAGCGCCAGCGGAGAACGGGCGTCATGACGGAAATGCCGGGTATCGGGACGCGCCCCGAGCAGGCGGTGCAGGGTAGTCGCCTCGCGCGGCAGACTGGCCCTCACGGCTTCATCGACATCGAGCCGTGCCAGCGCGCCGCCGATCGATTCGGTCAGGCGCGCGGCGGCCTTGCCGGTGGGCGCCACCAGACGAATATTCAGCGCGCGGCCGCTGTCGTACAGTGCCGCCTCCTGCAGCAGCGCCAGCAGCCGCGTCACGGTGGTGGTCTTGCCGGTGCCGGGCCCGCCGGAAATCACTGTCAGCCGGTTGCGCAGCGCCAGAGCCACCGCGGCCTTCTGCCAGTCGTGCTCGCCGGCGCCGGCATGGTTATCGGCAAACAGAGCGTCCAGGCGTTGGCGCAGCATTGCGGACACCTCGAGCGGCGCCCCCATCCGCGTGGCGAGGCGCTCCGCCACGGCGCGCTCGCACTGCCAGTAGCGCCGCAGGTACAAGCGCGTCCCATGCAGCACCAACGGCGTCAACGTCTGCTCGTGAGTGGCAGACTCGCCGGCGGGCGCGCTGACCAGACGCGAGGCGCCCAGACAGTCGATCCAGGTATTCAGGTCGAGACTCGCCAGGAGCCGCTCGGGAGAGACGACCGCCGCCTGCGGGTCGTTCGGATCATGGCGTCCATCCTGGGGCGGCAGCGAAAGTACCGCTCCGGGATCGCGCAGGGCTTGGGCCAGGTCCAGGCATACATGTCCGCGCCCGAGTTGATGGCTGGCCAGCGCCGCGGCCAACAGCACACACTCTTCGGCCTGAGCCTCGTGCGCCTCGAGAAAGCGCACGAAGTGGACATCCAGAGCACGCAGCCAGCCCAGTTGCACCCATGTCTCGAGCACTTCCGCCAGGCGCGGCAGTGTCGCCGGAGGGACCTCGGCGGCGTCCGCAAACGCTGTCGCGACGGGATCGTCGCTATCCTCGATATCATCGAACAGCACGCCCTGTACCGGCATGGAATCACCGCTGTCAGCCATAGGCCTGCTCCTCTACCGCCATGCGGGAAGACTTGGACTCGAGCCAAGCATCCAGTGCCTCGATCAGCTCGCGTTCCGGGCGCCGATGCCACACGCCGCTGCCGCCCCCCTCCTGCATGCCACGCAGAAAGGCGTAGAACACGCCACCCACATGGGTATCGTAATCGTAATCGGCCAAGCGGCTCTTGAGCAGGCGATGCAGGGCCAGCAGGTAGATCACGTACTGCAGATCGTAGCGATGGTCGACCATCGCCGTCACCATCGCCGCCTCGTTATAATCCTCGGGGGTGTCGCCCAGGTGGTTGGATTTCCAGTCGAGGACGTACCAGCGCCCGCCGACCTCGAACACCAGATCGATATAGCCTTTGAGCATGCCTTCCAGGCAGCGCGGCGCCAGCCGCGGACGCACGCCCGGCAGCGGCTCGTGTTGTTGTACCAGTCGATCGAGCTGTTGGCTCCAGGCCTGCGAGGCCGGCAGCCAGAACTCCACCTCCGCCTTCCAGGCGCCCAGTTCTCCCAGGTGAAATTCCGGGCCCAGCGCTGCGGGCAGAACCCGCGTCAACCAGTCGTGCAGCACGCCTTCCCACTGCACATCGTAGCCGTTGAGCACCAGTCGGGAGCGAATCAGGCGCACCAGCCCAGCGTCATACTCGGGCCGGCCCAGACAATCGAAGTCCAGCGCTTCGAGCAATCCGTGCAGAAAGGTGCCCGCCCGCGGCCCGCGCGGAAAATCGCGCAGGGTGCGCACCGGTGGTTGCGGAACGGGGGTGCGCTCTTCGATGACCTCGACATCCAATCCGCTGCCGGTCTCGGGACTGTCGGGCACCGGCTCTGTTCCGCCATCCTCGGCCTCGTCGGGGCGTCGCGCGCCCTCAAGCAGCGCCGAGTAGGACGCGATCCACCAGTCCCGATCGATACGCCCGGCAAAGCGTCGTGCCGGATGCAGCGCCGCGACCGGCTCGCGTAGCCGAACACGACGGGGCTCGGCGGTGGGCGGCGGACACAGCGCCACACAGCGATCATCGACCAGCGCCGCGAGGCACTCGCGCAGCCTATTGCCGCCCAGGCTCGTCTCCCCCTCGGCAAGCAACGCCCCGATGGCCGACCGTATCAGCGTGGTGGCATCCTCGGCCTCGCCCTTGCGCACGCGACCCTTGTAGAGCGGCGCCAGCCCCAGCCGACAGGCGAATTCAGCACGGGTCAGCGCCACATACAGCAGGCGCAAGTCCTCGGACAGACGCTCCTCGTCGGCGATTCGACGCTGGCTCGCGGAGGGCTTGAGTGCCACGCCCCGCTCTGGCTGCGACGAGGCCGCGCCCTGCGCCGCTAGCGGCACGTGGCAATACTGGGCCTTGCTATCCACCTCGCGGTAGTCACAGATGAACGGCAGATAGACGATGGGATACTGCAGCCCCTTGGACTTGTGAATGGTCACCACGCGCACCAGCGTCTCGTCGCTCTCCAGGCGCTGGACCAGCCCTTCCGGGTCGAGCCCCTCCTCGAAGCGCCCGTCCAGCGCCCGATGCCACCAGCGCAACAGCGCCTGCTCGCCGTCGAGTTTCTGGCTGGCGGCCTGCGCCAGCTCGCCCAGATGCAGCAGGTCGGTCAGGCGCCGCTCGCCGTCGCTGCGCGACAACAGACGCTCGCCGATACAAAAATCGCGCATCACCGCACGCAACATGGGCAGCACGCCCCGTCGCCACCATAGCTGGTGATAATCGGTGAAGCGTTCGACCATGGTTTCCCAGGCGGCTTCGTCGTTGCCGATATGCGCCACCTCGACCAGCGAGTCGGAGAGCAGCCGAGTGGCCAGTGCCGCGCGCAGACGGCGATCGTCGCGCGGGTGCGCGACTGCTTCGAACAGCTGCAGCAGCCAGAAAGCCTCGCGCGAGGCGAATACCGAGGTCTTTTGACTCAGATAGACGCTCTTGATGCCACCGGCATCCAGCGCCTCGCGGATCAGGTCGGCTTCGCGCCCGGTGCGCACCAGAATCGCAATATCCGCCGGCTTGACGCCGCGCAGGCCGCTTGCATCCTCGGGGCTCGAGGCGAACCCGATCGTGCCGCCGTCGCCGCCTTCGAGCAGATGCTGAATGTCGGCGCGGGTGGCCTCGGCCATGCGCGTGCGGTAGTCGCCTACCGCCATTGATGACGTCTCTCTGGGCAGCCACAGCGTCAACGCCGGCACCGTGATGCCGTGATCCAGCAGATGTTCGTCGCGGTCGTTGGCGCGCACCTCGACAAAGGGAATCTCCGCGCTGCGAAACGGTATCCTGGCACACTGGAACAGCCGGTTGACCGCCGTCACCATGGCCTGGGTGGAGCGGAAGTTGCGATCCAGCGTGTAGCGCGACGGCGTGGCGCGCCGCGCCGCGAGATAGGTATGAATATCGGCGCCGCGAAACGCGTAGATGGCCTGTTTGGGATCGCCGATCATCAGCAGCGTGCAGGGGGCCGCGGCATCGCTTTCCGGGTCGCCTTGGTCACGCTGCGGCGGGGAATAGACACTCGAAAAGATCCGGTACTGTACCGGGTCGGTATCCTGGAACTCATCGATCATCGCCACCGGCAACTCGTGGCGAATGCGTGCGGCGAGGCGCGGCCCGGCAGGCCCGCGCAGGGCATCGTCGAGTCCGTTCAACAGATCGTCGAAATCCCACTGCCCGCGCCGACGCTTCTCGTCGGCCAGCGCCTGCGTCAGGCGGTCGCGGGCATGCGCCAGCACCCAAGGCCGCCAGTCGGGCTGTGCCGCTTGGCGTTCGATCAGGGCGTCCAGCGCGGCGAACAAGGCGTGACGCGGGGCACTGGCCCCCTTCTTTGCCGCCCCGTCCAGACGGGTCTGGCCACACCAGGCTTGCCCCTTGCTGTCGAGCAGCGCCGCGGGCAGTCCCGGCTCACTGCCGGCAGCCCACTGCGCCAGCGCCTCGAGCTTGCCCTCCAGATCAGCGGCCTTGAACTGGTTGGCGTTGAGAGTCTTGGCGGCGATGGCGTCGCGCAGCAACGCCTCGATCGCGTCGCGGGCGTCCCGCCAGTGGTGGCGGGCCTGCTCGGCGGCGGCTTCGAGGGCCTGACGCGACGTCTCCAGCGCTCCCAGCGCCTGGGCCAGATCCGCAGGCGCCTCGACGTGCTCATCGGCCCACAGCAACGGCTGGGGCCTCCCGCCATGCAGGAGCACGCGTACCGCCTCCCCCAACTCGGCCGGCGTTTTCCAGGCCTCGCTGATCGCCGCCTGCAGGCTGGCTGACAACGGATAGAAGGTCTGCCGCCAGTAATCCTCGACCACCGCATCGAACAGCCGCCGGGCATCGGCGACCAGTTCGGCGGCGAACAAGCTGCCCGAATCGAAGGCATGACGCTTGAGCATGCGTTGGCAGAAACCGTGAATGGTATAGATCGCCGCCTCGTCCATCAGCCGTGCCGCACCGTCGAGACGCTGGGCGCAGGCCAGATGCTCGCCGGGCGCCACGGCGTCGAGCAGCGAACGCAGCACCCCATCGGGTTCGCTGCGCCCCAGCAATGCGTCGCGGGCTTCCTTGAGCCGCGCGCCGATACGCGCCCGCAGCTCCTCGGTGGCGGCCTCGGTAAAGGTCACCACCAGAATCTCCGGCGGCATCAGCGGGCGGGGATAATCGTACGCGTTTCCGGTGGCGTCTTCGGCACGCCTAAGACATGGCCCCATGACCAGACGCAGATACAGCGCTGCCAGGGTAAAGGTCTTGCCGGTTCCCGCACTGGCCTCGATCAAGCGTCGCCCGATCAGCGGCAGCGTGGGGATATCCAGCCGCGCGGAGGCTTCCTGGCCCGGGGCCTCAAGCATTGGCGCATCAGTCATCGGCGTGGCTCCCGCTCTCTTGCAGCATACGGATCAGATCCCCCCACAGCGGCGCATACAACGCCCGGGCACACGGCTCGAAGCTGGCGGCCATGAGGGCCTCGAAGTCGGGCCACAGCTCGCCGAGCATGGGCTCGCTGTCGCGCAGCGCCGCGACGCCGGCGAAGCTGCCCTCCTCGTAGCGGGTCCGCGCGGACTCGCGAGCCTGCGCCAGCATCTCGCCAGCGTCAATCTTCGTGGCTTCGCTTGCTGCGGGCTCATCGCTCTGCAATGGCTGCGCCGCCAGCCAGGCAAAGGCCAGCTCGGGCGCGCAAGCCATCGGCACCTGACGCGCCTGCCACCACAGCTTGAGCAGGCCCTGCAGGCGCTGGCTCGCGACACCGGCCTCGGGAGGGGGCAGGATCAATTCGCGATCTTCGAACAGGGCGCCGACATGTACCGCCCTTCCGTTGGCCGCCAGCGCCTGCTGGGCCAGCCAGGCAGCGAATAACCGACGCGGCTTACCCCACTGGGCCAGACGTCCCTCCCGGTCGAGTTTGAAGTGACCGAAATGCCCCGGCTCCAGTTGCCAGCGCCACAGCCGTCCGGCGGCGTCGCGCGTCAGACCGTCGAGACGCTCTTCGAAGTTGATCTCGACGCTTCCAGTGGCAGGCGCATGAGCGTCGGAAATAGCGCCATGGCTCACGACCCGCACCGGTGCGATCGCCTCCAGCTCGGCGGTCAGCGTCTGCCAGCGTGCCAACTGCGCAGTGAGCGGGCCGGACAGACGTTGTAGCAACGCCTCGCCGAAGCCTAGCGCCGGCAGGCGCCCGTCGCGCATCAGTCGTGACACGGCATTGTCGAAGCCCAGCCCGGCCTGCCTTTCCAGGCCGTCGCGCCCGGCG
The DNA here is from genome assembly GCF_054602495.1 of Halomonas sp. WWR20. NCBI lineage: Bacteria > Pseudomonadati > Pseudomonadota > Gammaproteobacteria > Oceanospirillales > Halomonadaceae > Halomonas > Halomonas sp. WWR20. Next base: position 304,693 of record NZ_JBTRHR010000006.1, read on the forward strand.
TCGAGCAGCTCGCGCTTGAGCATATGGATTTCCAGGCCACTCGGATAGAAGGGCTCGGCATCCTCGTCGGGCACCCGCACCTCGCGAAACGTCACTCCCAGCCGCTCGCCGATGCATATGCGCGGCGGCAGACGCAGCAATGACGCGAGAGAGCCCAGCCCCAGCGCCGCCTCGGGGGCCACGTCGGGACCCAGCGTCACGCCCGGCGCCGCAGGAGCAGCGTGATCGTGACCTTTCAGATGCAGCGCTTCCCAACTGCGCTCGTAAGTGGCGAAGGGCGAGTCCTTGCGGAAATAGCGCGCCGAGAAAGGCTGCAGCGGATGCTCCTCGACCAGACGCTGCCACAGTGCCCGCTCGTCGCGGACCTGAGGGCTGGATGTGGCCCCCAGGTAATCGCCTGCTGGCGCTGAAGGCCGCCAACCCAGTGCCACGCAATCCAACAGTTCGTTGACCAGCACCGAGGGCGGCCGCGCGACATTATCGCGCTGGTCGCGCCCCACCCACGACAGGCTCAGCCGGTCGCGCGCGGAGAGCATCGCCTCGAGCATCAGGTAGCGATCGTCGTCGCGACGCGAGCGGTCGCCCGCGCGCCCCCGCCCGGCCATCAGGTCGAAATCCTGGGGCAGGCGCGAGCGCGGGTAGTCACCATCGTTCATGCCCAGCAGGTGCACCTCGCGAAAGGGGATCGCTCGCATCGGCATCAGCGTGGCGAAGTTGACCTTGCCGGCCAGGAAACGCTGAGCCAGACCACTCTCGTCGAGCTCCCCGGTCAGTGCCTCGCGCACCACGACCAGCGACAGCGGGGCCTCGAAAGCCGCGCATTCGCAGGCCTCGAACCAGTTCTCGATCGCCTGGTCGACACGTCCGAGAATGTCATGTTCCACGGCGTCCTGAGGCTGAATACAGGCCTCGACCAGTTCGCGCAGGCGTACCACCCACTGTTGCGGCGTGGCCTCGCTGCGCAGGAGACGGCACTGCCGCTCCAGAGTCTGGATCAGGCTCGCCAGGCGCCCGGCCAGGTCGGCTTCGAGGCCGCCGACCTCATCATACGGGGCGATGCCATCGAAGTCGTACGCCTCGGCGGACGGCTGACCTACCGCGTAGCCCAGCAGCATGCGTTCCAGCCCGAAGGCCCAGGTATTGCCGTGCAGATCCGGCAAGCCCAGTGCCCCGCGATGGTCGCTGTCGAGACCCCAGCGCACTCCGCTACCGGCCAGCCATTGACGCAGCCGATCGAGTTCATGCGCCTCGATGTCGAAGCGACGGCGAAAGGCCGGCACATCCAGGGCATCGAGAATTTCGGAAACGCCAAGGCGTCGCTGGGGCAGTTCCAGCAAATGCAGCACACAGGCCATCAGCGGGTCGGCCTGCGACGCGAGCCGGTCGGCAATGGTGAAGGGAATATAACGGGGATCGCTCGCCGGCACCTGGCCGAACACCGCATCGATGAACGGCGCATAGCGGTCAATGTCCGGCACCATCACGATGACATCGCGCGGCTTGAGGCTCGGGTCGCGCTCGAAGGCCTCCAGCAATCGGTCGTGGAGTATCTCCACTTCACGCAGCGGTGAGTGAGCGCTGACCAGTGACAGCGAGCGATCGTCGGCAGCGATCTCGCGCGGTCCTCCCTCCTCCTCGGCACGCTCACCGGGATGCACGAGATCGAGGATTTCCTGCTGCAGCTGCGACAGCAGCGGTGTTTCGGGACTCCCGGCATCGCTGGCGACCACGTCGCGGAAGGCATCGGTTTCCAGATCGAAGGGATGCGCGCTTTCGAATTCGTAGAGTCCGACGATAAAGTCGCGCCCCTGGGTGCCCCACCCCGCCAGCAGCGGATTGGCGCGCAGATGCAGTCCCTCGCCGTCGACGCCTTCCAGGCGCGGCGCCTCGGGGTGGCGCACGGTGCGCTCGGCGGAGAGTCGCCCCAGACGCTTGATGGCGTCACGGTCGGCGACGACATCGCCCCAGTAGTAACGACATGGATTGGTGATCATCAGCACCACATCCATGACCCCGGACAGCGCATGCAGGGCTTCGAGCGTCTGGGCCGGCAGCGCCGATATGCCGAACACGAACAGCCGCGGCGGCAGGCCGGCGGGGGACGTGTCCAGGCTGCGTGCCCGGTCCAGAAATTGCCGATGCAGGGCGGCGCGGTGACACTGCCGCTCGTCCTGCGGCGCATCGTCGAGCAGCGCCCGCCACAGGATCGGCTGCCAACGCTGATCGTCGGGCAGATCGGCCGGTGCCGGCTCCTCCGCTTCCCAGGCGGCGATCCAGTCGGGGCGATACACCAGATACTGGTCGAACAGGTCCGCCAGCTTGGCGGCCAGCTGCCAGGTCTTGCGCCCCTCGCCGGCGCCATCGCGATCGTCGTGCAGATAGTGCGCCAGGGGGGCGAAATCCTCATGCGTGAGCAACCCCGGCAGCAGACGCATCAGACGCCAGGTCATCGGCCCCTTGTCGAAAGGCGACTGCAGCGGAATCTGGTCGCCGAGCACGGCGCGGTAGGCGCGCCACACGAAGCTCGACGGCAGCGGAAAGTCCACCGCCGCGGCAATGCCATCCTTCTCGGCCAGGGCAATGCGCAGCCATTGCGCCATGCCGTTGGACTGCACCAGAAAGGTCTCGTCCACCAGCGGCGGCAATGGCTGACGCCCAATCAGCGCCAGGGCCAGGTCGCGCAGGTCTTCGAGATGGTTGGCATGCAGGACGGTAAACATGGACGCTCCGGTCGATCGATGCCCGCTATCCTACCTGCCTCGACGCCGAACGGCATCTGCTTCTAGCGCCCCTTCGTCCCGCCGTGATCGCCAGAATATGTTAGGCTCAAAACCATGTTGTCACTGTTGGACACGTACTTCACGCTGCGTACCGCTTCTACAGCGTTACACTTTTAAGCACTATGTTTTCAGGAGGTTACTCTTGGTACCCTTGGCGCCTCCACAACCTTACACGCCTGAAGGTGACCTGCGACGGGTCGGGGTGGAAATCGAATTTGCCGGCCTGTCGCCAGTGTTGGCGGCGAGCCTTGTCGTCGATCTGTTCGGCGGTAAGGTAGTGCCTGTCAGTCCGCACCGCATGCTGGTGGAAGGCACGCGCTGGGGCAAGTTCACCATCGAGCTCGACAGCAAATACGTGCACCCCGACGAGGCGGTCATCCGCCAGGCCGAGGCGGTTCCCGGCTCGGTCTCCGCCTCCGCCAACCAGATGCGCGTCGAACTGCATACCAAGACCCGCGAGTGGATCGGCGACATGGTGGCCGGCCTGGTGCCGACGGAAGTCGTCACACCACCGGTGCCCTGGAACGAACTGGGCGAACTGGACTGCCTGTTCGAGGCGTTGCGCAAGCATAACGCCAAGGGCACCGATGCCAGCGTGTTCTACGGGTTCGGGCTGCATCTCAATCCACAGGTGCCCAGCGAAGAGCCGGCCAGTATCCTCGCGCACCTGCGTGCCTATTTGATTCTGGCCGCCTGGCTGCGCGATGAGATTCATATCGATATCACCCGCGAGGTGCTGCCGCATGCCAACCCATTTCCCAAGCCCTATGCGCTCAAGGTACTGGCAGCGGCCTATACGCCGGATCTCGACACACTGATCGCCGACTATCTGGAATACAACCCGACCCGCAACCGCGAACTGGACATGTTTCCCTTGTTCGCGCATCTCGTTCCCGATTCGTCCAACCCTCTGCTGCATGAGGAGTTGGTCAAGCCGCGGCCGACCTTCCACTATCGCCTGCCCAATGCCCAGCTCTCGGAACCCGGCTGGGGTGCGGTAAACGAGTGGAATCGCTGGGTCGAGGTGGAGCGTCTTGCCGCCGACCCGTCACGCCTCGCGGACCAATCGAGAGCGTACATTGTGCATCACACTCAGTCGTCAATGACGCACTGGCTGGACAAGCTGCGGAGATGGATGAACGAATGAGTCAGCGTCCCTTGATCGGTATCACAACCTCGGATCGCAAGAGCCGGATTGCCTGGTGGTGCGACTGGCTGGCCGTGCGCCGGGCCGGCGGACAGCCGGTGCGCCTGTCGCCGTCACGCCCCGTGCCCGAAGGCCTCAGTGGGCTGGTGGTCGGCGGCGGCGATGACATCGGCGCCCAGCTCTATGGGGGCGAGGTGGAGCTCGACGTGCGCGTCGACCCGGAACGCGACGCGCTGGAATTCGAGCTGCTCGACCGCTTCGTGCCCGGCGGCTGCCCGGTGCTGGGGATCTGTCGCGGCTCGCAGATCATCAACGTTTACCTGGGCGGCTCGTTGGTCAGCGATATCTACACCACTTACCAGCACGTCAAGAAACGGCGCACGGTACTGCCGCGCAAGACCGTCGATATCGCCCGTCATAGCCGTCTGTACGAGATTCTCGGCGTCAGTTGGTGCCGGGTGAACAGCTTGCACCACCAGGCGGTGGCCCGCCCCGGTGAGGGTATTACGGTGGTCGCCCGCGATCGTGAAGGGCTGGTTCAGGGTATCGAAAGCCGCCAGCATCCCTTTCTTATCGGCGTGCAATGGCATCCCGAGTTCTTGATTTTCAACCGCCCCCAGCAACGCCTGATCCGCGCGCTGGTACAGGCTTCCCGTGAGTATTGCGCGCCACCCCGGATGGCCGAGGCCGCCTCCGAGGCAAGCGGCTCGGGGGATTGACCGCCGGCCTCCCTTCGGGAGCGGCCGAGCCCCGGCCGCACAGTCTGGCCCCGCGTGCCGTAATAGGGTAAAACCGCACGCGCTGGCTTGGTCTTGCCTCGTACCGAGCCCCATTCATCGTGCGAATCCTGGAGCGCGCCCATGCTGGAAGTCATCTGCCTGTCGTTCGCCTTCGTTCTCGGCCTGATCGCGCGCGCCTTCGGTCTGCCCGCGTTGATCGGCTTCCTGGCGGCGGGCTTTCTGATCAACCCGCTCGGCGCCATGCTGGCCCTGCCGCCTTCGACGCCGGAGATCCTCGATCATGTCGCTCATCTAGGCGTACTGCTGCTGCTGTTCAGCGTGGGGCTCAAACTCAAGCTCAAGAGCCTGGTGCAGCCCGAGGTCATCGGCGGCGGGCTGCTCCATTTCGTCGTCACCGTCGGCGTATTCGCGCCGGGGCTGCACTGGCTGGGGGACGTTGACTGGACCAATGCCATCGTGCTGGCCATCGCTCTGGCTTTCTCGAGTACCGTGCTGTCGGCCAAGAACCTGGAGGCGCGGCGCGAACTGCGCGCTTTTCACGGCCGGGTGACGATCGGTATCCTGATCATTCAGGACCTGATCGCCCTGTTCGTGCTGGCGTTCTCCGTCGGCCAGATCCCCTCGCCCTGGGCCTTGTGCCTGCTGGGACTGCCGCTGTTGCGCCCGGTGATGCATCGTCTGATCGATGCCAGCGGCCACGACGAGCTGCTGCTGTTGCTGGGGCTGGTGTTGGCGGTGGTGATCGGTGGCGCCGGGTTCGGGGCACTCGGGCTCTCCGGTGAAGTCGGCGCACTGCTGCTCGGCGCGCTGGTTGCCCAGCACCCCCGCGCCCAGGAGATCGGCAAATCGCTGTGGGCGCTCAAGGAGCTGTTTCTGGTCGGCTTCTTTCTCAAGATCGGTATGTCGGGGCTACCCGACTGGCAATCGCTGGGTTTCGCGGTGGCGTTCGTCGCCCTGCTGCCGCTGAAGGGTATGCTGTTCTTCCTGCTGCTGATCCTGTTTCGACTGCGCGCACGCAACGCCTTCCAGGCCGCCCTCAACCTCACCAGCTACAGCGAGTTCGGGCTGATCGTGGCGGCGGCGCTGGTCCCCGATGCGCTGGTGGGTCTGGCGCTCGCTGTGGCGCTGTCGTTTCTGGTGGCCTCTCCCCTGCAACGCCATGCCCATCAGCTGTTCGCGCGCTTCGAACCCCACTTGGTACGCTTCGAGGCGCACACCTGGCATCCCGACGAGCAGCCCGCCTCGCTGGGTAATGCCCAGGTCTTGGTCATCGGCATGGGGCGCACCGGCACGGCCACCTATGACCGTCTCCGCGAGGATGCCACGCCGGCCTTGGGTATCGATGCCGATCCCAGCCGAGTCGAATGGCATAAAGCCCACGACCGTCAGGTGGTGTATGCCGACGGCGAGGACATCAGTTTCTGGAACTCCATCGACATGCGACGGATCCGAGCCGTGGTATTGTCGTTGCCCGATGCCGAGTCGAAGATCTTCGCCGCCCGACAACTGCGTAGCCATGGGTTCACCGGCACCATCGTCGCGCACAGCCTTTATGATGATGAAGCGCAGGCGATCCGCGAGGCCGGTGCCAACCAGACCTACCTGACGATGCACGAAGCCGGCCTGGGCCTGGCCGAACACGTGCGCCAAGGTCTGGGGGCCGACAGGGATGCCACCGGTTAGCGAGGCGCGACCATTAGCGCAGGCCCGCAATGCGAAGGGGGGAGCTTTTCAGCTCCCCCCTTGTGTTTACGGTAGCCGTTCCTGGCCAGCTTCTTCCTGTCGGCGAAGGTCTTGCTACGCTGATAATGCATGGCATGCTTGTGCACGAAATTACGCGTTTTCATGCGCCCTCCTCGGTCTCGGTTGCCTTCGACTCAGACAAGCGCATGGCGTAAAAGTTGCTCGCTTAGCCGGGCATCTCGGCGAGCCGCTGGCCCCGGATCGAGCGCATCAGAAACAGTCCGATGCCAACCCCCATCACGCTCAGCGCACCGACATACAGCGACGGTGTCAACGGATGCAGGCTCATCAGCAGCGATACAACGATCGGCGTGAAACCGCCAAAGATGGCATAAGCCACGTTGTAGGAAAACGACAGTCCGGTGAAACGCACCGCGGCTGGAAATGACTTGACGGCAATCCCCGGCACCACACCGACGATGCCCACCCCGAAACCGGCCAGGGCGTACAGCGGCATCAGCAGATCCGGCTGCTGATCCACCGTGCTCAGCAAGATCCAGTAGGTGGCCCCCAGCAGCACGCTCCACAATGCGATGGTCGCCCCCCCGCCGATGATGTCGGCAAGCTTGCCCGAGACCAGGCAGCCGATGATCACGCAGACGATGGCCACGCTGTTGGCGAGCATGGTGCTGACCGCATCGAGGCCATAGGCCTTCTGCAGCAGTGCCGGCGTCATCAGCAGTACCACCACCACCGCCGCGGTGAGTATCCAGGTCACTGCCATCGACAGTACGATGGCGCCGCGATGCTCACGCAGGATAGTCTTCAGCGGCAGTTCCTCGGCCAGGGCCTTGCGGGCCTGCATCTCGGCGAATACCGGTGTCTCGTGCAACCAGCGACGCAGATAGACCGCCAGCAGGCCGAATACGCCGCCGACCAGAAACGGAATGCGCCAGGCGTAACCGGCCAACTCTTGCGGCGTGAAGGCGGCATTGACGGCGGTGGCCATCAGTGAACCGAGCAGGATGCCCGCCACCAGGCCGGCCGACAGCGAGCCGCAGGCAAACCCGACATGACGCCGATCGACATGCTCGGTGACGAACACCCAGGCACCCGGTACCTCGCCACCCACCGCCGCACCCTGCAGGATGCGCAGTGCCACCAGCGCCAGCGGCGCCAGATAGCCTATCGTCTCGTACGTAGGCAACATGCCCATGATCAGGGTGGGAATCGACATCAGGAAAATCGACAGCGTGAACATCTTCTTGCGCCCCAGCAGATCGCCAAAATGGGCCATGATGATGCCTCCCAGCGGGCGCGCCAGATAACCGGCGGCGAAGATGCCGAAGGTCTGGATCTGGCGCAGCCACTCCGGCATCTCCGGCGGGAAGAACAGCTGGCCGATGACGGTGGCGAAGAAGACGAAGATGATGAAATCGTAGAATTCCAGCGCGCCGCCCAGGGCCGACAGCGACAGCACCTTGACGTCGCCCCGGGACAGCGGGCGAGACGGCGCCGCGTCGGGATCGTGAGGTTTTGACATAATGAACGTTCTTTATCGTGGAGTCGTATTATGAAGTGTCCAGCGCCGCACATGTTCGCCCTAGGGGAAGGTATGTCGGACATCGCGTAGCGCGGCTCGCAGGCTAACAGATTTGCCGCACCGCGTCAGCGCACCGAAGTCAAGTCGCCTTTCGCCGTAGCCGTAATCCTCGCCCCAGCGCCTCGCTACGGCCGCGATCCCTCCGGCGACGACACCTTCATCGTCAGCGACGGATAACAAAGCTTTACCCAAAATGGGCCGGACGACACTTGCGCTCTGGAGCGGGCTGCTACGCTTGAGTGATCTCCCCTGCAGCTTCGCCATTGTGTTTCGCCATCGAGACAGGAGCCCGAACATGTCCCACTTCGCACAGGAACTGCAAACCGAAACCCTCGACAGCCATCACACCAAGGAGTGGCTGCGCCCCTACCAGCGCGTCCGCGCCGCCTCGGAAAGACTCTGTGCCCCGCTGGAGAAGGAAGATTACATGGTGCAGAGCATGCCCGACGTCAGCCCGCCCAAGTGGCATCTGGCTCACGTCAGCTGGTTCTTCGAAGCCTTTTTGCTCACCCCGTTTCTCAAGCACTACAAGACGCTCGACCCCGCCTACGACTTCCTCTTCAACTCCTATTACGAAACTCACGGCAAGCCCTTTCCGCGCGCCAATCGCGGGCTGATTTCAAGGCCCACGGTGGACGACGTCTACCGCTATCGTGCGCACATCGATGCGGCGATGGCGGAACTGCTCGAGCGGCCGCCGGCCGAACATATCGACGAGATCGTTCACCGCGTCATCCTCGGCCTGAACCACGAACAGCAGCACCAGGAACTGCTGGCGATGGATATCAAGCACATCCTCGCCCAGAACCCGCTGCATCCCGTCTATCGTCGCGACCTGACCCCACCGCCCGAGCATGCCGCCGAGCCCCTTGCCTGGCACGCCTACCCCGGTGGCGTGCGTCACGTCGGCTTCGATATTGCCGAGACGGCACGCGCCGGTTTCGCCTTCGACTGCGAGACACCGCGTCATCGCGAGTATGTCGAGGAGTTCCAGCTCGCCAGCCGTCCGGTGACCAATGGCGAGTACATCGCCTTCATGGAGGACGGCGGCTACTCACGCACCGATCTGTGGCTGTCGGACGGCTGGAGCCTGATCCATCAGTTGGGCTGGACCGCGCCACTCTACTGGGAAAAGCGTGACGGTATCTGGCACCACATGACGCTGGGCGGCCTCACGCCAGTCGATCCGCATGCGCCGGTGTGCCACGTCAGTTTCTATGAGGCCGATGCCTACGCGCACTGGGCCGGTGCACGCCTGCCCAGCGAGGCGGAGTGGGAGGTCGCGGCTCAGGACGTCCCCGTGGAGGGCAACTTTGTCGAACGCGACCACCTGCAACCGGTCGCCGCCAGCGCAGCGCTGGGGCATCCGCAGCAGATGTTCGGCGATGTCTGGGAGTGGACCGGCAGCGCCTATCGTCCCTATCCGGGCTTCAAGCCGCTGCCCGGCAGCCTCGGCGAATACAACGGCAAGTTCATGTCCGGACAGATGGTGCTGCGCGGCGGCTGTTGCGCCACGCCCGAGGATCATATCCGCGCCACCTATCGCAACTTCTTCCCGCCGCACGCGCGCTGGGCCTTTTCCGGCTTCCGCCTGGCCAAGGAGAGCTGAACATGACGCTTGCCGTGCACTTCCACGACCTGCACTCGACGCCGGCCGCCAACTCGATGCGCGACGAGATTCTCGCCGGGCTGCGGGCCACGCCCAAGCACGCCTCGCCCAAGTTCTTCTACGACCAGCGCGGCTCCGAGCTGTTCGACGCGATCTGCATCCAGCCCGAGTACTACCCGACGCGCACCGAAGAGGCCATCCTCGGCCAGGCGGCCGATGACATCGCCGCACTGGCGGGGCGGGAAGCGACGCTGGTCGAACTGGGCAGCGGCGCCAGTCGCAAGGTACGTCTGCTGCTCGAGGCCATGCGCCCGTCGAGTTATCTGGGCATCGATATCTCGCGGGACTTCCTGCTCGACAGTACTCGCCGCCTGGCCGCCGACTACCCCTGGCTCGAGGTGCATGCCGCCTGTGCCGACTTCTCGCAGCGCCTGGCCTGGCCCGATGACATGGCCTGTGAGCGTCCGGTGGCATTCTTTCCCGGCTCGAGCATCGGCAACTTCGACCCGCAGGCCGCGGAGGCCTTCCTGCGCCGGCTGCATCCGCTGCTACCGGTGGGCGGTGGTCTGCTCATCGGCGTCGATCTGGTCAAGGACACGGCGATTCTCGAAGCCGCCTACAACGATGCCGCAGGCGTCACGGCCGCATTCAATCTCAACCTGCTGGAGCGGCTGCGCAGTGAGCTCGACGCCGAGCTCGACCCGACGCATTTTGAGCATCGCGCCTTCTTCAACCGGGACGTCTCGCGCATCGAGATGCATCTGGTCAGCACGATGGCGCAGGTGATCACGGTTGCCGGCGAGCGTTTCCGCTTCGCAACCGGCGAGAGCATTCACACCGAGAATTCCTACAAGTACAGCATCGAGGGCTTTCAGGCCCTGGCCGGACGCGCCGGCTTCCGTTCATGTGCCGAATGGGCCGACGACGAGGGGCTGTTCAGCGTGCACTACCTGGAGCGCGAGTGACCTCGCGAAAATGCGGGTAGGAGAGCGTGGGTGAGACCAAGGTGGTCTGCCCCCGGCCGGCACGAGACGTTAAAACGTTAGGGGAATCGTTGTCCGTTGGCGCCCGCCATGCCCGCGTGGCGCCACCGGCGAGCCGCAACGATGCTCAAGGCGCCCTTCGTCACAAGGAACCATTATGCACTCCCCTTCTCACTCCTCCGGCCCGCTGCGGCTGATTGTCATCGGTGCCGCGTCGACCTTCGCCGGCCTGGGACTGGGGCGTTTCGCCTACGCCACACTGCTTCCCGAAATGCTCGAGGCGGGCTGGTTCGATGCCGCCGAAGGGGGCTACATCGGTGCTGCCAACCTGCTCGGTTATCTGCTCGGCGCTTTAAGCAGCGCCTCCTTGATGGCGCGCTTCTCCAGCCGCACCATCGTTCGCGTGACCATGGCATTGATCGCCTTGAGCTTCGTTGCCAGCGCTTGGCCGGCACCTTTCGCATGGTTCGCCTTCTGGCGCCTGATTGCCGGCATCGCCGGCGCCGTGCTGATGGTGGTCGGCACATCGAGCATGCTCGGCGCCATGCACGAGTCCGAACGCAAGCGCGGCGGCCCCTGCCTGTTTCTGGGGATCGGGCTGGGAATCGTACTCTCGGCCACCTTGGTGCCGACATTGATGCCGTTCGGCCTGAGCAGCGTCTGGCTGGGACTGGCCGTGGCCAGCCTGCTGCCCTTGTGGTTGGCGCTGCGCCCATGGCCGGTCGCCGAACGGCCGAAGATGACGCGCGGGCCACGCCGGACAGAGCCGTTGGACAGGCATCTGCGCTGGCCGGTCGTGGCGGTGCTGGTCGCCTACGGCCTCGATGCCATCGGCTTCGTCCCGCATACCCTGTTCTGGGTCGATGCCATCGAGCATCAGTTCGGGCATGCCGCCGGTATCGGCGCGCTACAGTGGGGTATCTTCGGGCTGGGCGCCTTATGCGGGCCATTCATCGCCGGCGCCCTGGCATCGCGTCTAGGCTGGCATCGCAGCCTGATGGCGGCCTTCGTCACCAAGGGCACCGCTGTGCTGCTGCCGGTACTCACGCCCGCCCTGTGGAGCGTATCGCTGTCCTCGTTCTGGGTCGGCGCGCTGATCCCAGGCATCGTGGCACTGACGTCGGGCCGCTTGAACGAACTCGGCGGTGCAACGCGCCATCCTGCCTTGTGGGGGCGTGCCACGGCATCGTTCGCCCTGGCCCAGGCGCTTGGCGCTTATCTGTTCGCCGCACTCTATGCCCATCTGACAACGCCGGCATGGATCTTCCCCATGGCCGCCGGCTCGCTGCTATGGGGTGCCATACTGCTCTGGCTCGGCCGTCGGGCCGGCGCACCGCACGCATCGCCACCCTCCCGTAATACCGTCACCGACCACCACGGAGCCTGATCATGAGCCTGACTCTATTCCTCAACCGAACCTCCCCCTATGCCCGCGTGGCCCGCATCGCAGCCCTGGAAAAGAAACTCGGCGAGCGTCTAACGCTGCACTGGGTCGATCCGTGGCAGAACGATCCCGCCTTGCTCGCCGTCTCACCGGTCGCCAAGGTACCGGTACTGGTGCTCAAGGATGGCACGGCAATCACCGAGACGCTGCTGATCACGCGCATGCTGGACGCCTTCGGCCCGGGCCCCGCGCTATTTCCCGAAACCGAGCTGCCGCAGGTGCTAAGGCTGGCAGGGCTGGGGCAGGGCCTGCTCGACGCAGCGTTTCAGACGGTGATCGCCCGCAAGTATGAGAGTAAGGCCGCAGACGACAGTGTCCTCGGCCGGCGACGCCTGGCGGCGATCGAACGGCTGCTGATCGTTCTGGAGCAGGAGTTGGCACCTCGCCATCGCTATGCCGACGACGCCCACTTGACCATGGACGACATCATTCTCAGCGTGGCGCTCGATTACGTGAGTTTCCGCTTGGGGGAGCTCGACTGGAAGACACGCTTCCCGGCGCTCGGCGCCTGGCAGGATGCACGACTGTCGCGAGAGAGTTTTCACCTCACTGCGTTCGAATGACGCACCGAATGGCGACCCTCGCACAGCATGAACCGTTACGAGCGCCTTATATAGGCGCTCGCATGATGTGCAGAGAGGACAGGAAAAGCTCAGGATTCCAGCGTGGCATCCAAGGTGATCTCGGCCTTGAACAGCTTGGAGACCGGGCAGCCCTCCTTGGCCTTCTGGGCGCACTCATCGAAGGTGGCCTGATCGGCACCCGGCACCCTGGCGGTGGTCTTGAGATGGATCTTGGAGATGGTGAAGCCGCTGTCGTCCTGATCCAGCGAAACCGTGGCCTGAGTCTTGATGCTTTCCGGCTCAAGCTCGGCCTGGCCCAGAATCATCGACAACGCCATCGAAAAGCAGCTGGCGTGCGCCGCGCCGATCAACTCTTCGGGATTGGTACCCGCCTGCCCTTCGAAACGCGTATTGAAGCCATACGGACTCTGCTGGAGCACTCCGCTCTCGGTGGATACCGTACCCTTGCCCTGCTTGAGGCTGCCCTGCCATTCGGCGGAACCTTGCTTTTGGATACTCATGACGTCTCCTTGTGAGATTGAATCCCGTAGTAACGGGCATCGCTGGTTGCACTCACCATCGTTCACTGCTCAGCGTAGACAATATTTGCCACCCTGCAGCCGACATCTAACGCCGGCAGGCATTTAACTGCGCCATCAGGAAGGCCCGGCCCAGCCGATGCATATGGACATGATTGGTTTCGGGAATGCGCTCGGGGTGGGAAAAGTGCGCCAGCGCCTGCTCGATGCTGGCCTCGCGCAGCAGGTGCAGGACCGGATAGGGAGAGCGGTTGGTATAGTTGGCGGGATCGTCCTCCTCGGCATCGGCAAAACAATAGTCGGGATGAAAGCTCGCCAGCTGATAGACACCTTCATACCCTTGATCCGCGAGTAGCGCCTCGGCCATGCCCAGCAGGTCCAGATAAGCGTCGAATTCCTCCACGCCGTCCTGCAGGATCAGCAGTGTGGTTTCGACCTGCGGGTCCTCGTCGAGCAGACGACACTCCTCGATCAGCGCCAGCAGCACCGTTTCGGGCTGGTCTGCCGATACCGCGACGTAACGGATGCTGTCGCGCGTCACCTCGCGACCCGCGAAGGGACAGACGTTGTGCGCCACGACGAAGGAGCGCACCCAGTCGCGGGTGGCCTGAAGATAGGAAGAATCGGGCATGAAGCGGGTTCCGGCGCCGAGGGTAAGAGAAAAGAGCGAGAAGCACGAGTATACGCCTGCCCCGCGGCGGCTTGAATGCATCCTCATGCCGGGCCAACATGAAAGGGACTTCACCTTCTGCAGGGAGTGCAGCATGGCGACACCGGAGAAAAACACGGTCCCCCACGTAACGCTGGCGGACTCCGAGAGTACGGAACCGGCCAGCGTGCCCGCCATCGGCCAGGGCACCTGGCACATGGCCGAGGGCAACGCCCCGCGTCGCGACGAGGTTCGTGCCCTGCAGCAAGGGCTGGAGCGGGGACTGCGATTGATCGATACCGCCGAGATGTATGCCGAGGGCGGCGCCGAGGAAGTGGTCGGCGAGGCTTTGGCCGGGCGGCGCGAGCAGGCGTTCGTGGTCTCCAAGGTCTACCCCTGGAACGCCGGACGCGACAGCGCGATTAGCGCCTGCGAGCGCAGTCTCAAGCGCCTGCGAACCGACCATATCGATCTCTACCTGTTGCACTGGCCGGGCAGCATCCCGCTGGAAGAGACGCTGGAGGTCTTCGAGCGTCTGCGGGAACAGGGCAAGATCCACCGCTTCGGCGTGTCCAATTTCGACAGCGACGAGATGCAGGCACTGCATTCCCTGCCCGGCGGTGAGCACTGCGCCACCGACCAGGTGCTCTACCATCTCGGCTCGCGCGGCATCGAATACGCGCTGCTGCCCTGGCAGCGCCGCCATCATCTGCCGACCATGGCCTACTGTCCGCTCGCCCAGGGCGGCCGCGAGAGCCAGCGCCTGATGGACGACGCCAGCGTTCGCGCCATCGCCGCTGAACACGGCGTGACACCCGCACAGGTACTGCTGGCCTGGGTGATTCGTCCGGTCGAAGGCCAGCATGACGTGATCGCCATTCCCAAGGCGGTGCAGCCCGCCCACCTCGAGCAGAACGCCGCCGCGCTCGAGTTGCGCCTGAGCGACGACGAGCTGCGCCGCCTCGATGAAGCGTTCCCTCCGCCGACGCGCAAGCAGGGGCTGGATATCGTCTAGGGCCCTGTCTGGAAAACGCTCAGAAGCGCCGGACGCTCAACCCCGAATTGGGACCCAGCAATACGCCGAGCACCGGTTCATCGCTGGAGGAGTGTCGCAGCGCGCTCAGCAGCTGTTCGGCCGAGAGCCGCTTGCCCAGCATCAACAGCGATTCGGGCCGAGGCGCTGCCACCGTCTTGCCGCGATAGACTTCCACATCCCGGCCCCCCTCGGCCAGCACCTTGCGACATAACCCGCGCACGTAGTAACGGTTGAAGTCCCCCTCGGCCAGCGTGTCCGCAGCCGTATTGGGAATACGGGCATTCGTGTAGTTTCCCGAGGGGTTCCGGCGCGGTTCGGTACGCTTGAGCAATCCCTGTGCCCTGATTTCGGCGGCCAGCCAGGCATCGTCGTGATGATCCACCGCCTCGCGCAACAATTCCCGCCAGCGTTCGACACCCTTGCGGTTGAGCCGCGGACTGAGCGTGAGCCGTTGCGCATCGATATCCCGCTGCAGCTCTTGCTGCATGCAGGTCCGTACTTCGTCATTCAGGCTTGCATAGGCAATGGCCACGCATTCCTCCGGCTGCGATCCAGGACACACCCCACCCCAGCGTTTCAGGTCGCACGGTGCTCGCCGCGTCGCGAAGCGAGGCGGTCAGCCTGGCGAGTCGGTTCAGGCAACTTGTAACGGGTCACGCAGCGCATCACCCAGTCCACTGCCGTGTCGAGCCCCACGCGGTGTCCCGTGGAGATATACAAAGGTTTGATCTTCTCGCGGGTGCGCAGCACCGCACCGATGGTGATCTCCTTTGCCTCCCTGGAGCCGACCGGATCCTCCGCGCGGACCCGGTCGTGCAACGGCGTCCAGGCGCCCTTGGCCGGCGGCGCATCGTCGTGCCAGCCGCACAAGCGGCTCTTGCCCACACCGATGGTGGGCCGATCGAGCCATAGTCCGAGATGGGCGGCAATACCCAGCCGACGCGGATGGGCGATGCCCATGCCGTCGACCATGATCAGATCCGGCATGACACTCAAGCGCTTGAAGGCTTCTAGCGCCGCCGGCAGCTCGCGAAACGACAGCAGACCGGGAATGTAGGGCATGCGAGTGGGCTCGCGATGCAACACTCGGTCGACGATGTCGAGTTCGGGGTAGGTCATCACCACGATCACCGCACGGGTCGTGGTACCGTCGTCCTCGAAACCGATATCCACCCCGGCAATGTGGCGCACCTCGCCCAGACGATCGCTGCGCTCGATACGTGGGGCGAGCTTCTTCTGCATGGCCACCGCCTCCTGCGGCGCCAATGCCCAGTCATGTAGTGGTACGGTCATGCGTCTCCCTTTGCGCCGTTACCTGGTCCCTCTCATTCAAGTCATGAATGCCATGCACTTCAAGTGGGGCATGTCGCCTATTTCCCAAGCCGTTACAATAGACGCTCGACAGGGAGCCCAACGTGAAGCTAATCCATACCGCAGACTGGCATCTGGGACAGACCTTTCATGGCCAGGACCGCCACTACGAACATCAGCGCTTTCTCGACTGGCTGCTGGACACGCTCGAGTCGCGCCAGCCCGACACACTGTTGGTGGCGGGGGATATCTTTGACGTGGTCAATCCCTCGCTGAAGGCCCAGGAGCAGCTCTACGACTTCATCGTCGCCGCCCACGAAAGGCTGCCACGCCTGACGTTGGTGATGATTGCCGGCAATCACGACAGCGGCGCACGTATCGAACTGCCGGGGCCTTTGCTCCGGCGCCTGCGGGCCCACGCCCTGGGGCGTGTGGTGTGGCTCGACGACGGGCGGCTGGACGCCGAGCGGCTGCTGGTACCGTTGGAAGATGCCAGCGGCGAAGTACGCGCCTGGTGTCTCGCCCTGCCTTTTCTGCGCCCGGCGGAAGTCACCGGTGGCGAGGTCGGCGACGACTACGTGACCGGCATCACCCGGGTTCATCAGCAACTGATCGCGGCGGCCGAGGCGCGGCGCGGCGAAAATCAGGCGCTGGTCGCCATGAGTCATGCTCACCTGCGCGGCGCCGCCGTCTCCGAGGACAGCGAGCGTCCCATCGTGATAGGCGGTGAAGAATCACTGTCGGCCAGCCTGTTTCCCGATGCCATCGCCTATGTCGCGCTGGGGCATCTGCACAAGCCCCAGCAGGTTGGCGAGGCACGCATTCGCTACAGCGGCTCTCCACTGCCCATGGACTTCTCCGAAGCGGGCTATGCCCATCAGGTCGTCGAAGTGACGCTGGATGGCGCTGCCCTCAGCCACTGCGAGGTGTTGCATACCCCACGTGCCGTCGAGATGCTGCGCGTAGGCCCTGCCCCGCTCGAGACGATACTCGCCGAACTCGAGGGGCTCGATAGCGACACGACCCTGCCCCGCGAGCGCTGGCCATGGCTGGAAGTGCGCGTTCAGCTCGACGCACCGCGGGTCGATCTGCGCGCCGGCATCGAGCGCGCCCTGGACGGCCAGGCCGTGCGCCTGATCCGTATCCAGTCGCAGTATACCCACGTCGAGGGTGACATTTCCCCCGCGCATCAGCGCCTGGAAAGCCTGGGGCCGCAGACATTGTTTGAACGCGCCTGGCAGGACAGCTACGGCAGCCTGCCCGATGAAGCGACCCGCCGGGATTTCGCCCACCTGATGCAGACGGTCATCGACAGCGATGCGGCGGATGGTGAAGCAGAGGGCCCGGGCCGATGAAGATTCTCGCCATTCGCCTGAAGAACCTTGCCTCGCTGGCCGGGGAACATGAACTGGATTTTGCCAGCGGTCCGCTACAGGAGAGCGGGCTGTTCGCCATTACCGGCCCCACCGGCGCCGGCAAGAGCACCTTGCTTGACGCACTGTGCCTGGCGTTGTTCGGCAATACCCCACGCCTGCGCGACGCCCCCACGCGGGACTCGCAGTCCCCCGATGTCGGCGCCGAGAGCCTGGTCACCGCCGACCCTCGCACCCTACTGCGCCGGGGCACCGTATCGGGATACGCCGAGGTGGATTTCGTGGGCCGCGACGACGTCGCCTATCGGGCGCGCTGGTCGGTACGTCGCGCACGCGGCAAGGCGGAAGGCCGCATGCAGGCCGCCGAGCAGGCGTTGATTGCACTGCCCGAAGCGCGGGTACTGACCAGCCAGAAGCGTGAATTCGACCGCTTGTTGCCCGAAAAACTGGGGCTCAGCTTCGATCAGTTCACGCGAGCCGTGCTGCTCGCCCAGAGTGAATTCAGCGCCTTCCTCAAAGCCGACGACAACGCCCGCAGCGATCTGCTCGAAAAGCTGACCGATACCGGCATCTACTCGCGCATCTCCATCGAGGCCTATCAGCGCACCAAGCATGCCAGCGACGTGATCAAGCGCCTCGAGTCACGCCTGGAAGGCGAACTGCCCGCCACCGTCGAGCAGCGTACCGCCATGGAAGCGGCAGTCGAGCAGGCTGAACACGCCTGGCAGGCCGTCCAGATCCAGGCCGACAATCTCGGAATCCGTCGCGCCTGGCTCGAACGGGAACACCAGCTTCGCCACAGCTGGCAAAGCGCGGTTGCCAACCGACAGCAAGCCGAAACCGCGCATGCGGCCCTCGCCGATCAGCGCCAGCGACGTGGCCAGCTCGAGGCGCTAGCTCCGCAACATCAGCGTTTTGTACGCCAGCGCGAGCTGCAGCGTCTGCTCTCCGATACGCTCGCCCAGCGAGACGCAACACGTCGTGCACTCGACACCGCCGAACAGCAGCAACGCGAATCCCAGGCGGCTTTCGACAGCACCCAACGCCGAACTGTCCAGGCCCGACAGACCCATCAACAGGCGCAACCGCAGCTCGACGACGCCAGCCAGCAAGCCCAACGCCTCGACTATCTGGCCGAGGAAATCACCGCGCTGAGCGGAGAACGCCATGAGCTGGCGCGTAGCGCGCAACACACCCGGCAGAGCCTTGCCGCCAGGCGTGACGAACGTGACCGGCAGCGGATCGAACTCGAAGGCCTGGAACGCCGGCTAGGTGAGCACGCCTCGCCGGAACATTACCGGCAAGCACTGCAACAGTCCCAGGATCGTGCCCGGGAGCGGCTCATGGCGTTGGAGGACGCCCGCCAGGCCTGGCAGCACTGGCAGCGTCTACAACGACAGCAGGCCGAGCTGAACACCCAACAGCGACACGATAACGAGGCCCGACAGAAGGTTGTCGAAGAGGGCCGCCACGCCAAGCAGCGGCTGAGGCAGGCAGAGCACCATGACCATCAGCTACGCCAAAGCCTCGAGCGCCTGCGCGCCGTGCGCAGCGCCAGTGTCGAGAAGCTACGCGCCCAATTGGAAGACGCCGCACCCTGCCCGGTATGCGGCAGCCTCGAGCATCCCTATCGCCACCAGCCGCCTCCCTCGCCCGCGGTGGAACTACTCGAGCAGACCGAACGCGAGGAAGATCGCCAGCTCGAAGAGATCGCCCGCCAGCTCCAAGCGGCTCGCGAAGCCCATCAGGAGCTCACCGCTCGCTACAAGGCGCTCAGCGCTCAGTTGACCCAGCGCGAGACGCAGCTGACAGAGGCCATGCAAGCCGCTGACGGTGCCCGGCAGGCGCTCGAGTCGCTATCCGCCGGTTGCGAACTGCTGCTTCAGGAGGACAGGCAACGCCAGGCCTGGCTGGACGAGCAGATCGCCTGCGCTTGTCAACAGCGCGACGCCCAGCAACAGGCACTGGAGCAGTTCGATCGCGACCAGCAGCGCCAAGCGCCGCTGCGTGACGCCTTGGCAGCGCTCGATGTGGAGATCGGTAAACTCGAAGGCCAAGCTGATCACGACCGCCAGCGTCTCGCGCAGCTCGACGCCGCCCTGCCCCCCAAGAGCGACGAGCAACGGACCCTGCGCGACATCTTGGCCCAGCGACTCGGTGCGCATGCCAATGTTGCCCAGTGGCGTGCCGCCCTGGAGCATGACGTCAGACAGGCCGAGCAGCAACTGAACCAAGCGCGGGACTCCTTGGACAATGCGCGCCAGCAGTGCCAACGCCTGACCCTGCAACTCGAAAACATGCATGCCCATGAGGCTGCGACCCGGCATGAGCGGGAATCGCTCGACGCCACCCTGCAGGCGTGGCGCGAGGCGCATGCGGACATCGACGACGATATGCTGGAACGCCTGCTGGCCATGGACGATGACGCGCAAGCCGCACTGCGCGAACAGCTGGACCAGGCCGACCAGGCGTTACGCGACAGCCGTCTGTTGGAGCAGGAGCGCTTGGCGACGCTGAGCGAGCATCACCGGAGCTTGCGGGACGTGTCGATGCTCGAGACACCCGAAGCATGCGAGGCCCAAGTGCGTGAACTGGCGACCACCCTGGCCCGCGAAGAGAGAGAACTGGCTCCACGTCAGCGGCAGGCACAGCAACAGCGCGACGACGCCCTGCATGTGCTGCGAGACGATGACCGCCGTCGCCAAGCCATGCGAGCCCTGCAGACGGAACTCGACGCGGCCCAGGTCGAGCACCGCCGCTGGGGTCGTCTCTCCTCGCTGATCGGCTCGGCCGATGGCAAGGCATTTCGACGCATCGCTCAGGCGTACAACCTCGAACTGCTACTGGAGCACGCCAATACCCACCTTGCCGGCCTGTCGCGACGTTACCGCCTGGTACGCGGCGGCAGTCCGCTGGGGCTACTGGTCATCGATACGCAGATGGGTGATGAACAGCGCTCGGTACATTCGCTTTCCGGCGGTGAAACCTTTCTGGTCTCGCTGGCGCTGGCACTGGGGCTGGCCTCGATGGCGTCAGGCAAGCTCAGGATCGAATCGCTATTCATCGACGAGGGGTTCGGCAGCCTCGATCCGCAATCGCTGGCGCTGGCCATGGATGCGCTGGATGGTCTGCAAGCCCAGGGACGCAAGGTCGGAGTGATCTCGCATGTCCAGGAGATGCACGAACGCATCCCGGTGCGCATCTGCGTGGAACCGGCCGGCAATGGCGCCAGCCGGATCCGGCTCGACGCTCATTGAGCCGTAGCGGCTTGCAGGCGAGACCGAGCAGCCGTTCGGGAATGCTTAACGCGCCAGCTTGGCCGCCAGCTCCGCCACATGCTTGCCTTGAAAACGCGCAATGGTCAGCTCGTTTTCGCTGGGCTGACGACTCCCGTCGCCCCCGGCAATGGTAGTGGCCCCATAAGGCGTGCCGCCGGAAACTTCTTCCAGATTGGTCAGCGCCGGGCAGGAGTATGGCACCCCGACAATGACCATGCCGTGATGCAACAGCGTGGTGTGGATCGAGGTCAGCGTGGTTTCCTGGCCACCGTGCTGACTGGCGGTGGAAGTGAAGGCGCTGCCGACCTTGCCGATCAGCTCACCGTTGGCCCACAGTCCGCCGGTCTTGTCCCAGAAGTTGCGCATCTGCGAGGCCATGTTGCCGAAGCGCGTCGGCGAGCCCACGATGATCGCGTCGTACTCCTTCAACGCATTGGGATCGTCGAGTACCGGCGCCTGCTGGTCGAGCTTGTAGCCGGACTTCTGCGCCAGCTCGTCCGGCACCAGTTCGGCGACCTGACGGATATCGACCTGCGTTCCGCCGCCTTCACGCGCGCCTTCGGCAATGGCCTGGGCCAGAGTTTCGATATGTCCGTAACTGGAATAATAAACGACCAGCACCTTGCTCATGGGTGGCTCCTTGAAAATGTGCCATACCGCGAATGTGCTAACAAAGATGGTGCAGCCGACAAGGAGTGTCAAAGCGCCTTGTGCCGCGGCAATCCTGGTCGGGTATGGGACGCATCGATGCAGTCTGGGCCGGCGTCCGCGTTGCTCAAATGTTCAACCTATGGCAGCTTGAAACAAACTTAAACGGATGTTGCATTTGTGAAGGACACTCGACGCAAGACTTCCCGACGGCCCAGTGTTGCCGAAGCGCTGGCCGAAACCATCTTTTCCGGGCATTACCAACCCGGCGACTTCGTACCCAAGGAGATCGATCTCTGCGAACAGTTCGCCATTAACCGCTCCGCCGTGCGCAGCGATCTGCGCCAGTTGGTCGACACCGGCATCATCGAGCGAATCTCGGGCCATGGCTCCAAGGTGCGCGAATATTCAGAGTGGAACATCCTCGATCCGCAGGTCACCGCATGGATGACCCGCTACGCAGCGCCCAACCCTAACGTTCAGCGGGAAATTCTGACCTTTCGCCTGGACGTCGAACCGTATGTCGCCATGACTGCCGCCAAGCGCGCCACCGCACACGACCTGGTCGCAATCGAGGAAGCCTTCGAGGGGATGGGCCAGAACCTGCACGCCGACAGCAGCGAGGTGCACAGGCTGCATAGCGACTACGACGTGGCTTTCCACGAAGCGATCTTCAAAGCGACGCATAACATCGTCTGGGCACAGCTCTCGCATATCCTGCGCCCCTCCATTTACCTGCTGGTATCGATGTCCAACGTCAGCGGAACCGACGACCCCGCCGAGAGCCTGGAACGCCACCGTCGATTGATGGAGAGTATCCGTGCCCGCCAGCCGCGCGACGCCTTTCGCGCCGCCCAGGCGGTTCTCGCCGGAACCGCCAAGGCACTGGGCCTGGAGGGCCCCGAGACGTCTTTAGGTCGCAGCGTGGAACTCGGCTGAGCCACGCTGCGCCGCCCTGCGCCTCTCCCGGTTCAGTGGTTGTCGCGCGGTGGCGTACGACGCGCCACGTCGCGGTATTTGGTTGCCGGCTCCAGCGTCATGCCGCGGTCATGCTGCTCGACCATGCCACGCTGGATTTCCTGCCACGGCGTCTGATGGTCGGGATAGATATAGCCGCCCTGCGATGCCAGACGCTCGCGCCGCTGTCTGATCTCCTCTTCGGACACCAGCAGATTGGCCTCGCCCTTGCGCAGATCGATGCGGATACGATCCCCTGTCTCCAGCAGCGCCAGGCCACCGTTGACTGCCGCTTCGGGTGAGGCGTTGAGAATCGATGGCGAGCCCGATGTGCCCGACTGGCGCCCGTCGCCCAGACAGGGCAAGTCCTCGATGCCGCGCTTGATCAGCGCCTCGGGCGGCTGCATGTTGACCACCTCGGCGCCCCCCGGATGACCGATGGGACCGGCGCCGCGCATCACCAGGACGGTATTCTCGTCGATTTCCAGCGCGGGATCGTCGATGCGCGCATGGTAGTCCTCGGAACCGTCGAATACCGCCACGCGCCCTTCGAAGGCGTCCGGGTCGTCGGGGTTGCTCAGGTAGCGTTCACGGAATTTCGCGGAGATGACGCTGGTCTTCATCAGTGCCGAATCGAACAGGTTGCCCTTGAGATTGATGAAACCGGCTTCTTCGAGCATGGGATTGTCGTAGCGGCGGATGACGTCTTCGTCGAGCGTCTCGCGACCTTCGACGTTCTCCGCCAGCGTACGGCCATTGACCGTCAGTGCCTCGCCATGCAGCTTACCGGCTTTCAATAGTTCGTTGAGCACCGCCGGAACACCACCGGCGCGGTAGAACTCCTCGCACAGGTAGGCGCCCGCCGGCATGACGTTGGAGAGCAGCGGAATCTTGTGACCGAGACGCTGCCAATCGTCATTGGTGAGCTCGATACCCGCATGGCGGGCAATGGCAATGATATGGATCGGTGCGTTGGACGAGCCGCCCAATCCCGAGCAGGCGACGATGGCATTCTCGAAGGCCTCACGCGTGAGGATATCCAGTGGCCGCACATCCTCCCAGACCATGTCGACGATCCGCTCGCCAGTGGTATACGCCACCGCTGAGCGCTCCTTGTAGGGCGCCGGAATGATCGCCGAGCCCGGCAGGCTCATGCCCAGGCATTCAGCCATGGAGTTCATCGTGGAAGCGGTGCCCATGGTGTTGCAGTGGCCGATGGACGGCGCCGAGTCGGTGGCTCGCGAGAGGAACTCCGCATAATCGATATCGCCCGCCGCCAGACGCTTGCGCAGCTCCCAGATAATGGTGCCCGAGCCGACCCGCTCATTACTGCCCCGCCAACCGTTGAGCATCGGCCCGCCGGAAAGCACGATCGCCGGAATGTTGACCGTGGCTGCAGCCATCAGACACGCCGGAGTGGTCTTATCGCAGCCGGTGGTCAGCACCACACCATCCAGCGGGTAGCCGTGCAATACCTCGACCAACCCCAGGTAGGCCAGGTTGCGATCCAGTGCCGCGGTGGGCCGGCGCACGTTCTCGTGAATGGGATGCATGGGAAACTCGAACGGTACACCACCCGCGGCGCGGATGCCGTCCTTGACCCGCTTGACCAGCTCGACGTGATGACGATTGCAGGGTGTGAGGTCCGACCCCGACTGGGCGATGCCGATGATGGGCTTGTTACCGCGCAACTCCTCGAGGGTGATGCCGTAATTCATGTAGCGTTCGATGCAGATCGCCGTGGTCCCGGGATGATCGGGGTTGTCGAACCACCAGCGTGAGCGGAGCTGATCGGGGGTGATCTTACGGTTGCTCATAGGTCTGACGCCTTTACCTGAAGGAAAAGTTACGGTCTGTCTGACAAGAGCTACGCTTGCCGGCTTATCAGACAAGGCCTAGAAGGAAGCACTGCGAGACTTCCAGCGATCTCGATACGACATAAACCAAGGCGGGGCCATGCAGAAAGCCCGTAGTCCCTCATGGGTGAATTAACCAAGGTCAAGAAATCATCTTTGTAGCAGATTAGCCCATTCACCGACCCGCATATGTTAAACACACGGACGATATGTTCAACATAGAAAGGAAGAGAATTCTATCTCTGATCGCTACCTTTGTGTGGGCCACAAGGAGCCGCTCCATGGGCCCGTTGTCGCAGTCCTTGTGGTCCTTGTCCGGCTCAGCCCTCGCGCTTGCGGCCCAACGGGTTGCCCTCCCTGAGCGCCTCGGCGGCGCTGCCCCCGGCGTAGGCCGGCTCGAGCGGTTCGCCGGTGGCCGGATTGACGGCGTGAATGGCGACGCCAGTGCCGGTGATGGCCTGCTGGCCAATGAGTAGCTTGCCTGCCAAGGTCATTGCTGTGTTCCTTCCTGGCCTGGGTGGATTTGCCGATCAGGTCGGGACCCGGCGTGCCAAGTGCGCGTAAAGGGCACGGATACCGAAGGTCCACGGTGGCAGCTTATCGCTACG